>JAMPFB010000006.1 GCA_023664735.1 Robinsoniella sp. | reverse complement strand
GCACTGTTGCGTTTTTATAGAGCGAAAGCGTGGCGACGCAGAAAACATGCTCTGTACGAAACCCGCTCCGGCGCCTGTGGGCTGCTCCTGCGTCCCCATCCAACTTCCTACACAAGAGTTTATCATACCCTCTTCATCTTTTCAATTCTCCAAACCTATGCTAAAATAATTTCGGGTAACAGTGAAAGGAGCACTTCTTATGAAAGGTATCTTATATGGCATTGGCGTTGGTCCCGGAGACCCGGAGCTGATTACTTTAAAGGCTGTCCGGCTTATAAAGGAAACCGGTTATATTGCAATTCCCGCAAGGGACAAGGAAAGCTGTACTTCTTATCAGATTGCCAGACAGGTGGTGCCTGCTTTGGAGGATAAGAATATCTTATGTCTTCCTATGCCTATGACAAAGGATGAATGCCTGCTGAGAGAAAGCCATCAAAAGGCTGCAAAAATGGTGGAAGAAGTATTAAACAGAGGGGAAAACCTGTGTTTTCTAACACTGGGAGACCCTTGCATTTATTCCACTTATTTTTATGTGGCAAGGCTTGTTTGCGCACATGGATTTTCCTGTGAAATTATAAGCGGAATCCCTTCCTTTTGCGCTGCTGCAGCCGCTTTGCATAAAAATCTTGGAGAGCAGGGCGAACCCATTACCATTCTGCCCGGTTCTTATGATATTACTTCTTTTCTTGAAAATCCGGGTACGAAAATAATGATGAAATCCGGAAAGCAGTTGTCTTTTGTAAAAGCTGCCTTAAAGGAGCATGGGCTTACTGCTTCCATGGTGGAAAACTGCGGCATGGAAAATGAAAAACAGTATGCTTCCTTAGAGGACATTCCGGAACAGGCCGGATATTATTCTCTGATTATTGCAAAATAATATTCCATGGCTGACTATCCTATGCTCTGCCCTCTCCCACGTCCACTTATCCACTATCTCCAAAAATCAAGCTGAACTGTTACGTCCATGTGCAAATATAGTTAGCATTTGCTTACTATTGGGCCGCCTCTTTGCTGTGAGCTATAAACAGCCTTTGGATATGGGGATTTTCTCCTAACCCCTTTAATATGCATGTAACTTCATATCCCTGACTTTCCAAAATGGATTTCCATGAGCCTTTCTCTTCTCCTGCCATATCGTTTCTGGCATGGTCGCCTGCCACAATCATAAAGGGCTTTAGCACAATCTTTTTATATGGCTTTTCCTTCAATGCTTTTTGTACATCCTGAAAATCCGGTGTGCCTTCTACAGTTCCCATATAAATATTGGGATATTTCGTTGAAAACTCCTCTTGCAGCTTTGCGTATGCCGCATTTGCTTCATGCTCGCTTCCATGTCCCATAAATACAAGAGCTGTATTTTCCTGATTCTTCCATAGTTCTTCATCTATATCAGAAAGGACAGCATGTATGGCAGGCTTATAATCTTTTACATTTCCTAAAAGCGGTCTTCCAATAAGTACAGAAGAAAATCGTTTCTTTTGATTTCTGATTTCTTCTATCATCCTATCATTTTCGATGCCGGGAATAATATGGGTGGGCTGCACCAAAAGCTCTGTAATGCCGTCCTGAAGCATTTGCTTTAATGCCTCGGATACAGAAGGCACTTTAACCCCTTCCTCTTCCCTTAGCTTTTTCCGAATCATTCCGCTTGTATATGCACGATAAAAAATATGCTTCGGATAAGCTTCTTTCAGCGCCTTTTCTAAAGCGCCTATGCTTTTTTCCCTTGTATCCGGATAGGTAGTGCCAAAGCTGACTACCAATAAACCTTTTCTTTCCATAAAGCTGTCCCTTTCCGCTCTTATCTTATACCGGTTTTATTTCTCCTAGCCTTTTTTCTCTTCCTGTTTTTTTCTCTCTACCAGCCTTCCCATGCAAAATGCAATGATTCCTACGCCGATGCCTGTCTGAACGCAGAACAGAAGACTTTCGATTTCTCCCGGAATTTCTCCATGGATAGCAGACTCTAACACCGGAGTGAACCATGGCTCATATTCTCCTGCAATTTGTTCTACCATAACGCTTCCCGCATCGTCAGAGCCTCCAAATTCTGCTCCTCTTAGCGCAAGAAACGGGATTATAATCATAAGTGCTACCACTACCAGCAAGCTAACCACAATTTTACTATCCTTACTCATTTATTTTGCCTCCTTTACAAATCCAACTGCCTTTAATTCCGGTTTTGCATAGGTTTCCAGACCAATTACAATGATAACAGTCAATATTCCTTCAATAATAGCAAGAGGAAGCTGGGTCGGTGCAAACACTCCCAGAAACTTCCCTACAGAAGCAAGCACACCGCCCTCCTCTGACGGGAAAGCCAATGCTAACTGAACGCTCGTGATACAATATGTAAAAATATCGCCTAAGGCTGCTGCAAGGAATACGCTTACCCTGCGGTTTACCTTACATGCTGTACACAGCTTATAAATTCCATAAGAAAGAAACGGTCCTGCAATCGCCATTGAAAAGGTATTTGCCCCAAGGGAAGTAAGCCCGCCATGCGCCAGCAGAATCGCCTGAAAAACTAAAACAATCAGACCCAGTATGCTGACTGCGCTTGGTCCAAACAAAATTGCTCCAAGACCGGTTCCTGTCATATGGGAACAGCTTCCGGTAACAGAGGGAATCTTCAGTGAGGAAATCACAAAAATAAAGGCTCCCGACATGGCAAGAAGGGTAATTGCCCTTTCCTGCTCTCCTAACTTCTTTTTTATGGAAAAAAAGCCTGCCACTAAAAACGGCACGCATAAAACTCCCCATGCAATGCAATAGCTTACCGGAAGGTACCCTTCCATAATGTGCATGGCATTGACCGTTGGCACGAATCCAAACAGCAATGCAAACGCAATTGACAGTTTCCAAATTCTTTTTTGTCCTTTTGACATATTTTTTCTCCTTTCAATAAAAAAGACGCCCTGCTAACAATTCCCACATGTTAGCTGACATCCTGATAAAGCCTTTTAGAAGCCTAAAAGGACTCTTTGCATAAGGTCATCTCTCGTAACCTTATACATCCGTACAAAAGGGCAGGTCTTCTGACTCTGGCATCTTCATATCATCCCGTCTTCCCGGCTTACCAGTGACTTACTGGAACGATACTCCTCCAACACAGCGGCGGGACCGTAAGGGACTTGCACCCTTTTCCCTATTATCCTGCGGAGAAATTCACAGGCACCCTTCTGCATTTTGTTTCATTTGTTTTCCTGCTTTAAAAGCAGGGGTATTAGATAAGAACATAGTTATTGTATACATTCTGTTGGAAATTGTCAAATACTATGTAACAGTTCAGCCCATAGGCGCAGATGAAGAACCACACAGAGCATGTTTTCTACGTCGCCACGCTCTCGCTCTATAAAAACGCAACAGTGCTAAGCTCGAAAATACCTCGCTAAGCGCTGGCGTTTTTATAAGGGCTCCTTTAGAAAACATGCTCTGTGTGGTTCTTCATCTGCGCCTGTGGGCTGAACTGTTACAATACTATCCAAACCTCCCCATATATCTTTCTGCCATCCAAACCGTCCCTTCTATATAGCCTTCTCCAAATTCCTTTGCCGGATCGGAATCCGGATGGCTTGCCATCCATGCAGTAAGCTGTATTCTGCGCTGCATAATAAAGGTATCTATCTCCTTTCTATCTCTGTCCGTTAGCGGAAGCACCTGTTGATAGCCTTCCAGCCAGCAGGAAATCAGCTTTGGGACAATGGGCCTTGTTTCCATAAAACTAAATGCAGATGCCATATCATGAAGATACCAGCCAAAACCGCAATCATCAAAATCAATTACATGCAGCTTATCTTTCTCTGCCAGAAGATTGGCAAGTCTTAGGTCAGCATGAATCAGACCATAATTCTGCCTATTCTTCCCATAAGCCTGCAGCCTTTTTTCAATCACCGCTGCGGTTCTGCTAAGAAGCGCTTTCCACTCAGGCCGCAGGTTCGGCACATCCTGCCATGCTCCCCATGCCGGATTTCGTCCGATAATCGTATGATAGTCCCATTGTATACGGTTCAAGCTTTCCGCTTCCGGAAATTCTTTTGACTGCTTATGCAGGCAGGCAGTTACCTTGCCCAATTGAAGGAAACATCTGACTGCTTCCTGCTCATTTTCAATATCCGGCTGCTTTCCCTCAATAAACTCAAACAAAATGCAAAAATAGCTTTTTCCATCAATTCCTTCTACGGCTTGGATTGCCTTGCCATTTAGCGCCTTCACAGGCTTTGGAACCGTTAGGGAAATATCCTGACGGATGCGCTCCAACCATTTCAGTTCTGATTTTAGTTGACTAAACGTATGATATCCCGGTCTGCAGATTCTAAGAACTCCCAGCTTCCTGCCGCTTTGCTTTTCCGTAATGAGATAGGAAGCATTTTCTGAAAGCTGGATAAGACTTACCTTCGCCTGCTTTTCAAGGCCATATTCTCTCATTGCTCTTATGGCCGCCTTATAGTAGACTTCCATATTTGCTTCCCCCTTCTTCTTAACTGCCGGCAACAAGCTTTTGAAACTCCTGAACCGTCCTTGGATAAGCTCCTTCTCCGGACACCTTTCCTGCCTCCTTTAACATTTCATACATTTGAAACAGAACCGGTGTCTTCAAATTAGCCTCTGCTAATATCTCCTGATTTTGAAAAACCTCCAGCGGAGCAGCATCAGCAATTAACTCGCCCCCTGAAAAAACAAGGACACGTTCTGCAAACCGATAAGCAAAATCCACATCATGAGTAGAAATCAGCAAAGTCTTCTTCTCCTCTGAGAGCCTGCTTAATACCTCTTCCAGCATTTTTGTATGATATGGGTCTAAGGAAGCGGCAGGTTCATCAAAAATGAAGATTTCCGGCTTCATTGCTATAATATCCGCAATGCTGACCCGCTTTTTTTCCCCGCCGCTTAAATAATGGGGCGGACGGTTCTTAAAATCAGAAATCCCCATATAGGAAAGCGCTTCTTCCACTCTCTGCTCCACTTCCTTACTTGGCAGCTTTAAGTTCATAGGGCCAAAGGACACCTCCGCCAGCACCGTAGAAGCAATAATCTGATTATCTGCTTCCTGAAATACAATCCCTATATTTTTCCTAAGTTCATTCAAATCTTTGCCTGTTATTTTTTTCCCCCGGTAAAAAATCTCTCCCTCATGAGGGGTAAGCACTCCGTTCATATTTAAAAATAAAGTTGATTTCCCAGCTCCATTTGCTCCCAGTACCGCAATTCTTTCCCCTTCATATATGGACAAAGTGATATTTTTTAATGCTTCCTTTTCCTCATTATACAGATAAGTTAAATTTTTCACTTCTAATAATTTGTCTCTGCATCGCTCTTCTGTCAACATTTTTCTCATGCCTTTCTCTGATTTCCGCTTATGAAGCGTCGTAGATTCCCGCAATTGCCCTCTGCTCTCTTTACATCATCCGGTTGCAATATAGATTCCAATCAACACAGCGCCATATAAAAATGCTGCCACAAGCTGCTTCTTTTCTATCTTCTTTTCCTCCTCTAAAAACAAAAGCTCTCCCTGATAGCATCTGGCTTCCATTGCATCATAATAAGCATTTGCCTTTTTCAGTGACACCACCAGAAGATTTCCCGCTGTGCTTCCAAAAGAATAAAAGGATGTTTTCAAATCCACATATCCAAGCCTTGACTGGGCGGAATTTTTCATATTGCAATGAACCTCCATAATGATAAAAATGAAACGATAAATCAAATTCATAAGCTGCACTATGAGCCTTGGCACATGAAGCCTGCGGAAAACGGAAATCAATTCACTTGCCGGCGTAGATAATGTCATCATATACATGGCGCTAACTGCCCCTAATGCTTTTGCCGCCAGATAAAAAGCCTGAAGCAAAGCTGCCTTTGAAGTATATAGATAAAACCAATGGCAGCTTAGGCAATATTCTCCGGCCGGCTTTTCTGAAATTCCAAGGGCCACCGCCACGCCTCCCATAACCAGAAAAGCAATGGGGATTTTCATGCAGGAAAGATATTCTGAAAAAGGAAGCCCTCCAAGCCGCACAATCAGATATCCCATCGTTATAATTAGAAACAGGGATACATATAAGTTATCCGCAAGGATGCAAAAAACCAGCGCAAGCATGGCTGCCGTTACCTTAAACATGGGATTCCAGTTCCTGAGCTTTGACAAATACGCATAATAATCAATGGAATAAATACCATCATGCCTATGTCCATGAACATGGATACCGTCTGTTGCCGCAAAGTAAGCTCCTGCTAACATGATAAGCAGCGCCGGCAGAAAGGTCTTAGAAGGTGCTTCCCTCAAAATCAAAAAGGACAGGCCAGTTCCGATAAAGGGCGCTAAAGCATAATAAGCACTGGTCTTTGCTGCGCCTAAATTCCTCTGGGCATAAATATAAAAGTAAATGCTTAATCCATAAGCCGCAAATCCCAATATCAGTGCAAACAGAATGGGGAAGAGGGCGCTAACCCGCTCTCCCATAAAAAATCCAATAAGCAAAGAGCCTGCACCGGAAAAAATCCCTTTTATCATAACGATTTTCAACGGGCTCTTTTTTGAAAGCATACGGGTACAATTATTTTCAAAGCCCCAGCAGATACAGGCACAAAGCACAAGAAGGGAGCCTTTGGAAAAAGAAAAGCTTCCCACCTCCTCCAAGGACAGGATAATGCTAGATGAAGTCACCAGAAAAATAGCCAGCCAGAGCCTTTTGGAAATTGCTTCCCGGAATATAAGGAAAGCAATGATGGAGGTTGCTACAATTTCAAAATTATTTAACAGGGAAGCATTGGCAGCCGTTGTAATCGTAAGTCCCCACATCAAAAAAACAGGCGCCAGAATATCCAGCAAAACCATAGCAATTATGTATGGAAATTCTTTTTTAGTAAAGCTTTCCTCTGCTGCTGTTTTTTTAGTGAATATCTTTTTAATGAGATTTATGCCGCCAAGTCCGATTCCCGCCCCCAAATACAGAAAGCCCGCCATCAATGCTGGCGGAACTTCCACTAACAATGTTTTGGAAAAAGGGGTGCTTAAAGCATACAAAGCCGCTGCTAAAATAGCAAAGCCGGCTGCTTTTCTTTCTAAACTTTTTTGCTTTATTTTCATTCTGCCACCTGATATAACCACTTCGACACCTTCTGCAGCCACAGCATTTCATTTATTCCGTTTTGGTACAGAAACTCCTCATTTGCCAATTCCACGCAGTCCCTTTCATTTTCAACCGTTTCGCTTCCAGCTATTTTCAATCCTATTACAATGTTTTCACTTCCCTGCAAAAATTCTTTTGGAAGCTTCACGGCAATTTTCTTTTCCACCATCCGGGCATTGGAAATACCATAAAGCTCCGGCATTTGTATTTCCTGAAAAATCTGCTCCCTGCCGGAATCCAAAGACAGAAATACTTTATATTTTGAGGAAATGGCTCCATATCCGGTATTGCAAAGCTTTATGTGCATCTGCACTCCCGCCATGGACAATTCCGGTTCAAAGTACAGCTCTTTTATGGCAAGCTCTGATAAAACCAAGCGATACCCTAAATGATTTTCCAGATAGTCTTTTGCATTCATGCCATCCATGCTCATCTTGGACCACCGCTCTATCACTGCCTCATTGTATTTCAGGTTCAAATAGCTTACATGCATCAAACCAAATTCCTTATCTGCATTTTCCGGAAGGCTCCACTCTTCCGGCGTAGGCATTTCCCCGCCATTCACCTGCTCCGCCAAAGCATTTTCCATCCACTCAAGCTCCTCCATACGCCCCATATCCGGGTCATCATAAGTGCCCATGTCGCTATCCGTAGACAAGAGTGCATCATTATGAAGGCTGAGCCTGCCTTTTAAAATATTTGCTGCCATTGCCTCCCTTATAAACCTTGGACGCCTTACCGCTACCTTTATGCCGGGATTTAAGTATGTCTCCCACTGCCCTAAAATGTAGAGCCTGCTTTTTTTCTGTGCCTCCTCATTTCCTTCTAAATATACACTGGAATGCCATTCACCATATTCCCCAAGCATTCCGGCCTGTACCACAAGAATATTCTCTTCATACTCATTTAGTATCTGGGAAATCTGCTCTATATGCCGTCCCATCTGCTCTATCCTCCCCGGCTCCATAACCTCATCATGGAAGCCATAGGAAGCCCTGAAAACAACGGCAACATGCTCCTTTCCTGCCATATCCAAAGCACACCGAAGCTCGCCTAACTTTTCTTCTGCTATGTCCCCCTGAATATATTCGTCCATATGAAAGGCAAGCAGTATCACTCTCACCTCTTTTGCCAGTTCCGGTATTCTCTCATAATCAGCGCTGTTTACCTGAATATAAAATCCCCTGTCAGGGTTTTGAAGCACCTGCTTCCCTTCCTGAAAATCCCGGCGGACTTCCCTTTGCCAGCTCATACCTATCATCAATACAAGAAAACCAATAATAACAAATACGATCATCACTAGTAAATATTTCATCCTTTTTTTCAAATCAATCACCTGTAAGCCTTATGCATAGCAATATTTGTTATTATACTAGATTGGGGAAAAAACAGCAACTGGCGCAGACAGAAATCACGGAAATCAATTTTTAGCTAGCGGCTCTCTTCCCACAGGCGCCAGAACGGGTCTTGGACAGAAATATTTCTTCGTCGCCACGCTTTCGCTCTATAAAAACGCAACAGTGCTAAGCTCGAAAATACCTCGCTAAGCGCTGGCGTTTTTATAAGGGCTCCTTAAGAAATATTTCTGTCCAAGACCCGTTCTGGCGCCTGCGGGAAGAGAGCCGCTAACTAAAAATTGATTTCCGTGGACAAAAGTCCCAAATAAGAGGGTTTACTCTAACTCATCAAATTCTCCATTTTCTACCGCCTCCCTCAATTCCATATCCTCTTCATAACAGGCATTGCATACAAAAACCTCCATACCTGTAGGACTGGAATAATGCTTTTGCACCTTCTTGTCACAATAAAGACACTTTTTACTATGTACATCACATACATAGCATTTTCCTCCAGCCTCCTTTTCAATGCATTTTGTTTTTGTCACCTCACACCATTCGCATGGTTCATCATAGTATTTTCCACAGCCTGAAAACAGCAATATGCACCCCACCAGAAATATAATGTTAATTTTCTTTCTCATACTCATTCTCCTAATACTAATATATTATCATCAACACAATTTGAATTACTACTAACAGGAATACTATTCCTATAATTATTTTCGTATGCAAATTTTTAGGTCTGTTTTCTATTTCCTCAAATGACAAACCTTGCCCTTTCAGGTAAGCATACTCTAACGAATGTACATCAAAAAGCAGTATGCTAATTAAAAGTACTCCATCCTCTAAATTTTTAATTATCTCAGGTGCAGTCCGATTAGAAGAACCTCTTAAAGTAAAAAACAGAGCTAAAATTATTAAATTCATAAGTACCAAAGCACCTATATGTATTAAGCAGCTTTTCTTGTTTTCCATCTCAATACCATCCTCCTACTTTTATATCTCCTGCTTTAAACCTTCCTCTACAGCACCTTTTTCCATATACACTTGTGTTTTTAACATTCCATTTCTCATAACTATTGGTATACATGCCTCTTTGTGTCCATATAGTAGTTATACTCAGTCCATAATTATAATTGCATGTTTTTTGCTGCACTATCCTAATAATATGGGTTTCTAATGGCGGCAGCATGCTTACACCCCATGCTGACAAACCCGTAGATATTAATCTTATTAACGGTTTTTCTCCCAGTTTTATTATTGCCCTCCCAACAACACTGTATTTAGATATTCCCATTGATGCCAATAAAGCCGTGATTTGTACTCCAGAATTCAACATTTTAAGATATTTTTTATCCAAAAGCCCTGCTGCATATATAGCTGACTGCGCTGGAGTCAAGTAAGTAACCTTCTTATAAAATTGCCCATTCAAAGCATAGGGTTGGTAAGTATTGGAATATGGCTCCCAGCTTCCTCCCTTAGTGCTAAATAAACCTCCGCTATATTTATCATAGTTAACCTGTAGATATATATTCGCATATCCTCTGTTTTTATAATTGATTTCTAAATAATATGTTTTATTCTTTTCAAGTCCTACGTTAAGTTTAAAATTTTTTGAGCCCCCACTATTATCATCACTTGCAACCTTTGTAATTCCAGTAAATGTTTTCTTATACAATGTAACCTTTGTATCTACATTGCCTGTCGAAAATATATTATACTCTCCCATACTTCCACTGTTAAATTTAAACCAGTGTATTGTCTTGCCTGTAATTCTAAAAGATTTTGAAATAGTATCATTATTTGCAAAAGTCTTATATGAAAATGATAATGCTGTTTTATATGGTGGTGTTTTTGCTTCAACTGACATTATTGAATTGATCATAATAATTACTAATAGTATCAGACTAGTTAAAGTCTTTCCATATTTTTTGTTCATTTTTTTATCCTTTCATTACTTACCTACGATTTAACACTTTTTTCATATCCCCGACTTTTTGCTTTTATTTTAAAACACCCTATCCTCCTATCTTCTTTTCTGTGCAAAAAGCCTAAGGTTTTATCCCTAGGCTTTTATACAAGAATTTTACTATTTTTACAATAATTTTTCGGCGAATGGCAGATTTAAATAGGGAAACGGCATTTTTCTAAATTTTTTAAACATGTAAGTTCAATAAAACATCACTTAATTATATATACCACTTGTTTTTGGAACCATATGCGATAAGGGACTCCCTAAAATCGTTTCTCTTCCTTCTTGACACAGGAATTGTTTCTTTTGCAAATTCCATAATCACTTCTGTTTTTCGCAAACCTTTTACATAGGCATATGCCACTATATAGGACTTATGAACTTGAAAAAAATCTTCTGTTCCTACTTTTTCAAACCAATATTTTAACGGTTCGGTAGTTCTAATCATTTCATCTTTTCGCAGGAAAATATAAGTTCCATCTCCAAAGGCTTCCATATAAACAATATCCTTTATGCTGATTATATAAATATCATATGCCACATGAACTTCCAGCTTTCTATCACTCCCTATCTCTCTTTCCGCCTCCAATACTGCTTCTTTAAAACATTCCGGCTCAATCGGCTTGTTTAAAAAACGAAATGCTTTAACCTTAAAGGCTTCTTCCATATATTCCCTATAACCAGACAAAAAAATAATGCATTCATCCGTTCCTCTTTTCCTTAGCAATTCTGCTGTTTCCATTCCGTTTAAATCAGCCATATCAATATCCAGAAAAACCAGCTGAAATCCATCTTCTTCCTGCAGCAGTTCTTTTCCCGAATGATATATTACTATCTCATACATCGGCTTTATACTAAGCAATTTTCTTCTAATTTCCTCACAAATCTCTTCTTCATCATCACATATAGCCACTCTGAAACTCATAACACTGCCCCCATTGCAGTCATATTTAATCCGCAAAAAATAATTTTTGCAAGCATATTATACTACTATTTTTTATATCCGTCATCTGCTTTTTATTTATTTCTTCCATTCTTTGAATCACTTAATTCACTTCTTAAGAAAAATAATTTTAAATACAATCGCACACCTGTCAATTATCTCCAAAAAGAAAAAGCATATCAGCCAAAATTTCCAGCTCAATATGCTTTCTTTTCTAAACACATAAATAAAATACCTAATTTTTCACAGTTATCCCTACTGCTTTTCCTTTAGCAATGCCTCCGCCAACTGCTCCATAGCTTCTATCGTATCTGCTTTCACAGAGGACTTTATCGTTACAACCGGTTCTGCAATTGTAATTTCCTTCATTGGCTCACAAATTGCTTTCATAAGCTTTCCCGTCATAGGCGCCCAAGAGCCGTTTTCCATAAATCCTATGGTTCGTTTTTGATAATTTTTGCTCTTTAAATGCAGCAGGAATTCCTCGCCACATGGAAATATTCCACCATCATAAGTAGCAGCAGCCACTACCAGCTTATCATAGCGGAAGGCATCCTCTATTGCTTCTGCCATATCATCTCTGGCAAGGTCCGTTAACACTACCTTTTTTGCACCCTTTTTCTCCAAAATCCCTGCCAGCACTTCAGCAGCCTTTTTCGTATTTCCATGAATGGAAGCATAGGCAATGAGAACCCCTTCATCCTCCGGCTCATAGCTGCTCCAAATTTGATATTTACCAATGTAATATTCCAGATTTTCTTTCAAAATAGGTCCATGCAGAGGACAGATAATGGAAATATCCAAATCGGCTGCTTTTTTTAATAAAGCCTGTACCTGTGCTCCATACTTGCCTACAATATTAAAATAATATCTCCTTGCTTCACATGCCCAGTCCTCTTCTGTATCTAAGGCGCCAAATTTTCCAAAACCGTCTGCTGAAAAAAGAACCTTCTCACTCTGCTCATATTCCACCATAACCTCCGGCCAATGTACCATAGGCGCCATAAAAAACTGTAAGGTATGGCTTCCCAGACTTAAAGTATCCCCTTCCTTTACCACTACTTTTCTATCTGACATATCCAACTCAAAAAACTGTTCAGCAAGCTGGAAGGTTTTCATATTCCCCACAAGCTGAACAGAAGGATACTTTTCCACAAAAGCCTGTATGCTGCCTGCATGGTCCGGTTCCATATGGGAAACAACCAAATAATCCGGAATACGTCCATCCAATGCCTTTTCCAGATTACGAAGCCAGCCTGCCGCCGCTCTTTCATCCACACTATCCATTACCGCAATCTTGTCATCCAAAATCACATAAGAATTATAAGATACCCCATTTGGTACAAGATACTGGCTTTCAAACAAATCAATTGTCTTATCATCCGTCCCCACATATAAAATCGAATCTGTAATAACTACGTCTTTCATTGTTGTTCCTCCTTGCAATGACTCCTATTCTTGTCCAAGTATAGCACGAGTTTTTGCAAAAAACAATCATCTACGGACAACGCTCATGGAAATCCTTGTATATAAGAACAGTATAGCAAGCCGCTTTTGTAGGAGGTTGAATACATTCCAAAAATAAAACAATCTTTTTTAAAGTGCAGCCTGTGAAAAACAGCAGCAGCGGGATGAGAGTGGATTGGCTTCCTTGTTTTTGATGGCGCTTTTCCTTAACAGCCTTTTCGTAGCCTAGGGGAAAATTGCCATGGACGGCAATTTTAGTCATATTGCGCCATGGAGGGCGCTATATGACGACCCGTCCGGTATCAACAACCTTGCAAGGCTGTTTAGGAAAAGCGTCATCAAAAACAGAGAAGCCAATCCACTCTCATCCCGCTGCTGCGTCCGTTTAACCACTCCCTCCCCAAAAAAATCCATTTCCTATCAGCGCCTCTCATTCCACAAGCGCTAACAAAAAATGGATTTCCACAAATATTATCCAGAGATAAAGCCCTTATTCCAATATAACAACCGAATATGCCGGCATGGACAATTTCATCCCTTCCAAAGCTGCTTCTGCTTCGCCAGTCAGCAGACTGTCTCTTAATGCCTTGCTGTCTAATTCTTTTCCGTTCAAAGAAATGTTTGATAAATCTACTTCCGCCTCTTCAGAAGAAATATTAAATATCACCAATACTTCCTTCGTTTCTGCTGCTTCCTGTCCTTCTGCCTCACTTTCGTAGGATTTTAACAATGCACATATCCTATCGTTTGATATCTCTTCCACAAGGCTGGTATCACCCTTTACGATTTCCGGATAACTGTTCCGAATCCTAATTGCCTCTTTATAGTACTGATATATGGAATTCTTATTTTCCATCTGTTCTTCTAAGCTATCGTATTTCATCTTTACGGTGTCAGAACCTTCCGGACCTTTGCACATGCCTTCTTTTCCCTTATCCAAAGACCAAAGCATGGGAGCTCGTTTCTTTTCATCCTCTCCTGAGCCTTTCATGCCCAGCTCTTCTCCATAATAGACAAACGCTGTGCCGCTCATAAAAAGATTCATGGAAGCTGCTATTTTTGTCTGGCTTTCACTATACTCTCCTGAATAGTAGCCGGCGCTTCTGCCCATATCGTGATTGGTATAAAAAGGGGCATCAATATAATTTTCATTATATTGGCTAAAACGTTCCTTACATTTTTCCACTGCCTGCCCGTAAGTCTTTGGGGTATAAGAATCATTACCGCCTTTTATTGTTTTCGCAATGATACCCTCGTTATTTGCAAAGGAAAAATTAAATACGCTGTCTATGCCGCTTTCATAATATTTGGCATAGGTATCTGCATCCGTCCATACTTCAGCCACAATATAAGCATCTTCCTTTTCTGCCTTTACCATACGGTTGAACCAAGAAAGAATCTCTACATTGGCAGACACATTGTCTGATACATATTCCTTTGCCGCATCCAAGCGGAAGCCTGCCACGCCCATATCCAGCCAAAATTTGCAAATATCGGTAAATTCCTGTCTTACATTTTCATTTTCCAGATTCAAATCCGGCATTTCGCTCCAAAACTTTCCTTCATAATACCAGTCTGTGCCTTCTACGGGATAATAGACTTCTGACTTTTTTTCAGTTGTAAAATAATAATAGTCAACATACTTACACTCGTTGGAATCCGGCTCTTTTCCGTCCAGTCCCTTTAAATATTCACATGCCTCTAAAAACCATGGATGCTGTGACGAGGTATGGTTCATGACCAAATCCAGAATTACGTTTATATTCCTTTTATCACATTCTGCCATAAATGCCCGAAAATCATCTAATGTGCCGTATTCCTCATCAATATCATAATAATTCATCACATCATATTTGTGGTAAGTGGTGGATGGCATGATGGGCATAAGCCAGATACCGGAAAAGCCCATATCCGAATCTGTGCTGTCATCTCCATCATTGATATAATCCAGCTTGCCAGTAAGCCCCTTGATGTCTCCAATTCCATCACCGTCACTATCATAAAAGGAATAAACGAATACTTCATAAAAGGTACGATAATTATCCGAAATTCCCTGCGTATTTACTTTTCTTTCCATACTTGAGGCTGTGGGGTTCTTCCCACAGCCTCCAAGAATCAGTATATGAAGAATAAGAACAATGCTTATAATCTTTTTTTTCATATTTTTCCTCATTTAGCCCTTTACTGCTCCGCTCATGCCTTCTACATAGAATTTCTGAGTAAAGATGAATAAAATTGCAATTGGAACGGATACTACAACTGCTCCTGCTGCAAAACAGGTATACCAGCTATCAATATACTCTCTCTCCAACATTCTCCAAAGACCAATGGATACCGTATAGTATTTTGCCTCTGCACGACAGATAACCTTTGCAAAAATAAAGTCAATCCAAGGTGACATGAAAGCTGTCAAAATGGTATATACGATAATCGGCTTACTAAGCGGAATGGTAATTCTGGTAAATATCTGCCATTTTGTAGCGCCATCAATCGTAGCCGCCTCATCCAAAGATTTTGGAATCGTATCGAAAAATCCCTTTGCTACATAAAAGCCTACACCAGTACCTGCTGAAAATACAATAATCAAAGCAATGGGAATCATGGAGCCTTCTGATAAATTTAATGCCTTCAAAATATAGTAAACTGCAATCATGGACATAAAGGATGGGAATAATCCCAAAATCATTGCTATATTCATGTATGGCTTTCTCATTTTAAACCGCATCCTAGACATACAGTAGGATACGCTCAATACAAATATGGTAGAAATAATACATGTAAATATGGCAATAACAAATGTATTCATGAACATTTTAGGAAAGTTCAAAACACTTGTATCCGTAAATAGCTTTATATAATTATTTAGTGTATATGACTTTGGGAAAAAGGTAGTAACATAAGAACCCTTTTCTGCCCGGAAGCTGGTTAATATTACCCAGAAAATAGGCAGTACCCAAATAAATGCCAAAATAGCTAAAGCTACATGTACAATGATATTTGTAGTCATTCTGCGGGACTTTACACTTGCTTCTTCCGTTTTATTTTTCTTACTCATTACATGAATCCCTCCTCATCCTTATAAGATGCAGTATTACGATAGGTCACTAATGCAACAATTGCCAATACGATAAATGTCATAATACCAATAACAGCACCCAGATTATAGTAGTTCTTCTCAACTGTCAGCTTATACAGCCATGTAACAAGAAGATCCGTCTTTCCTGCCGTAGCATCTACCGGTACCGGCGCTCCTCCTGTCAAAAGGAATATAATGTTAAAGTTGTTGATATTTCCTGTAAACTGCGTAATCAAATATGGTGTCATAACGAACAGCATATATGGTAACGTAATCTTAAAGAATGCCTGCACTGCATTGGCACCGTCAATTTTTGCCGCTTCATAAAGCTCTGCCGGGATATTCTGCAAAATACCCGTTACCTGAAGCAAAGTATACGGAATACCTACCCACAGGTTGATAACAATAACCGTTACCCTTGCCCACATAGCCTTGGACAAAAACGGTAATGCCGTTTTAATAATGCCATACTTCATCAGCAACGTATTGATGGCACCTGCCGGCTGCAGCATAGTTCTCATAATCAACAGGGATACGAACTGTGGCACTGCAATGGAAAGCACGAAACAAAAACGCCAGAAGCCTTTTGCTTTTGTATCCTTACGGTTAATTACGATTGCCAATATCATGCCAAAAACATAATTCAGGAATGTGGCAAAAAATGCCCAAACCAAAGTCCAGCCTAAAACAGAATAAAACTGTTTACCGATACTGTCTCCGAAGTTCAATATTTTCTTAAAATTCTCCAAGCCTACCCAGTCAAATAAAACCATATGGTCATTCAGCTTACTGTAATTGGTAAATGCCATGGAAATATTGTAAATCAAAGGCAATATGGTAAAAACCAAAATTCCCATAAGAGGAGCAGCCAACAACAATTTGTGAAGGTTTTGATTGAACAGACTCTTTACATCTTCTACAAAAGTATTTAAATGCTTTCCTTCATTTGCAAGCACTTCTGATTGATAAGAACTTTTTACCGCTTCTCTCCAAACAATAATAAACAGAAATGTTATGAATAAAGTTGCAACGCCATACAAAAGAAGCAATTGCGACTGGTCTCCTGCAGTATATTCATAAATCATCTTTTTGTCATTCCACACTTTTTCCTGTTCTCTCCATCCAAGGGAGGGAAACATTGCTAAAGAATGAAAACCACTGGATATCATATACCAAAGATATCCGATTTCAATAGCCAAAAACATAAGCCCTTTTCCAATTTGCTTATGTGCCATATTACCAAAGCCCATAATCAGCATAGAGAGCTTTGTAATTGTATTTCCTTTCTTCACTGCATTCGTAACAGTATAAGGTGTTTGAAATTCTTTTACTTTTTTCTTCTTTGTATCAGCCTTCTTCATGCGGTGGGCCTCCTATACTTACTAGAATTAAGAGACATCACAGGGTGCCGCATGCGGCACCCCGGAGTCTCAGGTTCGGACATAGTCCAAAACCGTAATGCTTATGAATTTCTGTTTCCAGTTTTCAACATTGATATGCTGATTACTCAGCTAAATCAGTGTTCATGGTTGTATTCATATCTTCTGTCTTTTCTGCTGCATTGTCATGTGTAACTTCACCTGCAAGGATTGCTTTACCCATGTTCTCAGCTGGTGACCAGTATAAATCCATCTTAGATACAAATGGCTGCATGATAGATGTGCTGTTTGCTACTTCTGCTACTGCTGCTGCTACATCATCACCTTCTACTGTGATGTTTG
The DNA here is from genome assembly GCA_023664735.1 of Robinsoniella sp. Classification (GTDB taxonomy): domain Bacteria; phylum Bacillota; class Clostridia; order Lachnospirales; family Lachnospiraceae; genus RGIG3040. The sequence goes on along the minus strand of JAMPFB010000006.1, from coordinate 56,061 downwards.
TGTTAGTAGGTAAGATACCTCTCATGTCATAATGAGCCTGCTGTGCTTCTTCACTTGCAAGATATGCAGCCAATGCCATAGCTACCTGCTGATTTTCAGCATTTGGATTTACACCGATTGCCTTAGAACCCATGAAGGATTTCATTGTGCCTACATTGCCATCAATGTTAACAGTAGGAAGCGCTGCAACACCCATGTTGTCGCCAAGTGCTTCTTTTACAGACTCAGCATCCCATGTACCTGTAAACACTGCATTTACAGAACCATCTCTTAATCCAGCCAAACCAGCGCCGTCTGCATCATTTACGAAATTTGGATTTGATACTAAATCTACTAAGTAATTTGTAACTGCTGCTGCCTTGTCTCCGCCAAAGTCGATTCCTGCTGCTTCGTCTGTACCATCACCGAATAATGTACATCCGTTTGCTGCGTAGAATGCCTGAATATACCAAGAGTTTGTCAATGGGAAAGAAACCTTTCCTTTTTCTAACATTGTGTCAAAGCTCTTAGCATCTTCCTCAGAGTATACACTCTTGTCATAGTACATAAACCATGTGTTGGATGTAAATGGGAATGCATATACAGCATCGTTGTATGTAACAGATGCTGAAATGGATGGACCATTTGTCTCGTTTACATAATTTAAGTAGTCTCCACCAAGCTCTGCAAGTGCATTGGAAGCTACTAAAGCAGAAATGTTATCGTTTGCTAACATATAAACATCTGCTGCATTTTCAACGTCCTGAGTAACGTTTGTCTTTGCATCGCCTTCTGGGCATACACCATATTCAAATGTGATATCCCAATCTGGATGTGCTGCATTGAAAGCGTCACACTGTGCGCTAAGCCAGCCTGTATCCTGATCTTCCTGTGGGCTCCATACCTTTAAGGTTCCGCTCCAAGGCTCATCTGCTACTTCTGTGTCAGCGCCTTCTTCTTCACTTTCTTCAGGTTCTGCTTCTGCTTCTGTGTCAGTGCTTTCTTCTTCTGTGTCTTCAGTGCTTTCTGCTGGCTCGGTAGCTGGTTCATCTTTGCTGCCGCATCCAACTAAGGTTGCAACCATGCTGGTTGTCAAAAGTAATGCTAATACTTTCTTTTTCATAACTTTTTTTCCTCTCCTTTTTTTGTTTTTACTTCTCTTGCTAATGCTTAGCATTTCTATATAAAACACATAGTGCTTTATACCTAATTCATCACTTTCCATTTATTCTACTACGATTTATACAAGCTTGTCAATGTTAACCATAATTTTGCATAACACTTTCTAAGTTTTTACCATTTTTTGCAATAATTATTTGTTAAAATTAACAAAACTACATCTGAAATTTTCGTGATTTTTTCTTAAATCCCATTCATTTTTCTTTCTTTTTTATATCATGGGCTGCCATTCATCCATAAAAGCCCTGTCATAAAGCCTGAAGCGCCCTCTTTACCGCAGTTTAATGCGCCATCAGCCTGTCCATTGCCTGATTCAGCCCGCCTACCGTCAGCTTATACATGGGAAACAGATCCTTAATGGCAGTTTCTGCTTCCCTCCATGGCGCTTTTCCCGGCGCCATTTTAGGATTCAGCCAGACAATCTTTTTATAGTGGCTTTTCATCAGCTTAAGCCAGTCCATACCGGACAAGCCGCCGTTTGGTCCCCTGTAATTTCCCTGATCTGAAAACAGCTCCTCCGGTGCCATTGCCGCATCTCCCACAACAATTACCTTATAATCGCTGTCTAAATTCCGGAACATCCATTCCGTGTCTATCCAGTCCCCGTTTTCACATTCCGGCGTATTGTACAGCTTGCTGTAAATGCAATTGTGAAAAAAATAGGTTTTCACATCCTTAAAATGATTGGACTTGTGTACAGACTGGAACAATTCATTTAACAATACAGTATAGGGAATCATCGTACCGCCGGAATCCATGAGCAGAAGAAGCTTTACCGCATTTTTTCTGGGCTTTTCCATAACGATTTGAAGATATCCCCCGTTGTTGCAGGTTTTATCAATGGTGCCGTCCAAATCCAGCTCCGTCTTTGGCACATCCAGCTTGGTAGAAAACTGCCTGAGCTTTCTAAGAGCCTGCTGGAACTGCCTGTTGTCAAGAACTCTGTCATCTCGAAAGTCCCGGTATTTCCTCTCTCCCACTACCTGAAAGGCAGACTGGTAGCCTGTATAGCCCCCTACACGGATTCCCCCTACATTTCCTCCCGTATTTCCAAAAGAGGTCTTTCCTAAGGTGCCAATCCATTTGGTTCCTCCGTTATGCTCGCTGTCCTGATCTTCCCGCCGCTTTTCAAACTGCTTTCTTGTTTCTTCTTTGTCGATATTTTCCATTTCCTGCTGCTTGTTCAGCCAGAACTTGTCCTCTTCCAGAAGCATTTCATTCATATCCTCTTTGTCCAGCCACCGCTTCATCCTTTCGGATATGTCGTTTTCGGACTGTATCCCTTTAAAATGCTCTTCAAAAGCCATATCGAATTTATCGTACTCTGTTTCATTTTTCACAAGAATCATTCTTGCCACATAATAAAACCGGGTCAGGGAGCTTTCACAAAGCCCTTTGTCCACAGCTTCCATCAAAGTCAGCCATTCGCCCAGGGAAATATCCAGCCCTTTTGCTTTACACACATAGAAAAAGTCTTTAAACATAATGTCGCACCGCTTCTAAATCTTCATCTTTTTTAATGACTACGCCTAAGAACGGAAGCTCCTTCTTTAAGGTTTCCGTTGGAATACCGTTCATCTGCAGGGCATTGAGCCAGTCAATCAGCTCAGAAGTGCTTGGTTTCTTTCGCACATCACGGATTCCCCTGATCCAGTAAAATACCTCCATGGCATTTTTTAACAGGTTTTCTTCTATATTAGGAAAATGGGTCTTTACGATTTCCGCCATCAAATCCGCCTTGGGGAAATCAATATAATGAAAAATGCACCTTCTAAGGAAGGCATCAGGCAGCTCCTTTTCCGCATTGGAGGTAATAATAACAATCGGGCGCTGCTTTGCCTTTACAGTTCTTTTCGTTTCCGGAATATAAAATTCCATCTGGTCCAACTCCCAAAGCAAATCGTTTGGAAATTCCAAATCTGCCTTATCGATTTCATCAATTAAAAGAACTACCTGCTCCTGCCGCTCAAAAGCTTCTCCCAGCTTTCCCAGCTTGATATATTTTGCAATGTCGTCTACTCCCTCTTCCCCAAACTGCCCGTCATACAGACGCTGGATGGTGTCATAGGTATATAAGCCCTCCTGCGCCTTGGTGGTGGACTTGATATTCCAAATAATCAAATCCATGGAAAGGGAATTTGCCACCGCCTTTGCCAGCATGGTCTTTCCGGTTCCCGGCTCGCCTTTTATTAAAAGTGGCTTTTCCAATGCCATTGCCACGTTCACGCTGTCCATCAGCTCCCTGCTCGCTACATAATCCTGTGTTGATTGAAAATTCGTGCCCATTGTTTTCTCCTTATTTTTATTTGATATTGCCATTTACCATTCCAGTGCTTCGTCTTCCTCTCTTTTATCCCGAAGCATCAACTCTCTTACCGCTTCATCCGCAGGCTTATTTTCAAAAAGCACCTGATTTACCTGTTCAATGATAGGCAGCGATACCTGATACTTTTTGGCAAGCCCCATGGCAGCCTTGGCGGAATAAACGCCTTCCACTACCATTTTTACTTCCTTCATGGCTTCTTCCATGGAATAGCCTTTTCCAATCAAGGTGCCTGCTCGACGGTTTCTGGAATGAACGGAAGCGCAGGTGACAATCAGGTCGCCGATTCCGGTCAGTCCTGCAAAAGTCTTGTACTCTCCTCCCATTTTCGTGCCAAGTCTGGCAATTTCCGTAATTCCTCTTGTAATCAGCGCCGCTTTCGTATTATCACCATAGCCCAGCCCATCAGCAATTCCGGCTGCTAATGCCACCACGTTTTTCAAGGCGCCTCCCAGTTCGATTCCAATGATATCCGGGCTTGTATATACACGGAACACCTCATTCATGAAGATTTCCTGAATATATTCCGCTGTTTTCTTTGTTTTGGCGCCTGCCACACAGGTAGTAGGCAGCCCTCTGCCAACCTCCTCTGCGTGAGACGGTCCAGAAAGAACTGCTACTTCCGCCTTTGGTATTTCCTGTTCAATGATTTCAGAAAGGGTCATAAGAGTGGCTTCCTCTACCCCCTTTGCCACATTCACAATAAGCTGCCCCTCTTCCACAAAAGGGCACATGCTTTTGGAGGTGCTTCTTGTAAAAGGAGAAGGCACCGCCAGCACAAGCAGGTCCTTTCCTTTCACCGACTGCTCCAAATCCGTAGTAAAGGTCATGCTTTCTGGAAGCTTCACACCGGGAAGCTTTTCCGTATGCTCCCTTTTTTCCGTAAGCATGTTTACTTCCTCTTCCATAATGGACCATACGTTTACCTCATGCCCGTTTTTTGATAATAAGAGCGCCAGTGCAGTTCCCCAGCTTCCTGCTCCAATTACGCTGATTTTTGCCATTCCCAAATCCTCCCATTCTTTTATGTAAATATTTTAGACAATCGCAGAAGCAGATCCGGGCTGCGGGGTGTTTCACAATTGCCTGTTTTTTCAACCTATTTACTGATTGATTTCCTCTTTATTCTTCTTATGTAGATATGTCTTCCTTTCCTCTCCCTTTAAAAGCCGCTTGATGTTTTCCCTATGCTTTACATAAGCCATAATGGTTAAAAAAGCGCCAACTGCATACAGCTCATAAACCAGATTCTGCTCCATGTGGAATTTACCCATCTGTCCAAACACTACAAGCTGCACCATAAATCCTGCATATACAAGCAAGGAGCCCAGTGATACATAATTGGTAAGGAAAAACGCAAGGCAGAACAATACAAGTGACACCAGCATGAACCGCCAGTCAAATGCGGTTACCAGCCCTGCCGTTGCCGCAATGCCTTTTCCTCCCTTAAACTTCATATAAAAAGGAAAGTTATGTCCCAAAATAACTCCCGCACCGGCATACAGGGAAAGCAGAGGCAGCATTTGCGGTGCACTGTTTTGAAAAAGCAGCCTGCAGATTACCATGGCAAGCACCGTTTTAAAAACATCCCCCAAAAATACAATCAATCCTGCTTTTTTCCCTAATACTCTAAGCGCATTGGTGGTTCCGGCATTGCCGCTGCCATGCTGACGGATATCAATTCCATGAGCCTTTCCGTAAATAAAGGCCGTCTGAAACAATCCAAATAAATAACCAATTCCCAAGCAAATAATCCGTTCCATTTTTATTTGTCCTTTCGCTCTCTAATAATAAATTTAAGAGGAGTCCCCCGAAATCCAAATGCTTCCCGAATCCGGTTCTCTATATATCTGGTGTAAGAAAAGTGCATAAGCTCTTTGTCATTGACAAAAATAACAAAGGTAGGGGGTTTTACTGCTACCTGCGTAATATAATAAAGCCGCAGGCGTTTTCCCTTATCGGAAGGGGGCTGCTGCAATGCCACCGCCTCTGTCATGATTTCATTGAGCACGCCGGTTCCTATGCGCAGGGCATGGTTTTCAATAACCGTATCAATCAGGTCATAAAGCTTTGGAAGCCTCTGCCCGGTCTTTGCCGAAATGAAAATCAGCTCCGCATAAGGCATATAGGAAAGCACGTTCCTGACCTTTTCCGTAAAACGGTAGATGGTCTTATCATCCTTTTCAATCAAATCCCACTTATTGACTGCAATGATGACACCTTTTCCTCTTTCATGGGCAATTCCGGCAATTTTGGCATCCTGCTCCGTTACCCCTTCTTTTGCATCTATGACTAACACTACCACATCCGCCCGTTCCACAGCCGTAACGGTACGGACAATCATATAACGTTCCAGCTCTTCTTTGATTTTGTTTTTTCTCCGAAGCCCTGCCGTATCAATAAATACATATTCCTTTTGATTGTGAAGCACTTCTGTATCAATGGCATCCCTTGTAGTTCCGGCAATGTCTGAAACAATAACCCGGTTTTCTCCAATCAGCTTATTGATAATGGAAGATTTCCCCACATTGGGCTTTCCTACAATGGCAATTCTGGGCCTTTCATCCTCTTCCTCCTCCAGCTCCTCCTGATTAAAGTGCTCAAGCACCTGATCCAGCATATCTCCTATGCCTAAACGGTTTGCTGCAGAAACGGGAATCGGGTCTCCAATCCCCAGATTGTAAAATTCATATACATCTGCCATATATTTATTAAAATCATCCACTTTATTCACAACCAGAAGCACCGGCTTATGGGAACGGCGCAGCATGTCCGCCACCTTTGCATCCGCATCCACCAGTCCCTGCTTTACATCTACCATAAACAAAATCACATCTGCCGTATCTATGGCAATCTGTGCCTGTTCCCGCATCTGAGATAAAATAATATCTTTGCTGTCAGGCTCGATTCCGCCTGTATCAATTAAGGTAAAGCCTGTATCCAGCCATGTCACGTCTGCATAAATCCGGTCTCTTGTAATTCCCGGCGTGTCCTTTACAATGGAAATCATCTCACCTGCCAGAGCATTGAATAGCGTGGATTTTCCCACATTAGGACGTCCCACTACTGCAACCACCGGCTTTCTTTTTTTCTTTCCCATACAAAACTCCTTTTCTTATCCTACTTACTGCAGCAGCAGATTCAAAAACTCATATCCGCTTGATTTTACAATATCTATGGGAACTTGTAAAGCAATTTCCAACTCTTCCAACGTGAAATCATCCAAAAATACCGTTTCTCCTGCCCTTAGCACATTTTGGGGAAGCCACAGCCTTTCCCCCAAATCCTGTCCCGTAAGCTGCTTCTTTATATCCTGCCCCGTTAAAAGCCCGGATACGGTAATCATCTCTCCAAAAAAATCATTTGTAATCCCATATACCTGTATGGACACCTTAGGAAACAGCTCCATAAGCTTTTTTGCGATTTCCGTTATAAAGGGACAAGCAAGCTTTCCGGTTGCTATGGAAATTTTCTTTTCTATCTCTTTCCTTTGGTCTTTTCTTCTCCCGTTAGCAACGGCTAACTTGTAATCCTCTATGGACTGGTAAAATTCATCCATCATAAGCCGTATCATGCCTACACCATTTTCAAGCTGTAAGTACCCGTCATACTTGGCGGCAGGAGGCAGCTCCTGCCCTGCCAGAATATACCATTCGTCACTGGCATGGATAAAATGCATACCATATTCCTTATAAATCTTTTCCTGCCACCTGTGAATGATATCAAGCACTTGTAAGGCATCCTGCTTTGTAAAAGGCTCCAAAGGGTAAAGACCTTCCCGGTACTTGCTTAAGCCTACCGGAACTACTGAAACACTTTCCAGATTAGGAAGGTATTTTGTCAGTTCCTCTATGCTGTACTCCAGCTCTGCCCCGTCATTGACTCCTTTGCAAAGCACAATCTGCCCATTTAAGGTAATGCCTGCTTCATACAGCCTGTCTACTTTTTTTAATGCATCTCCAGCAAAGCGGTTATGAAGCATTTTGCACCTTAATTCTGGATTCATGGTCTGAAAGGAAATATTGATGGGGGACAAATGGTATTTTATGATTTTATCCAAATCCTTTTCTGACATATTTGTCAGTGTTATATAATTGCCCTGCAAAAAGGAAAGTCTGGAATCATCATCTTTAAAGTAAAGAGTTTCCCTCATCCCTTTTGGCATTTGGTCAATAAAGCAAAAAATACATTTATTGTGGCAGGAACGATATTCATCCATCAAGCCGTTTTCAAACTCAATTCCCAAATCCTCCCACTCTTCCTTTTCAATTTCTAAAAGCCACTGCTCCGGCTCCTCCTTCGTGCCATAACGTGCCGTATTTTTCTCTATGAGGATTTCTAAATATTCCTCCTGTATCATGAACTGATAATCAAAAACATCCTCCGGTTCTTCCTTATTGACAGAAAGAAGGCTGTCTCCCGGTTCAATTCCCAGCTCTTCTCCGATGCTGCCAGATTCCACTGCCTTTATAATATGCCCTTTTTGTTTCATTTGTTTCCCTTCATGCTTGTTTTTTTCCTGTTTCATCCTATGAAGCAGTTTGGCCACAGGCGTTAAAGCGGGTTTTCTGCAGAGCATGTTTTCTGAAGGAGCCCTTAGAAAAACGCCAGTGCTTAGCGAGGTCTTTTCGAGCTTAGCACTGCTGCGTTTTTATAGAGCGAAAGCGTGGCGACGCAGAAAACATGCTCTGCAGAAAACCCGCTTTAACGCCTGTGGCTGAACTGTTACCATCTTATTTTATTCTACTAAAAATTCCTTGACGTGTCACTACCATAATGATATAAAATAATTGTTGACTGTTGTCAAAATGAACTGATTCATGTTGGAAAGGACAAATTATGCCGAATTTAAGCGAACTTGAAAAGGCATTTCCAGTGGCGCCCTTAAAAATCATAGCTTTGGAAAGCTGTACAGCACTGGGAAAGCATATCAATGATTATCTGGTAGAATTCAGAAAAAATGTACAAAACATTGCAAAGGATGAGCCTGCTTTCGTAGGCTATGCAGAAGACAACTATTTAGTGGATTTCTCCACTCCCCGCTTTGGCAGCGGCGAAGGGAAAGGTGTATTAAACGAATCCATTCGTGGAAAAGATTTGTATATTATGGTAGATGTGTGTAACCACAGCATTACTTATACAGTTAATGGTTATGTAAACCATAAATCTCCTGATGACCATTTTCAGGATTTAAAGCGTGTCATTGCTGCGGCTACCGGCAAGGCAAACCGCATTAACGTAATCATGCCATTTTTATATGAAGGCCGGCAGCATAAAAGAAGTGGCAGGGAGTCTTTGGACTGTGCTTATGCCTTAGAGGAATTGAGCAATATGGGGGTAAATAATTTCATTACTTTTGATGCCCACGATCCCCGTGTACAAAATGCCACTCCTCTTTGCGGCTTTGATAATTTCACCCCGCCTTATCAATTTATCCGTTCTCTGCTGCGCTATGAAAAGGATTTGATTATTGATAAAGAGCATACTATCGTCATCAGCCCTGATGAGGGCGCTCTTGACAGGGCGGTTTATTTTTCCACTGTTTTAGGGGTAGATACCGGTATGTTTTATAAACGCCGGGACTACACCACTATCGTAAACGGCAAAAATCCCATTGTTGCCCATGAATTTTTAGGAGATAACGTTGACGGAAAAGACGTCATCATTATAGATGACATGATTGCTTCCGGCGGAAGCATGATTGATACTGCAAAGCAGCTAAAGGCAATGAATGCCAAACGGGTATTCATCTGCTGCACCTTTGGCTTATTTACCGAGGGGCTTGCCGCATTTGACAAGGCCTACGAAGAATGCTGTTTTGAAAAAGTCATTACTACTAACCTGACTTATCTGCCTCCAGAGCTGAAGGAACGCCCTTATTTCGTGGAAGCAGACATGAGCAAATTCCTTGCAAGCATTATTGATTTTATGAATCATGACAGCTCTATGGAAAATGTACTGACGCCTACAAAGAAGATCCAGGATTTGCTAAAGAAGTATAATGCGAGGGAAGATATATTGATTTGAAGTTGAGAATTGCGCTGGCTTTTGGCAAAGGGACGCAGGAGCCGGCATATATAACAAGGTAACAGTTCGCCCACGGCAAGCGGAAGGGCACACAGAGCATGTTTTCTACGTCGCCACGCTCTCGCTCTATAAAAACGCAACAGTGCTAAGCTCGAAAATACCTCGCTAAGCGCTGGCGTTTTTATAAGGGCTCCTTAAGAAAACATGCTCTGTATGCCCTTCCGCTTGCCGTGGGCGAACTGTTACCTTGTTATATATGCCGGCTCCTGCTGTGTAATGAATTCACGCTTTAGTATTTTTCTACTCAACCGCTTCCTCTGTCTTCTCTTCCTCCTTTACTTCCTCATCCTCCTGCTGAAATACAATCGTAACCTTAAACAAATCCCCATCCAGATAAATCTTAAATTCTCCCTGCTGGGCAATTACAAGGCTCTTTGCAATGGACAGCCCCAGTCCGCTGCCTTCTGTGCTTCTTGAAATATCTCCTCTTATGAATCGTTCGGTTAATTCCTCTGCCTCAATATTCAAAGGCTGCAGGGAAATATTTTTGATGGCGGTGTAGATTTTTCCGCTCATCTGGTATACTTCCAGATACACTCTTGTTCCGGGCATGGCATATTTATAAATATTTCCAAACAGGTTTTCAAATACCCTCCACATTCTTCTTCCGTCTGCTAAGATTACGGCATCCCTGTCCATGAAATTCGCAATCACATTCAGATTTTTTTCCTGAAATTTTTCGGAAAATTCTCCAATTATCTGATTCATAAGCTCCACTACGTGAAGTCTCTCAAATACCAGCGTAATATTTCCAGAGGAGATTTTGCTTGCCTCCACTAAATCCTCCGTTAGCTGCTTCAATCTTTGGGATTTCACATCCAGCACTTCAATATATTCTTTCACCGTATCGTTTTGGACATTTTCCCGTTTTAGCAGGTCTACATAGTTAATAATAGAAGTAAGGGGCGTCTTAATATCGTGAGAGACATTCGTAATTAAATCAGCCTTTAAACGTTCATCCTTCATGCTTATTTCCACTGCCTGCTTGATTCCTGTGCCAATATGATTGACCGCTTCCGCCAGCTTTAAATTATCTCCCTTCATCTGCTCCGTATTTAACTGAAATGCAAATTCCCCACCATTGATTTTTTCGATTCCGTCAATAATTTCCTGATGTCTTACATTATTTTTATAAACAAAATACAAAAATACTCCACTTCCAATCATAGACATCAAATACAAAAGAACCCCCATTTCTTCATCGGCGCTATCAAAAAATAACGTGCCTATCATAATCAAAATGGAATTGCCAAACATAAGCGGAATATAAAACAAACAAATTTTCGATACAATCCCCCTGTTGTAATAGGCTGATGTGAGCAGCTCCTTTATCCACTGAAACAGGCTTCTTATCTTTCCAAGCAGGAAAGCGCACAGACTTTCCTTCCATAAAATACCCAGCTTTATTCTGCGTACCAGACTTCCATAAAAGAAAAGCCAAATTCCGTAAAAGATTCCCGTATAAACCAAAAGTCCAACTAAAACCATGCGGTTTTTAATGATGAAAAGGAAATTTTCCATGCTCAGCAGGTATTCTACTATCCCTATAAATCCGATTGTCAAAGCTATCAATAGGGCAAGCCCTGCTCCCAGACCCACCTCCGTAAATAATTTATCAAAATATTTCATACGGGACGGCTCTTCCTCCACAACCAGCCTTCTGGTTTTTGTTCCATCCTCTTTTGCCACCTTATACCATGCACGATGCCCGCACATGCAGGAATAAAGAACAAAGAAAACTACCGCTATGACTAAAAGAATACCTGCCAGAAACAAATACGCCCTGAACTCGCTGCGAAAATTCGCATAAGCCCTTTGTGCCGTTGCATAGTGGTCATTTTTATCATAAGTGGCAAATCCTGCTATACTGTTTTCCAGCACTCCCAAATAAATGGTGCCGCCCTTTTTCTGAAACGCATAGCCCATTGTATCCAGCATGGGCAGAAGGGATTTCATTGTCACATTAGAGCTTCTTTCAACCACGTTCTTGGCTGCAGGCTCTATTACTACACAGGCTGCCAGTCCGTCATTAAAATATTCTGCCATTTCCCTTGCCTGCTCTATATTTCCTATTTCCAGATTGCTATAGTAGTCCTTTCCTTCTTCCGGAAGATACAAATATTTAAAATTCAATTTATTGATTACAAAATAATCCCTATAATCCTGATATCTTTCATAATTGATTTTTAAATCGTTAATTACAGAAATGAGTATCTTCTCATATATTTCATAGGCCAATAATGTGTAATTTTCTTCCGTATCCAAATAGCCTGCCGCTATTTGTGCGATCTGATATAAGAGGCCTTTTTCCTCTCCAATATAGCCAAACTCTTCCATTACGGAAGCGCTCAGGTCTTTTTCAAATTCCTTTGGAAAATAGCCTGCTTCACATAAATAGGTTACAGCCTGCACTCCCTTGCTGCATTCCTCTTTGCTTAGGGAATCCATATCATTTTCCAAAAACATATATAGATAGCCAATGGCATCTTCCGGAGAAGCAAAACCTTTCTCCAGCTTAGAACTATCTGAAACGTTCGCATCTGTATCTATGATATATTCCTTCTGAACATCTGATTTTGCCTGTTCACCTGCTTTTGCCTGCTCTTCTGCAAGAACTGCTACAAGAGTATCTGTATTCCTGCTTACATTGATGGCGGCCGCATTGGAGGCATTTGACTGTTCAAATCCCCAGATACCATTTGGAAGCGCTTTATCCAGAGTATAAACAAGGTTCTTGTCATATACACTATTGCCGCCTATGGGGTAATATTTTTCATCCACGATTCCATTTGATACTGTTATCCCATAAGTATTTCCCCAGTTGATTAAATCCTGAACCTTATATACAAGAGCGCCCTTGCTGGAAACTCCCATGCTTTCCGGCTGTTTTCTATAATAATATTCCAGCAGGTCAATGGTCTTTTCCTTATCAAATTCCCCATTGCTTTCAAACTGCTGGCACAGTGCCAGATAATAAATCATATCCGCCGAATCATTATCGAACATTTCCGCCAGACTGTCCGAATCCTCGTAATTTTCTTCCTCAAAGGGATTGAGCAAAAAGCTATAATTTTTATTATCTGTTACAATAATGCACCTTGTGTACATAAAACAGACAATCCCCACAATTCCAAGGACGGAAAGCATTTCAATCAAAATTACCAGACTTTTCTTACCCAATGTGCAATGTTTTTTCATACTTTTCTCCATATGCCAACTAAGCTATACTACAGATACCTTTATTCCTGCTTCTCGATTTTATATCCAATTCCCCATACTACCTTTAAATATCTGGGCTCCCTTGGATTAATTTCAATTTTTTCCCTGATATGCCTGATATGTACTGCCACTGTATTATCTGCACCAATGGCTTCTTCATTCCAGATATTTTCATAAATCTGCTCAATGGAAAAAACCCTTCCGGCATTTTTTGTCAGCAATAGCAAAATACTATATTCAATAGGCGTCAGCTTGATAGGCTCATCATCTACTGTAACCTGCTTTGTCTCGTCATTGATTTCCAGTCCGCCTGCCCTGTATACATTCTTTGCCGCCTCCACCATATTGCCAAGCTTTGTGTACCGGCGTAGATTGGATTTTACCCTTGCCACCAGCTCTAAAGGATTAAAGGGCTTTGTCACATAATCATCCGCTCCCACATTCAATCCAAGAATCTTATCCGCATCCTCCGACTTGGCAGAAAGAACGATAATGGGAATCGTGCTAAATTCCCTAATCTGCAAAGTGGCATGGATTCCATCTAGCTTAGGCATCATCACATCAATAATCAATAAATGAATTTCCTGTTCCTTTAATGCCTTAATTGCTCCTTCTCCGTCATATGCCTTAAAAACTGTATACCCTTCTTGGGTCAGATAGATGCTGATTGCATCCACTATATTTTTATCATCATCACAAATCAAAATATTTGCCACATTTCTTACCTCCCTGAAATGTTCTGCATTTCTGCTGCACCTTATATAACAGTTCAGCCCACAGGCGCAAGGCGGGTTTCCCGCAGAGCACGTTTTCTGAAGGAGCCCTTATAAAAACGCCAGCGCTTAGCGAGGTCTTTTCGAGCTTAGCACTGCTGCGTTTTTATAGAGCGAAAGCGTGGCGACGCAGAAAACATGCTCTGCGGGAAACCCGCCTTGCGCCTGTGGGCTGAACTGTTGCTATATTTTTATTAAATCATATATTGCTTAGGAAAAAAGTATCAAAATAGTTAAAATTTTCTTAAATTACCAACTCCTTATCCGCATAAAATCCTAAAACCTTGAAACACTAATAATGCTACTTTCCATGAAGAAAGGAGATTTTAATTATGGGAAATAAAGCTTTAAATTGTTTTGCGCTTACTTTAGTCATCATAGGCGCAGTGAATTGGGGACTGGTTGGTTTTTTCAATTTTAACCTAGTCTCACTGATTTTAGGAAATATGACATGGTTGTCAAGAATTATTTATGCCGTTGTAGGCATTTGCGGCATCTATCTGCTGACCTTCTATAATTTCATAGGCAGCAGCAACAATGCCTGACATGGCGGACACGCCTATTTTAGCATAATAAATGCTCCCAAATTACCTCGTTTTCCCATAGAAGCTCTATGGGAAAACAAGTAATCCGGGTTATGACAGGTACATATGTCCGTGGTCTGGATATTTTCCCTTTTCACTCCTGCCTCTTCTAAAATCAAACGATTTGCTTCCCATAAGTCCAATTGATATTTCCCATGTTCTTTCGGAAATAAAATCTGGTCTAAAAGCCTCTGGTTTCCCAAAAAGCATTTTTCCATCGCCGCTGCCACATCATCACTTACCTCGTAACAGTCCCTGCATATGGACGGTCCTATGGCACATAAAAGCTCTTCCGGCTTAGAGCCAAATTCCTCCTGCATCTTTTCCACGGTTTTCTTGCCAATCCGCCCAACCGTTCCCTTCCATCCGGAATGGGCTAAGCCAATCGCTTCTCTTACCGGGTCTACAAAATAAAGGGGCACGCAGTCCGCATAAAAGGTAGACAGCACAAGGTTTTTTTCCTTCGTAATAAGACCGTCAATATCCGAATAATCCCTTTCTCTTGTAAGCCCCTTTCCCATGTCCTCCTTCGTAACCACCCGGATATTGGTAGTATGTGTCTGGTCAGAGCATACAAAGGCTTCTAGCGGAGCCTGAAGCACCTTGCCAACCCGCCGGAAATTTTCCATCACATCCTCTTTTTTATCTCCTCTTGTAAAGCTTACATTCATGGAGGCATAAATCCCTTTGCTGACTCCTCCTAAACGTGTAGTAAATAAATGGCGTACACAAGAAATTTCCTCAAAAATGGGAAATGTCAAATATTCCATGTCTCCTGCCTGATTCTGTATCATTACCGGTTCTTCCTTCTGCCTGATAACCAGATATGTTTCTTTCCTCATCATCCTCCTCGCTTTCCTTTTTGATAATTGCTGCCCTTTCACTTTCTTCCCTGATGCAAAAATGCGTTTTCGTACCAAGTAATTTCTTCTCCGCAGATTGCCACCACATCATAGCGGCAGCCTCTGCCTCCTGCAAGAGGATGCCGCATCAGATAAAATTCCGCAACCTTGGAAATCTGTCTTTGCTTTGCCAAAGTTACAGCCTCCTCTGGCAGTCCCTTTCTTTTATCCTTTCGGTATTTTACTTCCACAAATACAAGTTCATTTCTATGATATCCAATCAAGTCGATTTCTCCCTGACGCACCCGGAAATTTCTCTCCAAAATACAAAAGCCTTGTTCTTTTAAATAATCTTCCGCCCTTTTCTCATAAGCTTTTCCAACTTCTCTTTTATTCATACAGCATTCCCTGCTCTCCGTACAGCTATGCCGCTTTGCTTCGTTTACTTCTTCATTTTTGCCCTTATTCTGTCCATTTGGTCTACAAACACAAGTATTTCTGCTACCACCTCATAAAGCTCCGGCGGAATCATCTCCCCTATTTCCAGCCGTGACAAAGTATCTGCCAGCTTATCGTCCTTATGAATGGGAACCTTTTCTTCCTTTGCCTTTTCTAAAATCCGCTCTGCCAGCACCCCTTTTCCGGAAGCAATGACTCTTGGCGCCTCCTCAGAAGGATCGTATTCCAAAGCAATCGCCTGTTTTATTTTCTTTGGCTTTTCTTCCATATGCCCTCTTCCTTTCTTCTTCGTTTAGGCGCGCACATCAAATGCCTGCGTGGAAAGAAGCATATGCTTCTCATCCTCCTCCCCGCCTGTGAGCCGCTCCAAAAAGCCTTTTTCCTCCCTGCTTTTTACAGTGACCTCTGTATTTAAAAGATATCCTCTTTTTTCCAGCCTTTCATTTAATATGTGAATATTCTTTTCTATAAAGGAAAGCATATCATCATCCTTTAGGTAAAATTTCGTGCTTACCTTCTCGCTGCCTGTCATAGTCACATATACATCCACCGGCCCCAGATTTTCCATGTCCAGATGAAGCAGGGCGCTAATGCTGCCATGCTCCTTTGCCAGATTTTTTTTATTGGTATATACATACAAATCCCCATGGGCGCTTCCCTGACTGAATTTCAACGGAAGCTGTACATAGTTGAATACCTGATTGAGCTGATTCATGAAATCCATATTCTGCCTAAGAGTGTCCACGCTTTTAAACAGGCTGGAATTTTCCTTCCCTATGGTAGAAAGCGTATCCGTAAGCCGCCTTGTCTGTTCCTGCAGCTTTTCATAATATTCAGATACCTTTCCTTCTTTTCCTACCGTCTCCGGCTCCATTAAAAACTGTTTCATCATCCGGTCTTTTATCAATATTTGAAACTCTCTGGACGAATATAGCTTCTGCAAAGGCTCTGACCTGTCTTTTGCCTCTGAAACCTTACTTAACAGGGAAAAAAGCTGCTTATAAGAAATAGTCCCCTCTTTTATCATCTGGGCTGCTTCTTCGGAAATGCCAAGCGCCGTAAGATTTTCAGAAAGCGCTGCCCTTTCCTTTCCATTGAAAAGCTCTGACAGCTCTCCCTCTCTGCCTGCCGCTTTATTAGCCACTGCTAACTCTTTTCCCTGTTCCACCGAAGGCAGCTCCTCTTTAAAAACAATTACAGGAGGCTTTCCTCTCTCTTGAGATTTGACGGATTCCGCTGCACCATTTGTTAGGTTTTCCTCTTCCAAAATCGCTGCTTCCTTCAGGGAAATATTTTCTGCTTTCATCTCTTTCAGGGAAACATTTTCTGCTTCCATTTCCTCCATGGAACCAGCTTCTGCCGCCATTTCCCCCATGGAAACGGTCTCCGCCACACCGCCCGCATCTGTAGGGACTTCTGCCTGTCCGAAAGGAGCTTCTCCTTCAGAAAGCAGAGCAGTCACTTCCTGATAAATGGTAGCTGCTGCCTGCACGTCCCCGGCGTCTGCCAGTTCCAGACAGGTCTGCTCCAAGCTCTCTGCAATATCCTGAATTCCCGATAAAATCTGATGTTCATAATTTTTGTATGCCTGAAACTGTATCAGATTTTCTTCTGAAACAGGAATGGACAATTGCTTCATCTCTACTATATCAGCCGGATTTCCCTTTGGATATGCCATTACCTGTCTGTACATATTCTGCAGGGAGCCTACATCAATGGACATTCCCTTGTCCATCATTGCTGTTATCATGCCCACAGAGGCATCGCTTACAGGAATGTTAGCCGCCTCTAACCCCTTGATTACATTCGTACCGGTATTCAGATTCGTAAAAAGAGGCGTCAGGGAAAGGGTGCCGCCGGAATTGCTTTTTACTTCAAAGGTCAGCCTCTGTCCCGGCAGTACATGCATTGTTTGTTCCAGTCTGGCATTTACATAGGTATTGTCTGCCAGCTTTAGCTTTACCGCATCACCTTCCACGCTGATTACCTGCCCTGTTACGCTGCTTCCCTTGGCAAAGGCGGATAATTCCCTTGGTGAGAGAATATGCTCCTTTTCTCCTGCTGCATTTGCAGAATCGGAGCCATTTACAGCTGTATTTTTACCGTAGGTATCTTTATTGGTCGAATAGGAAAAAAAATCTGACAACTGAAAAGCCATACGTCTTCCTCACTTTTTCATAATGATAATCTGGTGCAGTCAGATAAAATTTTTGTAACTGTAACAGTGTAAAACAGTTAAAAATTCTTGATAAATGTTTTCCTGTGAATAGGGGTTGGCCCATATTTTTTCAGCGCTTCAATATGGGCTGCAGAGCCATAGCCTTTATTAGAAGCAAATCCGTATTCCGGCATAAGCTTATCATATTCCACCATCAGCCGGTCTCTGGTAACCTTGGCGATAATGCTTGCCGCCCCTATGGAAATGCTCTTTGCATCCCCTTTGATAATGGGCACCTGCTTCATGGAAACCCCCGGAATGGTAACTGCATCATTTAATAATATATCGGGTGCAACTGCAAGATTTTGAATAGCTTCCCTCATAGCTTCATAGGTAGCCTGCAAAATATTGATTTCATCAATTCTTTCCGGAGAGGCATAGCCGATTCCCGTTGCTACTGCTTTTTCCATAATGATTTCATAAAGCTCCTCTCTTTTTTTTGCCGAAAGCTTTTTAGAATCATTTATATATAAAATATCCGCATCCTTTGGCAAAATAACAGCGCCTGCCACGACAGGGCCTGCCAGCGGTCCCCTTCCCACCTCATCAATGCCACATATATAAGTATATGCGCTGTATTTTTTTTCATAAGCCTTTAAAGCTTCTGTTCTTGCAAGCTCTTTTTCCATGGCTACAATTTGCTTTTGTGCCTTTTTTACAAGAGCTGCCACTCCCGGTCTTTTGTCTTCCTTATATGTGCTTATAAATTCAGGCAGCATAGGAATCTCTGCTGCCTGATAAGCTTCTTTTATCTCACTTATTTTCTTTTCCACTTTTTATTACTCCATTTTCACCTGCTAAAATATCCCATCCGGTCTTTTTATTGATGCTTTAAGACACCGAACTTATCAAAAGGATAAATCCTGACCCATGCCCTGCCAATAATTTCTTTTCTGGAAATATTCCCTACGTCCTCTTCCCTGCTGTCCGAGCTTCCATTCCGGTTATCACCCATGACAAAGTATTCGTCATCTCCAAGAGTAATAGGCTTAGATGCCCTGCCCTGATAACGGATGACTTCTTTTCCATAGGATTCATCCAAAATCTCACCATCAATAAAGATATTGCCCTGCTCGTCAATATAAATGGTTTCCCCCGGCATACCTATAATCCTTTTAATATAATAGGTTTTCTTCTGATACCGGTATGGAAATACAATAATATCAAACCTTTCCGGGTCTTTGAACCGGTAAGTAATCTTATCTACTATCAGATTATCATTTTCCTGCAGGGTAGGCGTCATGGATTCTCCGCTGACTCTCGTCCGCTGTCCCACGAAAGTAATCACCAAATATGTTACTGCTAATACAATCAGTATGTAAATGCTTGTGCTGAGAACTTCTTTTAATACGTTTTTCAAAGTAACCCTCTTTTCTGTCAGTTATTCATACTACTTCATCATATTATTTTTCTCCCGGAAATTCAAGAGTAATTTTACCCAATCTGCCGCTTCTGAAATCGTCAATAATCAGATTGCTTGTCTTCCGGTAATCCAACTGCTCCCCTTTTAAAAAGCATTTCCGCCTTTCACCGATTTCCTCCAAAATCTTAAGAGGCTCCTCGCTCATAATCTGATACCGTTTTTCCAAAAGCTGCGGATACTCTTCCTGCAAATAAGCAATCAAAGAAACTGCAAGCTCCTCTGTATTCAGTATTTCATCATTCATGGAACCAATCATTGCCAGCTTCAGCCCTACCTGCTGGTCTTCAAATTTAGGCCAGAGGATTCCCGGCGTATCCAATAGCTCCAGTCCTTTATTTAGGCGAATCCATTGCTTTCCTTTGGTTACTCCCGGCTTATTTCCTGTTTTGGTACATGCTTTTCCGGCAAAGGAATTGATAAAGGTGGATTTTCCCACATTAGGGATTCCCACTACCATGGCTCGGACAGGCCGGTTGATGATGCCTCTTTTTCGATCCCGCTCTATTTTTTCCCTGCATGCTTCCGCAACAATATTCTGAATCGCCTTCATGCTCTCCTTTGTCCGGGCATTGATGGCAAGCACAAAAAAGCCCTTTTCCTTAAAATAAGAAAACCATGTCTTTGTTCTTTTTTCATCTGCCAAATCTGCTTTATTCAGCAATATAAGCCTGCTTTTTCCCTTTCCCAGCTCATCAATATCTGGATTCCTGCTGCTAAGAGGCACTCTTGCATCCACAAGCTCTATTACAAGGTCGATGAGGCGGATATTTTCCTGCATCATCCTTTTTGCCTTTGTCATATGTCCCGGGTACCATTGATAATTCATTTTATTTCCTCCGTTTACTCTTTCCTTCCACGTCTTTTACACATTTTGGGCGCTAAAAAATCTATTTCATAAATCCTACGCTGGTATCTCCTGACGCCATATGGAACCATACCTTTCCGATAATATCCTTCCGCTTTACAGCCCCGATATTACCAGAACGGCTGTCTTCGCTGTTATTTACATTATCTCCCAGCACAAAAAATTCATCACTTTCCAAAGTGATTTCATTTTCCGCTATGCCCGGATCCGCAATCTTATCATAGTCCACATCTTCATACAGCGTGCCATCTACATACAGCTTTCCTTCTTTAATCTGAACCTTGTCTCCCGGAACCGCTATAACTCTTTTCACATAAAAATGGGAATTTTTATTTCCATTTGGAAGAAAGACCACCACATCTCCTGCCCTTGGCGGAAAAATTTTATAGCCCAGACGATTGACCAAAATAGCCTGTCCGTTATATAATTGCGGCTCCATGGACACTCCGATTACATTCGTCTTCATTCCAATGGAATATACCAGCACAAATGCAATGAGAATCGTTGCAAATATGAGAAATGCATAGCTCCATATTTCCCGTATCACGCTTGCGCTCAATTTCTTTTTCTTTTTATAAAAGCTTAGTCCCTTTCTTTTTGACATATTGTTTCCCCAAGTATGAAAAAGGGACAATCTACATATTGTAAATGTCCCCATTCCTTCTCATGATCCAGTGCAGTAATCCACTTTATTTTACCAGTTCCTTAACCTTTGCTTTCTTACCTACACGCTCTCTTAAGTAGAAAAGCTTTGCACGTCTTACTTTACCTCTTCTTACTACTTCGACCTTTTCAACATTTGGAGAGTGGATTGGCCATGTCTTTTCCACGCCTACACCGTTGGAAGTCTTTCTTACAGTGAAAGTAGCCCTGTTGCTGCCGCCCTGCTTCTTTAATACGGTTCCTTCAAAAACCTGAATTCTTTCACGGTTTCCTTCTTTGATTTTACCGTAAACCTTTACAGTATCGCCAACGTTAAATTCCGGTACGTTTTCTTTCAGCTGTTCTGCTTCAATTTCTTTGATAATATCGTTCATTGTGTTTCTCCTTCCTGTCTGGATGTTCTTAATACTGACTGTAACAGAGGATCATCTCTTTTCTCACAACTGTTATACTTTAGCATATCTTTTAAAGGAATGCAAGAGGGATTTGGATATTTTTTGCTTGGTATAGGGTTTTGAAGAGAGGACGTGTGAGCTGGTAAGCCCTATATATGAAAAAACTCTTTTTAACGGTATTGCCTGCGACAAAACAGCAGCAGAGGGATGAGAGCGGATTCCATGCATTGTTTTTGGTGGCGGTTTTCCTTAACAGCCTGTCAATGCCTAGGGAAAAATTGCCATGGACGGCAATTTTAGGCATATTGCGGCATGGAAGCCGCTATATGCCGCCCCGTCCGGTACCAACACCTTCCGTCAGGCTGTTTAGGAAAACCGCCACCAAAAACACCGCATGGAATCCGCTCTCATCCCTCTGCTGCGTCCTTCCTTCACCACCTTACAAGCACCATTCCTACCATCAAATACAAAACTGTAAAAAACCAGCTTATTTTTTTCTTTACTTTACTGCTTCTGTCTTAATGACAAATTTTACTTTTCCACTGCTGCCCTTTGGCAATGCAGTAAAGGTATTATAATTTTCTCCGCTTTCCTTTATCTTTTCCAGACGGTCTAACAGGGCTCCTATATCGCCATGAAAGGTGTCGGTTAATTTCTGGATGCCTTCTTCGTCAAACTGAACCATGCCGCTGTTCAATTCCCCGGCGCCGGATTTCAGCTTTTCCACGCCTTCCGCAAATTGTCCGGCTCCGTTTGAAAGTGCATTTGCTCCTTCTGTAAGCTTTGATGAATTTCCGGTAAGCTTTGAAACGCCCTCCGACAATTTTCCTGCGCCGTCATCTAACTGCTCTACGCCGTCTTTTAAAGCGCCGCCTTTCTTATTTAAGGTGGACGTGCCTTTTGCAAGCTTTCCAAGACCTTGCTGCAAGGAGGTGGTTCCTTCTGCAAGACCCATGACCTTTTCTCCCTTTTCATTGGTATATCCGTTAATCCCTCTGTTTAGCGCTTCTGCGCCTGCCGTAACCTGATTTGCTCCATCGCTGAGCTTTTTTACATTTCCGGTAAGGTCGCTTTTTGCCGCCTGCTCCTTGATTGTCTGCAATGCGCAAACTGCGCCTAATGCTCCTCCAGCTTTTGCCGAATAATCGCTAATGCTTTGTACATCTGCTGCCACAGTGGTCTGGAGGCTTCCCAGTCCAGCCTGTACCTCCGCTGCCTTTGCCTGATATGCCTGACTGTATGCTACATATTCCGCACTATTGGCCGAAACACTGTTCAACTGCTGTTGTATTGCCATAAGCTCTCCTACCTTGTAGGCAAAATCTGCCAAATGCCCTTCCAGCGCTTGAGACGCTGCCTGTGCCGCCTGTGATGCTGCCTGTGCATTTGCCTGATTTTCCCCAATGCTTTGATCCATAGAGGCAAACATGCCTCCCACGCCCTGACTTAGCGCAGCAATTCCCTGACTAAGCTGTGCTGCTCCCTGTGCTAAGGATGCAGCTCCTGCAGCAGCTCCGGGATTCTTTCCATCTCCCTGATAGCCCTTTACCAGACTGTCTGCGCCTTTTTTGGCATCTTCCATTCCTTTATCTAAATCACTTACTCCTTTTAATAAAGTAGGCACATTTCCGTTTAACTTGGAGGTTCCTTCCTTTAACGAACCAATTCCGGAAGCAAGCTGTCCCACTCCATCTGTATATTCCTTGACGCCTTTGCTTAAGCTGTCAGCCCCGTCCTTTAAATCGCCGGTTTTAGAATTTAACGTATCTGCACCATCCTTTAGCTCTCCGCTTCCTTCCACTAATTTGCCCGATGCATCGGAAAGCTCATCCATGGAATCATTCAATTCATCCATTTTTTCACTTTCCGTCAAATTTACATCACTTAACACATCGCTTAATACTGCTGACATGGTCATGTCCAGAGAAAAATCTGTTACCTTGGCGCTTACCTCCACATAATCCGGAATTTCCATATCAGCGCCCATATCTGCCTCGGAAATTGCAAGGCTATCCTTTAATCCCGGAAAAGCAACGCCTATTACCATATCATGGTTTCCTTCTGAAATCACCTTTCCATTTTTCACAGTAACATTTTTAAAATTTTCCGTAGGAAGCATCATTCCGGTCAGTACGGTAAAGGGCACATAAAGCTCCTCTTCTTTTCCGTCTATAGTAACCGTCCGTTTTTCTTTGTTTACATAATCAAACCGGATTTTCACATTTCCGCTCTGCCCTGCCAGTTTTTCCGGTGCAATTTCCTTGCCTTCCAGATAATAAGTAATCTTTACATCCACAGGCACTGTTTTATCTGTTTTTCCCTGATAGTAAATGTCTTCTCCTTCCGCCTGCCATGTGATAGCATTATCACTGCCTTTCGTAAAGGTTTCGTCTCCTTTGACATTTTCAATATCCTCAAGGTCGGATGCATCGGAAATGGTTTCCTTCTGTTCCGGATTTTTCAGCCAGTCACTTACAATGACTTCTTGGGCATTTCCTTTAGCATCACTGATTACATAAACGGTCTCTTCCTTATCCGTCCATTCTTCCTTAGAGCCTTCTGAAATCTCACCGTCCAGCGCCTGTGAAAGCACTTCCTCCATCTCATTTTCACTTTCATTTTCATTTTCCCCAAGTGTTTCCTGCTGCCCTTCTTCATTTCTTTCCGCATTTACGCTATATACCGAAACAGATGATACCAAAAGCGCTGCTGCCAGTACTGCTGCTGTTACTTTCATCCCATGCTTTCCTTTTAAATTCTGCAAGAAGTTTTTTCTTTTCATAATTCCTCCATCCTTTCCTCTTATTTCTTTACTTCTTCTCATTTCTTTACTTTTTCTCATTACTTTATTCTTTCTTATTTCTTTATTTTTTTATTTCTTCTTATTTTTCTTGCTTCTTCCTATTTCTTTTTATTCATTCCTAACGTAGTGTGGCAAATCAGCTTGTCAAAAATCATCAGCATTGCCGGAAGAACGGTCAGAACTACAACCATGCTAATGATTGCCCCTCTGGACATCAAGGTGCATAAGGAGCTTATCATGTCAATATTGGAATAGACTCCCACTCCAAAGGTTGCTGCAAAAAAGCTTAAGGCGCTGACAAATATGGATTGTATGGAAGTCTGGTGGGCAATTTCCACCGCTTCCTTCTTACCCATTCCAAGCATACGTTCCCTTTTATACCGGTTAGTCATCAAAATGGCATAATCCACAGTTGCCCCCAATTGAATGGTGCCAATAACGATAGAGGCAATAAAAGGAATTTCCGTTTTTGTATAATAAGGAACTGCCATATTGATAAAAATAGCAAATTCAATGGTAGTAACCAAAATAACCGGTAGGGAAATGGACCTAAATACAATGGCTATAATCAAAAAGATGACTCCAATGGACACAATGCTCACTACCCGAAAATCCTTATCCGTAATAGTAATCAGGTCTTTTGTACAGGGAGCCTCTCCAATCAGCATCCCTTTCGGGTCATAAGCTTTTAAGATTGCATTTAATTCATCACATTGTTTATTTACCTCTTCTGATGCTACTTTATATTCGGAGCTTACCATCATCATCTGATAATTTTCATTTTTTAATGTTTCCATCAGACTGTCAGGAATGAAATCCCTTGGTATGGCAGGACCTAATAAGGAATCCATTCCTATCACTGTTTTCACTCCGGAAACCTGCTTCATTTCCTCACACATCCTAGAAGCCTCCTTTGACTCTAAGGCGCTGTCCACAAGTAAAATATGGGTAGTGTTCATTTCAAATTCTTCATTCAGCTTTGTATTGGCAACAATGCTTTCTAACTCCCTTGGAAGCGTCTCGTCCAGATTGTAATATACGTCTGTATTGAAATAGCCTATAATTGCCGGAATCCATATAAGCACAAATAATATGGCAATGATGACATAGCGCTTTGTGACAAATCTGGTAATTTTAAATTCCGGTATGAAAGGCTTATGCTTTGTTTTTTCGATTGCTTTATCAAATATAAGAATCATAGAGGGCAATATGGTAACGCAGCAGATAACGCCAATAACCACTCCTTTTGCCATAACGATTCCTAAATCCATTCCCAGTGTAAAGCTCATGAAACAAAGTGCAATGAAGCCTGCTACGGTAGTGACCGAGCTTCCCACTACTGAGGAAATGGTGGCATTGATGGCATTTGCCATGGCAGTAGGCTTTGGAACCTGTCCGTTCCTTTGTTCCTCTTCATAGCTGTGCCACAGGAATATGGAATAATCCATTGTAACGCCTAACTGCAGCACTGCGCTTAATGCCTTGGTTATATAGGATATTTCCCCAAAGAAAATATTGCTTCCCAAATTATATACAATTGCCATTCCAATGCTCAAAAGAAAGAACAGGGGAATGATATAAGAATCCATAGTCAGGCTCAATACGATTGTAGACAGGATTACTGCAATTACCACATAAATTGGTGTTTCCTGATTGGAAAGGTTCTTCGTATCGGTTACCACCGCCGACATGCCGCTTAAAAAGCACTGCTTTCCTGCAATCCTTCTGATTTCTCCAATTGCTTCCATAGTTTCATCAGAGGACATGGTGGAATCAAACAAAATCATCATCATGGTGCAGTCCCCGCTGTTAAATGCCTCCATAATATTTTCCGGCAGCAATTCCGTCGGCATGGATACATCTGCAAAGCTGTCATACCATAGAATTTTCTTAACATGCTCTACCTGTTCCAACTGTTCCTTCAGCCTTGAAACATCCTTATATTCCATGCCCTCTGCCATGAACATGGAAAAGGCCCCTGTTCCAAACTGCTTTTCCAAAATGTCCTGCCCTTCCATAGTCTCAATGTCTTTTGGCAAATAGGATAGAATATCATAATTAACCCTCGTATTCACATATCCTATGAAAGATGGTACCAAAAGCGCCAGACCCATTAGGAAAATCAGGACTCGTGCCTTTACGACACCTTTTCCCAGATGTTTCATAATTTTCTCATCTCTTTTCTTTTTTTCTGAAAGAGAGTATAAAAAAAAGATTGAATCCTGTTAATATTCAATCTTTTTTTCCTGTATGTATTTCTTATACATTTTTGCCCGTTTGTCGTCCTATTATAAACAAACCGGAAACATTATCCTGTCAGGGCTGCTTCCATTCCGCAATATCCTCCACTATATCCTTTAAGGATTTGGAAATTACATAGTTATATACCTCTGCTACTTCCTTTGGGGAAATGACCATATCGGTCTGAATCCATGTCATCACGATAAAAGTCATGGACAGGGAATAATAATCTGCCAGCTTATCCGGTGTCATCCATTTATGCCTTGCTGTTTTCGTCCCAATCTTGTCAACAAGAAGCTCCAGTAAAATATCCCGTATGCAGCTTCTGACAATATCCTCAAAGGAATTTTGCCCCTCCATCCTTCCTAACTTTTTATAGAATTCTTTTTCTTTGAGAATGTTCGTAAAAATCAGAAGAATGGCTTCATCAAACATTTCATTTTGTAAAAGGGGTCTTATGGGCTCTAACAGCTCTGTCCGGATAATCCGTTCAATGACTTCATATTTATCCTGAAAGTGATTGTAAAAGGTAGGACGGATTACTCCTGCGCCGTCTGTAATATCCTTAATGGTTATTTTGCTGATGGGAACTTCCAGTGCAATGTTCTTAAAGCTTTCAATCAGCAGCCTATCCACGTCAGCTTTTGCCTGCAAGCAATCACCTCATTTCCATCGTATCAATACTTTTGGGAATCAAGTACCCGGCAGCATCTTCCAAATGCCCTGCGGTTACAGCATTTGGCTTATTGCCTGCGGGAATAAAAAAAAGACTTGCCGAAGACCGGAAAGCCCTTATGTCTGCAACAGCCCACAGGAATACCCTGCAGGCTGTCTGTGCTGCAATTAGTCTACACTAATGATTTCTCTCTTATTATAAGAACCACAAGCCTTGCAAACTCTATGAGGCATCATAAGCGCACCGCACTTACTGCACTTTACCAATGTTGGAGCGCTCATTTTCCAATTAGCTCTTCTCTTATCTCTTCTTCCTTTAGAAGATTTGTTTTTTGGACAGATTGACATCGTTACACCTCCTTATTCGCATGAAAGATATCTTTAATCATTGCCATTCTAGGGTCTGGTACGAAATCATCACATCCGCATTCACCTAGGTTCAGGTCTTTCCCACATTGTTTACAAATGCCTTTGCAGTCTTTTCTGCACAAAACCTTCATGGGCAAATTCATCAATATTTCATTGTGGATTAGCTTTTCTGTATCTAACTGGAAGCCCTTTAAAAAATTCTTCTCTTCCCCATCAGACTCTTTTGCCTCTATCTCTTCCTTCGAGACATGCTCCTTGAAATCAAGCGCCAATTCATAGGGCACTTCCTTTAAACACCTGCCACAGTTCATTGAAAGAGTCAGACTTATCTTTCCTTTTAAAAGCACTTTGCCCTTTCCTATCGTCTGAATCGTAAGGGCAAGCGGGGTTTTCTCTAAAATGGAATAGCTTTCCAGACCGCTTTCAAATACATCCGCTTCATACGGAATCTGTTTCTGTTCTGTTTTCTCTTCTGAGGATAACACATCTGTAAGATTTAATAGCATAGCATACTCCTATCCACACCTAAACCATTATACATATGGTGGTAATGTTTGTCAACCATTTTCTTTTCGCCGTCGCCGTTTCTGCTTCATTGTAACAATTCAGCCTCTCATGGTAAAATTAAATAAGCGGACACGGGAAATAACAAGATACTTAAAAAAATATTGGAAAGCTTTTAGAAGCACAAATTCACCTTCCCCCAACCTGATGCCTTGAAAATCCCCTTCCGGTAAAAACCATGCATAAAATAGCAGCTACTATATAAGTTATAAAAATCATTGACACATAAGAAAGCACTACATTTCCAATCTGCCAGCTATTATACACGGAAAGCACCTCACTAAAATCTGCACATCTGACCGGAGTCAGAAATAAAATCCGGTTAAACAGCCGGCTGTCTTTTGAAAATGGGATGAATACCGTTCCTAAAATCAACAAAAAGTCTATCGTAAGCACAACCAGCGAATTTTTGCTTCTAGCTGACAGCAGCATGGAAAATGCTCCAATAAAGACCGCCATGAAAAGCATTACCAGAAAGTTTACTGCAACTGCCTGTAAAACTGTCCAATCGTAAGCGGAATTTTTTGAAAAAAGCTGTACCGGCAGGTCGTAGCCCTCAACACCTAGAACTGCTATAAGGCTTCCCACTGATATTACTGTGCAAATCAATACATACCCTACACAAAAAAGGCAAACAGCAATGATCTTTGCGCCAATCAGCTTTGTCTTTCCAAATTTTGCCGTAAGAAGCAGGGCATCCGTCCGGCTTTGGTATTCTCCTGCAAAGACCGGGGCAATACAAATGCTGATTACAAAAAACAGATAGAGCAAAAGGCTGATATCCGTCCATATCAATTTCCATGTGCCTGTGCCGCCAAATCGAAAAGGTGTTTTTACTTCCTCTGCCTTTTCCAGCCAAAACTCCTTTTCTTTTTCTGTATAATTTCCATAGGAATAATCCATGTTCAGCCCGTTTCTTATTTTTTCCAGCCATCTTTCATAAAAACCTATTCCATTAGCAGTATCGATGGCTGCCAAATCTTCCCAGCCCCACCGTTCATTCCATTCCGAAAAATTGTTACAGACTATGGAAAAGATATTGCTCTTTGGCGCAATCAGCCACCAGTCATATCCCTCTTCAGAATCCAGCTTTTCAAGCTGTTTCTGGTAATCCCTGACAGTTTCCGTCAGATATTCCTCCGTAAGCGCCTCTGTCTGCGCCTTATCACATTCTGCCTGCATTTTTATGGCTTCCAATCCCTTTCGTTCTGGTTCTCCTTCACTTATGCGAAAGTATTCGCTTGTTATGCTATAGTAATTAACAAAAAGCAGTAATGCCAGTCCAACGCACATTGCCGCCCTGTTCACTTTCTTTTTCCATATTTTTTTCAGTTCAAATCCAATTAAGCTTCGCATTTTATTTCCTCCTGAAAATAGTATAAATACAAATCCTCTAAAGTACCTTTTACACTAATGCTGTTCTCAAAGGGCTTTGTCTCACTAATGATACGGAAGGTAGTCTCCCCTCGGTTGTGATGCATGTTTGCTACGTTGAAATTTTCCACAATGTGCCCTGTTTCTTTCTCATCCCGGACACATTCCCATACTTTTCCTTCCACATGCTGTTCCATTTCCGATACGGTTCCCGTAAGCTTAAGCTGACCATCCTTCATAAGAAGTATCTGGTCAGCAATGGCTTCCACGTCCGATACGATATGGGTAGACAATAACACGATTTTATTTTTCCCAAAATCCGCAATCAGGTTCCGAAAGCGCACCCGCTCCTTTGGGTCCAGACCTGCTGTGGGCTCATCTAATATGAGGATTTTCGGGTCATTTAGCATTGCCTGTGCAATTCCCAGCCGCTGCTTCATTCCGCCGGAATAGGTTTTAATCTTCTTTTTTGCCGCCTGCAAAAGTCCTACCTCTTCCATAAGCTGCCTTGTTTTATCCTTTGCCTTTCCGGAAGGAAGTCCTTTTAAGGAAGCCATGTACATCATAAATTCATAAGCGGTAAAATCCGGATAATATCCGAAATCCTGTGGCAGATACCCTAACAGGTTCCGAAACTCTTCTCCCATTTCCATGTTGTTCCTGCCCTCCACCTTAATTTCTCCGCCTGTGGGTGTCAGGATGCCGCACACCATTCGCATAAATGTGGTTTTTCCTGCTCCATTTGCCCCTAAAAGTCCATATACGCCTTCCGTCAGCTTTATGGATATCCGATCCACGGCAATTTTGTTTTTATATTGTTTGGTTACTCTGTCAATTGAAAGTTCCATACGTATTGTTCTCCGTTTCTTGTTAGTATGATGATTTGTCTTATAAGCAGCAGTAAAAATATTCCTGCTGCCAACAGCCACACGCCTATATAGGCCGTTTCATATATTGCCGGATTTAAGTAAGTAGCTGTCCCAAAGATAATTGTGACTAAAGCGCTGATGACAGCGCACATAAAAGAAGTATCTCTTGTCTTAAGGCAGCAGACTGCAAACAGTGTCAGAAAGCTTGTTATGAGATAAGGAAGCAACAGATAGATTCCCGCCTGCCAGCAAGCCACCTTTTTTTCTGCTGCCAAAAAGAGCATCAGAAGCAAAAACAAAATCAGGTCCATGCTTCCTAACAGATTAATCCGGATAAGAAGTACATTTCCCAGAGAAAATCTGGTAGACATTTCCAATTCCTCCATATTATATTGTCTGGAACGGATAAACTCCATGGAGGCAATCAGGACAAATACAGGAGTAAGGGCGGAAATCATGCCGATTTCCTGCCTGTTTTCCAAAAACATTCTGTCTCTTTGGCACAGGAATACTAACAGAAAAAACAGTCCTATGGAACTAAACCATGTTCGCTTTTTTATAAATTTTGCCTGTTGCAGCCATAGCTGCCACTTTGACAATCTGGGATATGGCAGCGCCTTTAAAAATTCTTCCTTTTTTCTTGGGAGAGGCGCTTCAAATGCCTGCTGCAGCTTTGCCCTTTTCTTTTGATTCATAAGAAATCCTCCTTTTTCAAATATTTGTTACATTCTTTACATGCTTCTTTTATCTTTCTGTAAACAGCAAATCTGGAACAATTGATAATCCGGCTTATTTCTTCCACGGACACTTGGTTTACATAACGAAGAAGCAATAGCTCCTGCTGCTCTCTGCTAAGATGTCTTAGGGCTTCCTTTATTGCAATGGAAGAATCTAAGTCCGCTTCTTTTCTGTTTCCCTCTGCGGATTCTATTTTTTGCTGTAGCCTTTCCTCATCCGGTACCTCAAACTGTTTTTTCCGAAAATAGTCCACGCACAGGTTTCTTGCAATGGTATAAAGATATGCCAGTGGCTTTCCTCTGCTGATGTATGTATTTTGCGTAAAATAACGGAGGAAGGTTTCCTGAGTCAGATCTTCTGCTGCATACTGGTTTTGGACTTTGAAATAGCAGTATCGGTAGATTTTGTCATATTGCCCTTCTATTTCCAGTGACACATGGGCTTCCTCCTTTCCTTTTGCAAATGGTTGTTTCTGTTTTTTATATCGGCTTGTTTTTCTTTCATTAGGTATAACGGTTTTTCTGGGGAATATGTGCGGGAATTTTTTGATTTAGAGAAAAAGAGAAAAAATAAAGGGATTAGGACTGGGAAACGTAAAAGCAGGCATAACATAAGATGCTCTTATGCTATGCCTGCTTTATTGGGTTATCTCCATTTTTTGATTTCATACCCGATTATTCATCAAATAAATCCGCACGAGTACCTGTGTCAATCAACGTTAGCGTCAGTACATCATCCTCTATAAGATATATTAGCTCCAATCCACGCTTTATAGTTTCTTGCTTAAGTATTTTGCCTTATTTCAATGATTTCTGTGGCAGCATTTTCTCAGTTAGGGTAATCGTTCAATTCATCAATTTTTACTATCGTCATGCCCTGTTCCGGATTTCCCAGCACCAGCAGTTGGTCGCCCTTCTGAATATGTAATACCTTCCTTGCTTTCTGGGGGATAGTCATCTGGCCGCCCTCCCCTACTCTTACAATACCAAAAACATATTTCCCGGTCTGTCCAGCAAGTTCCTCCTCTCCCATCTTCATTTCCCTTTCGCTCATTGTCAGCTCGTCTAAGGAGCTTTCATATAAGTCCATTAGCTTTTTACACTTTACTACATCGGGCAGGGTTTCACCCGCTTCCCATTTGGCAACAGTCTGGCGGGAAACGTCTACTTTCTCTGCCACGTATTCCAATGAGAAGTTCTTTTCTTTTCTCAGCTTCTTTAGTCTTTTTCCAATCATGTCTTTTTTCTCCTGCCTTGCTACCTAAAATTATATAAACTGCACAAAACTATTACAATAAACTTTCCTTAACATGTATGTCACGAAAAGTTACAGTTAGAACTATATGCTTTCTTACTATTAATATCCCGTAAGCTGATAAAAGGTTGCATTGCAAAGAAAAAAATGAAAAACGGATAATGGCTGTTTTGCATCATCTGTTTCGCATTAAATAGTGTTTTTATTTCATTCTGTTTATTTGTGGGAGTCTGGGTTTGGGATAGGGTTTGGAATACGGTTTGGAATACGGACGTGGGAGTCAGGGCATAGGATAGTCTTCCGGGCACGCTCTCGCTCTGCAAAAACGCAGCGGTACTAATGCACCAAAATACGGTGCATAAGGACCGGCGTCTTTGCCAAGGCCCTGAAGACTATCCTATGCCCTGACTCCCACTGTGTATTGGAAAGCCTGCTATGTGAGAAAAATGTGAGAGAATCTTTCAGCCAAAAATCTTATATACAAAAAGTCTTATGTACAAAAAATCTATGTATGAAAAAGCCATATATAGAATGCGCCGCTTCATTCTGTTTTTAAGCGGTTAAAACACTTTTTAAAGCAATTCTAAAAACAAAAATTTTTTAAGTATAACCTGCCATAAAACAGCAACAGCGGGATGAGAGTGGAGTTGCTTCGGTGTTTTTGATGGCACTTTTTCTTAACAGCCTGTCCAATACCTAGGGAAAAATTGCCATGGACGGCAATTTTAGGCATATTGCGGCATGGAAGCCGCTATATGCCGACCCGTTCGTTACCAACACATAAAATCAGGCTGTTTAGAAAAAGCGCCATCAAAAACACCGAAGCAGCTCCACTCTCATCCCGCTGTTGCGTCCTTGTAGCCATCCCCTTCCACAATCAAACAATCCTTTAAATTTATTCCGCCCTCAAAAACGCCTCATACCCTCTTTTTACCTCATAAAGATCCGCCTTGCTGGTAGCCTCATAAGGCGCATGCATATTCAATACCGGAACGCCGCAATCAATTACATTCATTCCATACAGAGAAAGAATATACGCAATAGTTCCACCGCCGCCTGCATCTACTTTTCCAAGCTCTGCGGTCTGGAAAACCACATCCGCCTCTTCCATGATTTTCCTAAGAAATCCAATGTACTCTGCATTGGCATCATTGGAACCGGATTTTCCTCTTGCTCCCGTATATTTTTTTAAAATCATTCCGTGGCCTAGATATGCTACATTGTTTTTATCAAAGCTGGAAGCAAAGCTTGGATCAAAGCCTGCTCCTACATCGGAAGAAAGCATTCTGGAATTGGCAAGGCACCTTCTAAGGGAAAGTTCAGAAAACTGTCCCATAAGCTCCATGATTTCCGCCACGCAGTTTTCAAAGAATTTAGACTGCATCCCCGTTGCCCCTACGCTTCCTATTTCTTCCTTATCTACTAAAATACAGCAGCCAGTACGTTTTACCTTCTTTACATTTAATATGGCTTCCAAAGAGCTATAGGCACAAACCCTATCATCCTGCCCGTAAGCTAAAATCATGCTCCTGTCAAAGCCTGCATCCTTTGCCTTTCCTGCCGGAACTACTTCCAGCTCTGCAGAAATAAAATCCTCTTCCTCTATGTCATATTCCTCTTTTAAAATTTTCAGGATTCCCGCCTTTACCTTGTCCTTTTCTTCTCCCTCCAAAGGCTTGTTCCCTACAAGGATATCCAGTGCTTCTCCTTCAATTACCTTGCTTGCCTTTTTATCCATCTGCTCTCCTGCCAGATGAATTAGTAAATCCGAAATAAAAAATACCGGATCCTCCTCATCCTCTCCAACATTTACAAGAATGGTGGAACCGTCTTTTTTTACAACCACTCCATGGATAGCAAGGGGAATTGTTACCCATTGATATTTTTTAATGCCTCCATAATAATGGGTATCCAAATATGCAAAATCCCCCTCCTCATATAAGGGATTCTGCTTGATATCAAGCCTTGGGGAATCAATGTGGGCTCCTAAAATGTTCATGCCCTCTTCTAACTTCTTTGAACCAATATGGAACAAAATTACATTCTTGTCCATATTCACCGCATAAACCTTATCTCCGGCTTTTAATTTCCCCTTTTCCTTCCGTACTCTCTCTAACTCCACGTAGCCTTCTTCTTCCACCCGGTTTACAATTTGGGACACACATTCCCGTTCCGTCTTGCCTTCATCCAAAAAGCTGCGGTAACTTTTACTAAGGTTCTCCAATTCCTTTAACTGCTCTTTTGTGTACTTGTTCCAAATGCTTTCTCTTTTCATTCTGTCTTTACTCCTTCCTGTTGAACTATCTTTCTACATTCAGCATTTCCAATCTGCTGTTTTTCTATGTCTTATTTTCTATGTCTTATTTTTTATATCCCGTTTTCCATAAGTCCTATCTTCTTCATTATAATAAGCTCCCTAAAGGCTTACAATGCTTTTCTTTGGACATTTTTTCTCACATGCCCCGCAGCCCACACATTTTTCCTGATCGATAGCGGCATGGAAATCCGATACGGTAACTGCACCATGTTCGCACTGCTTTACACAGATGCCGCAGCCGATACAGCCTGCCTGACAATCCTTCATGGTAACAGGTCCTTTTTCCTTGGAAGAACATGCCACTGCATATTGGCTCTTATAAGGAATCAGCTCAATAAGATGCTTCGGACATGCCTCTATGCATTTCCCACATGCCTTACAAGCTTCTTTATCCACTACGGCCACACCGTCTACCACATGAATGGCATCAAAAGGGCACACCTTTACACAGGAGCCATATCCCAGACAACCGTCATTACAGCTTTTGGGTCCGCCATTTGGTACGAAAGCAAGCATTCGGCAGTCCTCCACTCCGGTATAGTCATAGTCCAGCCTTGCCTTATTACAGTCACCAGCACATTTTACAAAGGCAACCTTTTTTTCTCCTGCTTCCGCCTCCACTCCCATAATTTCCGCTATCTTTTTCCCTACCGGCTCACCGCCCACCGGACAGGCATTTACTGCTGCCTCTCCTTTGGCAATGGCTGCCGCTAAACCGGAGCATCCTGCAAACCCA
The DNA here is from genome assembly GCA_023664735.1 of Robinsoniella sp. Classification (GTDB taxonomy): domain Bacteria; phylum Bacillota; class Clostridia; order Lachnospirales; family Lachnospiraceae; genus RGIG3040. The sequence continues at coordinate 21,112 of JAMPFB010000006.1, read as the reverse complement.
CAGCCACCACAATTATTTCCCGGAAGCGCAGCTAAAACCGCCTCTTCTTTTTCATCCACTTCCACCTTGAACTTAATCCCGGCTACCCCTAAAAACAAGCCAATCAACAAGCCTGCAACGCTGACTACGCCAGCAGCAATTAAAATCCCCATGATATTCATAGTCCAATCCTCCTATAACAAGCCTGAAAAGCCGCAAAATGCAATTGCCATAAGTCCTGCCGTCACTAAGACGATGGGCATTCCCCGGAAAGGGGCAGGCACGTCATTGTGCTCCATCTTTTCCCGTATTCCCGCAAGAATGATAATGGAAATGGTAAATCCAAGGGCAGTAGAAAAACCGTTTACCACGCTTTTTAAAATCCCATAGGTTTTCTGTACATTAGTAAGGGCAACACCCAGTACGGCACAGTTCGTAGTAATCAAAGGAAGATATACACCTAAGGACTCATAAAGAGGCGGCATATATTTCTTTAAGAACATTTCCACAAATTGCACCAATGCCGCAATCAGCAGGATAAACACAATGGTCTGTAGGTAAGTAATATCAAGGGGCTGCAGCAGAAAACGATAAATCACGCTGCATACAAGGGAAGCTAATGTGATTACAAATATGACTGCAGTTCCCATGCCTGCTGCCGTCTCCACCTTTTTGGAAACTCCAAGGAAAGGGCACAGCCCTAAAAACTGGCTTAGTACCACGTTGCTTACAAGCGCTGAACCAATAGCTATCAGAATCAATTCACTCATTGCTTACTTCCTCCTTTTCTGCTTCCGCCATCTTCTCTGCTTTTTTGATATTCTCCTGTTCTTTCTTCTGTTCTTGTTCCTTCTTCTGCTGCAGTTTCCGTTCTTCTTTCTTCCCTACAGGTCCTTCCCCTGCTTCGGTATCATAAAATCTTCTTTTTCCGCAGCCTTCTTCCCCACAGTTCATGCAGTCCTCGCTGCAGCCGGAGCCGATTTTGCTCATGTCCTTTCCCTTTTTCTCTCCTTCCAGCTTTATCTTATTCTGGATGGCAGTCAGGCAGGCAAGAACGAAAAATGCTCCCGGCGCCAGAACAAAAATACTTGCCGGAGTAAAAAATGCGATTTCCTTTCCTCCAAGCAGCCATGGATGGTCTGCAGTAGGCATAACATGGAATCCAAACAAATCCCCTGCTCCTAACAGCTCCCTTACTGCACCGATACAGGTTAAGGCAACGGAAAAGCCAAGTCCCATTCCAAGCCCGTCAAAAAATGAGGGGACAACTGGATTTTTAGAGGCATAGGCTTCTGCCCTTCCTAAAATAATACAATTTACCACAATTAAAGGAATGTAAATTCCAAGGGCGGCATACAGGGAAGGAAGAAACCCTTCCAAAAGCAGCTCCAGCATGGTAACAAAAGAGGCAATAATAACGATAAAAGCCGGAATCCTTACCTTATCCGGAATGATATTCCTCAGAAGGGAAATAAACACATTGCTAAGGGCAAGAACCACCGTAGTCGTCAGTCCCATTCCAAGTCCATTGATTGCTGACGTCGTAACCGCCAGCGTGGGACACATGCCCAGCATAAGCACAAAAGTGGGATTTTCCTTAATGATACCGTTTATCAATCTTTCTTTACCACTATTCATTGCTGCCGCCTCCCTTCACGATTTCTTCATATGTTTCCTGAAAATAAGCAAGCCCTCCATTTACACCGTTCGTCACTGCATTTGTGGTAATGGTGGCGCCGCTTATGGCATCAATCTCATTGTCCGACATAGCCCCTGATTTGGTATAGGCAAACTGCTCCACCTTCTTATTGGCAAACTGAGGCTTTAATACCTCTTCCGCCCTCATTCCAAGTCCCGGAGTTTCCCCGATGGCAAGAATGGAGATGCCGTTTAATGTGCCATCTGCCTGAATGCCCATCATAAACTGGATATCCCCGCCATAGCCTTCATGGTCGGTTACCGTCAGCACAATGCCTATGGGCGCATGGCTGCCATCCCTTGCAATCATTACTGTTTCTATAGAAACCTGAGCAAATCCCAGATTGGTTAAAATCTCCTGATTTTTGGTGGCATCCATGCCTTCCACTTCTTCAAACTCCAAAGCATCTGCAAACACTTCCTGACAGGCTTCCTGCCTTGCCTTAAGCTCCTGATTCTCAATAGGCGCTTTTGTCACTTCATACACTACTCCAAGGGCACAACCAGCAATCAGGGTAATCAAAAACAATATCAATGTATCCTTTAACATACTTTTCATGCTTTTTCCCCTCCTTTGCCAAAGCCCTTTGGAAGCGTCACTCTTTCAATCAGGGGCACTAACAGGTTGCCTAAAATAATTGCATAGGAAACACCTTCTGCACTGGCTCCGAAAATACGGAAAATTCCGGTTAAAATACCAAGAATGATGCCATACACGTATTGCCCCCTTTTTGTAATAGGCCTTGTCACATAATCTGTTGCCATAAAAAAGGCGCCTAACATCAATCCGCCGCCGGCAAGCTGTGCGCTTATGTAAGACGGGCTCCATCCATGTCCGGAAAATAAAACCAGAAACACCACGAAGGAACCAAGATAGCTGAAAGGAATCTTTAAATCAATGGCTCCCACCAAAATTAAAATACAGGCTCCTATTAAAATAGCTATCATGGAAGTTTCCCCTATGGTTCCTGCCGTCTTCCCGACAATCATGGACATGGTGTCCACCTGCTCTCCGGCTTTTAATGCCGCAAGGGGAGTTGCTCCCGTATAACAATCGTATTCAAAATTCGTCATAATGGAAGTAAAGGAAATTAGCAAAAAGCATCTGGCTCCTAAAGCCGGATTCATAAAATTCTGTCCAAGTCCGCCAAAAAGCATTTTCACTACCACAATGGCAAAAGCCCCTCCAATAACCCCAATCCACCATGGGGCGGATGCAGGCAGGTTCAGAGCCAGCAGAAGCCCTGTTACGACTGCTGATAAATCACTTATGGTATTTTTCTTTTTACATATTTTATTAAAGAGCGTTTCCGATAATACTGCCGCTGCAACTGTAACCAAAATCAGAATCAAAGCCCTTACTCCAAAATTGTAGATTCCAAAAAAGGTAGTAGGCAGCAATGCCAGTATCACGCAAAGCATAATGTTGCCCGTAGTCACTTTTGACCGGATATGGGGATTTGATGAAACCTTCATTAAATCGCTCACGTTCATTTCCTCCTATTTTTTCTTTTTTCCTAGTATGATTTTCCTCATGGACTTAATAGACTGGGTCAAAGGCCTTTTTGCAGGACAGATATAGCTGCAGCAGCCGCATTCACAACATTCCATGCCATTCCATTTCAAAAACTTTTCTTCTTCATAATGCTCTGCAAAGTCCGCTAGTCTGCTTGGCACTACCCGCCCCGGACAGACCTCCACGCATCTGCCGCAGTTGATACAAGGACCGGGCTCCATGGCGGAAACATCATCTTTCGTCAGGCAAAGCAGCGCTGAGGCAGTTTTTGTAGTAGGCACATCTAAATCAAAAATGCCAAAGCCCATCATAGGCCCTCCTGAAATAATCTTTACCGGCTCTTCCTTAAAGCCCCCTGCCTCTTCAATCAGCTCATGGTAATTGGTGCCAATCCGCACCCGGAAATTCCTTGGATTCTTTATGGCATCGCCCGTTACAGTTACAATCCGGTGCATAAGCGGCTTTCCTTCCCTTACCGCCCTGTTGATTGCTACAACCGTATCCACATTGTTCACTACACAGCCAGCATCTGCCGGCAGCCTTGTGGAATCAATGGCACGTCCGGTAGCTGCGTAAATCAGCTGCCTTTCTGCTCCCTGTGGATATTTGGTCTTTAAAGGCTTTACCTGAATATCCGGTTCATCCTTTGTCAGCTCCCTTAATATCTGAATGCAGTCCGGTTTATTATCCTCCACTGCCAAAATTCCCTTTGCATTTGGAAAAAGGGCAAGAGAAACCTTCAAGCCCTCAATGAGCTTTTCCGGCTCCTCTAACATCCTTCTATAATCGGAGGTCAAATAAGGCTCGCACTCCGCACAGTTTACGATTACATAGTCAATCTTATCCGGCTCCTTAGGAGACAGCTTCACATGGGTAGGAAATCCAGCGCCTCCCATTCCTACAATTCCCGCTTCTTTAATCTTTTCTAATATCTCGTCCCTCGTCATTTCCGTAAGAGGCTTTACCGGTGCATATTCCACCTCTTCATATTTGCCGTCATTTTCTATTACAATGGACATGACGTTATCGCCAACCACTACCCGCCTTGGTTCAATTGCCTTTACCGTACCGGAAACAGTGGCATAAATCGGCGCCGAAACATAACCGCCTGCTTCTGCAATCTTCTGCCCCGCTAACACCTTATCTCCCTTTGCCACAATCGGCACTGCCGGCGCTCCAATATGCTGTGATAAAGGGTATACTAAATCTCCTTTTGGATTTACGTCTAAAATGGGTTTGTCCTTGCTTAAATCTTTTCCGTCATACGGATGGATTCCTCCATGAAATGTTAATCTTCCTCCCATGCTTTGCCCTTCCTTCTTTTCGGTTGTCTTTTTATTCAAATTTGCTTGATTCTCTTTTATTTTATTCTGCGTTCTAAGTGACAAGCACCTGTTTTACTTACCTTTCCATTCTACTATTTTTCCTGACAAAATACCACAAAAAATGAGAAAAAAATTGTGGCAGTGGTAACAGTTCAGTCTTTTCTTGTAAAGATGGATAAACAGATGTGGGAGACGACGGAGCATAGGGCTTTGGATGGCGGACATGTGCTGAACTGTTACATCTTTATGGACACACCAAATCCATAAGCTTGAAAACCCCTTCCCAAATATGCTATGATATCTTTAAAGCATTTTTCACAGATAAAGCACACTTTCAGGAGGTACTATGAAAATTATCAAAAAAGCAATAAACTTTCAAGATTCATCTTATCCATTAGAGCATATAGATGAACTTTCCCAGATTTTATTTGTAGATATTGAAACAACGGGATTTACGGCAAAATCCTCTTATTTATATTTAATCGGATGCTTATGTTATGAAGAAGGCTGCTGGCAGCTAAAGCAGTTTCTGGCAGAAGATTATATTGAAGAGCCTTTTATTTTGCAGGAATTTTTAGTGCTTTGCAAAAATTACCATACTTTAATCCATTACAACGGCAATAATTTTGACCTGCCATATTTAAGGCAGAAATGTGAACAGTTCGGGTTAAAGGCTCCTTTTGATGGAATAAAAGCAGACTCCCCGGAAAATACAGGAAATATAGAACATACAGAAAGCGCTCCTATGAATGGAATTGATATTTATAAACGCATTTCCGGTTTTAAAAATATCCTGCATCTGGAAAACTGCAAGCAGAAAACCTTAGAAGGCTTTTTAGGAATTTCCAGAGAAGATAAATACAATGGTGGAGAACTGATTTCCATTTATCATGAATATGTAAAAACAAAAAACCCCGAATTATTGGAACTGCTTCTGCTCCATAACAGCGAAGATATGCAGGGAATGTTCGCATTACTGCCAGTATTATCCTACATGGACATGCTGTTGATTCCCTTCCGGGTGGTAAAGGTGCAGGCAAATCATTATGATGATTTATCCGGAATCCGCTCCTACGAGGTCTTAATGAAGATAAAATTCCATACTGCTTTTCCAAAGCCCATAGCCATTCATGGAAATGGCTGTCATTTCAGCGGTGAGGGACGGGAAGGCTATTTAAAGGTTCCCTGCCTGAAAGGAGAACTAAAATATTTTTATTCCAATTACAAAGAATACTACTATCTTCCTATGGAAGATACGGCAATACATAAATCCGTAGCCGCCTTTGTGAATAAGGATTTCCGCAGACAGGCCTCTGCTACTGACTGCTACACAAAAAAACAAGGTACTTATCTTCCAGAATGGGACATGCTTTTTACTCCTATTTTCAAGAAAAGTTATCAGGACAAGGATTTATTTTTTGAATTGACCGAAGAAATAAAACGCAGCCCGGAGGAATTTACAAAATATGCCCTTCATGTACTGGATATGCTGATTCATCAGGGGAAGAAGTAGGTAGGATGTTGTGGTAATTAAGTGAGAGCGCTTAAAATGACATAAAAGACGGATATATGAGGCTTGGCGGCTGTGTTTTTTATAACGCTTTTTCCAAACAGCCTAATAAGGTTATCGATACCGTTCAGATTGTCATATAGCACCGGCTTTTTTCGATAACCAGTAGGAACTGGCATATGATAGAGAAGTCTTGGAGGCCTTGATGAAATCGCCGGTCCTTACGCACCGTACTTTGGTGCGTTAGTACCGCTGCGTTTTCATAGAGCGAGAGCGTGCCCCAAGACTTCTCTATCATCTGCCAGTTCCTACGTCCCCTTATCCAAATCCCCCCTAAGCAGAAAAAGCGCCTCCAAAATCCTTTCCAGATTCCAGAACCGCTTTTCAAGCTCAATTCTTAAACCCGCTCATAAAAGAACGAATTTTTCCTCTTATAATGTAATTCTTTATAATTAATAATCTGCTCGGTACTGCCGATAAAAAGGCTTCCTCCGGGCTTTAATGCCTTTTGAAACTTGGCAAATATTTCATCTTTTGCTTCTTCTGTGAAATAAATCAACACATTTCTACATACAATCAAATCGCAATTGCTTTCGTAGGAATCCTTTAACAAATTGTGCTGCTTAAATTCCACTCTTGCCTTTACTTCATGGGAAATCTGATAAGAAGGCCCAATTTTGGTAAAATATTTCGATTTCAAATCCTTAGGTACAGAAGCTATGCTCTTTTCAGAATACAAGCCCGTTTTCGCCTTAGCGATTACCTGCTTATCAATATCCGTAGCAATAATCTTTATCTGGGAAAGAGGTAAATGTCTGGACAATGCCATCACTAAGGAATAGGGTTCATCTCCTGTAGAACAGGCGGCGCTCCATATCTTCAAATTCTTACCAAATTTTCTTAAAAGCTCCGGAAAAATCTCCCGTTCAAGCAACTCCCATTGCTCTGGGTTCCGGTAAAACTCCGATACATTGATCGTAAGATAATTGACAAATTCGTCAAATTTCTCCCGATTGCTTTTCAAAAGCTGGACATATTTATCATAGCCCACAATATCGTTCTTTCCTATCAATGTATCTATACGACGCTTCATTTGTTTTTCCTTGTAAGCATTTAAATCTATGCTGGTTAATTGAAAAACTGCGCCTTTAAAATATTCATAATCGTAGTCCGGCATTTTCATACCTACCTTATTTTTTATTCTTCTGACTCAGCTTCTGCTGCAATTACGGCATCAATGTCTACAGAAACAACGTCTGCATCTTCTTCTGCCTGCTCTTCTTTTGCTTCTTTTTCTTCTTTTTCTTCTTTTGGTTCTGGAGCCAGCAATGCCTTGATGCTTAAGCTAATCTTCCTATCTGCCTCATTGAAATCTACCACTTTAGCAGTTACTTCCTGTCCAATGCTCAGTACATCAGCCGGCTTTTCAATATGCTCTTTAGAAATCTGCGATACATGTAAAAGCGCATCCACACCTTCTTCCAGCTCAACAAATGCGCCGAAATCCGTCATCCTTGCCACTTTACCAGTTACAGTATCACCCACTGCATATTTCTTCTCCGCATCCTTCCATGGATTCAGCTCATCAAATTTTAAGCTAAGGGCAATTTTGGTTCCTTCGATTTCCTTAATGAGAACCTTCAATTCCTGTCCGACTTTAAAAGTCTTCTTTGGATTTTCCACGCGTCCCCATGACATTTCAGAAATGTGAAGAAGTCCGTCTGCACCGCCTAAATCAATAAATGCACCAAAGTCTGTCACATTTTTAACAGTGCCTTCCACTACATCGCCTTCTTTGATTCTTGCAAATAATTCTTTCTGCATTTCTTCTTTCTTTGCAACCAGAAGCTGCTTGCGGTCACCAATATATCTTCTTCTCTTTGGATTATATTCACTGATTACGAATTCTATTTCTTTTCCTGCATAGGTGGATAAATCTTTTTCATATACGTTAGATACAAGGCTTGCTGGAATGAAGATACGCACTTCATCCAATACCACACTCAAGCCGCCGTCCAACACCTGTGCAACTGTTGCTTTCAGCACTTCTTTGTTCTCATAAGCTTCCTGAATTCTCTTATTGCCTTTTTCTGCAGCAAGACGCTTGTAGGAAAGAAGAACCTGTCCCTCTCCATCGTTTACCTTGATTACCTTTACCTCCAAGGTATCTCCGACTTTTAAGATAGTCGTTAAATCTGTGTTTGGCTCGTTTGTGTATTCATTTCGTGTAAGAATACCGTCTGATTTATATCCAATATTCAGGATGGCTTCGTCTTCTTTTACAGCAATGACTTTTCCCTCGACTACCTCTCCGTTTCTGATTGTTTTAAATGATTGGTCTAACATTTGTTCAAAAGTTAATTCTGACATAATTTTGAACCTCCTCAATAATATTATTTGGGGTGGATGCCCCTGCGGTAATTCCCACCGAACAAGCGGGGCCAATCTGTTCCCCTTCCAAATCGCTCAGTGTCTGTATAAAATAAGTGTTCTCACATTCTTCCCTGCAAATTTCATAAAGCTTGCGGGTATTGGAGCTGTGAGTACCGCCTATCACTATCATTACATCAACTTCCCTTGCAATTTCCCTTGCTTGGGTCTGTCTCTCCTCAGTTGCGTTACAGATAGTATTCACAACAATACCATCATAACCTTTTTTTTCAAAAATTTCAACCAATTCTTGAAATTTATTGTAATTAAATGTCGTTTGAGAAACAATACAGGCTTTTTCGCCCTCATTTAAGGTAAGATTCTCCATTTCTTCCTTTGTGGCAATAACTGTGGCATCACCATCCACCCATCCCATGATTCCTTCCACCTCCGGGTGCGGAGAACTTCCGATAATCACAATATGTCTTCCCTTTTTACTTTCCTCTTCCACAATTTTATGAATCTTCTTTACAAAAGGACAGGTGGCGTCTATCAAAGAAAATCCCATTTTTTCAATTTGCTCATATACCTTTTTTTCCACGCCGTGGGAACGAATGATAACGGTGCCCTTTTCCTGTTCCTTTAACTCATCCACATCCTTTAAGACCCGGACGCCTTTTTCTTCCAAATCTTTTACCACCTGATCATTATGAATGATAGGACCTAACGTATAAATATTTCCTCCTGCTTCAATCTGCTTGTAAACCTGTTCCACCGCCCGCTTTACACCAAAACAAAAGCCTGCGGTTTTTGCAGTTTTTACTTCCATGTGTTTTCCTTCCCTCCTGCTGCCCGGTTCAAGCTTAGCACTCATGGCTGAGCTGTTACCTATTTTTGTTCCAAATCCATCTATATTATATACGTATATTATCTGCACATAGCAAGAATTGCCTCCACTACCTGATTTACGTCCATATCTGAGCTGTCTAAAAGGACTGCATCCTCTGCCTGCCGCAACGGGGACATTTCCCTTGTCATATCCCGCTTATCCCTTTCGATAATGTCCGCCTCAATAGCATTTATATCACAGCTTACGCCTTTATTTACCAATTCTTCATATCTGCGCTTTGCCCTGACCTTAGAGCTTGCTGTCAGATAAACCTTTACATCTGCATCCGGCAGCACGCAAGTACCGATATCTCTTCCATCCATCACTACCTTGTTTGTTTTTGCTAACTTCTGCTGAAGCTCCACCAGCTTTATGCGCACATCCTTATTGACAGAGCTGGCCGACGCCATATTTCCCACTTCCTCCGTCCTAAGATTCGGATTTACATTTTCTCCATTCAGCCAGACTACCTGTTCCCCATTCTCATAGGATATGGTAATATCCGCTTCTTTGCAGGCTTCACTGATTTTTTCTGTTTCAGAAGGCTTGATTCCTTTCTGTATAAGGTAAAAAGCCATTGCCCGGTACATGGCTCCTGTATCTACATAAATAAAGCCTTTTTCCTTTGCAATCCTTTTTGCGATAGTACTTTTTCCTGCTCCTGCCGGTCCGTCAATGGCAATACTATAACTCATATCCTGTTACATCCTTCCCTGTTGATATTTTAATATTCAGATTTAATATCTATCATTTGATATTCACAGTTTTATATCTGGTTCTCAACATCAATTTATAATATCTATTTTCATTCACTCATTGCCATCGCTGCCAGATATCCGGTAGACCATGCAATCTGCAGATTATAGCCGCCTGTTACTGCATCCAAATCCAAAACCTCGCCTGCAAAATACAGTCCCTCTACCCTTTTTGACTCCATGGTGGATGGATTCACTTCCTTTACAGACAAGCCTCCCTGTGTAATGATTGCTTCCTCAAAGCCTCTTGTACCTGTAATAGTCATTTCCAAATTTTTTACCAGCTCTAAAAATGCCCTTCTTTCTTCTTTGGAAATTTCATTGCATTTCTTTTCAGGCAAAATAGGAGACATTTGGAGCATAACAGGAATCAGCTTTGCAGGGAACAAGCTTCCCAATATATTTTTAAACTGCTTATTGTTGTTTGCCTCAAATTCCCGAAGCAGTCTGTCATCCAATTGTTTTTCGGAAAGCGCCGGTTTTAAATCCAAAATAAGCACTGCTGGTTCTTTTAGTTTCTTTGTCAGATAACTGCTTGCGGTTAGCATCAATGGTCCGCTGACCCCAAAGTGGGTAAACAAAAGCTCACCAAAGCCCTCATAAAGCAGTTTTTTCCCCTGCATGATTTTAGCCGAAACATTTTTTAGGGACAGCCCCTGCAGCTTATGACACCAGCTTTCTTTTACAACCAAGGGCACTAATGCCGGATAAAGCTCCGTCACCTTATGTCCTGCCTTTTCTGCCATTTTGTAACCATCGCCTGTTGCACCAGTGGAAGGATAGGAAAGCCCTCCTGTTGCAAGAAGTACCCTATCTGCTTCCAGCACATTTCCATTTTTCAAAGCCACTCCTTTAATCCGGGGCTTTTCTTCTCCCTCTGTCTTTTCCAAAAGCAGTTCCTTTACTTTCGTATTCAGCAGCACTTCCACTCCCAGCCTTCTAAGCTCGTATTGAAGCGCCTTTATAATATCAGAGGAATGATCCGATACGGGAAATACCCGATTTCCTCTTTCCACCTTCAATGGAACTCCCAGCTCTTCAAAAAATGCCATTACCATACGGTTGTCAAATCCATAAAAGCTGCTATACATAAACTTTTCATTGGTTACCATACTGGAAAATAATTCTTCCGTTTCACAGGCATTGGTTACATTGCATCTGCCCTTTCCTGTAAGAAAAAGCTTTTTTCCCAATTTTTCATTTTGTTCTATCAGTGTTACAGAGCAGCCGGCTCTTGCCGCAAAAACACCTGCTATCATTCCTGCCGGGCCTCCGCCTGCAATACAAATTTTATTCATTCTTTTTTTCTTCCTTCATTAGAGGATAATTTAGCATCGGTTCTTCATCAATAAAGTTAATTTCATCGTTTAAGTATACCTGATAGTTACCCCATGCTTCCTCCAAGGCCTCCAGATTCGCTTTTACATCCTGAGGGCACTTTAAGCAAAGCGCCACTACAAGGGCATTGATGACGCTTAAAGGAGCCACCAGAGAGTCTACAATGGAAACCATGTCGCTCCTTGCTAGCAGATTGCAGGAGGAATACAGATTCATGGGCGAATGTACCGTATCCGTTATGGTAATGACCTTGGCATTTCGGTCTCTTGCAAACTCCATTGCCTTTAAAGTCCTCATGGAATATCTGGGAAAGCTGATGCCGATTACCACATCTTCTTCATTGACCCGTATCATCTGCTCAAAGGTCTCGCTTACCGAGGTTGTCCTTACAAGGCACACATCACCCCGTATCATAGTTAAATAGAAGCTTAAAAAGTCAGCTAACGGCTCACAGCTTCTAATTCCCACGATATAGACATGCTTTGCAGCCAGTATGGTATCTACTGCTGCTTCAAAGGCAATGGGGTCTAAATTTTCTATAGTATCTGCAATTTTATTCATATCAGAAGTCAATACGGAGGTAAGTATTTCCGACTGGGTGCTCCTTCCGTATTTCGCATCAATCTTCTGTACGGAATTTAACTTATTCTTTACCCAGTCCTCCAGCGCCTTCTGAAATTCCGGATATCCCTCATAGCCGATTCCCGAAGCAAAACGCACTACCGTGGACTCGCTGATGCCCAATGTTTCTCCCAGCTTTGCCGCTGTCATGAAAACCGCCTGATCATAGTGGTCTGTAATATAAGCTGCAATTGCCTTATGGCTTTTACTCATAGTGCTAAATTTTTCATTTATTCTGGTAATAATATCATTCTGATTGTCCATTTAACCCTCCCACTACGACTGGAAATATGCCAGATAGGAAGCTCTCAACAAATTCAAGGTTTCCGCCTCCTCTAAATCATAATCTCCCGTAACTACCATACATGCGGCTCCATGAATAAAAATCCACATTTGCATAAACAGCTCGCTGGAATTTTTGGCTCCCGCCGCCTTTGCCTTGTTAATTTCCTTTACAAGAAAACCATCCCTGCCGTTTAACAGCTCATAAAGACTTTTTCCATATCTGTTTTTGGACAGAAACAGCACTTCAAACAAATGAGGTTCTACTTGAGCAAATTTAATATAGGCAAGTCCCAGATTGATAAAAGGAGTATCATCCATCTTGGGGAAGCCTCTATAAAATTCGGAAAAATACTGGATAATCTCATCATAAACCTGTGAATAAAGCTCATCCATATTTTTATATACCCGAAAAATGGGCTGGGTGGAGCAGCCTATCTTTCCTGCCAGCCTTCTTGCCGTCAGCATTCCATGTCCCTCTTCCTTTGTCAGCTCAAAAGCTGCTTTGACTATGTCTGCTCTTGTGGTTGTTTCTTTTCTTGCCATATTCTGCTCTACCCTTTCCCTTGCTCTTCATTACTCTGCTGCACTGTTGTTATTTATACAATATAGTATTCCACTTTCAGGCGCAAAAATAACATGCGTTATCACATATGTTATTTTAATATAAAAAAACTGTTATGTCAACTCTTTACTGATTATCTTATCATATAGCTGGTAACAGGTCAGCCTGTTTTTTTGAAGGTAGTGGTTAAACGGACGCAACAGAGAGATGAGAGTGGTACCCTGATTTGATTACATCCCCCAATTATGGTATTCTATACTAATCAATATAAAAACAAAAGATATAATAATAAAAAGATAAGAAAATCTCAAATAAAAATATTTGGAGATTTTAGGAGATGAATAACTGAAATGAACGATATACTCTGGATTATAATGGAGCTTCTCATTAACTTTTCGGAAGTTTATTTATATTATTGGTTTTTTTGTAAAAAACTCCATAAGCGTTTCAACGGAATAATAAAGTGGCTGTTCATGTTATTCTTCACGGTTCTTACCCTTGTATTGGATCGCTTGGGCGTGGACCCCACAGTCAAGCTGTGCGGACTGTTTATTACGTGGGTCATTCTTGTTGTATGGATTTATAAGACCACTATTGGCATTTCCTTATTGTTGAATGTTCTCTTTGCATTCAGTGTCATTGTAAGTGAAAGCTTTGTATTTGGAATCGTATTATTGATTTATGGAGAAACGGACACTTCTTTAATTATGCAGCTGCCCCTTATGCGCCTTCAAATAGTGCCCTTTTCCAAGCTTCTGACTTTTATTTTGCTTGTCCTTTATTTAAAGCTGTCGGACAGGGAGGCAGAAAAATACACTATGAAGGAAGTAGGGATTTTATTGCTGCAGGCAGTTACCAGTGTCCTGTGCCTAATCATGATAGTAGAATTCAGTTTCTATTATCAGGATGGATTTGGGTTAGGAATGCTGTTTCTTGTAATTCTTGCATTTGTCATTATCATTTCCTATCTAATATCCTATTACCTGATTGATGGATATTTTTCTTACAGAACCAGAGAAAAAGAATTTCTGCTAATGGAAATGAGAAACGAAAAAATGCTTGAGAACTACAAACAAATTGAAAAAAACCAGCAAAATGTCTATCGGCTATACCATGACCTGAAAAAACATGTTCATACAATGCTTTTATTGGAAAACAACGAAGAAGCTACACAATATATGGAAAAAGTATTCCATGATGCAAAAGAAATAAATGGCGAGTTCCAGACCGGCAACCGTCTGATAGATGCGATTCTATATGACGAATGGAAGAAAGCAACGGATTCCGGCATTCGGGTTCAATTTGCAGTGGAGCCGGGAAGCTTTGAGCAAATTGATTTAGCTGACGTGACTGTTATTCTTGGCAATGCATTAGAAAATGCCAGAGAGGCGTGCATAAAGCGAATTACCAATGGAAAATCCGCCTATATGCAACTAAAAGCGCTGAAACAGAAACAGCAGCTTTTTATCGTAGTATCCAATGAATTTGATGGAAAGCTGCAAAAAAAGGATAATATATTCATATCCAGCAAGAAAAATCCCCACCTGCATGGAATTGGAATGAAAAGCATTCAGACCGCAGTTGAAAAATACCATGGCTCCATGAAGGTAAATATAAAAGAAAATAAATTCAAGCTTCTGATTCTTTTAAATTTAGAAGATGGAAATTTGGATTAATTTACTACAATCAATTATGACTGCTAAAAAATAATTCATAACAGTTCAGCCCAAAGGCACAGAGGAAGGGGCACATAGAGCATGTTTTCTACGTCGCCACGCTCTCGCTCTATAAAAACGCAGCAGTGCTAAGCTCGAAAATACCTCGCTAAGCGCTGGCGTTTTTATAAGGGCTCCTTAAGAAAACATGCTCTATGTACCCCTTCCTCTGTGCCTTTGGGCTGAACTATTACACTAAATCCACTCTTTGCTTTCCCCTACTGCTTGGAAGATTTTGCAAAAGCTTTGAAATAGTCTCAGTTTTATACCTGCTCCACATAAGCTGCCAAAAGTTCATACATCTGCGGAAACTCCTTCTTCATCCGCACCGGCACCATGTCCTTGTTCACAAATCCATGCTCCGACTCTCCCACTGCATGGATTATCCCCGTTTCTTTTCCTATTACCTGATAGGAAACCCGGAACCGGACACCGTTAAAATAAGTAACCTTCAAATGTATACAAACCATATCTTCAAACCGGATTGCACACTTATACTTACAGGACACTTCTAGCACCGGAATCAATACCCCCTCTTTTTCAATCCTGTCATAAGGCAGCCCTATCTGCTCTAGAAAATCTGTCCTTGCTTCCTCAAACCACCTGATATAATTGGAATGATGCACAATTCCCATCTGATCCGTTTCATAATAATGAACTCCTCTTTCATAAGGTTTGATTTCCTTTTTATTTTCCATCACTTATTCCTCCCAGAGCATTTCTGCTTTTTCTTCTCACTTTATTTACCGATTTATTTTATCACATCCATTGCTGTTTCGCCATTCCTAAAAGAAAGGAGCATTTACTGCGCCAGATCGGAATCTTGATGTACTCCCATCTTCCAATGACATTACTGATTTGCAAACCGAATACACTAATATGCTTACAGCCAATTCCATCATTGTCAATACTAGTCAGAATTGCTATCAAAAGCCATGCGAAACGGAATAGTTGCATTTAGTAGCAATTTAGTAGCAGAGCAAAAAGAAAAGCCTCAGAAACCGCTTGTTTAGCGGTCTCCAAGACTTACAGCTACTATGCTTAAACTCTATCATAGTCAAGGATGTTCTTTCCTTTATTTCCTCTTATACGTAATTCAATCTACACCGGATAAGCCCCATTCTTCGTATCAGCCTGCGCCAAATCCACCTTTTCCTGCTGTGCCTGACGATACTTAAAGAAATCAGTAGCAACCTGTGGGAATAACGCATAGGACAATACATCTTCATCCTGCTGCTTCCATTCCTTCATTTCACTTTCAATCTTATCCAACTCGTTTTCCAGTAAGTCGGCGGGACGACAGGTAATAACCTTTTCTCCCGGAATAACCTTTTCCTGAACCTCTTTGTTGAAAGGCTTTACTGTCTGGCCATATTCGCCACGAAGCACTGCCTTTGTTTCCTTTGTAGCCATTTTATAACGTTCTCCCATCAGCACGTTAAATACAGCCTGTGTACCGACAATCTGGGAAGAAGGAGTTACTAACGGACATTCGCCAAGGTCTTTCCGAACTCTTGGGATTTCCTGTAATACATCATAGTACTTGTCTTCTGCATTCTGCTCCTTTAACTGAGAAACCATGTTAGATAACATACCGCCCGGTACTTGATATAACAATGTCTTAATATCAACGCCCATAACCTTCGGATTCAAAAGTCCATTTGCAAGACATTCATCTCTGTAAGGTCTGAAATAATCAGCAATTTCAGCCAGTAATGTCTGGTCATAGCCTGTATCATAAGGAGTGCCCTTAAAGGTTTCCACCATAACCTCTGTTGCCGGCTGTGAAGTCCCCATAGCAAATGGGCTCATAGCACAGTCGATTACGTCTACGCCTGCTTCTACTGCTTTTAAATATGTCATGCCTGCCACACCGGAAGTATAGTGGGTATGAAGCTGTACCGGAATCTTGGTAGCGCTCTTTAACGCTGTTACCAGCTCTGTTGCTTTATAAGGTACTAACAAGCCTGCCATATCCTTAATACATAAGGAATTTGCCCCCATGTCTTCTATTCTCTTTGCCATATCCTTCCAGTAATCCAAAGTATAGGCATCGCCTAATGTATAGGAAAGAGCAATCTGCGCATGACCGCCTTCTTTATTTGTTGCTTTTACTGCTGTTTCCAAATTGCGGATATCATTTAAGCAGTCAAAGATACGGATGATGTCAATACCGTTTGCAATGGATTTTTGTACGAAATACTCTACTACGTCATCTGCATAGTGACGATATCCTAAAATATTCTGACCTCTGAATAACATCTGTAACTTTGTATTCTTCAATCCATCTTTGATTTTTCTAAGTCTGTCCCATGGGTCTTCTTTCAAGAAACGAAGGGAAGCATCAAAGGTTGCGCCGCCCCAGCATTCAATGGAATGATAACCTACCTTATCCATCTTATCCAAGATAGGAAGCATAAGCTCGGTTGGCATTCTTGTTGCGATTAAAGACTGGTGTGCATCACGCAAAATTGTTTCCGTAATTTTAATCGGTTTTTTTTCTGCCATTTTTATTTCCTCCTGAAATATTTGTACGGGTTTCCCCGGTTGCTTTTTCATTTTTTACTTTCAATACTTCACTTCCACAACACCTATATGCCGAAAATTGCCATAAAGGTACCTGCTGCTACCGCCGTACCAATAACACCTGCTACATTCGGTCCCATTGCGTGCATCAGTAAGAAGTTGGTAGGATCTGCTTCCGCACCTACCTTTTGTGATACTCTAGCTGCCATCGGCACAGCTGATACACCTGCTGAACCAATAAGCGGATTTACCTTGCCATGTGTTGCTATACACATAAGCTTACCAAACAGCACACCTGCAGCCGTACCAAAACAGAATGCTATCAAGCCAAGTATTACAATCTTGATAGTGTCCCAGTTCAAAAATGCTTCTGCACTTGTAGTAGCTCCTACGGAAGTACCAAGCAGAATAACTACGATATACATAAGTGCATTGGACGCAGTGTCCGTAAGCTGTCTTACCACACCTGATTCCCTAAAAAGGTTACCCAACATAAGCATACCTACCAATGGCGCTGTGGTTGGAAGAATCATACATACAACAATTGTAATAATGATAGGGAACAAAATCCTTTCCAGCTTTGATACAGGACGAAGCTGTTCCATTTTGATTTTTCTTTCTTTTTCTGTTGTTAACAATTTCATGATAGGCGGCTGGATAATCGGAACCAGCGACATATAAGAATATGCTGCTACAGCAATAGGTCCCATAATAGCAGTTTGTCCCAGCTTACCTGCAAGGAAGATGGAAGTAGGACCGTCCGCACCACCAATGATAGAAATAGCTGCTGCAGCTTTATCATTAAATCCAAGTGCAATTGCACCGAAATAAGCTGCAAAAATACCAAACTGCGCTGCCGCACCAAGTAAAAAGCTCTTTGGATTTGCAATCAGTGGACCAAAGTCCGTCATGGCGCCAACTCCCATGAAAATCAAGGATGGCAGGATTGCCCATTCATCCAAAAGATAGAAATAATACAGTAAACCGCCAGTTTCTCCGTTACTGCCAATATGAGCCATAATGTCCGGATAAATATTAACTAACAGCATACCAAATGCGATTGGTACTAAAAGAAGTGGTTCAAATCCTTTTGCAATCGCCAGATACAGAAATACACAAGCCACTACAATCATGATGTAGTTTCCAACGGATAAGTTGAAAAATGCAGTCTGATGTACCAGATTGTCTAATGTTTCCATTATGTATTGCATTTTGTTGACCTCCTGTTTTTCTAGCTTGGGAACATTCTCCCTAGTTTAATGTTGCAAGTACTGCACCAGCTTCAACCGGATCGCCTACAGCTACATCAATACTAGCTACTGTTCCATCCTGAGGAGCAACAACAGGAATTTCCATCTTCATTGCTTCCAATACCACAACGGTATCTCCTGCTTTTACTGCCTGACCAACACTTGCTTCCAATTTAAATACTTTTCCGGCTGCACCAGCTTCGATTTTAACGCTTCCTGCAGCGCCGCCTGCTTTTGGAGCTGCCGGTGCTGCCTTTGGAGCTGCTTTCGGCGCTGCCTTTGGAGCTGCCACAGGAGCGCCTGTGCCTGCGCCTTCTTCTACTACTACATCATATACGTTGCCATTTACGGTAATGGTATAATTTTTCATCTTACATAATCCTCCTATATATTAGGCTCTCTGCCATTTGTTTGTATTTGCTCGTTTTATGCTTCTAACAACAAATCCATCTGTAGAAGCCGCACCTTCACTTGCCGCAATAGCCGCTGCAATAACAGCAACCAGCTCTAAATCATCTGAAAGCTCTTCATTTTTTTCAATCTGCACGACAGCTTTCTCTACTGCTGTTGTTCCATTAGCTTTCTCTGCTTTCTTTTTACCCATAGCAGCTTCAATCTTCGGAATAATAGAAAATGCGCTGATAATAAAAATAATTAAAATCAACACCACAAATACGGTTCCCATTCCCAAAACCATATTCAGGGCAGCGCCCTTCATAAGCTCTCCGAAAGTCTTTGTGGCTTCTGTTGTCACGCTGGAAATCTGCAGGTTTTCATCTAAAACAATGTCCACCGTACCATCTCCGTTTTCACAGACAATGCTTGCAATGATTTCGACTTGATCACTGCTATTTTTTACTTCATAGCCTGTAACTTCCTTAAAATTACCAATCTCTTCGATTGTATTATTCCAACTGGAAAATATTGCGGAAAGCGTTGCGTCACTTGCATAATACTCATCCATGCCCTGATCAATCATATCTATAATCTCACCGATAATCTGGTCAGCCATCTGTTTTGCTTCTTCTTCTGTTACAAGCGCTGTTATATCCTGTTCTTCCTTACTTCCGCATGCAGTCAGACCGAAAAGACAGGTAAGCATACCTAATACTATCAATACTTTTTTCATATGAAGTATCATCCTTTCTAGACTGTTCCATGTTTTTTAGCAGGACGGTCATCTCTTTTTGTAAACAGCATCTCAAATGCGCCAATTACATATTTTCTTGTGTCAACCGCCTCCACGATTTGATCTACATAGCCTCTCTTTGCTGCGCTTGTTGCACTCGTCTGAAGTGCAGCATATTCCTTTGTCTTCTCTGCAATCACCTCAGAACCTTGTCCATCATACATAATCTGTGCCGCAAACTTAGCTTCCATCGTACCGATTTCAGCATTTGGCCATGCCATGGTAATATCTGCGCCAATTGCCTTTGAATTCATAGCAACATACGCGCTTCCATAAGCTTTTCCAATAATTACGTTTACCTTTGGAACAGTTGCATTTGCAAAAGCATAGGTTAACTTTGCAACAGCCTGTGCAATTCCTTTTTCGGAGCCTACAGTAGCTTCATAACCTTTTACATTTGTCAAAGACAACACAGGAATATTAAACGCATCACAGAAGCTGATAAAGTCTGCTGCTTTATAACAGCCCTTTATGGAAAGGACGCCGTCAAACTTCTCTTCTACCTTTCCTTCTGCATTGTAAACCTCACTGCGGTTTGCCACAGCGCCAACCGTAACACCGTTGAGCTGGATAAATCCGGTTACCATATCCTTTGCATAGTTTTCCTTAATTTCAAAGAACACTCCGTTATCCGCAATACCAGATAATGCAATGGCTGTATCTCCCACACATCCTGCAAGATTCTCACAAGCACGATTTAAATCATCCGTACATTCTATGTAAGACATATCATCTTCATTGTTGGCAGGTAAAAGAGAAATAAGCTGTCTGATCTGACCTAAGATGGTTGCTTCGTCACCAACTACATCAACAACTCCGCTTTCCCTGCTCTGGAAATCTGCTGCTGCAGTATCACACTTAGAAGTGTTGTTGCCGTCTAAGGCATTTGGAGAATTTACAAATAACTTGGCTGACTTTTCCTCCATAAATGTAAAATCCGTTAAAGTAGGAACAATTGCAAGTCCGCCTCCGCATGTACCAAATAAAGCGGTAATCTGTGGAATCACGCCGGATGCCAATGTCTGCTTCATATAAATCTCACCAAAAGCATTTAATGCGTCCGTTGCTTCCTGTAATCTAAGACCGGCAGAATCGATTAAACCGATAACAGGCGCCCCTGTTTTTAATGCCAAGTCATAGAGGTTCGCAATTTTCTTTGCGTGCATTTCGCCAATGGTCCCGTTTAAAACAGAAGCATCTTGGCTGTAAACGTACACAAGATTGCCATCAATCACTCCATATCCGGTAATGACACCATCAGAAGGAGTTTCAGTTTGTTTCAAATTAAAATCAGTTGCTCTTGCCGTAACCATAGCACCAATTTCAACGAAACTGTTGTCATCGAGTAAAGCTGCAATTCTTTGACTCGCTTGTGAAGAATTACTCATTTTTTGGACCTCCATTTTATATTCATTTAATATAATAACATAATTTGCTTACTTGCCATAATCGCCAGCAAGCATCCTTTAGCAGTATAACATAATTTTTTTTCTTAGACTAGACAAAAAATGCAATTTTTAAAGAATTTGGTAACAGTTCAGCCCATAGGCGCAAAGCAGGCTTTATGCAGAGCATGTTTTCTTA
>JAMPFB010000069.1 GCA_023664735.1 Robinsoniella sp. | reverse complement strand
AGAGCGACCGCCTCCTAAGCGGTAGGCCGGAGGTTCAAATCCTCTTAGCGACGCTGAAAACATCACCGAAAACATTGATTTTTCAAGGTTTTCGGTGTTTTTCATTTTCTAAAAGAATTGCAATAGTTCAGCCCACAGGCGCAAAGCGGAGTTCTCACAGAGCACGTTTTTTACGTTGTCACGCTTTCGTTCTATAAAAACGCAACAGTGCTAAGCTCGAAAAGACCTCGCTAAGCGCTGGCGTTTTTATAAGGGCTCCTTAAGAAAACATGCTCTGTGGGAACTCCGCTTTGCGCCTGTAGGCTGAATTGTTACAAAGAATTTGATGAGATTACGGCTATCCGCATAGAAAAATGTATGGTATACTGTAAAGACGAACAATGGGCATACATAAAACTTGGGATTCCGATTTGGAATTTCAAAAATGGAAAGGATAATAGACATGGCTGATACCGAGCAGAAAGCCTTAACAAAAGTTAATACGGATATTCAAGAGCCATATACCGAAGTAACTCAATTTGATATAAAAAGTATGATTTATGTTGTTCGCAATCAGCAGGTTATGATAGACAGCGATTTGGCGATGCTGTATCAAGTAGAAACAAAAGTATTAACCAAGCTGTAAAAAGAAATGTAGCTCGATTTCCAGAAAATTTCAGATTTCAACTTAACAAAGATGAATATGAATCTTTGAGGTCACAATTTGTGACCTCAAAGGAAAATGAAATAAAAAAGGGCGGCAGACGATATTTGCCTTATGTTTTTACAGAACAGGGAATTGCAATGCTTTCCGCTGTTTTGAGAAGTGATGTTGCAATTCAAGTCAGCATCAATATTATGAATGCTTTTGTAGAGATGCGGCATTTTATTACTAACAATGCTCTTCTTTTTGAACGTGTTAGTACAGTTGATAAGCAATCCGATATGCCCTTATTGCAAAATCACATCAATTATGCTATTATTTAAAAAACGTTTTACAGAGATTATGTAACACTAAGAGGCAGCTACTAATGGAAAATGACCCTGCTCCTAAGGGTTAGTTGTAGGTTCGATTCCTACTGAGAGCATAAATAAGTTAAGGAAGACCAATGAATTATATTGTACTGGATCTTGAATGGAACCAATCAAAAGGCAAATTAAATGAGAATAAAGAAATTCCTTTTGAAATCATTGAAATTGGTGCAATGAAATTAGACAGCCAAAAAAAGGTAATTGGTGAATTTAATGAACTGATTAAGCCTGAGGTATACTTGGATTTGCACCATGTCACAAAGACCATTGTACATATGAATATGGAGGAATTGGAAAAAGGCGCACCCTTTGTAGAAATTATGGACAAGTTTTTAAAATGGTGCGGCGAAGATTACATTTTCTGTACATGGGGTCCCATAGATTTATTAGAGCTTCAAAGAAATATGCAATATTATAAAATGGAACCATTGTCTTTGACTCCCATTGCCTTTTTGGATGTGCAAAAGCTCTTCAGCCGGCAATTTGAGGATAATAAATCCAGAAGGACTTTGGAATATGCAGTGGATTTTTTGCATATTGAAAAGGATTTTTCATTCCATAGAGCCTTTGGCGATGCTTATTATACGGCAAAGGTAATAAATAAAATATCCGAAGAGACACAGGAGCATGTTTCCTTTGACCTCTTTCACGTTCCAAAGGATAAGAATCAGGAAATCCACAAGGTGTTTGATGATTATGCCAAGTATATTTCAAGGGAATTTGCAACAAAAACGGTTGCCATGTCCGATAAGGAAGTGGCCAGCACCAAATGCTATAAGTGTGGGAAAAGCCTTCGCAGGAAGTTAAATTGGTTTACTCCAAATGGAAGGCATTATTACAGCATTTCTATTTGTCCTGAGCATGGGATTATGAAGGGCAAAATAAGAATGAGAAAAACAGAAAAGGATACCGTATATGTCATCAAGACCTTAAGGTTCATAACAGAAGAAGAGAAAAAAGAGATTATGAACAAAAAAGAAAAGGTACGAATCCATAGAAAAGAAAAAAGAAAAATAAACAGCCATAGAAAGAAAATTTCTTCTATGGCTGCCCGGAGCAATCGTTAAATATCCCAGTTGTTCCTGCGCCGTCTTTTCCGAAAAAGGCGGCGTCTTTTTTTACTGATGCGCTGCTGATTTTTTCTTCTTTGTAAATCCCTGCTTGGAGTTAATCGTATTTTTCGTTTTCTTTTCCTTTTTCCAAAGTGATAATTGTGAATAAAGGCTCTTAAAAATATGCCTCCTATCAACAGGGCAGTAACACAAAGAATAATAAGAAGAATATTTATAATATTTAAAAATATTACTTTTTTAGGCTGTGCCTCTTCTTTTTCTGCCGGGTCAGCAATGGGAACTGCAGGACTTTCAAAATCGTAGGTGGTCTGAGCGGAAGCCTCCAGCTCTACAGTAGCGCTTCCTACATTTACACCGTTGTAAGTGTAATTAATCGTTGCAATGGATGCGTCCTTTGTTTCATCATAAGATAAAGAAGAGGTAGTTTCGGAAAAATCAGCCGTATTGGGAATCACGATATAATCATTTTCATTTAATGTCATAATAGGCTTGGAGCTTCCGAAAATGTCGCTGTTTGCCGTAAAGAAATCTGTATTGCTGGGAGTATAGGCAGTTTCATGCTCAGAAACATTCAGGCATTGGAAGTTAGCAAAGCCGTAATCAAAAAGGGCTATCGTATCTGCAAACTGCGCCGGGGAATCTTCCTTCATTACAACGCAAATCAGCTTCATGCCATCCTTTTGGGCACAGGACACCAGCGTGGAATGGGCATCAGTGGTATATCCGGTCTTACTGCCTACCAGATAATCATAGGCATAGGATTTTCCGGGAAGAAGCTTGTTTTTCGACCATAATTCCAGCAAATCAGGCTGGGTGTCAGTAGGCTCGATAACATAGTGTAAAGTGCTTGACATTTTACAAAGCATTTCATTATTAAAAAATTCTCTGGCAATTAAAGCAAAATCGTAGGGAGTGGTATAATGGTTTTCATCATGAAGCCCATGGGGATTCATGAAATGGGACTCCGTACATCCGATTTCTGCAGCCTTTTCATTCATCATAACAATAAAGTTATCTATAGTGCCTCCGATATGCTCTGCCACTGCATTGGCAGTTTCATTGGCGGAATAAACCAAAATTCCATAAAGACACTGCTCCATAGTAAGAGTTTCCCCTACATCCATCCCCATGTTGGAGGAGCCTCGTTCAATACTGAAAACCGCTTCATTGGAAAAGGTAACCGTATCATTCATATCAGCCGTTTCTGCTGCAATCAGGGTAGTAAGGATTTTGGTAGTGCTGGCAGGGTAGGACTTCTGGTGAATATTCTTGGCATATAAAATAGTGCCGGTATTTGCTTCCATTAAAATAGCCGCTTGTGCAGTAGTAATAGGACCGTCCGGCCAGTTTTCAATTTCATTTGATTCTATTGGAATGTTTTTTCTCGCTTCCGCCTCTGCCTCTCTATCTTCCGTAGCATAGGCAGTTAAGATATTTCCAAAAAAAAGGGCGCCTGCCAGAAGGAAAGAGGCACCTTGATAGAAGTGTTTTCTTGCATTTCTTTTATTCATACGTTTTTCAATTCCTTTTTCATTGTGTCTTCCTTATTATAATACACTATTTTCCCAGAAAACCAAAGAAATTTCAGAAAAAATTTAAACTTGCAAATTTAGACGAAAGGTATATAATGATGATGGTTTTAGCAAAAAAGGGTAATCAGGAGTAAAATAATATGAGACTTAGAAATATACCGGGAGCGGATGATGTAATTGCCGGCTGTCCTTATGTAATACAGGACGGAAAGGCGATGAAAGGAAAGCATCAGGAAGGCTTCCCATGCAGCCAGCCTATCCATATTGAAATTGGAATGGGAAAGGGCAGGTTCCTGCATGAGCTGGCAAGGCAGAATCCCCACATCAATTATATAGGGATTGAAAGATATTCCAGCGTGCTGCTTCGGGCTATCCAGAAGATGGAGGAGGAGCCTGTTGAAAATCTAAGGTTTTTGTGTATGGATGCCAGAGAGCTTTCAGAGGTTTTTGAAGAAGGGGAAGTGGACAGGATTTATTTGAATTTTTCAGACCCATGGCCAAAGGACAGACATGCCAAAAGGCGGCTTCCTTCCAGAGAATTTTTAAACAGATATGACAGCATACTAAAAAAAGAAGGGCGTCTGGAATTTAAAACGGACAATAAGGAGCTTTTTGAATTTGCGCTGGAAGAGTTACCTTTTGCAAATTGGAAGGCGGAAGCGGTTACTTATGACTTACACAATGATGAAGAGCTGTGCAAGGGAAATATTATGACAGAATATGAGGAGAGGTTTTCGGCAAAAGGGAATCCTATTTATAAATATATTATTTATCGGTAAAGCTGTAATAGAGAGGAGATAGAGGATATGCTGCTTGTTTTTTTCTTATTATGGGTAGTTTTTAACGGTCAGTTTACTTTGGAAATTTGTATATTTGGAATCGTGATTTCTGTTTTGATTTATTGGTTTATTTGTAAATTCATGGACTGGAGCCCTAAAAAGGATTTATGGATTGCAAAAACTTTCGGCCTTTTTCTTCAATATGCCTTTGTGCTTTTTAAAGAAATATGCAAGGCAAATATAGCTACCATAAAAATGATTTTTACAGAAAGATATGTAAGGGAGCCGGTGCTGGTTTCTTTTGAAACGTCCATAAAGTCAAAGGCTTTAAGAGTCCTTTTAGCAAATTCCATTACGATTACCCCCGGAACCATCACCGTGTCCTTAGAGGATAACCGTTATCTGGTACACTGTCTGGATAAGGATTTTGGCGAGGGCATAGAAAATTCTGTTTTTGTAAAGCTTTTGGAAAAAATTGAAAAGGCAGGTGAGAGGCATGAATAGCGGAATATTGGCACTAGAGCAGGCTTATCGGATGCTGCTTTTAGGAATTGTCCTTATATTGGCAGTCATGCTTTTGTTCTGTCTTCTCAGAGCTTGTCTGGGACCAAAGGTAGCAGACCGGATTGTTGCCATAAATATGATGGGGACTATGGTTATGGTTATAATTGCAATTCTGGCAGTTCTCATGCAGGAAGGTTATTTGGTGGACATCTGCCTGATTTATGCAATGATAAGCTTTCTAGCAGTGATTGTTTTAACAAAGGTCTATATGGGTGTATATCTGGAAAAGAAGCAAAAGGAAAAGGAGGGAGAAGGCAATGGAAATACTTGAATGGATTCGTTTTATAGCAGGCGCTGTTTTTCTTATTGCCGGACTTTTTACATTTTTTGTGGAGCTGGTTGGCATTTATAAGTTGAATTATGTGTTAGACCGGATGCATGCAGCGGCAACAGGAGATACCCTTGGAATCCTGTTATCTTTAGTAGGGCTTATGATTATGAACGGATTTAATTTCACTACGTGCAAAATGGCTCTAATTATTGTGTTTTTATGGTGCGCTTCTCCGGTTTCCTCACATTTGATTGCCAGATTGGAAGTAACTACAAATGAATCAGAAGAGCAGTATGGGAGGATGGAAAAATAATGGAATGGCTTATGTATATTTTACTGGGATTTTTGGTAATCTGTGCCATTGCTGTCAGTTTCTCCAAAAACCTTTTAAATTCACTTATGATTTTTATGTCCTATAGTCTGGTTATGTCCATTATCTGGATATTGCTGGAATCCCCGGATCTTGCCATTACGGAAGCGGCAGTGGGGGCAGGCGTTACGTCGGTGCTTTTCTTTGTAACATTAAAGAAGATTCATGCCATTGATGAAAAGAAAGGAGAAAAAGATGAGTAGGTTAAAGGAATGGGACAGCTACAAAAGAACAAAGGCTTATCGTTTTTTCCGCTGGTACCGTGGTGAAAAAGACCCCTTTTTAGGCGAAGTGGAAATGAAGGAGGGCAAGCTCTATAAGGATGCCAGATCAGAGGATGAGATACGGCAGGAAAAAGAAGAGCTTATGAAGAAGGTCTATGATATCGACCACAATAAAGAGATTAAGTTTTTTAAACATGTTTATGGCGTCATATCCGTTGTTTTCTGCTTTGCTTTGGCCTTTGTGCTGCTTTTAATGGTTTCTTATTCGCCAAAAACAGGCAATCCGGGCAATCCAAATGAAAATGAAGTGCCTGAAAGATATATTGAAAATGGGCTGCAGGAAACAGGCGCAGTAAATATTGTTACCGGAATGATACTGGATTATCGTGCTTTTGATACTTTGGGGGAATCCCATGTGCTTTTTATTGCTGCCATTACTGTTTTTATCCTTCTTAGAATTGATAAGGATGAAAAAGGAAAGGAAAAGGACAGGGAAGAGGCAAATGACAGAAATTATGAGCCGAAAAATGATGCTATCCTACAGGTGATAACGGTAATTATTGTTCCGCTTATTATGATATTTGGCATTTATGTAATTTTAAACGGGCATCTTTCTCCGGGAGGAGGGTTTTCCGGAGGAGCCATTATTGGCGCAGGGCTGATTCTTTATTTAAATGCTTTTGGATTTGCCAAAACAGAACGGTTTTTTACAGAAAAGACCTATAAAATTATCTGTTTTTGTTCATTATCCTTTTATTGTCTTGCAAAAAGCTATTCCTTTTTTACAGGAGCCAATCATTTGGAAAGCGGCATTCCCCTTGGAACGCCCGGAGCAATTTTAAGCAGCGGCCTGATTCTGCCCTTGAATATTTGCGTAGGATTAGTTGTTGCATGTACAATGTATGCTTTTTATGCGCTTTTCAGAAAAGGGGGCTTTTAACATGGGATTTGGACCGAATTTACTGGCAAATTATGCGGAGGCGGCTTCCATGATTTTATTTGCCATTGGATTTACCAACCTTCTTTTGCAGAAGAACCTTATTAAAAAAATAATCGGATTAAATATTATGGATACGGCAACGTATTTGTTTTTAGCGTTAAAAGGATATATTCAGGGAAGGGTGGCGCCAATTGTAGTAGATGGCGTGCAGGAGGTAGAGGCTTATATCAATCCTATTCCGGGAGGACTGGTTCTTACTGGAATCGTAGTGTCCGTGTCCGTATCCGCCCTAATGCTGTCCTTGACTATCCGTTTATACAGGAGATATCATACATTGGATTTGGATGAGATTTCCACCTTGCTGAAAAAGGAGGAAAACTAATATGGAGCTTATACAAAATATTCCTTTCTTTTCTATTATATTGTCTTTATTTTCCGGTACCATCACTTCCATGCTGAACGGAAAATGGGCAAAAAGAGTAAATGCTTTTGTAATTTCAGTAATTGGACTTATGTCAGCAGTGCTTCTTGTTTATTTGTTAAACAGGGGAGCAAGCTATACATTTATGATGGGTCATTTTCCGGCGCCTTGGGGAAATGAAATCAGGGCGGGAGTTTTAGAAGCTCTTATGGCATTGTTTTTCTGTGTCATCATGATTTTATCCTTAATAGGCGGGCGTTCCCATTTGGAAGAGGAAATTGCTCCGGGCAAGCAGAATCTTTATTATATTTTAGTAAACCTTTTATTAAGCTCCCTGCTTGCACTTATTTATACCAATGACTTATTTACGGCTTATGTGTTTGTGGAAATCAATACGATTTCCGCCTGTGGGCTGATTATGATTCGGCAGAACGGGCATACCTTTGAGGCGGCAATCCGGTATATGATTATGAGCCTGCTTGGTTCCGGTCTGTTGCTTTTAGGTATTTGTATTTTGTATGACTGTACAGGGCATCTGCTTATGAGCAATATAAAAAGCGTAGTAACGGTTATGTCCATAACAGGCAGATATCATGTGCCTTTAGTAGTGGCAATTGCTTTTATCTGTGTGGGGCTTGCCATTAAAAGCGCCTTGTTTCCCTTCCATTCATGGCTGCCTAATGCCTATGGCTATTCCACTGCATCCAGCGCTGCCATATTGTCCAGCCTTGTGTCAAAGGGATATATTTTTCTGTTAATTAAAATCTGCTACCGGGTCATTGGCTGGCAGGCGATTTTAAACAGCAAGGTCATCCATATTTTATTTTTGTTTGGCTTGTGCGGCATGATTATGGGCTCTTTAAGCGCTATTCAGGAAAATGACATCCGGAGAATGATAGCCTTTTCCTCTGTGGCGCAGATTGGCTATATTTATATGGGCATTGGCCTTGGAACCTTGGAAGGAATGACTGCAAGCGTTTATCATATTTTGTCCCATGCGGCAACGAAAAGCCTTTTGTTCATTGCGGCGGTAGGGCTTACGGATGTTTCCGGAAAGAGCAAGAAATTTCTTGACTTGACAGGAGCTGGATACCGGAATAAGCTTGCCGGAGTTGCCTTTACGGTAGGCTCCCTTTCCATGGTAGGAGTTCCGGGTTTTACCGGTTTTATCAGCAAGCTGTTGTTTGGAACAGCCTGTGTGCAGAATACGCCTTATAAAATGCTGCCTACTTTAATTTGTCTGGGCATTAGTACAATATTAAATGCTATTTATTTTATGAAAACGGTAATCCGTATTTATACTCCCGTAAAATCTAAATATGACAGCATATCTCCCAGAAAAAGCATTGGATATGCAGGGGCTTTGGTGTGCTTTGTAATATTGAACATTGTTCTGGGAATGTGCTCTACGCCCATTGTGAATATGATTCAGACAGGACTGAAAATGTTCAGCTAGGAGGATGAGAAATGTATACAATACTATTTCCAATAGTGGTTCCAATTCTATTTGGCATACTTATGCTGCTGCCGGAGCCGGAGAAAAGAAAAAATCTTACAGAAGCGGAAAAAAGAACCTTTTACAACATAAGCACAGGGCTTGTGCTTATTGCCAGCGGGCTGGGTGTATTAAAGGTCATTTTTAGCGCCGGGGAAATGGTTACATTGTTTACCCTTCATCCCAAGCTTCCTATCATACTTCAGGCAGACGGGCTTGGAAAGCTGTTTGCCCTGCTTGTAACGATTATATGGATTTGCGGCGGTTTTTTTGCCTTTTCCTATATGGAGCATGAAAAAAATGTAAAACGTTATTTTGCTTTTTATCTTATGTCCTACGGAGTGCTCATTGGACTTGATTTTTCCGGTAATCTGATTACGATGTATGCTTTTTATGAGCTGATGACATTATGCACATTTCCTCTTGTTATACACAATCAGTCAAAGGAAGCGGTTATGGCGGCAATGAAATATTTGCTGTATTCCTTTTTTGGCGCTTATATGGCATTGTTCGGAATTTATTTTCTGGTAAAATACACAAATACTCTTTCCTTTACGCCGGGAGGCACATTAAGCGCTCTGGCACAGGAAAATCAGCCGTTGCTTTTATTGATTACGTTCCTTATGCTGATGGGCTTTGGAGTGAAAGCAGGCATGTTTCCCGTCCACGGGTGGCTTCCCACCGCCCATCCTGCTGCGCCGGCTCCTGCAAGTGCGGTACTTTCCGCTATCATTGTTAAATCCGGTATACTTGCCATGATTCGTACCGTTTATTATATTATCGGGCCGGACTTTATACGGAATACATGGGTACAGACCCTATGGCTGACCCTTTCCCTGATTACGGTATTTTTAGGCTCCATGCTTGCCTTTCAGGAAAAGGTGCTTAAAAAACGGCTTGCCTATTCCACAGTTAGTCAGGTTTCTTATATTATATTCGGTTTGGCACTGCTAAATCCCATTGGCATGGCAGGCTCCTTTTTGCATGTGGCAGCCCATGCCATGATTAAATGTACGCTGTTTTTCGTGGCAGGCGCAATTATATATAAAACAGGTTACACGAAGGTAGATGAGCTTGATGGAATCGGAAAAAGAATGCCGGTTACCATGTGGTGCTATACCATTGCTTCTCTTGGGCTGATTGGCATTCCGCCAACGGGAGGCTTTATCAGCAAATGGTATTTGGCAGGAGGGGCATTAGACAGCGGCATAAAAATATTTTCCGTGGCAGGTCCTATTGTACTTTTAGTCAGCGCATTGCTTACGGCAGGGTATCTGCTTCCTATTTCCATCAAAGGCTTTTTGCCGGGGGAGGATTTTGACGGAAGCACCCTGAAAAAATGTGAGCCGGATAAGCGTATGCTTGTTCCCATTGTGATACTTACCGCCCTGTCCGTATTGATTGGATTGTTTCCTAATTTGCTTGTTCAGTATTTTGCCGGGCTTATTAGTTCATTTATGTAAAAGGGAGGAATTGGAATGAATGCAAGTATGATGTTTATTGTAATATTGATTCCCATTTTGGGAGGCGCTCTTGTTCCGCTGCTTCCTTTCAAGAAAAGAAAGCACAGGCTGATTTATATTGAAACGGTAGTGGTTGTCAATTCCTTATTGGTTTTCAGCATTTTAATGAACAGGCCGGAACAAGCCTTTACCCTTATGCATTTTACGGGAGATTTGACTATCAGCTTTCAATTAGACGGATTGGGCAGCGTGTTTGCAGCGCTGGTCTCTTCCCTTTGGCCGCTGGCAACCTTGTATGCATTTGAGTATATGAAGCATGAAGGGCATGAAAGAGTTTTCTTTCTTTTTTATACAGTTACCTATGGAGTTACCCTTGGCATTGCTTTAAGCGGCAATATGATTACCATGTATTTCTTTTATGAGCTTTTGACCCTTGTAACGGTTCCTTTAGTGCTTCACACATTGACTAGGGAAGCAGTGCTGGCAGCAAGGAGATATTTGTATTATTCACTGGGCGGAGCTGCTTTTGCCTTTATAGGCGTTATATTCATGATTGTTTATGGAACCGGGGAAGGCTTCGTTTTAGGCGGTACCTTAAATCTGGCAAGAATAGGCACAAGAGTGAATGTGCTGCTTTTGATTTATGTTTTTGCCTTTTTCGGGTTCGGGGTAAAAGCAGCCCTTTGTCCCTTTAATTCATGGCTTCCTCAGGCGGGCGTGGCGCCTACCCCTGTTACGGCTCTGCTTCATGCGGTTGCAGTAGTAAAATCCGGGGCATTTGCAATTATGCGCCTTACCTATTATTGTTTTGGAACGGAATTTTTAAGAGGCACTTGGGCACAAAATGTCGTAATGGCAGCGACCATGATTACGATTGTATATGGCTGCAGCATGGCGGTAAAGGAAAGGCATTTAAAAAGAAGGCTTGCTTATTCTACCATCAGTAATTTAAGCTATATTTTATTTGGAGTTACGATTATGACGCCCCTTGGACTGGTAGGAGCTTTAAGCCATATGGTATTTCACGGGGTTATGAAAATCTGTTCCTTTTTCTGTGCGGGAGCGGTTATTTATAAGACTGGGAAAACCTATGTATATGAGCTGGAGGGGCTTGGAAGGAAGATGCCTAAGGTGTTTGGCATTTTTACAGTATCGGCGCTTGCTTTAATGGGCGTTCCCGGTTTGTGCGGCTTTATCAGTAAATTCAATCTGGCATCTGCTGCTATAGACAGTGGAAATGTACTGGCATATTTTGGAATCGGGGCATTGCTGATTTCCGCCCTGTTAACGGCTGCTTATATGTTTTCCATTATTATACGTGCCTTTTTCCCGGAAGCAGGTTTCTCCTATGATTCCATAAAGGATGTAAAGGATCCGGGCTGGCTTATGATGGTGCCCTTGTGGCTGTTTTTGATAGGGATGCTCTGTTTTGGCTTACACTCAGGACCTGTACTGGATATTTTTACAAATGTAGCAACAGGGAAATTTTAAAGGAGGAGATTGGAACATGGGTTGTATATTAGCGAAAGATTTATTTTCAATACCGGAAATATGCGGCTATGGGCTTCATTTTTCCTTTGGAGGACTTCGGACTATCTATGTTGTGATTGCTTTTTTCATGTGGGCGGTAACCGGTGTTTTTTCTATGGAATACATGAAGCATTATGCCAATAAAAAGCGGTATTATGTTTCCTTTTTCATAACCTTTCTGGCAACAGTGGGAATATTTTTGTCAGCAGACCTTTTTACATTATTTATATTTTTTGAAATCATGTCCCTTACCTCTTATGTGTGGGTGGCATTTGATGAAAAAAAAGAAGCTTTGCGGGCAGGAGAGACTTATCTTGCCATTGCGGTAATCGGCGGCATGGTAATGCTGATGGGATTATTTTTATTCCGGGCAGCAGGCGTAAGCGATATGGGTATTGGCAACCAGGGCTTTTTGTATGGGGCAGGCTTCTGCCTGTTGTTTGGCTTTCTGGCAAAGGCAGGTGTGTTCCCCCTTCATATATGGCTTCCCAAGGCTCATCCGGTGGCGCCGGCGCCTACTAGCGCATTGCTTTCCGGTATTCTAACGAAAACCGGAATTTTTGGGGCTATCTGGGTAAGCGTGACTATTTTCAGGGATAATGGGGACTATGGAAGAGGGCTTTTAGCGCTTGCCGTCATTACCATGGTACTTGGTGGCATTCTTGCCTTAAATTCCCATAATTTAAAGGAAGTGCTTGCCTGTTCCTCCGTTTCCCAAATTGGCTTTATTCTGACGGGGCTGGCTACAGCCTGCATATTAGGAGAGGAAGGCGCCCTTGCAGTAAAGGGCACGATTCTCCATATGGTAAATCATTCTTTATTTAAGCTGGTTTTGTTCCTTGTGGCAGGCGTTGTATTTATGAACCTTCATAAGCTGGATTTAAATGAAATTCAGGGGTTTGGAAGGAAAAAGCCGCTGCTTCAGTTTATTTACCTGATGGGTGCGCTGGGTATTGGAGGCATTCCTCTTTTCAGCGGTTATATCAGCAAGACACTTCTGCATGAAGGGCTGGTGGAAGCCGGACTGACATGGGCGGAGTGGCTGTTTTTATTAAGCGGCGGTATTACAGTAGCTTACATGGCAAAGGTATATATGCTTTTGTTTGTGGAAAAAAATAAGGATTCCTCTGTTCAGGAAAGCTATGATAAGTTAGCAGGAGCTTATATGAATAAGGCATCGGCAGCAGTGCTTACAGTTAGCGCTTGCTTACTTCCGTTGTTTGGAATCCTTCCGGGATTTACTTTGGACCGGGTTGGAAATTATGGAATGGAATTTTTCGGCATGGCGCCCATGGAGGAAATACCTCATTATTTTTCCTTG
Source organism: Robinsoniella sp. (assembly GCA_023664735.1). Lineage (GTDB taxonomy): Bacteria > Bacillota > Clostridia > Lachnospirales > Lachnospiraceae > RGIG3040. The sequence continues at coordinate 2,345 of JAMPFB010000069.1, read as the reverse complement.
GAAAATTTAAAGGGCGGTTTTATTTCCATAGGAATCGGAATTGTGATTTATTTCCTTGTAGTAAGGGTACTGTACAAAAAACAGAAGGGCTATGGAAGCTTTCTGCCAAAATGGGCGGATTTGGAAAACAAAGTATACCGTCCGGTTATTTCAATTATTTGCGCAGTATGCACATTTATCTGTCGTATCTTAGAGGGCATTTTAGATTATTTTGTTGTATTTTTAAGAAAGACCATATATCGGGATAGACCGCTTCCCTATGAGTTGACGGAGGGTAATGAGTTTACCCATGCAGTAGGGAGCTTTTTAGATAATGTGATAGTATGCTTTAATAAAACAATCTGGAAAAAGCATCCAAGGAAGGAAAAGAACTATGAGCACAGGCTTGCCATGTTTTATACGATGATTCATGAGAATAATACGATTATTACAAGGAGCTTGTCTTTTGGGCTTATGATGTTTTGTACGGGATTGTTTATTGTGCTTTTGTATTTGTTGATGGTGTAGGGGATGTAGGAGAGTCTGTATTTGTGAATAAAAGAGAATTTGAATATGCCATGAAGCGGGGCTTGGGGCGGTGTGTTTTAGAACTTCAGGATAATGAGGATATTGAAAGGTTTCGTGATATTGTATTAAAGGGATGCCTGAATAATTATAGTTATGATACACAGTGTGAGGGAACAAGAAGTGAGTACATGTATGTGCTGCAGAGCTATTATGGAGATACTTATTTTGAAGAGAAGATAATAGAAAGGTTTTCCGGAAAAATTACAGATGTATGGCTTTTTGACCATTTGGCAAATCTGTTATATCTTTTTGCTGATGATGGAAGTAAGAAGGCATATAAAGCAATGCTTTGTAAGTATAACTATATATACACAAGACTTAGAAAAAATACCAGCAGGGATACTTGGGAACAATTTGAATGGCTGTGCGTATGGCTTGTGACGTTAGAGGGATTTGAGCGGTTTAAGAAAATTGTTTCAGATTTGGCGGATTATTATGAGAGGAAGAATGAAACAGACCCCTACTCCTTTGACTGGTTCTGGTCGGCTTGTAAAAACCACTATTGTGATGAAAGCATGATGAAACAGTTTATTGCTGAAAATGACAGAAAGGGGATTCGGATATTTGAAGATTCCCTTAGTAATTTTGTGTATGAAAGAAAACAGGGCGAAAAGCAATTAAAGGAAGAACAGAAGCCAGAGATTCCCACGCCAGAGCAGCTAATAGAGGAATGTAATAGCACTAAGAAAAGTGAAAGAATGATTTATTTAAGAAAAAGGTTACTATTTGGCGCCCATGCCACAGAGCAGCAGGCTAAAGAACTGGCAGAAGTAATTGTTCACCTAGAAAATGATAAGAGCCTGCAGGCAGGGTTGTTAAGGGTATTTTATAAGAGAGCTTTTCCTCTTGATGTGGGATATTTAATAAGGTATGCAGAAGATGAGGACAAGGTATTAAGAGAAGCCGCAATGGAAGCGTTGTCAATAGTAAAGGATGAACGGGTGCGGGAATATGCCTATGGGCTTGTAGGGAAGGAAAGAAGCTTAGAGTATGCTATTGGCATGTTATTTGGTAATTATCGAAAAGAAGATGATGGGACTATTTTAAAATTGCTGAAAAAGCAAAAGGTTTGCTATTGGGACGGAGTATGGCATGGAGTGTTTTCCGATGCATTGGACTGGCTGGAAGCAAATCCGGATGCCCCTGTGGAAGCTGCGTATTATTTATATGAACATACGTTATGTTCCTGCTGCCGGGAATGGCTTGTAGAGCTGATGATGGATAGGGGGATAATGACAGAGGATATTCGTAGGGAATGTGAATATGATTCAAATGATGATATTCGGGAGAAGGTTATATAGAATGTAAACTCGTAAAGAAAGAAACTAAAAAATGATATTTTTGATTGATTATGCCAATTGCATTATTTGACTTTCTAACTCTTTTACTGTTTCAAGAGATAACTCTGTATAATCAGCTATGTCTTGCAATGACATTTTACCTGCCTTAATCATACGGGTTGCTATTTCTTTCGCATTTCTTAATGCGGTTTCATTTCTCATATCTTCCATAATCTTACACATAGTTGCAACTCCTTTCTCGTCCTGCTTGAAGTACCTCGCCTTTTTCGCAAGCTCCTCATAATTCATATCATCGGGGTTAGTGCATGAAAAATCGTGCATTAGCTTACATATCACCTTCATTCACCACTTTTATTATACATCAGACAGTATCTTTTGAAAACCGAATTTTTGTGAAACTTTTTTCTATGAAATTTTCAAAATTGTAACAGTTCAGCCCACAGGCGCAGAGCAGGTTTTATGCAGAGCACATTTTCT
>JAMPFB010000068.1 GCA_023664735.1 Robinsoniella sp. | reverse complement strand
TTGTTTTTGATGGCGCTTTTCCTTAACAGCCTTTCCGCAACCTAGGGGAAAATTGTCATGGACGGCAATTTTAGTCATATTGCGCCATGGAGGGCGCTATATGACGACCCGTTCGGTACCAGCACCTCCCAAGGCTGTTTAGGAAAAGCGCCATCAAAAACACGGAAAGCCAATCCACTCTCATCCCTCTGTTGCGTCCGTTTAGCCACAACCTCCAAAAAATAGATTAGAAGCCGTCATCTGATTCCCGCATTACAGAAAGATTTTCATTGACATTTTTCCTGTTTTTGTACAATAATTCTAATAGAAATATTTTTTCAGGAGAAGGATTTTATGAAATCAGTAGCAAGGATGGCTTTAGAAGCCGGAATGATAATTGGGGAAGATGTATATTCCTATCAGAATATACTGGTTGCAAAAGAAAATACAGTGGTTGACAAACAGCTTATTTCAAAGCTTACCAGATATTCCATTATGTGCGTCAGCATTAAAGAGCCGGAAGATATGGCAGTTACCCGTTATGAACGGGTTCGTTTGAGCAGTTCATTTAAAAATTTTGAAGTTACATATGAAAACAACCTAAAAGCCTATAAATATATGATAGATGATTTTCTTTGGAGCAAAACACCTGTTAATCCTACCTTTCTTCTTCAGATTCATGATAATATAAGAAACTGTACAGGAAGCGGCGAACAGCTTTTAGATATGCTCTATCACTTACTGCCGGTTCAGGAGCTTACTTATGCCCACTGCCTGAATGCAGCATTGATTGGCAATGTTTTCGGCACATGGATTTCGCTTTCAGAGGACGACTTAAAAACCCTGACCCTTTGCGGTTTCTTTTATGATATCGGAAAATTAAAGCTTCCTGACCGTCTGATATGGAAACCGGATAAATTAACAGATTTTGAATATAACTGGATGAAAACCCATACCACCCTAGGATATGAATTATTAAAAGATCAGGATTTAAACGACTCCATAAAAAATTGTACGCTTCTTCACCACGAACGCTGTGATGGTTCCGGTTATCCGAAAAAGCTAAAGGGTGATGAAATTGACCGTTTTTCCAAATATATCGCTATTGTGGATTCCTATGCAGCCATGACCACTGCCAGATCCTACCGTGGCTCCCTTACGCCTTTTCAAGTCATTGGAAATTTTGAAAAACAGGGGTTTGAAAAGTATGATGGAATCGTTTTAAAGCTCATACTAAAAAAAATCGCAGAGGCACAGCTAGGCAGACATGTACGCCTTTCCGACGGCACAGAGGCAGATATCATTCTGATTAACGAAAACAAATTGTCTTCTCCCGTTGTAAAATGCGGAGAAAAAGTTATGAATTTAATGGAACATCCTGAACTGGAAATTTCAGTAATTTTATAAGATAGCATAGTAAGTCAAATAAGCGGACGTTGAATCTGGCAGAACATAAGATAGTCTTTTGGGCATGCTCTCGCTCTACAAAGGCACAACGATCAATGTAAGAAAGAATCTCTCCAAAATAAGGCATAGACCCCGTATTATAAAAGAATAAAATAAAAAATTTTCGAATACAAACTATAACATAGTTAAATATATTGCCGCACCTTGTAAATACACTTTTCAAGGAGGGCGACATATGAGCGCTATTTCTGTCTCGGTGTTCCACAAAGAACAGACACAGGCTCTGGCATGGCTACCGGGTATTCAGCATAGGTAGCACGCAGCTGCAGGTTCCACAGACAAATCAGAACAAATCTTTTTCGGGACCACCGGAAACCGGAACCAGAGGAAGGAATGCGCCATGGCATCCGCCTCCATACTCTATGACGTCCTCAACGATGTCATCCTAAATGCCAAAATCGGTGGAGCCCTGTCATGAAGAGTGGAAATATGCGCACCTGCACATTCTGGAGCTGGAACGCCTTGGCATGCCCAGCCCACCATCGTGCTCTTCGACCGGAGATACTCCAGATATAAGATATACCAATATATCATTAGGCTTTTCTTAAGATGCAATATTCCTTAAGTTGACAACATTGACCGCTGCGTCTTTGCAGAGCGAGAGCGTGTCCGGTAGACTATCCTATACTCTGCCCTCTCCCGTGTATTGGTAAGCCCTATACCTTTAATAAACAATCTCTTTTTAAAGGTACAGCCTGCGATATCCTCGTATTAGTCTGGCTGTTTCCTCGCAAGCCAGCCTTTAAAAATCCCGCCCTGAAAGATTGAAATAATGGTGAAAAAAATATCTGTAAAAATAATAAACACAAATGACGGTATCATGATACGGGTATATCTTTTGCCCAAAAATTTCTCTTTGTTAATGGCGCCGCCCATTCTTATGATGTAGAAAAACACACCCAGATTCAGAAATAATAGCAAAAGCGCCTGTTCAGCAAAATTTGCAAGTGCGTCTACCGGCAAAAAATTGCCGTTCTGAATACCATTTAGCAGAAGATTCAGAAATAATAGTCCGATTTGTATAATAAATATAATGCGGGTAACATTCAACATAACTCCGCCGCCAATCCCGATTCCGCCGCCCCATTTCAAATTGCTTTTCTCGCAAAAATTTTGAAAAACCCGCAGTAACGGCTCGCTTTGATTTCCCTCAATAAAACCATTGTTGGAAATGCTGTAAAGGTTCAGTCGAATGTTGTTTTCTTTGCAGAAAAATTCCATCTCTTTCAGAAAGGAAAGCACATGTGATGGCACACTGTCCACATATAATGGAAGGCAAAATACAACCGTATCCGCATCCGACAATTCATTCAAAATACGTTGATGGTCACTTTTATTTCGCAGCTTTTCCGTCACTTTTTTACCTTTCACGAATAAACGCTGCAGTCCTAAAAAATAAGCGGACGCACAAAATCTTTTTTTCGGACTGCAATTTATAAATACTGTTTTCATACGAAATCCTCCAATCTGGAAAAATCATTTATAAAAATCACTTCGGACTTTTCAAAGCCATTATTTATTGCATTTCTTTCTGCCATATAGGTAAAGGTTTCCTTTTCCTGTTTTGTAGCATCACCATGCACAATTACTTTGAATAAATTGTGCTTCCCATAACGCAGGGTATGGTGCATTTGCTTTCCACGATATGTAGCTAACGGCGTTGAAATGCCAATGCTTCTGTCAAGAACATTTTTAACCATAGGGCTGTAAGTGCCATATAGATTTTCCGTAATAATGATAAATTCGTCTGCCTGTCCAATCACACGGGCAGCCTGCTTCAAACTATCTTTCATAAAGCATTCTGCCGGATGCTTCGTCCAGCAGCCAAAGCAGCCCTGACAGGGAGCATATTTCCCGTCTGCATAAATGACCTCGTCACCTTTCCCGCTAAGCATTTCATGATATTGTATATCTAAATCGTGTAAAATTACTTTCATGCTCGTTCCCCCTCTTATAATATTTCAAGATTCATGACGCCTGTTTCCTCCTGCACTGCTAATACTGCGCCTCTGTATGCCCGTTCTAGCTGTACAGCCACAAGCTCTTCATCATACTCTAATGAATTGTTGGCGATGATGCTGGCATATCCATGAACAAACATCGCAAGCGTTACAAAAACTTCTTTTGTCTGCTCTAAATTCATTCTCATAGCTTCCTGCATTGCAGAAATAACAGGATTAAGTTCCTCTGAATTTATCATTTCAAGCAGGCTGTTTTCAACGGAGCCAGATTGAAAAAGAAAGCGAAACAAATTAGATTCTTCCACTGCAAAGCGTATATAATTCATTCCAATTCCAAAGATAACAGCTTCCTGTGCTGCCGGAATATTCATCAGATATTCCGTATGATAATCGTCTGTTTTTTTATAAGCAGCTTTTTTCAACTCATCAATCGTTGCAAAATGATACATGACGGGCTGTGTAGAACAGTTCAGCTCTTTTGCCACAGTTCTGGCATTGATATTTTCCGCACCTATCCTACGGACAACCTTAAATGCAGCATCAATAACCATATCTTTCGTTATTTTTGCTTTCGGCGGCATTTTAATTTCCTCTCTTTTTATAATTGTTGTTATATTACAAGGATTATAAATTGCTTTGCTTGGTTTGTCAATCTAAATTCCACTAATTTCCAGTATAATTTCAAGCATAAATGTAACAGGTCAGGCTGTTTTTTGAAGGTAGTGGCTAAGCGGACGCAACAGAGAGATGAGAGTGGATTGGCTTCTGTGTTTCTGATGACGATTTTCCTAAACAGCCTTGGGAGGTTATAGCTGCCGTTCGGGTCGTCATATAGCGCCCTCCATGGCGCAATATGACTAAAATTACCGTCCATGGCAATTTTACCCTATGTTATGAAAAGGCTGTTAAGGAAAAGCGCCATCAAAGACAAGGAAGCCAATCCACTCTCATCCCTCTGTTGCTGTTTTGTCTCAGGCTGTACTAGAAAAGAGTTTGCTTGTTTTTAAAGTGTCTCTAATATTATTTCAAAATAGATTTATTCTGCGTTTATACATGGGCATGGATAGGACTAAGACTTATATATAGCGCTTTCTCATGTATATGGCTATACATAGGACTTAATAAACAAACATATATATAAGTTTCCATACATAGAGCTTGCCGATACACAGTGGGAGAGGGCAGCGCATAGGATAGTCTTTTGGACCTTTGCAAAGTCGCCGGCACTTATGCACCGTATTTTGGTGCATTAGTACCGCTGCGTCTTTGCAGAGCGAGAGCGTGTCTGGAAGACTATCCTATGCTCTGTCGTCTCCCACGTCCGTCTTCCAACCCCCCTATGCCCTGCCCTCTCCCACGTCCGTCTTCCAAAACCCCTATGCCCTGCCCTCTCCCACGTCCGTTTATCCATCTTTACCAGAAAAGACCAAACTGTTACAACTTTTTTCCAAACTTCAACAATATGCCTTTCCATTTTCTTCATCCAATGTTACAATCACCTTATCAATAACGATAATCAAAGAAAAAGGAGATTCTTATTATGGGAAACCAAAACAACAGCGATGGAATTAGTGATGAGGAAATGTCCGTAACAATTGAACTAGATGACGGGACTGAGGTCAACTGTGCAATCATTACCATTCTTACTGTAGAAAAACAGGATTATATCGTTCTTCTTCCTTTGGATGAAAACGACGAAAATGAAGATGGCGAGGTATGGATTTACCGCTATTTCGAGGATGAAAATGACGAAAATGCAGAACCGGTTTTAGAATGCATCGAAGATGATGATGAATTTGAACGTGCAGCCGAAGCTTACGATGAATATCTGGATGCGGCAGAATTTGATGAAATTATAAGCGATTCCGATTTGGAGGCTGATATCGAGCAGATGATGGACGACCTTGGGATTTAAATTTTAAAGCGGGAAAGCTTCCCCCTGTATGCCCTCCGCATCAGCACTAGCTGATGCGGTTTTGCTCACTATATTGGATTAATGCCATAAATGATTACACCATCTCTGATATAACCTTTTGAATATCTTCATCAATACAAATCGACTGATTTTCTATTTCTTTTGGGCAATGCGCTTCTCCATAATTGATACAGGCATGCCCAATATTCCTCCATACTGTTAAACGGATAGAAACCACCTGAATACATATCCCTGATGCCATATTTTTCAGCAAAGTCAGAAAAATAACGCATGAAACGCTCTCCCGAATATGCCAGTCCTGCCGCAGTGGACAAGCCTGCGCCTGCACCGATTAAAACCGCATCCACATTTTTCATTTCATGCTTTAGGCATTCTATTTTATCCGAGCAGGCTTTTGTAGATTTCATAGTCCTCATCTTTAAACACATTGAACACTACCTCCATATCACCGTTTGTCTTTTCGCCATAATCCATAACAGTCCGCACCGCAATTTCAGCCGCTTTTTTATTTGGGAAACAAAACACACCTGTTGAAATGCAACAGAACGCAATACTCCTGCAATTATTTTTATCAGCAAGTTCCATGCAGGACTGATAGCACGAAATAAGTTGATTGCAATGTTTTGTTGTCAGTTCTCCCTGCACAATCGGTCCGACCGTATGCAGGACATATTTACATGGCAGATTATAACCGGAAGTGATTTTTGCCTGTCCGGTAAATTCTTCATGCCCCTGTTTTTCCATAAGTTCAGCACATTCCAGCCTTAATTGCACTCCCGCAAAGGTATGGATACAGTTATCTATACATGTATGGTTAGGCTGATAACAGCCTGTCATGCCGGAGTTGGCAGCATTTACAATCGCATCGGTGGCAAGCCTTGTAATATCGCCCTGCCATAGATAAATCCCCTTTTGTAGCGGTTCTAAATCCGTAATTTTTACAATTCCTTTCTCAGAAAGTTCCCCTTTCAGGTAATCATCCTGAACTTTTAGAAACTCCTGTGAAACCGCATCGGGCAAGCGTACATTCATCAAAGCCCGAAGAAGTCTTTTTTGTTCATCAGCCTGCGTGGGTATCCGCATTTTTTGATAATCTGCGTGTTCCTTCAGAAGTTCACTGATTAAAAAGTGCCTTTTTTCATTTTGGTTCATGTCTTACCCTCTTTTCTCAACCGCCTGTACCGCCACTATTTTAAATACTTCTAATGCGCTTCTTGTTTTCTCCGGATATATTTTCTGCATATAAATATTTTTTTCAAAAATTTTATTCTTAACAGCAGACAAGACAATAAACTTCTGTTCCATTAACTGACTGTAAAAAGATTTCCCATACCCCAATCAAATATGGAAAACTTGATTCATTCTTATTCTTGTATTAGTGCCTTTGTATCAGAAATAACATCTGCAGTTTTATGTTGATTATTTTTTCTTCATTCTTCTCTTGCCTGTTACTTTTTCCACTACCAGCTTAAATACCTTTGTATTGGGCATTACTGCCTTGTTAAACGGAAATTCCTCCTGATGATAATGCTGCATCAAAATCTGTAAAGCATTATATTTTTCATCGTCAGAAAGTATTTCCATATGTCCCTGTCCAATAACGCTTTCATATTCCATGGTACAGTTCCCAGATTCCATTTCTGTTACTAATTTATGCCCACAGTCCATTTCAAAGCTGGCTCTATTGTCCTTTTCCATTAAGTCATATTTTGTGCCCTCCATAGCTCCATGAAAATACAGCTCAATTATACCTTCCTTTACACACATCCCAAAATTAAGCGGCACTATATACGGATAACCATCGTCATTTAAAGCAATCCGGCACACATCACATTTTTCCATAATTGCTATAATATCCTTAAATTCCTTTACTTCTCTATCTGAACGTCTCATTTCTTACCTCCCGTTTAGAAATATTTTTTACCACAGAACTATATTTTATATGAATAGACATTCTTGTATTAAGACCGTCTGTGGTTTTTTATTGCTTCCTTTTGCGAAAAATTCCCCATTAACTTTTCATGCAAGTCAAAATTTATAATTAAATTTCCAATTCCATAGTGTTATGAATAATGCCCTCCTCTAAAAAATCTTCTGATGTAACTTTAAAACCAAATTTTTTGTAAAAGCCTACTGCATGTTTTTGAGCATCCATACATATTTTTTTGCATTTCATTTTTTCCTTTATTGCAATTAAACTTTGTTCTAATAAATCTTTACCAATACCATTACCATGTTTCAAAGTTAATACTCTTCCTAATTTCACAATGCTTTCTTCTTTATAAAATGCTCTTAAATAAGCAATTACTTTATTGTCCTCTACACAAAAGCAATGTAAACTATCATAGTCAACATCATCCATATCTTGATAATGAATATTTTGTTCCATGATAAAAATTTCAGCTCTAGCTTTTAATATCTCATATAATTCAGTTGTTGTTAATTCGTTAAACTTTTTTGCCATAAAATTCATAATTGCATCTTTAATCCTTTTAGCAATTTCTAATTTATTGTTGTAAGCACAACCTGTAGCCCTTAACGACATTCAGATAATCTCTGCAATCACATTATCCACAGGCAGTTTCCCATAACTTTTGCCTTTTATTATATCAAAGGAATTGCTATTATTCTACTCCATTTTAGGAAAAATCAGGCAAAATGGTAACAGTTCAGCCTGTTTTTTTGAAGGTAATGGCTAAACGGACGCAACAGAAGGATGAGAGTGGAGTGGCTTCTGTGTTTTTGATGGCGCTTTTCCTAAACAGCCTTGGTAGGTTGCTGATACCGGACGGGTCGTCATATAGCGCCCTCCATGGCGCAATATGACTAAAATTGCCGTCCATGGCAATTTTCCCCTAGATACCGAAAAGGCTGTTAAGGAAAAGCGCCATCAAAAACAAGGAAGCCACTCCACTCTCATCCCTCTGTTGCTGTTTTGTGGCAGGCTGTACTAGAAAAGAGTTTGTTTATTTTTAGAGTGTCTCTGACATTATCTCAAAACAGATTGATTTTGCTTTTATGCATAGGCATATATAGGAATTATGCACGAAAAGTATTCCATTATTCCATATTTCATACTTTCTTTCGTGTCAAGAAAATTCCAACGATTGTTCCTATAAGGATAATCGGCGCTAATCTGACAAATAAATATTCAAATACATGAAAAGTTGCTCCAAAAACAGCAGTTTCAGGGTCATTATAATTCCAACCCAAGTAGGGACTATTTAATACAATTAAAACCGCAAAAACTGCTACTATGACTGCACACAGCGAAACAAGCAGCCAATGAAATATTTTTCTTCTCGTGTTCTGCCTTTGTGCGAGCTGTAGGTTTATAACCTCCAGTTTTTCGGAAATTGCTTTTAAGTCATCAATTTTAGATTCAACAACAGTTTCCCCAAGCAAAGTGCTTACGGGTGTTTCAAGCACTTCTGATATGGAGATTAGCATGTCAGAATCAGGAACCGATAATCCATTCTCCCACTTAGAGACTGTTTGCCGCACTACATTCAGCTTAATAGCAAGTTCTTCTTGCGAAAGTCCTTTTGATTTTCTGATTGTTTTAATATTTTCATTTAGCATTAGAAATAACCGCCTTTCTTTTAATTGTTACCCCTATTGTATGAGGGAGCATCCGTTGCTACAAGCAACGCATATTAACATTCAAGATCAAAATCAAACAAAGCTCCCTACCAAAGCATATCATACATCAATCTCCCCCAACTCTTCCAAAAAGACCGACCTTTTTGTATCCCCTTCTTCCGCTGCGCTCATGCAAAGCTTATCCTCCGCTCTAGTCATTGCCACATAAAACATCCTTCGTTCCTCTTCCATTTCCTCCTCCGTTATGGCTTTGTAATAAGGCACCACTCCTTCCACTAAAAAAGGCAGATATACTTCTTGAAATTCCAGCCCCTTGCTTCCATGATAAGTCATAAGCCGGACTCCTTTTCCCAGTCCCTCCTGCCTCCTGTTTTCTGCCGTCTCTTTAAAATGAAGGGTATAGGCATCTACAAATGCAAGAAATTCCTTACTGCTTTTAAATTCCTTTGCCCGTTTTTTTAATTCCTTCAGAATTTCTTCCTGCTCCTTCCATTTTTCCATGTTTCCGCCTGTTTTCATACGGCTGTAGGCTTCATATCCAATTGCTTTCAGAATGTAAGAAATTCCAGCATAAGCATCCAGCGATTTTAAAAAATGTATATCTTTTTCCAGCTTTCTTAAACCAGACAGCATCTGTTTTTTTCCAAAGTAAGCAATGTATAACTCCTGAAAGTCTACCAGCTCCGAGGTTACGGCTTCTCTTCTTATATATCGAAGGGGTTTATTCATAAACTGATAAAAATAAGAACGCCTTGGTTTCACATGGGCAAACCTTAAATATGCCAGAATGTCCCGTACCATAGGGTGCTCGTAGAAATTTTCCGGCTTTTCTTTTATTACATAGGGAATCTGATGGGCAAACAGCTTTTCGCCAAACATCTGCGCCTTCTGATTAGTGCGAAACAATACTGCAATTTTCTCCATTTCACAGGGACTCTTTTTAATCTCCTTCAGGATATGCCCTATTTCTTCCTGCTCCTCCTTCCATATATGAATGGTAACGGCAGTCTCCTGTTTTTCATCTCTTCCGGAAACGATTTTTTTTGGAAATCTATTTTTATTATGGGAAATGCTTCTTCCAGCCGCATCCACAATTTCCTTTTTGCTTCGATAGTTGGTATTTAAAAGAATTTGCACCGCCTCCGGAAAATCCTTTAGAAATTCCTTCATAAAGCCGGGCTTTGAGCCTCTAAAGCCATATATGGACTGGTCGTCGTCTCCTACAATAAACAGATTTCGGCTTTTTGAGGCAAGGAGACGTATAACTTCATACTGAATCCGGTTAATATCCTGAAATTCATCAATGAGGAAAAAAGAAAACCGGTTCTGCCAAAAGCCCAGCGCTTTTTTATCCCGTATCAGATAGTCTCTGCACAAAGAAAGGATGCCGTCAAAATCTATCTTTTTTCTAAAAAGCAGTTCCTTTTCATATTCTTTATAAATTTTTTGAAACAGCTCTGGCTCTAGTATGCCGCATTCATACTCCTTTAGGGAACAGTCCTTTGCCTTTATCCGGTTGATTTCTTTCAGCATATTTAATGTGATGGAATGTATGTCTTCCTCCTTAACGGGGGTACTGTATAGGATTTCTTTTAGGATTTGCTGTTTTTCCACTTCGGTAATAATGGAAAATTTGGAATATTGGTAAGATTTCTTTAAGATTTGAAAAAAGATGGAATGAAACGTTCCAAATATTGCCTGCCCTGCCTGTTTTTCTGTGGTAATGGCTCTTTTTTTCATTTCCATGGCTGCCGCTCTTGTAAATGTAATGGTGAGGATATTCTGAGGATTGATGTGATGGTGTAAGATCAGATTCTTGATGCGTTTTGTAAGAACAAAGGTTTTTCCGGAACCGGGACCGGCTAATATCATAGCCGGTCCTCTTCCATGCAAAACTGCTTTTTCCTGCTCCGGATTTAATAGCTTTTCAGGCATTCTCTAACAGCTCGATTCCTTTTTTAATACGGGCAATGGATTCCTCTTTTCCAAGCACCTCCATAATCTCCGTAGCTCCTGCTGGAGTCATTTGCTTACCGGAAACGGCTGTCCTAACAGGCCACATCACATAACCATTTTTATATCCCTTTTCTGAAACAAACTGAACCAGTCTCTCATACAGGGCATCATTGGAATAGTCCTCTATTTCCTCTAAAACAGGAAGCGCTTCCTTTAATACGGAAAGGGCGGATTCCGTATTGGTCTTCATCTTTTTATGAGTATACATTGCCACGTCATATTCCGGAAGCTCTTCAAAAAAGTCCACCATTTCTTTGATGTCTGGGAAAATTTCGATTCTCGTCTTTACCATAGCTGCTATTTTTTTCAAATCCAGCTCTTTGGTAATTGCCTCCTTCAAATAGGGAAGCGCCATTTCATAGAATCGGTCAAATTCCATAGCCTTCATATATTCTCCATTCATCCATTTCAGCTTTGTATAATCAAATACTGCCGGTGACTTGGAAATATGGTGGTAATCAAAAGCCTCTACTAGCTCCTGTAAGGAAAAAATCTCCCGGTTGTCTTCTGGGCTCCATCCCAAAAGCGCTACAAAGTTCACAATAGCCTCTGATAAAAATCCCTGTTCCAACAAATCTTCATAAGAAGAATGTCCTGACCGCTTAGATAGCTTTTGATGGTTTTCATCCGTAATCAGCGGGCAGTGTACATAGGTGGGCACTTCCCAGCCAAACGCTTCATAAAGGCGGTTGTATTTGGGCGAGGAGGATAAATATTCATTTCCTCTTACCACATGGGTGATTCCCATTAAATGGTCGTCTACCACATTGGCAAAATTATAAGTTGGATAGCCATCGGATTTTATCAATATCATGTCGTCAAGCTCGCTGTTGTCTACTGTAATTTCCCCATAGATATCATCCACAAAAGTAGTCGTCCCCTCAGTAGGATTATTCTGGCGGATTACATAGGGGATGCCTGAAGCAAGCTTTTCTTCCACTTCTTCTTTAGGCAGGGACAGACAATGCTTGTCGTATACATTGATTTCCTTTCCCGCTACGGTAGTTGTCAGGGAAGCAAGACGTTCTTTATCACAAAAGCAGTAATATGCTTCGCCTCTTTCTATAAGCTTTTTTGCATATTCCAGATAGAGTCCCTGCGCCTGTCTTTCACTTTGTACATATGGCCCTGCGCCCTTATCCTTATCCGGTCCTTCATCATGGAGCAGTCCTGTCTTTTCCAAGGTACGGTTAATGATATCAACAGCGCCCTCAACCAATCTTTCCTGATCCGTATCTTCAATACGAAGGATAAAATCCCCGCCTTCATGCTTTGTAATCAAGTAAGCATACAGCGCCGTCCTTAAATTTCCCACATGCATTCTGCCTGTTGGACTTGGTGCAAAACGTGTTCTTATTTTCTGCATAATAATTTCCTCTCTGTTTCTGTTATTCTACCTGCTCCTGATTAGTATCGGGACCGGGAATTTTTGTCTGGGAAGCTGCCTTAAAAGCATTCACTTCTTTTGTCGCCACCGGAATGGCAATATTGGTACCTGCTCCTGCCACGCATCCTCCCGGACATGCCATTCCTTCAATCAGGCAGCCATTTTTCTTTCCTGCCTTGGCAAGCATAAGGATTTTCTTACATTCTGTGAGACTTTCCGCATGTTCAATATTTACATCCACATCCGGATAATACTCTCTGATACATTCTTCAATGGCGCTGGCAACGCCGCCTGCCACACCATATCCCCTTCCTGCACCGGTAGCGTCATTTAGCGGCTCTGCAGGCTCAATCTTTGTCAAATCAATTCCCTTTGCATCGAACATTCCCTGAAGTTCTTCAAAGGTAATGACAAAATCCACATCAGAACGCACCGTCCTTCTGGAAGCCTCCAGCTTTTTGGATGCGCATGGACCGATAAATACAATGGCAGAATCCGGATGTTCCTGCTTAATTACCCTTGCTGTGGCTACCATAGGAGTCAGCTCGTTGGAAATGCTTCCAATGGTTTCCGGAAAGAATTTTTTTGCCAGCATGGACCATGATGGGCAACAGGACGTAAGCAAGAAGGGAAGCTCTCCCGTCGTCACTTTGTGGACATAATGCTTTGCCTCCGCCATAGCGCCCATATCCGCTCCAATGGCAGTTTCATATACGTCATAAAAACCGATTTCTTTTAATGCCTGTTTTAAAGCATCCGGCGATACTCCTTTTCCAAACTGTCCTACAAATGCCGGCGCCACTTGTGCTATGACCTTCTTTCCCGACTGCATGGCACGTATCAACTGGAATATCTGGGATTTATCCGCAATGGCTCCAAAGGGACAAGATACCATGCACTGCCCGCAGGAAACGCAGATTTCATTATCAATGACCGCTCTGCCTCTGGAATCATTCTTAATGGCATTTACGCCACAGGCTGCTGCACAGGGTCTTACCTGATGGGAAATGGCATCATAGGGGCATACTGTCTTGCATTTGCCACATCGAATACATTTCTCCTGATCGATGTGGGATTTTCCGTTTTTCATGGTAATGGCGCCTCTTGGACATACTTCATTGCAGGGATGCGCCAGACAGCCCATACATTTATCCGTCACACCATATTTATTTTCAGGACAGGAATTGCAGGCGGAAGGGATAACCTGCATAAGAGGAGGCTCGTAATATTTTTCTGCGATATTGCTCTCTTCCACCCCTTGAGAAAGATGTACCGGAGCATCCTCCGGCCGCAGGCTCATTCCCATGGCAAGGCGGATTCTTTCACGGACTACTGCCCGTTCCCTGTATACACTTTCCCAATAATCCGGATCTTCATTGCTTACGATTTTATAAGGAAGCGCTTCCATATCATCTATAAGATTTTCAGAAAAATAAGCCAGACTTGCCACTTCTTTAAAGACTCTTCTGCGAACCTTTCTTACCTGTGTATCAATTCCTCTCATGATATTCACCTCTCCAATTGTGTCTTTTCAGCCAAGTTCTATTTTGACATAAAGAGGGGGAGAAATCAAGGTTTGATTGGTAATTTATTAACAAAGTGAGGACAGTTCTGCCTCTTCTGGTAAAGATGGATAAATGGACGTGGGAGATGGCAGGATATAGGGTGGCTTTGGAATACGGACGTGGGAGACGGCAGAGCATAGGATAGTCTTCTGGACACGCTCTCGCTCTGCAAAGACGCAGCGGTACTAATGCACCAAAGTACGGTGCATAAGTGCCGGCGACTTTGCCAAGGTCCAGCAGACTATCCTATGCTCTGCCATCTCCCACTGTGTATTGGTAAGCTCCATTTATAGATATTATAGATAATCCATTCTATAAGAATTTGCGGATTTCGTTTGATTAAGAAAGCCTTATGAGACTTTCTTCATATATCAATCCCTTTTGATGTTAAGATAAGCCGTTAAGCAGCCTATACAAAAGCTGATATAACTGCTGCGCCTCCTGTGGCTCCAAATTGACACAGGCACTTAATTGCTTCGGTATCAAGACAGCCTGCTCTTTTAATTTCTCCCCTTCCTGCGTAAGTGAAACTATCAGGCTGCGTTCATCCTCTTTCGAGCGTTCCCTTAGCACATACTTTTTCTCCTCCAGTTTCTTTAACACGGGGGTAAGCGTACCGGAGTCTAAATAAAGATATTCTCCCAGCTCCTTAACCGTCATCTCTTTTTTCTCCCACATAACCATCATGGCGATATACTGGGTATACGTCAGTCCCAGCTTGTCAAGATATGGTTTATATCTTCTGATTACTTCTTTCGAGCAGGCATAAAGGGGGAAACATAACTGGTTTTCCAGTTTCAAACAATCATATTTATTTTTTTGCATATTATCACAACTCCTCATATCATTGCCATGCACATAATTTATCATGATATCATCTTTTTCGCAAATACCGTAGCAGCCTCCAATTCTTATAATAATTTCTGTATCTTTTCCTCCAGTTTTTCCGGTGTCACAGTCGGTGCAAAACGTGCAACCACATTTCCCCCTCTGTCAACAAGAAATTTGGTGAAATTCCATTTAATCTGATTCCCCATTACTCCTTTCTTTTGTGACTTCAGAAAGGTATACAATGGTTCTTCTCCTTCCCCATTTACCCGGATTTTCTTAAATTGCGAAAATGTCACACCATAGCGTAACTGGCAGAAATCTGTAATTTCCTCATCACTGCCGGGTGCCTGATGCCCAAACTGATTGCAGGGAAAATCTAAGATTTCCAAGCCCTGAGACTGGTACTTTTCATATAAATCCTGCAATCCATCATACTGTGGCGTAAATCCGCAGCCTGTCGCCGTATTAACAATCAGAAGAACCTTGCCCCGATACCCCTCCAGAGCAACCTCATCACCATTCTGCGCTTTTACAGAGTAATCATAAATTCCCATATACTGTTTTCTCCTTTCTTTTGATTGTTCTAAATTAAATTGTATAAAATCTTTATTGCAATTGTAAACAATCCATTTTGATTTGTCAACTATAAATTCATTTTTTAACTTATCTTTGTAACAGTTCAGCCAGTTTTTTTGAAGGTAGTGGCTAAGCGGACGCAACAGAG
>JAMPFB010000067.1 GCA_023664735.1 Robinsoniella sp. | reverse complement strand
TACAGTTTCTTATCAATTACCGTTACTTTTACTCTGTGTTTCATAATGCACCTCCGTTAATTTTTTATTTTCCCGCAATCCGGGGCAGCAGCAAGAAAAATAATTGTCTCAACCTTATTTGTTAAGCTCGTTATATGCCTTCTTTACAATTTGGGCCATCAATAATCTTCTTTGGCTCAAGAATTCCGGATAAGATAACTGCTCAAAGTTTTCCGGCAATGCGTTCTGAGCACAAGCAAGTTTATAACCATCTTCACCTAACTTATCTCTGTATCTACCAACATACTCTACAGGTGGTGCATCAGAAATATCAATGTTAGTTGCGTAGTCCAGATATGTAAAGTTAGCTATCTGGTTTCTATCACGGTCATTGTCATATCCAATTTCCTCAAGATAATGCTTAGGGAAGATATGATGCTTGTCTACCGAATTCTTATCGCCACTTGTTCCTAAAACAAAGTACTGTGATAAAGGCGCTGTACTGAATAGCATTGGCGTACCGAGTACATTAATTGCCGCCACATATCCGTACCAAGCAGGTGATGTCGCAGAAGAACTGTTTAATTCAGCAGGTAATGAATACTCGAAGTAGTCATCTGTAAATCTATTAGCAATGACAGAATTAAGGTATGCAACAAACTCTTCTGCGTTATGAACATCCCTTAAATCAGCAAATTGCTTTTCAACTTCTGATTCTGTTGAACCAGTATAAAATCCTGTAATTGTAGACATGAATATCCACTTACGAATAATCTTCTGAAGTTCAACCGAAGAAACCTTATAATCGTACTTTCCAATAAGGTATAAAACGTAACTGAATACCACTGCATTTGATGATGCAACCAAGCTACCTCTTAAATATCCAGCAGATGCAAACAGATTCATGAATGCGTGCCAGTTATTTAGATTAGTTACAATATCCAAAGACTCTTTGAATGTATTCAAATTCTCTTCACGAACATCCTGCGTAATTTCGCCGGTCTTAAGATTTTTACCACGAAGCAACATGTAGGCATAACGTAAGCGTGCTCTTCTAAATCCTACACCCACTGACATCCTGATAAGGTGTGATGGGTCTACCTGAAGAATCTGATTGAACGATGTACCGTTTGCAGGTACTCTTGACTCCGCGCAGAACTTGTTAATTTTATCGTGAACCTCATTATCATAAACAGCAATAAGTGTTTCAATAAAGTTCTTTTCAGTAAGGTTCTGACCTCCAGAGTTTACACGAACAAAGATATCAGCAACATCCTCTTCATCGGCCTTTGAATTGATTTTCAGTGTTGGTAATGAATAAATACCAAGATTAAGTAAATCATTGATATTCTCTTCTATGATATCTTCTTCATCTTCTGTCAACTCAGGTTCGTTGTTTTTCGCACGACCTTCGTTGGCAGTTTTTATATATGCTTTTCTAAACTTAGAAATATTATGTTCTTGGTCTGCTGCAAACACACTACTGATTTCGCTAATCCATTCTGGATTTCTTTCAAAAGCCTGTGTCCACACAGCAAACTCACGAGTTAAAGGATTGAAAGAAATGCGAATCTTTCTTTCCTTATAGTTTTTATCCTTGATGGTTACACCGTACATTGCAGCCAACAGCGCTGTTAAACGCTGCTGACCGTCAATTACTAAATCATCTGGACGTTTATACATTTTATCGTTTTTACCGATATAACCTGTATTTTCATAATCATCCGGAGATGCCCATAACATAATGTAGCCAATTGGATATCCCTTCATCATTGAGTCTAGTAATTCACGAACTTTATTATCTTTCCATACAAAAGGGCGCTGCAGATCTGGCAGACCAATGCGTCCATTTTTAACATCAGACAATAGGTCTGCTACTTTGCTAGGTATATTGTCGAATAATTCTTTTCCCATTTTTTCACGTTCCTTATGTTTGTTTCTATTCTAAATGATAATTTAGCGGCCTAGTCAGAGATGGTTGCCTGTCCATTCATAAGCATCGGCAACAGCCAATCTCTTAATGATACAAGTTCTTCAGATTCTCTGATATTGTCGGATATCATGGTTGAATTCATTAAGTTCCGATAACTCTGGAATATATATAGGTCTGTCTTTAAGAAGCGGTTTTTGAAGATGTTTCAAACCAGTTCCTTGAAAGAATTTCTGATTTAGTTCAGGCTTAATGCTTTCAAGTAACATATACAAATAATCGCTTAGGTTATCTCGTGCTGAAATACACCAAGTATCGGTTGAATAAGCTGCATTTCCTACATAGAATTTCACCCCAGCATTACCACCGGTATTTAAATAACAGTTTCTACCTGAAACCAAAGTGTCAGACCATCTTAAAATAGCATATTTGTTTCATATAAATTAAAAACCTTATCTTCCAAACTATGTGTCTTCAAATATTTCTGAAAATTCTCAATTTGTAGCTTATAGGTTCTATCCTTATCTAAAAATTCTTTAACAAATGAATTAAATATCTCAATATTTCTTTCAACCATAGATTACCTCTCTTCTTTACCTTTACGCACAAAGCCCCATTAATCAGACTTCGCTCCGATCAATGAGGCTTTACTACAATTACCATTCAATAATTTCCATCATTTCAGCAGGAGTTACAATAAAATCTCTTATCGGATAATGTTTTTGATTACCTGTAACCAAATAGGCATCATCCTCTCTCTTTTCCATGGCAACTTCATAAAATATCAAATCATCCATATCAACCAAGATTTCACCTGTAGGTTGTGGAAACACTTCTATTCCATACTGTTTTACAGCATTTATAACCAACTGAATTGTCTCTTCCTTAAAATGAAATTTACTCCTATGAAGTACTTCATCGTACTCCGCCAAAATATCCTCATGGTATAATGGTATGATTTTACCATCAAACATGGCATCCAACACTCGTACTGTAGCTGCATCTGCTCTTTTCGAAAGCAACGCAGAAATGAAAACATTTGTATCTATAACCGCATAATATACCATAAGCACTTACCTTTTTCTTTCCGCTCTGACAGCTGATATTTCAGCATTAATTTCATCAAGAGACATTTCTGGTACATCATTCGCTTGCTCTCGCAACTCATAAAATGCTTTCTTAGCCTCTGCTCTTGTAATTGTCGTTTCTGGTAATGTTGCTTCAAACGGAAGTCCCTTAACCATCTTACTTCTAGTCATAAACATACGGAAAGCTGTTGGTAAATCCATACCTAAAGTCTCATAAATCTCTGCAACTTCCTGTTTTAATGCTTTATCTGCACGAAATTGAATCAATACCTGTTCTGCCATAATGATTCCTCCTTCATTATATTGTGTAGTTGTTCTGCATGTGTTTGTAATATTATTATATGCCACTTTATCAAATTTATCAACATAATCATCAAAATTACTTTCTTTTAGCTCGTATCAGTGTACTTTTGCTTATCCCTGTCACCTGTCCCACCTGCTTGTATGAGTACTCATTTAGCAAATCCAATGCATGATTAATTTGAACTTTAGAAAATTTCTTTGGTCTACCTTCTTTAAAATCAGGACTCAATTTTGCTATTGCCTTACCTTCCTGAGTACGTTCCACAATCATATCCCTCTCTTCATCATTTTTTGTTTGTTGTGCAACTTGTTCACTCGTCTTTAAATTAGACAATCCTTGCCCCATTACAAACTCACCTTCAAATAAAATATCTTTTAATTCACTTGCAGTAATACTGTTCCCCTCCGTGTCATACGCTTCACCGCTATTAAATAATCCATCAACAAACCCTCCGTCACAACAAGTTCTATTATCATTTTCGGAAGGATACCAAGCAATTCCATAACCACTTGCTTTTCCGTCTTTTACCTCACCTATATATCGTATGTTCCCATCATCATAGAACAAAACTCCTAAATTAATCCCATATACCTTTGAGTACTCTACTTTAGGCATATCTGCATTTACCAGCTTTACTTTTGATGGATTTAATGTCTCATTTGACATATACACTTTTTTCATAATTGTTTTGAGCAGTAAGATACTGTGCTTTTTCCTCTGCTGCTTTTAATTCAGCTTTTCTCTTTTCTTCAGCATTCTTCTTTTGTATTAGACGTTCTTCCAGTTTGTGCTTAATTTTTTCTTCCTAAAGATATTCAAAGTTATTGTTTTTACCATATCCACAAGACACACATCTATTAATACCATTTTATTCAATCTACTACATGAACATATCCAACCATCAGGATGCTCTTTCGGAAGACATACTGCCTTATCATTTTTTTCTTTCATATAAGTCAATATATCACTTTCACTGTGGTCGTTTTAATATTTAAAGACGCTTTCTTTACTTCTAAAAAATCCTCAGTTCCAAACTGAATCTTGTCATCAAAACTATCATAGCATACACATTTCAATCTTATTGCCGTAATTACATCTTGACTAACATTTTTGTTTATTTTCTCCTGTATTTTTGATTTCAAATTGAATATTTTCGATATATGCATTCAAATCTACTATTCTATGCTCACTTCTCATAAATATCACCTTTACCTTTCTTGTTTAACACAAGTCCCAATAACACTGAAACAAACGCCATAACAAATAATGCTATAGCTTGTCTGCGATATTTCCAAATCTCTTTCATAGCGTCATTTGCCATTTCTTCGTACTCTTCGGCTATAAGTCTATAGGAACTTTTAAATAATAATCCACTTGCATTTCGGCATATTTATTATCATCATAACCACGCATACATTCTTGGTAATGTTCTTTGTATGAACTATATTTGGCGAATTAATTCTAGCAACCCCAAAAACAACAAATATAGCTGCCAAGACAAAGCAAAAATAAACAAAATCCTTTCCAGACAACAAGTCATTTATATTATTGTTCTTTGCAGTATGATGCTGTGTATTACCGTCTTTATGTATTTTACAATCACACAATGGACATTGATTCAAAGAACTTTCGATATCACATCCACACTCAGGACACTTCATCAATCCCATAACCTCACCTAATCCTGCATTGCTCTACGCATATTAACGTTTTTCATTTCTTCCAGCCATTGATACAACGTATCAAACATTTCATCTATATCTTCTTTCTTAAACATATGAAAATCAAAATCATCTATATCATAACATTGTGCCATCTTTTGAATAGCGGAAACTGCTCTATACAAAACCAAATCCATATCATACGCATCTGAAAAAACGCCTTTTATATTTTGATACTGCTTAACAGTTCCTACAAACCCATTTACATATCTTTTTACGTCAGAAATACTCTTTACGGATTGCCATTGTCCACTTGTTCGTTCATAATCACTTTTCCATTGTCTTTTTAATTCCCTGTCAGAATATGCATTTAAGTGATATTCGGCATTATATGTTTTTCTAAACTCATTTAACTTCTCTTTTAAATAATCTTGCAACTCTTCCACAGCACAACCTCCATGACGTATTTCCTTTATTATATCTTACAATTCTGCTATTTACCATCTTTTTCCTAGGCACTAACTGTATCGTCATTCCCTTTATTGTGAATTACTATATCATCACTCATTATATAAAATATCCATAGAAATGTAAGGGAGTCCTCAATATGGATTATGGTACTTTAACACTAAGGATCGATGATATCTTAAAAGCAAAAGGTATCAGTAAAAATCAAATATGCAAATTATGTCACTATCTCAATGTAGAAATTGGAGAGTTAATAACTTATAATCCACCCACCACATAATATTTCAACACGCTCCGTCTACAATGCATACTCTTAGAATTTCTTGCTTTAAGTACTCTTTTTTACTGCAAACTTCTTTGCTAGAATACAAGGAAATTCTTTATCTCTATTTTTAAGTTGCTTCATCTTTAATTTCTTCTGATACTCCGCATGCTCTTTATCAAACGCCCAAATCTCCGCAGTCTCCATGAAAGTATCTCTGACTTTATTTATAATCCAAGTTCTATGTGGAAATTTCTTAGCAAAAAGCATATCCTCACAATAACCATATACGATATAACTTAACACCGCTAACTGCTCGTCCTCTTCTAATTTGTTAAATTGTTCAGCAAAATTATCATATTCGGTATCATCTTCATGGTAAAAAGCAAATACAACAGACCTAGTTTCTAATGGAAACATACATACGTGCATATGCTTTACTACTATTTCCTCCGATGTATTATATGTGTCCGTAACCAGATTCCCTTCTAAATCACCATATAAAGTAACCAGCCCCTGGAATGCTATTGGTATAACATAATCCAACTTCTTCCAGAAAAACATTTTATAGGTACTCTTAGCTTCTCCTGATGAGCTAAGCATTTCTTTTATTCTGAGAAAATCTAACCAAAAGTCTCTTTCATCAAGAGTATTCGCTTCCTGCTTTACATCATATGGATAGGGTACATTGTATTCCTTCTCAAGAGTATTATATAACTCAATTTCAAAGTATCTCTTGTTAAGCATCATTAACACGTTTTTTAATGCAATTTCCTCTAACATTATTTCTGTAGGCTGGGATTCTAATTTGCTTAATTCTTCATAATCCTGAAATATTCTGCCATCGCAATCACTACAAATTAATTTAAACGTTCCTGCTTCACCAATCCCTTTATCTTCGTTAATCAATGGCAGATTAAGCATTGAATTAAAATAATCTAACTTACCGTCCAAATCTATATTTTCCAATACACATTGTGGCACAGAATGAGAGTTACAAAATCTTGTTATTTTCTTACCACACCAAAGACATTCACTCTTTTTTGCTTGTTGTCTACTTTTACTGATTATCCGTGAGTACTCTTTTCTTAACTCAATAATCTTTTCCTTTGTCAACATTCTCATCTCCTATCCAAAAATTCTATCAATAACAAGAAAACCCCATCAGACAGATTTCTCTATCTAATGAGGTTCTAGTGTCATATCGTCTGATTCCATGTCATCCATATTAAATTTCTACAATAAACCAAAATGCTTCAACGCATCCTTAATATACTCCACCTTCTCCTGCGGACACTGCTTTACCTCTGGATTCTCTTTCTTGGACTTATTATAATTTTCGCCCATATCCAGACCACACATCCGCTTTACCTGTGCAATATAAGAAGTATGCACATTCACACCATACTTGTCCTTCACATATTCCTTAATCTTCTGATATGTGGCACGTTCCTCTGGTGTGTAATTACTGTCAGAATCTACTTCCATTGCAACCTCTATCTTAGGTTGATTTGTTTTGAGGGATAATTTGACAACCGTCTCCACATGCCCAGTCCCCGGAAACATATCCACCCCACTCACTCTTTTCACCTCATACCCACTCTCCAAAAACACCTCCAAATCCCTCACCAGACTGGTAGGCTTGCAGGAAATATACACAATCCGCTCCACCCCATAGGCAATAATCTTCTTAAGCGCCTTCGGATGAATCCCGTCTCTGGGTGGGTCTAAAACGATCAAATCCGGCTTCTCTTCAATATCATCCAAAACTTTCAAAACATCTCCTGCAATAAACTCACAATTCTCAAGTCCATTCAGCTTTGCATTCAATCTTGCAGCCTCTACCGCTTCCTCCACAATCTCAACTCCGATAACCTTCTTTGCTACAGGCGCAAGCATTTGCGCAATCGTTCCGGTTCCGCTGTATAAATCAAAAACTACTTTATTCTTTTTTCCCTCTTCCTGATGCTGCCCGCAATCTGTCAGTCCTGCCTCATCCAGCTTTCCAATATACTCCCTCGCCGTTTCATAAAGCACTTCCGCTCCCAGACTGTTTGTCTGAAAAAAGGAAAACTGTGATATTTTGAACTTCAGTCCCAAAAGCTCCTCGTAAAAATAGTCCTTGCCATACAAAATCACCGTCTCGTCACTTTTTACCACATCTGCCAAAGAGTCATTTTTTGTATGCAGGATACCGACAATCTTTCCCTGCAATCTTTTTTCCGGCATTTCCTGCTTCCCATTGCCTATTGTACTTTCGTCCTTCTCCAAATCCAACAATGCCTTTGCAAATCCTTCAAGCAGCTCATTCAATGTTTCTGCTTCCTGTGTAGTCGTCACAAGAGCTATTAGAATCTCGCCCGTCTTTACTGCTTTTCTAACAAGGAGATGGCGCAGACATCCGGTCTGCTTCATTCTATGATAAAAGCTTATCTGCCTGTCCTGAAAATAATCTAAAACCGTTTTTAAAATCAACCGATAATCTTCATCCACAATCTGGCACCGTTCAACAGAAACCACATCATAAAAGCTGCCCCGCTTATGCATTCCAAGGGAAAGCGGTCCGTCCTTTCTTTCATCCCCAAAAGAAAACTCCATTTTGTTGCGGTAAGCAAACTGGCTGGGGCTTGCTTTTATTCCTTCAAACTGATAGGATGGCTGTTGTCCTAGATTTATGTAAACTGATTCCAGCAATTCTTTTATCTGACCTTCTTTTATCTTTAGTTGCTCCTTATAAGGCAGATTCTGATAGGTGCAACCTCCGCATATGCCAAAATGCGGGCAGGGGCTGTCTATTTCCACCGGAGACTTTTCCAAAACCTCCACTAACCTTCCCTGTGCCTTCCCCTTTCTTTTTTTCTGAATAACAAAAGAAATTTTCTGGTCCGGAATTACATTTTTCACCACTACTTTTCCCTCTTCCAAAGATATGACTCCCTTGTTGGGAAAATCCAGTTTTTCCACCTTCCCAATATATTGCTCGCCTTTTTTCATGATTTTTCTCCCTGCCTTGCAATGCACAAACTATTTTTTAATAGGTAACTGCCTTCCATATATGCAAAAAGCGGGACTCCAATGGAATCCCGTTTGCAATCCAGTCATAAAATTTTATCAAAAATCCTATTTTTCTTCTTTCTCTTCTTCCTTCTTTACATCCTCTTCATTTTCTTCTTCAAAGAAATCATCATCAAAGTCTTCTTCAAAATCTTCTTCAAAGTCCTCTAAGTAATCCGGTGTAAAGTACAAATATACCGCATAAGCGATACCTGCAATTGCTGCAATCGCACCGATGATTGCAAAGACCCAAAGGACTGTATTGGACTTTTTCTCTTCTTCAATCTCCTTTTCTCTTTTTAACAGGTCGTTTGCCTTGATTACTGCAACCAATTCTTCTACCTTTGCTTTGCTCATATGTGTTTCCTTCCTTTCACTCTATCTGATTTACTCAAAACCGCCTTTTTTATTTCTAATATCATACCACTTATTTTATATTTTTACTACAGCTTTTTGGAAATTTAATAAATAATTTGTAACCATTCATTCTATCTTTTGCAATTTTGCAAATGCCGCCAGCATTTTTTTTATCCCCGCATTATCAAATTCTACCGTAACCTGATAATCTCTAGGTTCTTTTACAATGGCTTTTACAGTACCTTCCCCAAATTTAATATGCTTTACCCTGTCGCCCTCACCATAAGAAAGCGCTCCGCTCAAAGAAGGCGCCCCTTTACTGATGCCTTCCAGATTGGAAAACTTATCCTGCTTGGCAATAAATGGCTTCACAGTGGCGCTTGTAGCAGGCTTCGTCACCACTGCCTTGGGTCTTACTATAGAATTATAAGGATTCTTGCCACTTGATACAGTTTCTTTTATTTTTTTTGAGTTTACATAATCCCCACTATTTGCAGCATTTCCATATCCGGATTCTTTCCGGGGACTTTGGCTGATTGTGCTATATAAAGCTCCTGAAGGCTTCTGCGCATAATTGGCGGCGCTGGCTACAGCATAGGGCTTCTGTTTAAAAGCGGCTCTTTCATAAGAAGCCTCTTCATATTCTTCAAAGTCCCTTTTCTTGGAAACCGGCAGCCTGTTATCCAGAAGCTCTCCGGGAATTTCCCTTACAAAACGGCTTACCGGATTGTACTGTGTCTCTCCCCTAATCATCCTCTGCTTTGCACAGGACAGGGTCAAATCCTCTTTTGCCCTTGTAATTCCCACATAAGCAAGGCGTCTTTCCTCTTCCACCTCTGCGGGATCATCTGAGGTGACCGTCATATAACTTGGAAAAATTCCATCCTCCATGCCAGCAAGATACACATGGGGAAATTCCAGCCCCTTTGAACTATGAAGTGTCATCAAAAGCACCTTATTACTATCTGCGCTGACTCCATCAATATCTGCAACCAAGGCAACCTCTTCCAGAAATTCCGAAAGGGAGGCATTTTCATGTTCTTCTTCATAGGAAACAATCTTGGAAATCAATTCATCAATATTTTCAATTCTCGCTTTTGCCTCTTCATCGTTATCAGCCTCTAACTGTGCTACATATCCAGTAGTCTCAATAATGTCCTTTATCAATTCCTCCAGCCCATAAAACTCCAGCTTACTGCGGAAAACCTGTATCATATCCACAAAAGGCTTTAACTTGGAAGCGCTCTTCCCGATAGTCATAATCTGATCTGCTTCCCTTAACGCATCATAAAAACTAATGTTCCGGTCGTCCGCATATTCCTGCACCCGCACAATGGTAGTTGCGCCAATACCCCTTTTTGGCACATTGATGATACGCTTTACTGCCACATCATCTTTTCCGTTATCAATGGTCTTTAAATAAGCAAGCAGATCCTTGATTTCCTTTCTGCTATAAAAATTAACGCCTCCCACTACATCATATGGTATGCCAGCTCTTACGAATTGTTCCTCCAAAATACGCGCCTGTGCATTGGTTCTGAATAAAACCGCACAGTCCTTATAATCACAAATCAATTCTCTTTTCTTCTTTGCCACATCAAAGGCTATGTATTCTGCTTCTTCATAAGCATAGTCGAACTGTCTGAAATGAAGCCTGCTGCCGCCCTCCTTATCTGTCCAAAGGGCTTTTTCCTTCCGCCCCACATTATTCCTTATTACTGAGTTAGCAGCCTCTAACACATTGGAGGTAGAGCGGTAATTCTGCTCCAGCTTCACGATAAAGGCATCCTGATATACCTTTTCAAAATCCAGAATGTTACGGATGTTGGCGCCTCTGAATTTGTAGATGGACTGGTCGTCGTCACCTACTACACAAAGATTTCTGTAAGCACCTGCTAACAGACGTATCAATTCAAACTGTGCTGTATTCGTATCCTGATACTCATCCACCATAATATACCGGAACTTTTCCTGATACTGCTCAAGCACATCCGGGCAGCTTTTAAAAAGCTCAATAGTCTTTACTATCAAATCATCAAAATCCATGGCATTGTTTTTTCTAAGGACTGACTGATATTCCATGTATGCCTTGCTGATTTTCTGCTTTGTAAAATCTCCAATGCTGTTCAAATCATATTCCACCGGGGAAATCAGTTCGTCCTTTGCTGAGGAAATAGCGCCCAAAATAGTCCGTTCTTTTAGCATTTTCGTATCAATCTGAAGCTTTTTGCAGACATCCTTCATAATGGTCTTTTGATCGTCCGTATCATATATTGTAAAATTATTATCAAACCCGATTCTGTCTGCATATCTTCTTAATATCCGCACGCAGGTGGAATGAAAGGTAGCCACCCAGATGCTTTCTGAACCATAACCTACCAGATTGTCCACTCTTTCCCGCATTTCTCCTGCCGCCTTATTGGTAAAGGTAATCGCCATGATATTCCATGGATTTACCTGACATTTCTCAATTAAATAGGCAATCCTGTGGGTAAGCACCCTTGTCTTTCCGGAGCCTGCCCCAGCCAGTATAAGCACCGGCCCGTCTGTATGAAATACCGCTTCCCTTTGTTCCTTATTTAAAGTGTCATAAATACTCATAGCTTACTCCAATCCTATCCCGTTCCTGTTCTCCACCCTGTTCTTTTTGGCTTGCTAAACAGGCAGTCCATGTACTGAAATATGATATCATACCTCTAACCTTTTGTCACATCTTTTTGGCTGTTCCATATATTATCTGTAACAAACCGCAAGAAAATCCTTGGGATTTTCCTGCTATTTCCATATAGGAGGTATTATGAAAAAACAAATTCTGCTTTTACTTACGATGTTAGGGTTGTTTTCCACCCTGTTACTTACAGGCTGCAGCAAATCCAGTACCAGCGACAATCAGAAGGTAGTGCTGAATGAAGTCGCCCATTCCATTTTTTATGCTCCCATGTATGTAGCAATTGAGGAAGGATACTTTGAAGAGGAAGGCATTGATCTAGAACTAATTACCGGATATGGCGCCGACAAAACCATGACTGCTGTACTAAGCGGCGAAGCCGATATTGGCTTTATGGGTCCTGAATCCACAGTCTATACTTATCTTGGGGACACAAATGATTATGTGGTGAATTTTGCACAGTTAACGCAAAGAGCCGGCAATTTCCTTGTAGCAAGAACCGAGGTTCCTGATTTTGAGTGGAATGACCTGATAGGCACTACAGTGCTTGGCGGAAGAAAAGGCGGTATGCCGGAAATGGTATTTGAATATATACTAAAGAAAAATAATATTGATCCTTCTAAAGACCTTTCTATTGACCAAAGCATTGATTTTGGTTCTACTGCGGCTGCATTTGCTAATGGGCAAGGGGATTATACTGTTGAATTTGAACCTTTTGCTACCTCCTTAGAAGAGCAAGGCACCGGCTACGTCATCGCCTCCCTTGGAGAAGACTCCGGCTATGTGCCCTATACCGCCTTCAGCGCAAAAACAAGCTACATGAATGAAAATCCCCAAATCATGCAGGGCTTTGTAAATGCATTGCAAAAGGCCATGGATTACGTAAACAGTCATTCTGCAGAAGAAATTGCAACAGTTATCCAAAAGCAATTTCCGGAAACAGAGCTTGCCACTTTAACCACTATCGTATCACGTTATAAAGAACAGGATACTTGGAAAGAAGATTTGATTTTTGAAGAAGACAGCTTTACACTTTTGCAAAACATTTTAGAAGAAGCTGGAGAGCTTTCTGAAAGAGTCCCTTATGAAGAGCTGGTAAATACTACTTATGCGGAAAAAGCAAAATAGAATTTTGAAAAATGGCATCGGCAGCTTCCGGTGCCATTTCTGTTTTTTGTTTATTAGATAATAACATATGCGCCTTTTCTATTTTTAATTTTTTGCATGATTTTCCACTATCTACATGAATTTTCCGCTATCCAAATCATTTTTCACGAAACTTTTCACGAAAAACATCACTACTAACAATTGTTGCACATAAAACATATTTTGTTAAACTCGTTGTTATATGCAGAATTCTGTCATATAATGAATAGCATAATACATAGTATTAATGTTTTTAGAGGTATTATTTATTATGAGTTTGATTCAAGCAATAATAACTGAAGATTTTGTTTTAGCGGGCGCTGATAAAAGAGAAATAGGACAAAGCGGGAGTTTCAGTGAAAATTTCAATAGGCTTATAAAAATAAATAGAAATATTATATTTGGCTGCTCTGGAAATATGGAAAATAATGAAGAATTATTTAAGGATTATTGCACTTTTTCTTCAGAAGGTTTGATTAGAACAGAAAAGGATATTGATTTATCTTATAACGAATTTATCGAAATAGTATCCGACAGATTTCAAAAAACAAGAATAAAGGTTGAATCCAATAAGTCAGCCTCCTACGCATCAGGGAGCATTGTTTGCGGATTTAATGGCAAAGAATTTGAGACAACCATATTCAACCTTAATAATTATGCTGAAAATTTGAATTGTATGATGAAAGTTACAAAGTCACCTAACCTTCCGTATAAAGTGATTGCGTGTGGTAACCCGAATCATTTAGACAGGTTAAATATTTTAATTTCATTGTATAGACCCAGTACGATTCTTCAATATAAGAACATCATGAAAATTGTTTTTGAGGAAGGGATTGAGTTTGATTCTACTATAAATAAGAATTATTGCTTTGAATATATAAAATAAGAAACCAGCATTCTTTCAGATTGGGCTGTTTATACAACCCTCCTGACTTACTCCATCACGAGCAAACAATGCTTCTCTTTTAGCCACCAGTCACACCGACTCATCCACACTTCCTCCCTCCGCTACTACAGGCGCTTCCATTACCGGAACTGGTACCTCCTCTCCTGCAAGCTCCAAAGATACGCCGCTTGAAGCTGTCTGCTTTTCTTTTTCCAATTTACTAAAAAGAGCTTTTAAATACTTCATATCAGCTTCCATAATTTCCCGAAGCTCTTTGGATCTGTGCTTTTTCTTTAGAAGCTCCAAATCGGCCAGGTCCATATCTTCCCACATCGTTTCAGTCAATTCTTCCAGCCCGTTTTCACCTTCCAACTCCTCAAGCGCCCTTTCCATTTCCTTCATAAGCGCTCTTAGCTCCTTGCTGTCAAGCTCAAAGTCATCTTGTATTTCCATGTTCGCAGGGCTGTCATTTTCCGCTTCCCCCTCAAGCTCTGCCTGACATATTCCATCGGTCTTTTTTGCACTTTCTTCCTCTTCCAGATGCTTTACCCGCTTTTTGGCAATTCTTATCATTTGCTCTGCATGGATAAGTGCACTGCTGACTTCACTATCATCATACTCCCCACATCTGAATTTCCTGCGCAGATTTGCAGCCTCACTGTATGCCTTTGCCATTACCAGCCTTGCGCCGCCAGATGTTTTTGCCGCCATGAGCTGAGTCGAAATCTTCTTAAATTTGTATTGCAACCGTTTTGTCTTTTTCCCACTTGATTTGCGAACGGTCATGGTACCTGCCACAGTTCCGTCCGGGTTTTTAAAGGTATACCTTTCCACATTTGCATTTCCAATTCCCATAATGCCCATACCATCATCCTCCTTGATTAATGTAAAATTGAGCTTATCAAATAATTTTTAAACTTATATAGGATATCGGCATATTTTCTGTATGTTAAAAGCCTAAAGAAAATAAATAAGAAAAAAAATCAGAAAGGCAATTTAATATTCATCGCCTTCCCGATTTAAAATTATCATAAACATTACTTTGATTCCATATGTATCAATTTTTTAATTGCATCTTCAATCTGTTTGTCTGTAGTAAAAGAATCCTCTTTTACAATTTCAGAAAGCTTCATCAAGTCATCATTATTTAATGTAACCACATGCTCCCTTTCGCTGTCCGGCTTAGGGATAACATATGGATCCATTAATTTTTCCAATTCATTTAGCCGGCGCATAACATTGGTAATCTGGCTTTTTCCTAAATTCACTGCTTCTATCAGTTCATCATAGTTTTCCCTGATTCTCTCGCATTCCGGAATATCTTCATATATTTCTTCCGGATTGCTCATAATCCCCGATTCATTGCCATTTGCATAAACATATCTGTTGTCCTTAATGTTCCTGTCTAGAAAGTTCAGTGTTTGCGTTACCTTTCCACCTTCAGCCGTTATGATAAGTTTTGCCATATTCCTCTCTCCTTTACAATGCTATTCGATGAGATGGCATGAGAATAAAAATGCTATGCTGTAACCCATACCATCTTTTTCCTATGATGAATTATTATAACACAAATTATTTCTACAATTCAATACAAATCCTGACAGATTCCGCATACGGGGTAACAGTTCAGTCCACAGGGACAGGGCAGGCTTCCCATAGAGCATGTTTTCTACGTCGCCACGCTTTCGCTCTATAAAAA
>JAMPFB010000066.1 GCA_023664735.1 Robinsoniella sp. | reverse complement strand
TTTCTTTAAAGCTGTTCTAAAGCTCTATTTCAGCTTTGGAACAGCTTTAGAGTTTTGTGTGGTAATACTATGTTGATGATATGTGGTTGTCGCACATTATTTCTAGGGCATTACTGTTGTGTAACAGTTCAGCCCACAGGCGCAGAGGAAGGACCATACAGAGCATGTTTTCTTAAGGAGCCCTTATAAAAACGCCAGCGCTTAGCGAGGTATTTTCGAGCTTAGCACTGCTGCGTTTTTATAGAGCGAGAGCGTGGCGACGTAGAAAACATGCTCTGTATGGTCCTTCCTCTGCGCCTGTGGGCTGAACTGTTACACTGTTGTGAATATTACTTTTGAAAAAAATTGACAATTCTTCATTTCTTTGTTAAAGTACAAAAAGGGAATGAAGTTCTCCCTTGGGCAACCAAAACCGCTTTTATTAAGCTGATGGCTTCTGTGATTACAACTGTCGCAGAAGATCATTGGCTTTTTTATATTTGAAAGGAGAAAATACTTATGTTGACATCACTTGCACTTATTTTTCTTGTCGGTCTTGCTATGGCTTCCATTTGCCAAAAAATAAAACTTCCCCGTATAATCGGTATGTTGGTTACGGGGATTGTTTTAGGACAATATGCACTTAATTTTTTAGACGATTCAATCTTGTGTATATCTGCCGATTTACGTCAAATGGCATTGGTAATTATTTTAATCAAAGCCGGATTGTCCCTAAATATCAGCGACTTAAAGAAAGTAGGGCGTCCGGCGGTCTTAATGTCCTTTCTGCCCGCTGTCCTTGAGATACTGGCATTTGTCCTGTTTGCGCCGTCTATTCTTGGAATAACATTGATTGACGCTGCTATTATGGGGGCTGTTCTTGGAGCAGTATCTCCTGCAGTTGTCGTTCCCCGGATGGTACAGCTTATGGAAACAAAATACGGAACAGAAAAAGGTATTCCGCAGCTTATTTTAGCCGGAGCCTCTTTAGATGATGTTTTTGTCATTGTCCTGTTTTCAACCTTTATCGGAATGGCACAGGGAAATTCCTTAGACATTATGGAATTTATCAACATTCCCATTTCAATTATCTCAGGCATATTAGTAGGAGCAGTCGTTGGATTTTTCCTGTCTGTCTTTTTTGAAACAAAATATGCGCATAAACATTATGTACGAAACAGCATGAAAGTTATCATTGTCTTGGGAACTGCTTTTCTGCTGATTGCTTTGGAAGAATGGCTGAAAAATGTTATTCCCGTTTCGGGACTTCTTGCAGTTATGAGCATGGCTTGTGTGTTGCAGATGAAAAGTACTGCTTTGGTTTCTGCTCGTCTTTCTGAAAAATTTGGCAAGCTGTGGATTGCCGCCGAGGTCATTTTGTTTGTGCTTGTGGGGGCAGCAGTTGATATTCGTTATACTTTGGAAGCCGGACTTGGTGCAGTTTTTATGATTATGATTGCGCTGATATTTCGTTCAATTGGAGTTTATCTATGCATGATAGGCACAAAGCTTAACCTAAAAGAAAAAATATTCTGTGTCATTGCCTATTTGCCAAAGGCTACGGTTCAAGCCGCTATTGGTTCAGTTCCTTTATCTTTAGGTCTGCCTTGCGGAAACATCGTGTTGTCAGTAGCTGTATTGTCAATTATAATTACTGCTCCATTGGGTGCATTTGGTATGGATATGACGTATCAGCATTTATTGGAAAAAGAAATATATTGACACGCCTGTTTTATATTGTGTTATAATCTTTTATGTGATTTTGCTTCCCTAAAAGACATCAAATCACAATCGAAATTTGTCTATTGAGGTACTTCAAAGAGGTAAGTCTTAACTTATCTCTTTTTTTAAATCCACTTTTTAGCAAGTGTGTTTCCATAAAGAAAACAAAAAATAAAAATCCAAACTACCACGCCAATCATAACAATTCACCCCACAAGCACAAAGCAAATTTCCCACGAAGCAGTAGCCATCCGCATTATTTCATGATAAAATAGAGCATATAACAATAAGTTAGGAGTGATGTCAAATGGCCTTTGCAGGCATGTTCTTGATGTTTTTAACAGTCGTAATTATAATTTTGGTTATATGTGTATTTTCAGCGATTATTCTTTTTATTGTTTCATTTTTAATGAAAAAGAGATATAAGAAAAATTTATCAGAAAATCCTGCCGCAGCAGAAAACGCAAAAAAATATTACTTAGTACCAAAAATCGTAGGATGGGTATTTTTAATACCTATTTTTCTTTTAGTAGGCTTGATTGCTTTTGCTTATATTAGTACATCCATATCCCACCATAATAGTTTAGGATATCAAGTCATGCATGGGAATTATAGCCGGGCTGAACAGATTATGAAAAAAGGAGTTAGCCCCGACTGCACTTTAGAAAGCAATGAACCGGCAAAGCCCGGAGAACAAACTCTTCTAAGCTTACTTTGTGAAAAAGGCTTTGTAAATACTTTTGAAGAGTCCATTGACGAGGAAGAAACTGAAGAAGAATTGAAAATGATACAGCTTTTAATTGATTATGGCGCTGATCTGGAAAGCAGAACATATCAGCACAATTTAAGCTATTCCGATCATTTTTATCATGATGAACCCGACCTTTATGCGTGTAGTGATATGTGCGGCTATACTCCTTTTCTGTATGCTGTATATATGGGAAATGAAAAGACCGTAAAGCTGTTAGTAGAAAACGGCGCTGACATTCACGTAGAAGATTACTGCGGATTTAATGCCATTCTAACTATTGCAGATAACTTGAATGATAGTAATGGACTGTCCTTGCTCCAATATTTACTTGAAAAAGGTTGTGACCAAAACCATTATACGCATTATTATCAGGAAGCTAACTTTCTTTCATCCAGACATTATAGTTCCGATAGTGAGCCTTTAAATAAAAAAATGCAGGAATTATTTGAAGAAATCGTAGATTTTTCATCTTTTTATAAATAACCTTTATTTAGAGATTATTTTAAGAATTCTCTGCTACAATAAATCCTATAGCTTCTTAATTTACATTGCTAAAATTTTATATTACTAAAATTGGGAGAATGAATGGATTATGAGAATTCTACTAATAGAAGATGATGAAAAATTATTACAGCTTCTTGCCTTTCAGTTAAAAAAGGAAGGATATGAGGTGGACTGCTGCAATAACGGGGGTGATGCCATGTATTATATTTCCCAAAATGCCCATGACATTATCCTGCTTGACCGGATGCTTCCGGAAATGGATGGGCTTTCCATATTGAGAAAGACAAGAGAGTCCGGAATTACCATCCCTGTTATTATGCTCACAGCTTTAGGGCAGCTTCAGGACAAGATTGACGGATTGGACACAGGGGCTGATGATTATCTGGTAAAGCCCTTTGCATTTGAAGAGCTTTTGGCAAGAATCCGCTGCATAAAAAGAAGACCTAGAAAATGGGAAGGTAATCATGTGCTTACTTTAGGCGACATTTCCCTTTCTCTGGAGGAAAAAGTATTAACCGGTCCCGAAAATTCCTGTACTCTTTCTAAAAGGGAATGCGATTTGTTAGAAGTGTTTTTAGCAAACAAAAATCAGACAATGCCCCGAATGGTGCTTTTATCCAAAGTCTGGGGACCGGATGCGGAGGTGGAAGAAGGAAATCTGGATAATTATATCCACTTTCTACGCCGCCGTTTAAAGTCTGTAGGCAGTCTGCTGACATTGACTACCGTCCGTGGGGTAGGATATAAGTTAGCAGAATGAAACATAACAGTTCATGCCACAGGCGCCAAAGCAGGTTTCCCACAGAGAACGTTTTCTACGTCGCCACGCTTTCGCTCTATAAAAACACAACAGTGCTAAGCTCGAAAATACCTCGCTAAGCGCTGGTGTTTTTATAAGGGCTCCTTAAGAAAACGTGCTCTGTGGGAAACCTGCTTTGGCGCCTGTGGCATGAACTGTCATAAAATCAACTATATAATCCAATCACCTTTGAGGAATTACTATGTTCAAAAAAGTACACCTTCGTCTGACCCTGCTCTGTACCGGAATCACAAGCATGATTTTAATATGCATGACGTTTTTCTATTTGCTGGTAGCAGAGACTAACTTAAAAAACAATTATTATCATTCCTTTGAAAATGATGTTCAAAATATCATCTATAATTTGGAAAAAGAATCTGTTATTTCTTATGAGTGGCTTTCAAAGCTGGAAGCTGGCGGTAAGTATACCATTTTCTTAGAAGACAACGACCAGCCTATTCTTTATGGAAATATTATAGAAAATAAAGAAAGAAAAGAACTTCTTTCCCGTATAAAAAGGGAATATGAGTCTTTATTTGAAGTGGAAACATTAGACCTTTCTTCTTTACTGTCCTTCCATCAGGAATTTACCTATGTGGGGGCAAATGATTTTTTTGCCATCAACCGGCAGGAATATCACGTATCTTATGGAAAAATTCCAAAAGAGCATGGTTATATAAAAGTATACATTCTTTGTTCCCTAACAAACTTATACAAGCAAATCTATATACAAAGAGCTTTATTTGCCTTTATCAACCTTGCCGCCCTAGCAGTATTGTTTTTCTTTTTCTGGCATTTTACCAAAAGGCTTTTAAAGCCCATTGAAGAAAACCAAAAAAAGCAGATTCAGTTTGTTGCCGCTGCCTCTCATGAGCTTCGGACACCTTTGACTGTTATACTCTCTTCCGTTTCCGCATTAAAAAAGCTTCCGGAAAAGAATACAAAACCTGCAGCAGTTTCTAATCCTTCCAAAAATCTCCCTTTAAAAGAAGATTCTCTGAATGAAAAAAATTTCTGCCAGATTATTGAAGAGGAAGCAAAACGTATGACAAGGCTGGTAAATGATATGCTGATTTTGGCAAATGGGGACAGTCAGAGCTATTCCCTTCAATTAAAGGAAACAGAAGCAGATACTTTGCTGTTAAACTGTTATGAAGCTTTTGAAATAATGGCAAAGGAAAAGAAAATCAACTTGTCCATACTGCTGCCGGATACTCAAATGCCGCTATGTAAATGTGACCCTCAACGGATTGCCCAAGTGCTTGCCATATTAGTCCATAACGCATTAAGCTATACGGAAATAAAATATGAAAGGAAAGAAGCATCTGAAACATCCATGGCCGGACAAGGAAAGGTAGTGTTAAAGGGCGAATACAAAGACAACCATCACTATTTTTATGTGATAGATAATGGAATTGGCATTCCCGATGAAAAAAAGAAACACATCTTTGAGCGTTTTTACCGGGTAGATGCCTCCAGAAGCAAAAAAGACCACTTTGGGTTAGGGCTTTGCATCGCTTTGGAGATTGTAAAGGAGCATCATGGAACTATCCGGGTTTTAGACACAGAAGGAGGGGGAAGCACTTTTATTGTTAAGCTATGAAAAAACATTTTTAAAAGCCTGAAAGGTTTTTTCCATCCCCTTTTCAAAATCCGTGTATTCAAAGCCTAGTTCTTTTACAAGCCTGCTTCCATCATAAAGCTCGGTTTCTTCTTTTATTATGGGAAAAGGCAGAGGGCTGTTTTGCTCTATTGCTTCTTTTACGGTTATTCCCTGCACTGTAAAATCCCTGTCTGATATCTTTTTTAACACTTCAAAAAAACGGCTATAATTAAGTATCTCATCCCCACAGACATTAAATGCCTGATTGTATGCTTTTTCATTGCCAATTACAGTCAAAATTGCTCTTGCCACATCTTTTACATATACAAACTGGAATTGCCCCTCTGCATCTATAGGATATGGCAAAGGCTGCCCCTTTATAATCCACTGGATAAACATGGATTCTCTAGGCGCATAATTAAAGGGACCATAAATGATTCCGGGACGGATACTGGTATACGCAATGCCAAGACTTTTGCAGACATTCTGTGTTTCCTTTTCCAAAAGCATTTTATTGTACATATACTCGCCTGCTTCTCCCGGAAAACAAACATCCATAAGCTCTGTGGATTCATTCTTTAGCCCGTTTACGTTTCTTTTGTATACATCGCAGGTGCTTATATAGATGTACTGTTTTACCCCTCCCGGAATATTTTTAAGAAGGTTTTCCACATCTTTCGGCAAATAAGCACAGAAATCCACGACTGCATCATATTCCTGAGGAGGCAGCTTTTTTAATGCAGCAATATCATGCCTGTCTAAATGGTATTCGGTAACAGAAGGCATATCCATAGTGTAAGTACCTCTGTTGATTAAAAATAATTCGTGATTTTCCTTGGACGCTACTATAGTAAATACTCTTCCTAAAAAGTAGGTACCGCCAATTGCTAAGATTTTCATATGCTTTCTCCAATAAAATTGTATAGTATTTGTGTTTTATTCTTATATATTAAGTATTTTCTTATTCCTTTGTCAATAAACAGTTTCTATAACTATTTTATTTTTGTTTTTGTGATAGTTTGGTTTGTTTTTTGAAAGTGGTGGCTAAGACGATTGCAACGGAGGGATTTTTTGAAAGTGGTGGCTAACCGGACGCAACAGAGGGATGAGAGTGGATTGGCTTCTGTGTTTTTGATGGCGCTTTTCCTAAACAGCCTTGGGGAAGTTGTGGAAGCCGAACGGGTCGTCATATAGCGCCCTCCATGGCGCAATATGACTAAAATTGCCGTCCATGGCAATTTTCCCCTGTGCATCGAAAAGGCTGTTAAGGAAAAGCGCCATCAAAAACAAGGAAGCCAATCCACTCTCATCCCTCTGTTGCTGTTTTGTGATAGGCTGTACTGAGAAAGAGTTTGTTTGTTTTTAGAGGTCTCTAACATTATTTCAAAATAGATTAATTTTGCATTTATACATGGGCATGAATAAGGCTAAGACTTATATATAGTGCTTTCTCATGTATATATATATGGATATACATAGGACTTAATATATATATGAGTTTCCCTACATGGAGCTTACCAATACACAGTGGAAGCTGGAAGGGTATAGGATAGTCTGACGAACCTTTGCAAAGTCGCCGGCACTTATGCCCCGTACTTTGGGGCATTAGTACCGCTGCGTCTTTGCAGAGCGAGAGCGTGTCCATCAGACTATCCTATACCCTTCCAGCTTCCACGTCCGGTTAACCCAATTCACCATGGAAAGATTAAACCGTTACATAAAAATAGTAAATAACTTTATCATCCATAACAAAAAAACCGTATGCAACAGCCTCATAGCCAAAAGCACACGGTTTTTCATCTTACTCTAAAAAATACCTATTAAAAATTCCATTTGCAATTTACAACTTCAATCAAAAATTACAACCTCTTCATCAATTCTTCTCTCTGGGCTTCATATCCCGGTTTGCCAAGCAGTGCGAACATATTTTTCTTGTAGCTTTCTACGCCCGGTTGGTTGAAAGGATTTACGCCAAGCAGATAACCGCTGACGCCACATGCAAACTCAAAGAAATAGAACAACTGTCCTAAATAAAATTCATTTACTTCCGGCACATTTACCATAAAGTTTGGAACCTGTCCATCAGTATGGGCTAAAATTGTACCATTCATAGCGGATTTATTAACAAAGTCCACGCTCTTTCCTGCCAGATAATTCAGTCCGTCCAAATCAACAGGCTCTTCTCCGATAATAATTTCTTCTCTGGAGGTTTCAATGTTGATGACAGTTTCAAACATATTTCTTGCGCCGTCCTGAATGAACTGACCCATGGAGTGTAAGTCCGTTGTCAAATCAACGCTTGCCGGGAAAATACCTTTCTGGTCTTTTCCTTCGCTTTCTCCATAAAGCTGTTTCCACCATTCAGAAACATAATGGACGCTTGGCTCATAATTTGCCAGAATTTCTATTGCTTTTCCTTTTCTTAAAAGGATGTTACGAAGCGCTGCATACTTTAAGGAATCATTTTCTGCAAATGGCAGCTCCAGAGCATTCTTTCTTCCGGAAGCTGCACCTTCCATCAATTTATCAATATCTGCACCGGAAACAGCAATAGGGAGCAGACCAACTGCTGTTAATACAGAGAAACGTCCTCCGATATCATCCGGAACAACAAATGTTTCATAGCCTTCTTCTGTTGCAAGATTCTTTAAAGAGCCCTTTGCTTTGTCAGTTGTAGCATAAATTCTCTTTGCAGCCTCTTCCTTTCCATATTTCTTTTCCATCATTTCTTTAAATACACGGAAAGCAATTGCAGGCTCTGTAGTAGTGCCGGAT
This sequence comes from Robinsoniella sp., assembly GCA_023664735.1. Lineage (GTDB taxonomy): Bacteria > Bacillota > Clostridia > Lachnospirales > Lachnospiraceae > RGIG3040. Next base: position 7,538 of record JAMPFB010000066.1, on the reverse strand, counting down.
TTGGAAATCATGTTAATGGAAAAGTCCCTGTCACCGATTACATCAATTAAATGCTTGATATAAGTAGAGCTGATGGAATTTCCCACAAAATAAATTTCAGGAGTTTTTCTTGTTTCTTTGGAAACCACATTGTAAAAGCTGTGTCTTAAAAATTCAATTGCCGCTCTTGCTCCAAGATAGGAACCGCCGATACCAATTACTAATAATACCTCGGAATCGCCTTGAATCTTTTCTGCTGCTTTTTTAATTCTTGCAAATTCATCCTTATCGTAGTCTACCGGTAAATCAATCCAGCCTAAGAAATCATTGCCTGCACCTGTTTTGGATACTAATAATTCCTTGGCATCCATGGTAAGCTTTTCCATCAGACCAACTTCTTTTTCGCTGATAAATGGGGCAGCTTTTGAATAATCAAAGGTTACTTTTGTGCTCATGATAAGACTCCTCTTTTCTTTTCTTTATTTTTCCGGAAAAAAAGAAGATTTTACTTTTTCCTTCTTTTTTTCCAATATTTTCAAAACCAAATTAAGTGTAGCAAAATCGGCTGTTTTTTTCAAGTTAAATCTTCCAGTTTATAACTTTTCATGATATCATATCGATAGATATGGTATTTATTTACATCCACATATTTTATCATATCTTTTTATGGAATCAATGCCTGAATGGGCATGAAATTTTTATATAAAATATATCATGAACCCAATTATTTAAAATATACAAAAAGGAAGGACTTTATATGATGAATTATGTATTTGAACAAAAAATTTTAAACCTGAATGATGAAAAAGTAATGGAAATTCCCTTTAATGTATGGGAAGTGCAGGAAAACATCGGAGATTATCCTATTGAGGCTACTGTAAACGGAGTGACCTTTCAATGCAGCCTCCTTCCAAAAAAAGACGGCTACTATTACCTTCCTTTGAAAAATGCGGAAATCACTCTTGAAGAGGAAGTTCTCTATTCCGTTTCCTTTACGATTTTAACAGAGCCACAAAAGATTTCTGAAAACAGCCCTTACAGCATGGAAAATCCAATTCGCAAAATTGATGGCATAAAAATCATTACACAGCCATGGGACGGCTTATGCGGACAAACCTGCATTGCCATGCTTGCGGATATTACGTTAGAAGAAGCTAACAACCTTATGCACTGCAGGGAATGGCAGGCAAATATGGGGAAAATGATTTTAACGCTGGATTATCTGGGGATTCCCCATGCCAACGAAATTATTTATACTCAGGGAAAAGAAGCCACCCTGCCAAAATGTGCCATCATTATGGAAAAAATGGGACGGTTCAGCCATTACCTTGTTTGCTATGACGGCGTTTATTATGATCCAACTGACGGCATTTTAGAAGGGTTTGATTTGGCAAATATGAAAGGATACTTGGAAATTTTGTAAAATTCTGTTATAATTTCTTTTTATAGATTAAAATTTTTCATTTTATCATATGATAAGTTAAGGAACAGGAAAGAGGTGTGTGCTATGAAATATAAGCCGGTTGGCGTATGCTCCAGCTCCATTGATATTCAGGTTGAAAATGATACAATAAAATCCGTTTCTTTTATAGGAGGCTGTAACGGTAACCTTCAGGGGATTTCTTCACTTGTACAGGGAATGAAGCCGGAAGAGGCAGTTAAAAAATTAAAAGGTATTAAATGCGGATATAAGAATACTTCCTGCCCGGATCAGTTAGCAATTGCTTTAGAAAAATTAATGCAAGAGCAACAATAGATGAATAGTATAAAATACTTAGATATTTTCATGAATAGTGGAGGCTTTATGAAAAGAATCGTATTAACAGGCGGCGGAACTGCCGGTCATGTAACACCAAATATTGCTTTGATTCCCAGATTAAAGGAGCTTGGATATGACATACATTATATTGGATCTTACGATGGAATCGAAAAAAGATTGATTGAAGACTTTGATATTCCCTATTATGGCATTTCCACAGGAAAATTGCGCCGGTACTTCGATCCTAAAAATTTTTCTGATCCTTTCCGAGTTATGAAGGGATTTACAGAAGCCCGGAAAATATTAAAGAATATCAAACCAGACATTGTGTTTTCAAAGGGCGGATTCGTGTCCGTACCTGTTGTTCGGGCTGCTGCAAGCCGAAAGATTCCAAGCATCATACATGAATCGGATATGACTCCCGGCCTTGCCAATAAGCTTTGTATTCCCGTAGCAGAAGTGGTATGCTGCAACTTCCCGGAAACCTTAAAGGAGCTTCCTGAAGATAAGGCTATGCTAACCGGTTCCCCCATCCGGGAAGAACTGAGAAAGGGAAATAAAATCGCAGCTCTTGATTTATGCGGCTTTACAGCCAACAAGCCTGTTATCATGGTAATAGGAGGAAGCCTTGGAGCTGCTAATGTAAATAAGGTAGTAAGAGACGCCCTCCCTGAGCTATTAAAGGATTTTCAGGTAGTCCACATCTGTGGCAAGGAAAAAGTAGATAATCTTCTGTTAAATACAAAAGGCTACAAGCAGTTTGAATATTTAAAGGGAGAATTAAAAGATGTTTTTGCCATGGCAGATATCGTAATCAGCCGGGCAGGCGCCAATGCCATTTGTGAGCTGCTTGCCTTGAAAAAGCCAAACCTATTGATTCCTCTAGGAAGAAGCGGAAGCAGAGGAGACCAGATATTAAATGCCAAATCCTTTGAATCTCAGGGCTTTAGCATCGTTTTAGAAGAAGATGATATTACCGAAACTCTATTAGTAGAGAAAGTCCATGAATTGTTTTTTACAAGACAAACTTACATCGACTCCATGAGCCGAAGCAATCAGCTTAATTCCATATTGACTATAACCAATCTTATAGAAAATGTATGTAACCAAAAAGTAGAATCACAGGCAAAGTCATAAAAACAAAATAGATAAAAATGGAACCGGAAAAGAATAATTCTTTTCCGGTTCCGTTTGCTTTTACATTTTTTCTACTTTTTCTTTTAATTCTTTGATGTCCTTTTTGGAAAGAACCTTCTGGCTGCATAAGTCATCAATGAAAGTGCTTACATTTCCGCCATCCCAGAATCTGATAAATTCCTTCATAAGATCTCTCTTATAATCTTTTTCTTTTACAAGAGGCTGATAGAAGAAATATCTGCCTTTTCTATAAAAGCTTAAATATTCCTTTCTTACCAATCTTGCAAGGAATGTAGAAACTGTCTGTGGTTTCCAATCCTTACCAAAATCATTGTTTACGTTAGCTGTTACATCTGATAATGCTAACTCAACCTCACTGTTCCAGATACATTTCATTACGACTTCTTCGCTTTTAGTTAAACCAAACTCCGCCATATGAACCTCCTTATAATTTAATATTTTTTTTTCTTTCTTATCCTATTATAAACTATATTCATTGGAATTGAAAGCCCAAATTTATCATTTTTGGTAAAAATTTAATCATTTTTTGCATTTTCGTTGAATATTACAAAAAACATGCGGTTTTTGCCTTAAAATATGTACAATTTGTATAGCAATTTTGGCGATTTTTCTCGCTTTTTTTAGAAAAATAAAAATATTCGGATGATATAAAATGGATTTTTCATATTTTCCGAATATTTTTTTCAACTATGTTAACTTTTTATACCTGCATTTTCCCGGCTGCTGCAGCCATTCACACAGCCACTACAGCCACTGCATCCACATCCACAGCCCAGCTCTTTATTTTTTGCTTTTTTTACAAAGCTGCGGATAATGAAAAAAACGCATAAGCCTATTATAGATAAAATTATAATATCTGCCATATTTCCACCTTCCTCTAACAACATGCCTCTGACACACATTCCCTATCCGGAAAAGCAATTGCCTCTATCGCTTCATCCATGATATATCCCTTTGCCTTTAATCCTTGCGATATGATATCCATCCATTCACTATCGGATAAGACAATTTCCTGCTTATTTTCAAGTAATACCACGTAGCCTTTATAAGCATTGCATTTACTGCTGCAGGATAGCTTATAAAGATTCCTCCTGTCAATGGCGCCAATTTCTTCCAAGGTATTCAGCATCCGGTATACAGTGGCAATTCCAATAGTCTGATCCCTTTTATGAGCCTTATAATATATTTCCTTACAGCAGGTACAATCCTCATCAAAAATGATATCAATCAAAAGCCTTCTCTGATTGGTAATGCGATATCCTTTTTCTTTTAGTATAGTGAGTATTGCCTGTTTTTGTGACATATTATATTCTATATGGTCCATGCTGCTTTTTTCTTTTACCATATATGCTTCACATCCTTTTGTCAATCAGCTGTGGGCTGCATTTGTTATCAGCTTATAGGGTCAGTGTGGGTTTCATACAGAGAATATTTTCTTAAGGAGCCCTTATAAAAACGCCAGCGCTTAGCGAGGTATTTTCGAGCTTAGCACTGTTGCGTTTTTATAGAGCGAAAGCGTGGCGACGTAGAAAATATTCGCTGTATGAAACCCACACTGACGCCTGTGGACTGAACTGTTACAACATTTTATATTAGTTAGCTTTTGCTAATTTCTTTACATATAATGTATTGCTTTCTTTATATGGCTTGAACAAGAGATAAAGGAATCCAATTACAATAATAAATGCAATTACCGTAAAGATTCCAAATGTTCCCGTTGTAATCAAATTGCCAATCTGGAAAATACATAAGGAAACCAAATAAGCCAATCCTGTCTGGTAACCAATTGCAAACCAGAACCATTTCGCATTGTTCATTTCCCGCTTAATAGCTCCCATTGCTGCAAAGCAAGGTGCACATAACAGGTTAAATACTAAGAAGGAATAAGCTGCTATTGCAGTCATGCTGTTAGCAAGCGTGCCCCAAATTTCCACTCCGTCTTCTGCAACCTCTGCAAATCCAAAAAGAACACCAAATGTACCTACCACATTTTCCTTTGCAATCAGTCCGGTTACTGCTGCCACTGCCATCTTCCAGTCGCCCCAGCCAAGCGGTGCAAAAATCGGTGCAATAATGCCTCCTATAGATGCTAAAATACTATCATTAAGCTCTTCTGCCTCTAACATCCTGAAGGAACCGTCAACCCAGCCAAAGCCCTGCAAGAACCAAAGCACGATTGTTGACAATAAAATAATGCTTCCTGCCTTTTTAATAAAGGACCAGCCTCTTTCCCACATGCTTCTTAACACATTTCCTACTGTGGGCATATGGTATGCAGGCAATTCCATAACAAAAGGCGCCGGGTCACCTGCAAACATTTTTGTTTTCTTTAAAATAATACCAGAACAGATAATTGCTGCAATTCCTACCATATAAGCGCTAAATGCCACCCATCCTGCGTTGTTGAATAAGGCTCCTGCAATCAATGCAATAATTGGAAGCTTTGCCCCACATGGAACAAAAGTGGTTGTCATGATAGTCATTTTCCGGTCTCTGTCATTTTCAATCGTTCTAGACGCCATAATTCCGGGAACGCCACAGCCGCTTCCAATCAGCATTGGAATAAAAGATTTACCGGAAAGTCCAAATTTTCTAAAAATCCTATCCATAATAAAGGCAATTCTTGCCATATATCCACAGCTTTCCAAAAATGCAAGGAAAATAAACAACACAAGCATCTGTGGAACAAATCCCAGTACAGCTCCCACACCGCCTATAATACCATCCAAAATAAGGCTGCTAAGCCAGTCAGAGCATCCAACCTTTTCTAAGAGGCTTTCTACCAGAACAGGAATACCGGGTACCCATATTCCATAACTTGCAGGGTCTGCGCTTTCATCCAGCTCCGCCGCTGCTTCAAAGTCTGCAGTGCCTATTCCAAATAAATGCCATCCATCCCCAAACACTCCATCATTTGCCCAGCTTGTAGCAATGTCTCCAACGGTAGTTACAGATACATAGTACACAATAAACATTACAACAGCAAAGATAGGAAGCGCCAAAAACCGATTAGTTACAATTTTATCAATTTTATCGGAAATGGACAATTTTTCTTTGCTTTTTCTCTTATAGCAATCCTTCATAATAGAAGAAATGTATACATATCTTTCATTTGTGATAATACTTTCCGTATCATCATCCATTTCTTTTTCAATCTTTTCAATCTCATCCGATACATCTGGAATCACTTTCATCTGAGATTGAATCTTATCATCACGTTCTAACAGCTTAACGGCAAAGAAACGTTTTTGCTCTTCCGGTACTGTATTTCCAAGCTTTTCTTCTATGGAAGCAAGCACTTCCTCCACCTGATTGGAAAACTTATGTACAATAGAAGCTTTTGTTTTTGCCTTTGCTGCATTGACTGCCATTTGTGCAGCTTCTTTTATTCCCTCGCCCTTTAAAGCGGAAACTTCCACTACCTGACAGCCTAATTTTTCAGAAAGCTTATCAATATGAATCTTATCGCCGTTTTTACGAACAACATCCATCATATTTACAGCCATGACAACCGGGATTCCCAGTTCTACTAGCTGCGTGCTTAAATACAGGTTTCTTTCAATATTGGTTCCATCTACAATATTCAGGATGGCATCCGGTTTTTCTCCAATTAAGTAGTTTCTTGCCACTACTTCTTCCAGCGTATAAGGGGATAAAGAATAAATACCCGGCAAATCCATGATAATTACATCTTTATTTCCTTTCAGCTTTCCTTCTTTTTTTTCAACCGTAACACCGGGCCAGTTTCCTACAAACTGATTGGAGCCGGTCAAAGCATTAAATAATGTTGTTTTCCCGCAGTTTGGATTACCTGCAAGCGCAATTTTTACTGACATTTTTCTCCTCTCTTTTCCGCTGCCATGGCAGCTATGATTTCCTATATTTTTTTCATAACTCCTACAAATTTATGTTTCTAACTTACCTCAATCATTTCTGCATCTGCCTTCCTTAAAGAAAGCTCATAGCCTCTGATGGTAATTTCTACCGGGTCTCCTAAAGGCGCTACTTTTCTAACAAAAATTTCTGCTCCTTTTGTAATTCCCATGTCCATGATTCTTCTTCTTACAGCACCGTTTCCGTTAATTTTTGAAACAGTAACCTTTTCTCCGCATTTTACCTGCTTTAAAGTTCCCATTTTTCTTTCCTTTCTTTTATCTTTCTATTAAATCATAATTTTATTTGCCATATCCTTATTGATAGCAACTCTTGAATCCTTCACATTCACAATCATATTCCCTCCTATCTGGGAAACAATTGTTACCATGCCTCCTACTACGAATCCAAGATTTTCTAAAAATTTACGTGTTTCTTCTTTTCCGCCGACTTTTTTTATGTAGTTGACTTCTCCTTGCTTCGCCATCGTTAAGGGCATACGATCATCTTCTTTCTGTTGGTAGGTTTTTTTGAATAGTTGCTTGAAAGTTCTAGCTGCTGATTAAGAATGTTAAATGATAATGACTTTCATTTACACTTATAATATATGATTTCATGAGAAAAATGTCAATAGGGTTAATGATAATAATTATCAATAATGTAACAGTTCAGCCTTTTCTAGTAAAGATGGATAAACGGATGCGGCATAGGGGTTTTGGGAGACGGACGTGGGAGAGGGCAGAGCATAGGATAGTCTTCCGGACACGCT
>JAMPFB010000065.1 GCA_023664735.1 Robinsoniella sp. | reverse complement strand
AGAGGGATGAGAGTGGAGTGGCTTTCTTGTTTTTGATGGCGCTTTTCCTTAACAGCCTTTTCAGTACACAGGGGAAAATTGCCATGGACGGCAATTTTAGTCATATTGCGCCATGGAGGGCGCTATATGACGACCCGTTCGGTATCAGCAGCCTCCCAAGGCTGTTTAGGAAAAGCGCCATCAAAAACACAGAAGCCAATCCACCCTCATCCCTCTGTTGCGTCCGTTTAGCCACTACTGCCAAAAAAAGCTGAACTGTTACCAATTGCTTATCATTTTGGGGATTTTTTATAGAAAAAGCACCTTAAGGGTGTTATAATAAGATAATTATAATCCAGAATGAAAAGAGGTATCATGCAATGAATATTTTAGTAATTAACTGTGGCAGCTCTTCTTTAAAATACCAGTTGATTAACAGTAATTCCGAAGAAGTGCTGGCAAAAGGGCTTTGTGAAAGGATTGGCATAGAAGGCAGCGCCATTACCCATCAGCCAAAGGATGGGGAAAAGAAAACGGAACAGGCTGTTATGAACAACCATACCGATGCGGTAAAATATGTGATTGAAAAGCTAACAGATGAACAGGTTGGAGTTGTCAAATCCCTAGATGAGATTGAAGCAGTAGGACATCGTATTGTACATGGTGGGGAAAAGTTTGCAAGCAGTGTGGTGATTGATGAACAGGTTTTAAAGGCAATTGAAGAATGTAATGATTTGGCGCCGCTCCATAATCCGGCAAACCTGATTGGAATCAATTCCTGTAAGGAAATTATGCCCAACGTGCCAATGGTGGCAGTATTTGATACCGCTTTCCACCAGACAATGCCCAAAAAGGCATATCTTTACGGACTTCCATATGAATATTATGAAAATTATAAAGTAAGAAGATATGGCTTTCATGGAACAAGCCATGATTTTGTGTCAAAAAGAGCAGCAGAGCTATTAGGAAAAGACAGAAAAGAATTAAAGATTATCGTATGCCATTTAGGAAACGGCGCATCTATTACTGCTGTAAAAAACGGGGAATCCGTAGATACCTCCATGGGGCTGACTCCATTAGAGGGCTTGATTATGGGAACCCGTTCCGGAGATTTGGATCCTGCTATTATTAGTTTTCTTTGTGAAAGGGAACAGAAAACCGCAGCAGAGATGATTGATATCTGCAATAAAAAGTCCGGCGTTCTTGGATTGTCAAAGGGGCTTTCCAGCGATTTCAGGGATTTAGGGCAGGCAGCGGCAGAAGGCAATGAAGCAGCAGAAACTGCATTAGAAACTTACAGCTATCGAGTGGCAAAATATGTAGGAGCTTATGTGGCGGCCATGAACGGAGTGGATGTCATTGCATTTACTGCAGGCGTGGGAGAAAATAATGGAAGCGTAAGGGCAAAGATTTTAAGCTATTTAACATATTTAGGAATAGAAACAGAAGAAGAGAAAAATGCCATAAGAGGCGAGGAAGTAATCATTTCCAAACCGGACTCTAAAGTAACCGCTATGGTAGTGCCCACCAATGAAGAGCTTGCCATTGCAAGGGAAACTGCAAGATTGATAAAATAAAGAGGATGGTGCAGATGAAAAACCGAATATTAAGCTATATGGAATATGTGGATAAGGTTCTTGAAAAAAATGAAACCGGACTTTCCTATGAGGAAATCATGCAGGAGCACTTAACCCAAATACAATTCTTCAGCCATGAAAGATTGATTCATCTTTTGGTAACCATTACCTTTGCCATATTGACCTTTGGCACTTTTTTTCTACTGGTGTTATCATTTTCACCGGGACTTGTATGCCTGTTAGCTGCCCTATTTATTTTACTGGTGCCTTATATCATGCATTATTACTTATTGGAAAACGGAGTGCAGAAAATGTACCGGCAGTATGATGAACTGCTAAAACATATGCGCAGTGGAAAGTAGGACATGGCAATGCCAAAGCCTTCGCTGCCAAAGCTGCTGTGTTAAAACATATGCGCAGTGGAAAGTAAGGCACGGTAATGCCAAAGCTGCTGTGCAAAAACATATGTGAAACGGAAGATAAAATACAGGAAAAAAGACTTGGGAGGTTTTCCGGGTCTTTTCTCTTGCAATTAAAAAGTAGCCGGGCGAAGCAAAAAAGTTTTTTCTAAACATATGAAAGCTATTTAATTATAGAGAAAAGGAAATCAGAATGGAAAGTGTAGGAGAAAAAGAAGAAAATCAAAAGCTGATGGAGCAGTTGGAATATCAGATTTTTTATAAAAAAAGAGATTTGGAATTTACTATAACAAATAATACCTCCAAACATAGAGATTTAGAGAATAATCTGAATTTGTGCAGCTCGGGGTTTAAAATTTCTTTTGCTGTATTTATAGGTCTGCTTCTTATAGGGAAAATCTTTTTGTCCCTTATAGGGATTGGGAATGCATTTGTAACTTCAGCATTTGGGCTTATTTACCTTATCTGTGGGGTTTTTTACTTTATAATAATGCTGGTGCTGTTTATAAAAACAGCAGATTCTTTTTGGTTTTGGTTTGAAAATTCAGATACAAAATGGGGAAACTCTTACTGTGAGAAAAAAGGACTTTTTACCTTATCCATGGAACAGGCGGAATGCGCAAGCTTATTGGTCAGATATCATAATGACATGGATAGACTAAATGAAATAGAAGAAAAAATGAACAGTCCGGCTACTGCAGCCCAGCTTAAGGAATGGCTTAATCAGGTAGGGGCAATAGAAATCCAGCCGGAGAAAGAAAGGACACCATCCACCCAGAAAGGAAAATGGAAACGAATGGCTGTTTCTGTTATCCTTTTCCTTCTTTTCTTCTACTATTGGTTTTTATAGGAAGAGATAAAAGAATCTTAAAAAAGTGAAAACTTTCTAAAAAATCGAAAAATCTTCTTGTTATTAAAAAATAAGCTCATATAATAAGTAATTAGCCGATTGAAAATTGGTAAATTAAGTAAGGAGATAACCCTATGATAAAAGTTTTAAAGTTTGCAAAAAAATCATGGTATGTAATGATTATCATTTTGCTATTACTTTTTGTTCAGGCTAACTGTGATCTTGCCCTGCCGGAATACACTTCTGATATTGTGGATGTGGGTATTCAGTCAAAGGGCATTGAAAGCCCGGTGCCGGAAAGAATGCGGGAGGAAACCTTTGAGCGATTGGTTCTTTTTATGAATCAGGAGGAAGAAGAGCTGTTTCGGAGCGCTTATAGAAAAAACGGCACTATTTATGAGCTGATGGCTGCCTGCGAAGAAGACCATAAGGGAGTAAAGGAAGACGGTATTACATATATGCCAAAAGAGGAATATGAGAAATTCCGGCAAATGCTGATAGAAAAGGAAACCGTACTTTCCATGCTTACTTCTGGGGGAGAAGAAGCGGACGCCATGAAGTCCCAAATGCTTTCCCAGATGGGGCTTCCTGAAGATACGGATATGATGACTGCATTTTCCATGCTTCCGAAAGAAACGGTGCTGGCAATCTGTGACGGGATTTCAGAAAAGCTGGAAGATATGTCCGATTTGATTGGAGAGTCCACGGCAATAGCCTTTGTTTCCACTGAATATGAAGCAATGGGCATGGACGTGGATAAAATGCAGATGGACTATTTAAAAAGAAAAGGTCTGGAAATGCTTGGGATTGCAGTGCTGGGCATGGTCGTATCCATTGTAGTAGCTTTTATAGCCTCCAGACTTGCGGCAAATGTAGCAAAGGATTTAAGAAATAAAGTATACAAGAAAGTAGTTTCATTTTCCAACGGAGAGATGAACCAGTTTTCCACCTCTTCCCTGATTACCAGATGTACCAATGATATCCAGCAGGTTCAGATGGTGCTTATCATGATATTTCGGATTGTAGTGTATGCCCCCATTATGGGAATTGGCGGTATTATAAAGGTAATTCAGACCGGAACCCACATGACATGGATTATTGCCGTGGCTGTAGTGTCGGTGCTTTCCCTTGTAGGGATTCTTATGATCGTTGCCATGCCGAAGTTTAAAATGATGCAGACGCTTGTGGACAGGCTGAATCTGGTTTCCAGAGAAACTCTTACCGGTATTTCCGTAATTCGTGCATTTGGCAGGGAAAAATATGAGGAAGACCGTTTTCAGGATGCCAGCACAGATTTGATGAAAACCCAGTTATTTACCCATCGTACCATGGCATTTATGATGCCTACCATGATGTTTATTATGAATGGAATTACTGTACTAATCATATGGGTAGGAGCCCATGGCATTGATTTGGGAAATCTGCAGGTTGGGGATATGATGGCATTCATTACTTACACTATGCAGATTGTCATGTCATTTTTAATGATTACTATGGTTTCCGTTATGCTTCCAAGGGCAGCAGTCTCTGCGGTTCGTATAGATGAAGTATTAAATACAGAAAATCATATCAATAACCCAAAGAAGCCTGAAAAATTAGAGAAGGCTGTAAAAGGCGTGGTAAGCTTTGAGCATGTTTCCTTTGCGTATCCGGGTTCAAAAGAGGATGCCTTGGAGGATATTGACTTTACGGCAAATCCCGGAGAAACAACAGCAATTATCGGAAGCACCGGCTGCGGAAAGTCTACTTTGGTTCAGCTTCTTCCAAGGCTGTATGATGTAAGTGAAGGCGCCGTTAAAATAGATGGAGTGGATATCCGCCAGTTAGACCTTGCTGACTTAAGGGATATGATTGGCTATGTGCCCCAAAAAGGTATGCTGTTTTCCGGCACCATTAAAAGCAACATTGGTTTTGGCAGAAAAGAGGTTCCTATGGAACAAATAAAGGAAGCTGCGGAAATTGCTCAGGCAAGTGAATTTATTCTGGCAAAGCCGGATACCTTTGAAGAGCATATTGCCCAAGGCGGCGGAAATGTTTCCGGTGGGCAGAAGCAGCGCCTTTCCATTGCAAGAGCTATTGCAAAGCAGCCAAAGATTTATGTGTTTGACGATAGCTTTTCTGCACTGGATTATAAAACGGATCAAGTACTTAGAAAGGCTTTAAATGAAAAGACAAAGGATGCCACAGTTATTATTGTAGCTCAAAGAATCAGTACGATTCTCCATGCGGATAAAATTCTTGTGCTGGATGATGGAAAAATCGTAGGGGAAGGTACCCATAAAGAGCTGCTTGCGGAGAATGAAGTGTATCGTCAGATTGCGGCAAGCCAGTTATCAGAAGCGGAAATGAATGCCAGCGCAGGAAAAGACGGTGGGAAGCAATCCAATCAAAAGCATCCTATAAAAAAGGAGGTACGATAGCATGAGTGAAGAGAATAAACAGAACGTTATGAGAAGACCTCCTAGAAGGGGTCCCGGACACGGACCGGGAGGCGGCATGGCTCCGGGAGAAAAGGCAAAAAACTTCAAGGGAACCATAAAAAAGCTGATTCAGTATATGAGCAAGTACCACGTGGCAATTATTATTGTTATGATTTTTACGGTGGGCAGTACCGTATTTAATGTTATCGGTCCAAAGGTTTTGGGAAAGGCAACTACAGAGATTTTTAACGGCTTGATAGATAAAATCAATGGAGGCAGCGGAATTGACTTTGTAAAAATCGGATGGATTTTAGTAGTGCTTTTGGCTCTTTATGGCGTCAGTGCCTTATGCGGCTATGTGCAGGGCTATGTAATGTCGGGGATTTCCCAAAAAACAGCTTTTCGCATGAGAAAAGAAATTTCAGAAAAAATCCACAGGCTGCCTATGAATTATTATGATAAAAAAACATATGGAGAAATTCTTTCCAGAATCACCAATGACGTAGACACGCTGGGCATGAGCCTGAACCAGACCATTACCCAGTTAATCAGCAGTGTGGCAACCTTGATTGGCGTGTTCATTATGATGTTGAGCATCAGCCCCCTTATGACGGTGATTGCCCTGTTGATTTTGCCGGTTTCCGGAGGCCTGATTGGTTTTATTATCAAGCATTCCCAGAAATACTTTGTAAAGCAGCAGGAATATTTAGGGCATGTAAACGGTCAGGTAGAGGAAACCTTTGGAGGACATCAGGTAGTAAAGTTATTTGGTGCGGAGGAAACCTTTGAAAAGGAATTTGACAGAGTAAATGAAGAGCTTTACGATTCTGCATGGAAGTCCCAGTTCTTTTCTGGTCTTGCCCAGCCCATTATGGGCTTCGTAGGGAACCTTGGCTATGTGGCGGTAGCGGTTATCGGCGGCTACCTGAATATTAAAAATGCCATTGAAGTAGGAGATATCCAGTCCTTTATTCAGTACGTAAGGCAGTTTACCCAGCCCATTACCCAGATTGCTCAGGTGTCCAACCAGCTTCAGTCCACAGCGGCAGCAGCAGAGCGTATCTTTGAGTTTTTAGAGGAAGAGGAAGAAGAACAGCTTGCCAAAAACCATGCGCCCATACATGCTTCTGATTTAGTGGGAGATGTGACCTTTGAGCATGTAAAATTCGGCTACAATCCCAATAAAATCATTATTAAGGACTTTTCAGCCAAGGTAAAACAGGGACAGAAAATTGCCATTGTAGGACCTACCGGAGCAGGAAAGACCACTATGGTAAAGCTGCTCATGCGCTTTTATGATGTGACGGACGGAGCTATTTTACTGGATGGACATAATATAAAGGATTTTGACAGAACAGAATTGAGAGAAGCCTTTGGAATGGTTCTTCAGGATACATGGCTGTTTAAAGGCTCCATTATGGAAAATATCCGCTACGGCAGATTGGATGCTACAGATGAAGAGGTTATCGAAGCAGCAAAGGCAGCACATGCCCACCGGTTTATCCAGACCCTTCCGGGAGGCTACGATATGGAGCTGAACGAAGAAGCCTCCAATGTCTCTCAGGGACAAAAGCAGCTTTTGACTATAGCAAGGGCGATTCTGGCAGATAACCGGGTACTTATTTTAGATGAAGCTACCAGCAGCGTTGACACCAGAACAGAAGTCCGGATACAGAAAGCCATGGATAACTTGATGGAGGGCAGGACCAGCTTTATTATCGCCCACCGTTTATCCACTATCCGCAATGCAGATTTGATTCTGGTTATGAAGGATGGGGATATTATCGAGCAGGGAAGCCATGATGAATTGATGGAACAGGGCGGATTTTATTGTAATTTGTATAATTCTCAGTTTGAGGAGAGTGCGTAAAGAGAGGGTTTGTGAAAGTAAGAGATTAAAAATGAAGTGTGGGAGCTTGGGGTAAAGTGGAAGCTTGCTATAAAGTGAAGGTTTGTGGTAAAAGTAAAATTGCTTTTAGGAAAGCAATGCGATGAGTAATAGTAAAAAGTCCTGAAATGAAAATTTTGGTAACAGTTCAGCCCACAGGCACAGAACTGGTTTCCCATGGAGCATGTTTTCTAAAGGAGCCCTTATAAAAACGCCAGTGCTTAGCGAGGTATTTTCGAGCTTAGCACTGTTGCGTTTTTATAGAGCGAAAGCGTGGCGACGTAGAAAACATGCTCTATGGGAAACCAGTTCTGTGCCTGTGGGCTGAACTGTTACAAATTTTGGGGCTTTTTGTTTGTTTTGGTTGTGTAATGGAGGTTGGTGTTGTATGATATAGGTAATTGAGAAGTATTTAAGTTGTTTGGATAATAATTTGTGATTCTTTGAAATGGAGAAATAAAAGAACTTCCTGACTCAAGCATTTGTAAACAAACACCGTACAGGAAAGGATGGCAAAAGAAGTGAAGGTTGTAGAAGTAGCTGCGGCAATCATTCAAAAGGAAGATAAAATATTTGCAACCCGGAGAGGATATGGGGAGTTTAAAGGAATGTGGGAATTTCCGGGAGGTAAGGTTGAATCCGGCGAGACACCGGAGGAAGCAGTTGTAAGGGAGATTCGGGAGGAATTGGCAACGGAGGTTTTGGTGGGACAATGCTTTGAGGAAATAGATTATGATTATCCGGATTTTCATTTGCATATGAGATGTTATTTGTGTACGGTAAAGGCGGGGGATTTGAAGTTGTTGGAACATAGTGAGGCTAGGTGGCTGCCGAGGGAGGATTTGGATTCGGTGGAATGGCTGGCAGCGGATGTTGGGGTTGTTGGGAGGTTGAAGGGTATTGTTTAGGGGTAATTTATTATAAAATTTGAAGGTTGAAAGTTATGATGAAAAAGATAAATGGTTATATGAGGAAATTTTTGCTGGAGTAAGAACTGCATTTGCGAATGGCAATTTTTAATTTAATTTAGCATGCAGCTTATAATGATAGCAAAAATAAAAAGACGGTATTATTTTCCTAAAGATAGAATTAAGCAATATAGTGGGTTTTAATAAATGTTGTATTTGTAACCAAAGACAAGATTATCCTGTTTCTTTAAATTTTTAAAGAATTGGAATAGCGGGGGAGTTCAAGGTGAAATATTATCTATTGAATTAAATGTATTTTAATAATCTGAAGATATTAAAAAGATTAAGTAATATTGAGTTTGGAATGCTTTATGTGGAGTCGGGGAAGAAAGACAAGATGTGAAATAGGAATAGAGGATGGTAGCTTTTGCTATTTCTTATTCTACAACAACTTTTCAATTTAGTAGATTGAATATGTTTTTAATACAAAAATACTTATGAAAGCAATGATGAATCAAGCTTTTAAAAAATGAATAAATTATACAGATGATTTGTATAGTGCCAATTGATTATGAAATTTATTTGAAATTAAAGTTTGATACTTAATTTACATATTCTAATTTGGTGAACACATAATCTTTGTATACAAATATTTTAGAATGTGATAGAATATTAAATAGTGGTATCGTATTTCAAGCTTGGAGGAAAGTCATGCATATAAGTTATAAAAAATTATGGAAACTCCTTATAGATAGGGACATGTTAAAGAAAGATTTAGCTGCAAAAGCTGAAATTAGTTCAACATCAATAGCGAAATTATCAAAGAATGAAAATGTTAATACAGAGATACTTAAAAAGATATGCAATGCACTTGATTGTGACATCTCTGACATTATGGAGATGGTAGAAGATAATCCTGAAGAAAAAGGAGTAAGAAATTAATATGATAAGATTAGCAACTGTATTTAGTGGAATAGGTGCTATTGAGCATGCGTTGCAGCGTATGAATATAGAAAGTGAAATAGTATTTGCATGTGATAATGGTGATGTTGAAATCTTAACAAAAAGAATTGGAATGAATATTGATGAAATAGGTGCTGAATTGGAAAGTCTTAAGAAGATTATTATAACGATTCAGTTCAATGATGAGGTTGAAGATTTATATAAGGAACAATTAGTAAATATGCTTAGAGAAGCTTCGACTGAATTTCAAAACGTGTATGAAAAAATTGCAGCAATTAATTTCGGAGAACATAGCGTTGCAAAACAAACTTTAAATGAAATTCTTGCTATGCATGGTGTAAAGGCTTCTAGGGTTAAGGAATATAAGAAGTTTTTATCAGAAATTGGAAAAGGTTCCATTGAGCAAGCTAAGCTTCGTGAATTTCAAATTATGTTAGAAATTTCAAACGATTTCAAAAAAGATAACTCCTTAGAGGATCTTGATAAAGATATGGAATTTAATAGTGTCGATGGAATTGGCTGGAAAAGCATTACGGGTTTGGTTAAAATACTATATGAACAGCTTGAGACTTATGATGGAAAAAAGATTATAAGAAGAGTTCAGGATTTATCACAAAGAACAAGTCAGCTACACGAAAAAATTAATTATATGAAGGTGAAGAAAGAATTAGAAAGTATAGGAGATAACTGGAAGGCACGCAAGAAATATGTAGATTCGCTTTATTCAGGAATGGAAAAGAGAAATAAAGTTAAACAGTCATATATGTCTAATTATACTATTTCGGATGAGGATTACCATTGGAATGTAGCCTTTTTAAATGGGAAACAGTATGCGGGAAAAGTAGATCTGTTTGTAGGAGGAAGTCCTTGTCAATCGTTTTCTCTAGTTGGAAAACAGAGGGGACTTGAAGATACACGAGGAACACTTTTTTACGAGTATGCAAGGTTGATTGATGAAATTAAGCCAAAAGTATTTATATATGAAAATGTAAGAGCTGTGATATCACATGATAAAGGAAAAACCTGGAAAAAAATGCAAGAAGTATTTAAAGAATTGGGCTACAACTTTTCATGGACTGTGTTAAATGCAAAGAATTATGGGATTCCACAGAATAGAGAAAGATTGTTTGTTGTTGGAATTAGAGCAGATATTATTGGTAAAAAAGAATTTACTTTTCCAAAGCCAATTCCGTTAGAGAAAAAAATGAAAGATTTTCTTATGGAGAATGCTCCTGGTGGTTATTTTCTTCCAAAAAAAGGTGTAGAATTTGTAACAATGGAAAAAAATTTGGCTAAACGATTTACACAAATTGACGGAGATGTGCAACTTTGCCAGAAAAAAAATCAACAATTTAATTGGCATGGTGATTTTGTTTTTCAGTCTGAAGAGGAAGCAAGAGCAAATAATATTCCTGATTTGGAAAAATATTTTCTATCAGAAAAAGTCGAAAGATATGTTCTTGCGACAGGAACAAAAAATTTTTATAGTAAACCAAAAACGGATCTTGATGTTGCAAGACCATTACTTACTACTATGCATAAGATGCATCGAGCTGGAGTAGATAATTATGTGACGACAGATGGGCGTTTGAGGAAATTGACACCGAGGGAATGTTTAAGGCTAATGGGATTTTCAGACAGTTTTAAAATTGTGGTATCTGATACAGCAATGTATCAGCAGGCAGGGAATTCCATAGTTGTTGATGTATTAATTCACATTATGGAAGAGATAATTAAGTGTTGCCCTAAATTGAAAAGGAGGAAGAGATAAATGGCATTTTCACCTTTTGCAAGGTTTAGAAATTTTACAGTAGATAATTTGAAAGCTTTGTTAGAGGTTTATCCTGATCAGGCTGAAAAAATTACTTGGAGCAAGGCTGGAGATCTTGTTGAAAGTATTTCAGGTGGATATAAGAAGACCTCATACCAACAAGCTTGTCAGTTTGGTTTGGAGGACAGAGGACAAGATTATTTTAGAGTACAGTCATATTTGTATACGTTTGATGATGATAATTTGCACAAGTATATGGAATTTTGGATTAAGACATATTATGCTCCAAATCCTTATGTTAATTCAGATGATGAACCTATGATAATATTTTGCGAACTGATAAAGGAAATATTGACAATAGATGAATTAAAAATTGATTACAATGATTTTTTTAATCGGGTGATTGGGGGAAAAAGTGATGATATACTAATGAATGCTCTAAAAGCTTATTGTTCACCGCTTAAGTATGAAAAAAAGAATGGTAGGAATATTTTCTATATTGAGCCACAGAATAAAGAGTATCTTGAGAAACAAGTAGAATTTATAGAAAAGGAATTTCCAATATTAGATGCAAAAAGTCGAAAGGATTTTTTTGATAGATATAAATATTGTAACTTTTGTAAATTTCATGGTATTTCTGTAACTATCCCAAATGAGATTAATATATCCAATAATAATTGTAATACTAAGAGAATTACGGGTGGGAAGAATATTTTGCTCTATGGTGTACCGGGGGTTGGAAAAAGCCACCGAATAGCTCAGCAGTATTGTAGTGATAAGAGACGGATGAAGAGAGTTGTATTTTATCCTGATTATACATATTCAGATTTTGTGGGTCAAATTCTGCCACGTGTAATAGAAGGAAATTTAAAATATGTATTTACCCCTGGCCCGTTTACTAAAATACTTGAGAGAGCATGGAAAGATCCGAATAATCATTACTATTTAGTAATTGAAGAAATTAATAGGGGGAATGCTCCTGCAATTTTTGGAGAAATATTTCAGCTTCTTGATAGGAAAGATGCAGATAATTATCCTCAGGATGTGGTTGGTGAGAGTGAATATGGAATATCAAATTATGATATGGCTGAGGTTATATATGGAGATCCTGAACATGAAGTAAAAATTCCATCAAACATGTCTGTGCTTGCTACTATGAATACCGCCGATCAGAATGTATTTACACTTGATACGGCATTTCAAAGACGCTGGAAAATGGAACATATTCCGAATAAATTTGTTTTTGAAGTAGGCAGTCATGCATTAGATGAAATTCAGGGAACAAATTTGGATTGGGGAACATTTGCGACTGTTATAAATGAACAAATTATTGAAATTAATAGGGATATAAGCAGTTCGGAAGATAAGAGGCTAGGAGCTTATTTTGTTAAGAAGAGTGAACTTTCGTCCCAAATATTTCCTGAGAAAGTTCTTAAATATTTATGGGATGATGCTTTTAAAATGGATAAAGAAGCTGTTTTTGATGCCAAATTTGGTTCTTTAGAAGAAATTATTGAAGTATATGAGAATAGTGAAACAGATAAGCTTAAAGCTGTATTAAGAAGCGAAGTGTATGTAAAAATGATAAAGAAGATGCAAAATAGAAAAAGTACATCTGAAAAAGAAGAAGGTACAAAATAAAAGAAGGTGAAACAATTTATGGAGGATTTATCTATTCGAGATAAGTGTTCTGTTAATCTGAACCATGATGCAGATGCATTTGTTGGCTTAAAATGTATAGCGGGAAAATTTAGTATTCATTTTCCATTGGGATTTAATGTATCTTCTAATGATAAAGAACTGCGTAAAGATATCATCTTACTTCTCAATGTGATTGCATCAACAACAGGAAAAAAAGAATCTGAATTGTATCAACAGACCAAATTATATAATCAGATAATGTTTCCTATTCAGGCATATATGGCAGTAATAAGGGATTATTATGAACGTGGCTATTACAAAGAACGTGAAACGCAATGCATGGTTGCAAAACGAGGGAAAATAGATTGGAGCAGGACTATAAAAACTCAGAATCCTTTTGTACAGAATAATAATGTATTTTATACTAATTTTGTTATCAAGAAAAACCAGATAAATGAAAATGAGCTCATATCTCAAATACATGAATATTGTGTATATAAGAGTTTTTGTAAAATCGGATGGCTGTTTACATCAAGCCTGCCACAGGCTCCACGAATCAAGTTTAATAAAAAACTGTTTAAGTCCGTATTGGTTCAGAAAATAGCTAAGACTTATAATGACAGAAATCGTAAACTGTTTAAAGAATTACTTGCAATTGTCAATTATGAAGGAAATAGTGATTCGCTAACTGATTTTAAATATGGTACATATAGGTTTGAATATGTTTGGGAAAGTTTAATAGATAAAGCTTACGGAATAGTTGATAAAGAAAAATATTTTCCGAAAACAAGCTGGATTATTGATGATGTTGAGTATGAGAATGCCTGTCTTGAACCAGATACAATAATGCTTTGGAATGGAAATGTATACGTATTGGATGCAAAGTACTATAAATATGGAACCACAAGGAAACCATCTGATTTACCAAAGTCCACATCTATAAGCAAGCAAATTACATATGGAGAATATATAGCAGAACAGGAAAGGTTTAGAGATCTTCATGGAGATAAGTTTACAGTATATAATGCTTTTATTATGCCATATGAATCAGATGGTAATAGAGTTGAAAATATAGGATTAGCAGTAAGTAATTGGAAAAGTAATCAGAAATCATATGAGAAAATTCAAGGGATTTTAGTAGATATAA
Source organism: Robinsoniella sp. (assembly GCA_023664735.1). Taxonomy (GTDB): domain Bacteria; phylum Bacillota; class Clostridia; order Lachnospirales; family Lachnospiraceae; genus RGIG3040. The sequence continues at coordinate 2,414 of JAMPFB010000065.1, read as the reverse complement.
AATCGCTAATGAAGATAGGTATTAGGCAATCGGAGCAAGTAATAGAGGAAATGGCAGAACTTATAGAAAGGGGTATTGGAAATGGGGAAAAGCATAATAGATGGTAAAGATCTTATTCTTACAGAGATCCCTGTATATGCATCTAATATAGTTGAAACAAAGAGTAATGGTCTTGCTGGTGAAATAATTGTTTCGCATGAAAATATAGATTATTTTGGAATAACTGGAAATGAAATAGCAATTAAGAATAAAAAGTGTTTGGAGTTAAATCCTGAAAATAGGTATAAGTTTGATAAGGATAACCTTATTGAATATATGAATAATGTTAAAAATGAATATATAAGTGCCGCTTTGTTTGAGTATAAGAAGTTTAAAACAGAGTCATGGAAAAATGTAGATATTATGGGATGGAATGGACGTTTAAAAAAGATTAATACATCTAAGTTTTCTTGTAAATTTGAAATATATATTAAGAAAACAGATGATAAGGATCCTAAAAAAGGAACAAGGTACTATTTGAGTGGTTTAGACTCTGAAGAATATTCTATTATTGTTAAATATTGTATCATACCGCAATATACAAATATTAGGATAAAAAAAGAAGAAAACTCGCATGGAGGATATAATTATACGTTTTTATTAGAAATAATAGGTTTAGATGACATACAGTCTGTATTAAAGAATTTGCAAGCTAATCAAGAGCAAGAATATTCATCAAAACCTAAAGAAGATTTATTTCAAGAAGCGAGAAATAAGAGTGATATTGCGGAAGAGTATCAGAAGGGTACAACTGTTATAACAAAAGTATTCAAGAGGGATGCAGCGGTATCTGCATATGTAAAAATGAGAGCTAATGGTAAATGTGATTTGTGTGGTTCAAATGCTCCCTTTATTGACAAAAAAGGTAATCCGTATCTAGAAGAACATCATATTGTGAGATTGGCTGATGGTGGAGCTGATTCTATTGATAATGCAGTTGCACTTTGTCCGAATTGCCATAGGGAAATACATATTATAGGTACGCAGGAAATGAATAATGATTTGAAAAAGAGAATTATGTTATATGCAAAGCTTGAAGAAAAGTTTTTGCGTGATAATGAGTAGATATGGCAGATGTATTGAAACCGGAGCAACGCCGGAAAAACATGCAGAATATTAAATCCAAGAATACAAAGATTGAAATTCTTTTAAGAAAAGCATTGTGGGAAAAGGGATATAGATATAGAAAGAATTATGGTGTTTTACCTGGAAAACCAGATATTGCATTGACAAAATATAAAATAGCAATTTTTTGTGATGGTGAGTTTTTCCATGGTAAAGATTGGGAAGTTTTGAAGGCGCATCTTGAGAAGAGTAATAATAGCGAATTTTGGATAAGCAAGATTTCTCGTAATAGAGAGCGAGATGCAGAAATTGATAAGAAACTTTTAGTTATGGGATGGACAGTTATTCGTTTTTGGGGAGATGAGATAAAGAAACATACAGATGAGTGTGTAAAAGTTGTTGAAGAAACGATATTTGATATGAAGATTGGTGATGAGCCATTGGAGTGATTATTGCGATTCAATAAGATGCCTTAACTGGACACCGAGGCTGACAACCAGCAGAAAACTCTATTTTAAAGAAATTCTTAGAGGAGTGTGGTTTTTATTACACTCCTCTTTACATATGAGGTACAAATGGCAACAAAGACAGATAAGAAAAATGCAATACGACAACAAATTATAAATTTAGCAGGTGTATATAGTCAGAATTTGGCAGGTAAAGCATTTTTGTATGCATATGGAGAAGAATTCTTTGAGGTATCTATTCCTGTAGATTATTTTTTACATCTTAGCGGAGTAGAAACTGGATTTAATGTTTTCTGAAGAAGCCCTTCGCCTGTGGCCTGAACTGTTACCAGCGAAATTAATTCTAAACGAAATTTAATATAATTGAAAATGTGATTATGTTAAAATAATAGCGTTGGATAATTCGACAAACCGGAACGTATCGAGCTGAGTAAGCTACAGAGAATTTGAAATTATTAGGTTGAGCAAGTAGAGCGGATGCCCATCTATCATTATTGGCGGAAAAGATTAAGATTATGGATTCATTTGACAACAAAACCGAGCCTATATTTACACTGAAAGATTTTTATGGAGAAAGAAAGCTTTTAGAGCCTTATATTTATATAGTGAAACGATATGTATTTTCCCTTGTTTTGCCCTTATGGGTATTTTATAAGGGAAAGCTTTGTTTATATATGTTTGTATAGTGCAAAACATTGTAATGAAAAAACCATTCGTTTGATTGACAATGTTTGCGTTCGCACATATAATAGAATCAAAATAAAACAAGGAGTGATATCAAATATGGGCACTACAAATATTAATGTTCGTGTTGATTCTGCATTAAAACAGGAAGCAGAAACT
>JAMPFB010000064.1 GCA_023664735.1 Robinsoniella sp. | reverse complement strand
CCATCAAAAACAAGGAAGCCAATCCACTCTCATCCCTCTGTTGCTGTTTTGTCTCTGGCTGTACTGGAAAAAAGTTTGTCAATTTTTAAGTGTCTCTAATATTATCTCAAAGCAGATTGATTTTACTTTTATACATAGGCATGGATAGGACTAAGACTTATATATAGCGCTTTCTCACGTATATGGCTACACATAGGACTTAATAAACATATATATATATGAGTTCCCATACATAGAGCTTACCAATACACAGTGGGAGAGGGCAGAGCATAGGATAGTCTTCCGGACCTTGGCAAAGTCGCCGGCACTTACGCACCGTACTTTGGTGCGTTAGTACCGCTGCGTCTTTGCAGAGCGAGAGCGTGTCCGGAAGACTATCCTATGCGCTGCCCTCTCCCACGTCCGCCATCCAAAGCCTTCCTATGCGCTCCCATCTCCCCATCTTTCCTGGAAAAGGCTGAACTGTCACCAATAATGTTGCTTCTTCCATACTTTATGCTTTACAAAAGGAAAAACGATATAGTATACTTAAGATAGCGCAGGTTAAATTTATTGGCCAGCTGCGACAAATGAAAAATAGCAAAAATACATAAATCTCATAGTACAGGGGGAAAAGACATGATAAAAAAGAAATTTTGGAAGCGGTCAGTCAGTATGCTTCTGGTATGTTCCATGCTCTTGGGAAGCAGTAGTAATTTTCAAGTGGGCAATGTTTGGGCAAAGGAAATGGTAGAGGAGGGAGCAGAAGCAGAGCTGTCTGTGGCTGCAGATGAGAGTGATGGGGCAGTTATGCCGGAGGCAGGCGCAGGGCAGGACTCGGAGAATATGGCAGAGGATGAAGAAAATAAATCTCTGTCCGAAGAAAATGGAAATACCTCTGTCTCAGAAAATGAAACAGATGGAATTGCTAAGATAAATGAAAATGTTCCTTCAGGAGATGAAACAGACATACAAGGGGACAAGGAAGGAAGTTCTTTTGAAGAGGAAGGCGCCGGGCAGATTCAGTCAGAAGAGGTGGATGATATTGCTCAGGGGAACGTGAAGGAAGTGCAGGGAGGCAGTGCAGCCAGCGAGATTATTTCCGACACGGCACTTTTAAAGGGACTTGCTTTCTGCATACTGGGAGATGAAAGTCAGTATGCTTCCATGACGGTATCTGATTTGGAAACTTATACGGGAGAAATCGACCTTTCGCTTTATGATAAGGCTTCTACTATTAAAAATATAAATGGCATCGGATATGCCAAGAAGGCAACAGCTTTTAATCTGAAGACATGTACAGGAGTGACGAATATTCCAGCGGAAGAGTTTAGCAACTGCTCCATGACGGCTATAACATTTCCTGAAACAATTGTCAATATAGGGGCACAGGCATTTTATAATTGTGCAGATCTTGTTAAGATTACAACTGGAAATACGGAGGATGCCTTACCCTCACAGCTGGTTGTAGTGGGTACCAACGCATTTGAAAAATGTACCAGCCTTGTACGTGTCATCATTCCCGATACAGTAGAGGCAAATGCCATTCAGCATGCTACTTATATTTTTGCCAATTGCGGCAGTCTGCAGGAGGTAATTATTGGTTCGGGTATCGTGAATATCCCGGTTTCCGCATTTTTCAATTCAGGTGCAGAACAGGGTATGACGGTTGTGATTAATGGTACAAATGCAAGCTTAGAGAAAATCGGCACCAGTGCATTTTCCAATTCCAAGATTTTCAGCATTGATTTATCAAACTGTACAAGGCTTGGAACGCTTGGTGAATCCGCTTTTTTGGCTTCCCAGTTAGAGAGCATTACTTTGCCGGACAGTATTTCAAATTCTGATGGAAATAAGCTTCTTTTCAGTGAAACTGCTTTTTCAAATACCCCTCTTAAGACATTGGGAAGTAAGTCTGGACTACAGGAAGGGAAAATAATCATACCGGAGTATGTATCTGTGACGGATAAGAGCAGTGGTATTTTCTTAGAATGTCAGAGCATTACCAGTGTAAGGATTCCAGCATCATGGGAGATGATTCCAAACAGTGCTTTTAAGGACTGCAAAAGTTTAGCTGAATTAACAATCGGTAATGACGGCAATCAGGTGAATTTAACGACTATAGGTGAAGAGGCTTTCTATTCAGTTGCACTTGAAAATACAGATTTTCTGCAAAATTGTACAGTATTAAATGCGATAGAAAAATCAGCATTTGAACAATGTGCTGCTTTAAAGAGTGTTGTTTTGCCTGCCTGTGTCCAGACAGTGGGAGAAAAAGCATTTTACATTGTTCAGGATGCAAAAAAGGTAGGAGCATCTGCGGGCGAAACAAATGAAGCTGCTTTAACAGATTTCCAATGGAGTTATGATTCGGCAGCGGTAAAGCAGGGAAGTAAACGGAGCATGGGAGCACAGGCTCTGGCAGGAAATGTGTCTCTGGTGAGGGTTGTGTTGCCGGACTATTCTGCAGCAAAAGAAACCTTTGAAATCGGTGAAGGTGCATTCAGCATGTGCATTGCCCTTGAGCAGATTGGTAATGATGAAACGAATATGCTGCCTGCTTCTATTTCTGTTATAGGAGCAAATGCGTTTAAGCAGTGCTATAGTATGACTCAGATAAAGGTTCAGACCAAAAATGCAACATTAGAGCTGGAAAAAGGTATTTTTGAAGAATGCCTGAATCTTACAACAGTAGAATTGCCTGCTATTATAACAAGCATTCCGGATAGAACCTTTTATAATGCAGGAGTGACTTCGCTGACTATAGGAACGGTTCCAAACAAGATAGTCAGTCCTTCCTTGAAGACGATTGGTGCCCGTTCCTTCTTTGGATGCCAGATAAGCGAGTTGGATTTATCCGGTTGTACGGCATTGGAGGAAATTGGCGGATGGGCATTTGCACAGGCGGATACGGATGCAAGTGTGCCGGCTAATCAACGTGAGATAGCTAAGAACTTAGTATTATTAGAGCGCTTGATTTTACCGGAAAGTTTATCGACATTATTTATCAATTCCGGTGCGTTTTGTCTGGATATTGGATTTACTACGTTGGCAACACCAAGCCATAAGACAACAGGGCTTGCGTATATTCCCGATTATGTGTCAGGCGGCAGTTCAGGCGTTGGCATAGGAGAAGGTACATTTGCAGGAACAGCCATTAGTGATGTGGTAATTCCAACAGGATGGACAGGTGTGCTTCCAAAAGGCGCATTTGAAGCATGTGAAAATATAACGAATCTGGATTTCCTTGTAAATACCAATCTGTCCGGCTTGGGTGAAATATGTTTTGCAGACTGTACGGGCTTAAGGGACATTCATTTAGCTAATAACAATTCTATTAAAAGTATTGGAAAAAACTGTTTCAGGGGGTGCACGATAAACAGCACGAAAGCAGCTCCAATGACACTGCCAGCTTCTTTGATGACTATTGGAGAATATGCATTTGCTACTGCAAGCTATGCGTATTTGGATTTGTCTGCTAATATGCAGTTGACGTCAGTAGGACAGCATGCGTTCAGAGGCAATACGGAGCTGGCTGAGGTAAAGCTGTCACCAGCCATGACAAATGTGCCAAATCATTGTTTTGTAGATGATACTGCTCTTAAGACAGTGGATTTCCAAATGGTAAAAGAAATTGGACAAAATTCCTTTGGCTATTGCAGTGCATTGGATTTAACAGGAACCAATTTGGATTTTATTGAGAAAATAGGGAATCATGCTTTTCAAAACTGTCCGGGCATTAAGAACGTGAAATTTGGTCCCAAGCTTGTAAGCATAGGAAATAATTCCTTCTATCAATGTGCTGAAATTAAGCAGGAAGGTAATGTGAAGAAGATGGATTCTTCTGTCAGGATAGCATTTGACTTTTCTAATGCTTCTTCCCTTACTACAATTGGTGCAGAGGCATTTTCACAGTCAGCTATCATTGAGTTTGATATTTCAAAGTCACCAATAGAGATAGTTTCCAATAACGTGTGCAAAGGTTGTGAATTATTAGAAAGTGCAACCTTTGGAACAGACGTAAAGTATATTGGTATGGATGTACTGTCAGGATGTCCCAAGCTTGAAAAGGTTACCTTATATAGCACAACCGTAATGGATCCGAAAGTATTTAATTCAAAGTCGGCAATCAGTGGGGATACTACAAACAAACGGGTAAGCATTACAGTAAAACCGGTAAAGGAATCCATTAAGATTGGAATTGATGAAACCATGGATTTTCCATATTATGTGCATATGGTAAATGCGGATAAAAATACTCCGGAATTAGAATTAAAAGCTTTCCGGTATATCGTTGCAGGTGATTCCCAAAATCCAGTACCAGAAACAGACAGAGAGAAGATTTATATGGCTGTAAGTGGGGATGTGGAAGGGTACTATATAAACAGTTACGCTAATAATACCACATTGATTGGCGGTAAATATCAGAATAGCGAAGGCACTATGTCGGATAATTTCCAACAGTCATCCCACGTGAAAAAAGACAAGGATACGAACAACAAGGAAGTAGATGTTTTTCAGGTAACCGGAATAAAAGAAGGCAACTATCCGTTATATGTGTGCTGTCAGGTGCAGTTTCCATTAGATAATTCTTATGCTATAGGGGATTGTATTAAATCAGAATTTACGACGCAGTATACGGTGGAAGTAGTAAAAGCATGGTATAAAGCAGATTTGTATCAGAAATATGATAATAAATCTGGTCTTGATGATGAATTGAAACCGGATTCTGTAACCAATCTTCAGGTAGACAGCAGAAATGAAAAGCCAAGGTTATATTATGATTTCCAATATTTGGATAAGGAGATTGAAAGCAATAATATCAAGGACTGGAATGTGACTGTAGTTTCAGATAATCCGGCGGTCATGTATCCTGGCAAGACTGCTTCTGATGCAACTGCCAAGGCAACAGGCGCTACACCGGGTACGATTACGACAGAGGTTCGGGAAAATAATAAGAATAATCAGCAGTCAAAATGTTTTTATCTGATTCCTGCAGGTATTGGAACAGCTCATATAACTGTTTATCCGGCTTCCCATCCGGCAGGTTCCAGCAATGCTGAAAAGTATGCGCAGACATATACCTATGTGGTTGGAGCGGATTTAAGAAACATTCAGCTTGTAGTGCCAAGCGAAAAGAGAACCCTGAATCCGGGGCAGACAGCACAGATTGAGACTAAGATTACAAACTGCCTGAACCAGACGGCAACAGTGACTTCTGCAGCGGAACTGGCAAAGTATACGAATAATAAGCTTGTGTATGAAACAGATAATCCGGCATTATTAACGATAAATCAAAATGGTCTGGTAAAGGCTGTCAGTGCAGAAAATAAACAAAAGGCCGTAAATATTCAGGTTACAGCAACGAAGTCAGATGGAAAGACTGTTTCTGCCAAGGGAAGTATTACAGTAAAATGGCCTGATATATCCGCAGGCAGTTCTTATACCGACCAGAATACAGGTGCATTAGTAACCGTTACTAAGAAAGCGGATAAGGATGGAGAGGTAACTTATAATGGTACAGCTTCCACATCCAATACCACAATTAAAATTCCTTCCACGGTTCTCATCTCCGGCGTAGAATATCGTGTAACGAAGATAGCACCTAATGCCTTCAAAAATAATAAAAAGCTCAAGAGTGTTTCCATCCCCTCTTCCATTACGGAAATAGGCTCAAAGGCATTTTATAATTGTACAGCATTGAAAAAAGTAACTATTGGTAGTAATGTTACTCTTATCGGCTCAAGCGCCTTTTATAATTGTAAATCGCTGACTAGCGTAACCATTGGCAAGAAGGTAACGTCTATCGGTTCAAAGGCATTTTACAATTGTAAGAAATTGAAAAAGATTACAATTAAGTCAACAGTATTAAATAATGTTGGCAGCAAAGCCTTTAAGAATATTCATAAAAAGGCAACCATTAAGGTGCCAAAGAAAAAATTGTCTGAATATAAGACGTTGTTAAAGGGCAAAGGGCAGGCAAAGACTGTGAAAATTAAAAAGTAACAAAAATAGGAAAAGAAAAATCGTTCCTGCGGCAGCAGGGACGATTTTTTATGAAAAGCAAAAGAACGCCTTTAGCATATAATAAATAGAAAAACAATTGGGAAATTATAAGCTATGACTTGTAAGGAAAAAATCTTATCAAATGACTATGTTGATTTAATTACGGATTTTCAGATTCCTAGAAATACATTTAGAACAGGACTTGAATATTGTCAGACCACATTGGAAGAAGATTTGCAAATATCTTATATAAATGGAGAAAATATAAATACCTTGAATATTGGTGTCCTGCGGTATAATTTTATTCCTAAATGTTACGGCATTATGGAGGAGGGAAGAATTGTGCCCATGCAGAGAGAGGATATGAATAACACCTCTCAGGCATTTAATCCGGACCCCCTGATTGATTCAGGGATTATTCAGACCAATAATGCCCCGTTGAATTTAACGGGCAGAGGAGTCATTATTGGTTTTATTGATACGGGAATCCGATATGATATGGATGTGTTTAGGAGAAGCGATGGAAGCAGCCGCATATTGGCAATATGGGATCAGACCATACAGACGGGGACGCCACCGGAGGGATTTGAATATGGCAGTGAATATACCAATGAGATGATTAATGAGGCACTTTCCAGCGAAAATCCCAGAGAAATAGTCCCTTCCAATGATTTTATCGGGCATGGAACTAAAATGGCAAGTGTGGCAGCAGGAAGCATTCTAGGTGGAGGAGCAACCTTTCGGGGAGCTGCACCGGATGCCCAGATTGTCATGGTAAAATGTAAGGAAGCAAAGCCTTATTTAAGGGAGTATTATAAAATTCCGGAAGAGGCTGTTTGTTTTCAGGAAACAGATATTTTATGCGGATTAAAGTATCTGGATAATTTTGCAAGGATATTTAACAGACCCGTTATTATTTGTTTGGGAATCGGTACTAATTCCGGGGATCATATGGGAAATTCCATTTTATCTTCCTATTTAAATCGTCTGGCAAACAGAAGAAGCAGAGGCGTGGTAGTTTGCGGTGGAAATGAAGGAAATGCGGCAAGTCACTATGAAGGCATTGTTTCAGTTAGAAGTGGGCAGGATTGGAGTGATGTGGAAATCCGGGTCGGAGAAAATGAAGAAGGCTTTACCTTGGAGCTATGGGGGGATATTCCAAATCTGTTTACGGTATCTATAAGAAGTCCCAGTGGGGAAGAAACAAGAGAAGCAATTTATACGGCAAACCAGTCCCTAATGTTTAATTTTATCTATAGTGATAGCCGGGTACAGGTGGAGTATGTTCTGGTGGAGCAAAGCTCCGGGGAAGAATTGGTTGCTATGCGGTTTGTAAAGCCCATATCCGGAATCTGGACCATTCGGGTCTATTCAAGAGGAGAAAATGGCAATAGTATGTTTAATATGTGGCTTCCTATATGTCCCTTCCTTAGAAGTGATACGTATTTCCTGCAATCCAATCCAAATGCCACGATAACGGCACCAGCTTATGCGGAAAATACAATGACTGTTACCAGCTACAATAGTGAAAATAACAGTTTCTATTATAAAAGCGGCAGGGGATTTGGAAGAAGAGGAAGCCTGAAGCCGGATTTGGCAGCACCGGGGGTTAATATATCTACGGTCCTTGGCTCTGATACCGGTTCCAGCTTTTCAGCGGCTATAATGGCAGGAGCCATGGCGGATTTCTATCAATGGGCCATCGTGGAAGAGCATGATACGATTGTCAATACACCTACTGCAAAAAATTATTTTATACGGGGAGCAATTAGAGACGGTAATCTGGAATATCCTAATGAAGATTGGGGGTTTGGAAGATTAAGCCTGTCAGGAGTCTTTGAGGCCTTGGCAAGATCATAACCAATGTGTAGTGGCTAGCTGTACAGAGCTTTTAATATATGGGAAAATCACGGAAATCAATTTTTAGCCAGCCGCTCTCTTTCCACAGGCGCCAGAACGGGTCTTGGACAGAAATGTTTCTTCGTCGCCACGCTTTCGCTCTATAAAAACGCAGCAGTGCTAAGCTCGAAAATACCTCGCTAAGCGCTGGCGTTTTTATAAGGGCTCCTTAAAGAAACATTTCTGTCCAAGACCCGTTCTGGCGCCTATGGAAAGAGAGCGGCTGGCTAAAAATTGATTTCCGTGGGGAAAAATGAGTTGACATTTCCAATAAAAGAATTTATGGTTAGAAAGAAATAATTATTTTAAAAATATGACTCTTGTGAAAGATGGCAGTGAAAAGGAGAAACATTTTGATATACGTAATTTTGATTGGAAGCCTTTTCTTATGTGAATGGTTTATTAAGAATATGACAGAAGCATGGGGAAAAGAAAAAGAGAAAAAAGATATATGTGGAGGAAAGCTCTACCTGACAAAATACCATAATAAAGGCGCCTTTTTGAATCTGGGAGAGAAGAAAAGAAAGCTGATGGCAGCCGTTTCCGTACTTTTGACTATATTTTGCCTGCTGCTGTTTTTGCTATCCTTTTTTCAAAAAGGAAATGGTCTTTTAAAGGCTGGGTTAAGCCTGTTGTTGGGAGGAGCCTTTAGCAATACTTATGACCGGATGAAGCGGGAATATGTGGTGGATTATTTTGGCTTTCGGCTTAAACATCTTCCGGGACTTTCTAAGGTAGTATTTAACCTATCGGATTTCTTTATTTTATTGGGGGCGATGCTTGCGGCTGCAGGCTGGATGGAATTATGATAAGTTCGTTTTAAACCTAATTCGAGCCGTTTTACGATTTGAAAAATCGTAAAACGGCTCTCCTTTTATTTACGCAGTAATTACAGTTCCTGTTTTCCCTCTTACCGCATCGTTTGCCTTTTTCAATGAAGTAATTCGCACGGTGCCTGTGGGAACCTTTTCTAAATATGCGATGGCAGCTTCAATCTTAGGAAGCATATTGCCCTCTCCAAAATGTCCTTCTTTTATGTATTCCTTTGCCTGAGAAGCAGTCATGGAAGAAATCGGTTCCATGTTCTCCCTGCCATAATTTTTGTAGACCTGCTCTACACTGGTTAAAATAATCAGTTCATCTGCCTGTAAGTCAGAAGCAAGCTTTCCGGCAATGGAGTCCTTTTCAATTACTGCGGAAGCGCCCTTTAAAGCATGCTTTTGTTCAATGACCGGAATACCGCCGCCACCGCAGGCGATAACAACCTGATCTGCATCGGCAAGTGCCTTGATAGCATCAATTTCCACAATATCAATAGGCTTTGGAGCAGCTATGGCTCTCCGGTAGCCTTTCCCCGGTTCTTCTACTACGTAATTGCCTTTTTTGACTTCAAGGTCCGCATCTTCCTTGCTCATATAACGTCCGATGACTTTCTTTGGCTCATAAAATGCTTCGTCATAAGGATCTACAGTAACCTGTGTCAATATGGTGCTGACAGACTTGGAAATGCCCCGGCTAAGCAGTTCGGCACGAAGGGAATTTTGAATATCGTATCCTACATATCCTTGGCTCATGGCGGAACATACGCACATAGGCGCTGGAGTATAGTCGATATAAATACGGCGCAGCTCCGTCATGGCTTTATGTATCATGCTTACCTGCGGCCCGTTGGAATGGGTAATAGTAAGCTGGTAATCCGCCTCCACCAAATCGGCAAGCGCTTTTGCTGTATGTTGAACGGCGTCCAATTGTTCTAAAGTGGTATAGCCTAATGCTTCATGTCCTAAAGATACTACAACTCTCTTTTTACTCATAATCATGTCCTTTCTTAAAAATAAAGATAGTAAAATTATAACAAATTTCTGGAAAATTGTATATGGGAAATTCTGTTTTTTTAAGGTAGTTTGTAACAGTTCAGCCCACAGACACAGAGCGGGGTTCCCACAGAGCATGTTTTCTACGTCGCCACGCTTTCGCTCTATAAAAACGCAACAGTGCTAAGCTCGAAAATACCTCGCTAAGCGCTGGCGTTTTTATAAGGGCTCCTTTAGAAAACATGCTCTGTGGGAACCCCGCTCTGTGCCTGTGGGCTGAACTGTTACAAGTTTGCAAAAAAAAGTTTATAAATCCTATTGACATGGTATGAATTAAGGGCTATAATGCCAACATAGACTTAATTCATACAAAACAAGTATGAAAACAAGGAAAGGTGGTAACCACAGTGAAGCAGGAAACAGTAAGAATTGTAAAAGCAGAATATATAAAAAGAGAGCATCGAATGTGTTGCCTTTGTCAATAGAAAATACATAGAGCACAATGACGAAGTAAAAAAATAAAAAATAGAGAACAGAGGCGGTCAGCCAGATAGGAGAATGAATTATGAGTGAAAAAATTACAAGAGAAAACAGAAAGTTAAAATTTGAAACATTACAATTGCATGTAGGACAGGAAAAACCGGACCCGGTAACGGATGCAAGGGCGGTTCCCATTTATCAGACATCTTCTTATGTATTTCGCAATTCCGACCATGCGGCGGCACGTTTTGACCTTACGGATGCGGGAAATATATATGGTAGACTTACCAATCCGACGGAGGACGTATTTGAACAGAGAATCGCAGCTTTGGAAGGCGGCGTGGCAGCTTTGGCAGTAGCTTCCGGTGCAGCAGCAATTTCCTATACCTTCCAGAATCTTGCCAAGGCAGGAGAACATATTGTGTCCGCAAAAAATATTTATGGCGGCACCTATAATTTATTGGCACATACGCTTCCTGAATATGGAATTACAACAACCTTCGTGGATCCTTTCAATTATGAAGAAGTGGAAAATGCCATTTTGGAAAATACCAAAGCGGTGTTTATTGAAACATTAGGAAATCCCCGTTCCGAAGTGGTAGATATTGAAACTCTTGCAAAAATTGCCCATAAACATAATATCCCCCTTGTCATTGACAATACCTTTGCAACTCCTTACCTTGTAAGACCGATTGAATATGGTGCGGATATCGTAGTGCATTCTGCTACCAAATTTATAGGGGGACACGGCACTACCATAGGAGGTGTCATTGTTGATAGCGGAAAGTTTGACTGGGAGGCAAGCGGGAAGTTTCCTTCTTTGACGGAGCCAAACCCAAGCTATCATGGAGTAAGCTTTACAAAAGCCGTGGGAGCTGCAGCATTCGTTACAAAGATTCGTGCGATTTTATTAAGGGACACAGGAGCTACCTTGTCACCATTCCATGCGTTTTTCTTCCTGCAGGGCTTAGAGACATTATCTCTCCGGGTGGAGCGGCATGTGGAAAATGCCCTGAAAGTAGTGGAATATTTAAACAATCATCCACAGGTAGAAGAAGTGCATCATCCCTCTGTTACAAAGGATGAAAGCCAGAAGGCATTATACCAAAAGTATTTTCCAAATGGAGGCGGCTCCATTTTTACCTTTGAAATTAAGGGAGATGCAAAAAAAGCAAAGGACTTTATTGATAACTTAGAGCTGTTTTCCTTACTTGCCAATGTAGCAGATGTAAAGTCCTTAGTGATTCATCCGGCATCTACCACTCATTCACAGTTAAACGAAGCAGAACTGTTAGAACAGGGAATTAAGCCAAATACCATCCGTTTATCTATTGGTACGGAAAATATTGATGATATTATTCAGGATTTGGAAGAGGCATTTAAGGTAGTGGGAGAATAAAGGTAGCGACAAGTGGAAGAACTTTGTAAAAATGAAAATGTTATACATGATATATAACGAAATATATAATTAAAAATGAAAAAGCAATAAGAAAGAAAAGAGGAATAGGATATGTCTAAAATAGCAAAGAAATTGACGGAACTGATTGGAAACACCCCGCTCTTAGAGCTGAGCAATTATGAAAAGAAGAACGGACTGGAGGCAAATATCATTGCGAAGCTTGAATATTTCAATCCTCTTGGCAGCGTAAAGGACAGAGTTGCCAATGCCATGATCGAACAGGGCATCAAGGAGGGGAAGATTAATCAGGATACCGTACTCATTGAGCCTACCAGTGGTAATACTGGAATTGGTCTTGCCTTTGTAGCAGCATCTAAGGGATTGAGGTTAGTGCTGACTATGCCGGATACTATGAGCATTGAGCGGAGAAGGATTGTATCCGCTCTTGGTGCAGAGGTAGTGTTGACCCCCGGTGCGGAAGGAATGAAGGGCGCTATTGCAAAAGCGCAGGCGCTGGTAGAGGAATATGGAAATGCTGTTATTCTACAGCAATTTGAAAATAAAGCAAACCCTGCAATCCACAGAGCTACTACAGCAGAGGAAATATGGGCAGACACCGAGGGGAAAGTGGATATTTTTGTAGCAGGCGTGGGAACAGGTGGTACGGTTACCGGAACAGGCGAAGTATTAAAGGCGAAAAATCCCGATGTGAAGATTGTAGCGGTAGAGCCTGCAGGCTCTCCAGTCTTATCAGGAGGAAATCCGGGTCCCCATAAGATTCAGGGAATTGGAGCCGGTTTCGTTCCGGGAGTCATGAATTTAGATATCGTAGATGAAATATTGCAGATTGAAAATGAAGATGCCTTTGCAGCATCCAAGGCAGTAGCAAAATCAGAAGGGCTTTTAGTGGGCATATCATCCGGCGCTGCCCTTCATGCAGCAACCCTGCTTGCAAAGAGACCGGAAAATAAAGGAAAAAATATTGTGGTATTATTGCCGGATACAGGAGAAAGATATTTATCTACCTCACTGTTTGAGTAAAAAATGATAGAATGGGCATCAGCATGGATTTGGAGTGTGCTGATGCTCTTTTTATACTTCAAAGATTTTACAGTATCTCCTAAAGTATCTCCTAAACAAATTATTGATATTGGAAAGTGAATAATAGTCTGTTATAATATTTCATAAAAAGTAAGAGGTGAAATTCATGTACGATGCAATCATCATTGGCGCCGGAGTCATTGGCGCTGCCGTTGCTAGAGAATTATCCAGATATCAGTGCAGCATCCTTGTATTGGAAAAAGGAGAGGATGTGTGCATGGGAACCTCTAAGGCAAACAGCGGTCTGGTTCATGCCGGCTTTGATGCAAAGCCTGAAAGCATGAAAGCAAAATATAATGTGCAGGGCAGCCAGATGATGAAGGAGCTTTGCAGGAAGTTAGATGTGCCTTACGAGCAAAATGGCGCCATGGTGCTGGCATTTTCGCAGGAAGAAAAGGAAATGCTGGTGAGATTAAAGGGACAGGGAGAAGAAAACGGAGTAAAGAATCTGATTATTTTAGAAAAAGAACAGATTCAAATGAAAGAACCTGCTCTGTCAAAAGAAGTAGTGGCAGCATTGTATGCACCTACAGCAGCTCTTGTATGCCCCTTCCTTTTGACTATAGCGCTTGCTGAAAATGCCAATGTGAACGGAGCAGAATTTTTATTTGAAAAAGAAGCGACCCATATTCAAAAAAGCGGCGAGGGATACGAAGTTAAAGTAAGCAGTCCGGCAAATTCCGGTAAGCTAGAAAGCTATCTGGGAAAAAATATTATAAACTGCGCAGGGCTTTATAGTGACAAGCTTCATAACATGGTGAGCAATAAAAACTATCAGATTACGCCGATAAAAGGTGAATACTGTCTTTTAGATAAGAGTGAAGGCACATCGGTTTCCTCTACCTTATTTAGAGTTCCGGGAAAAATGGGAAAAGGAGTTTTGGTTACAAGGACGGTACATGGAAATATTTTGTTAGGGCCAACGGCGGAAAGCATTTTAGACAAAGAAGAAACTGCAACCTCAAGGGAAGGCTTGAAAAAGGTTCTGACGGATACAAGGCAAACGGTTCCCACTTTGAATACCGGGATGGTGATTACTTCCTTTGCAGGCTTAAGGGCTCATGAAAGAAACGGTGACTTTATTATAGGAGAAGCAGAGGATGCCCCTTGCTTTTTTGATGCGGTAGGGATAGAATCCCCCGGTCTTTCCGCAGCGCCGGCAATAGGTCTGGCTCTTGCAAAAATGGTGGCGGAAAAAAATGCTTATCGGAAAAAAGAAAGCTTTCAGGAGGAAAGAAAAGGAATTACAGCCTTTGCAGCCCTTCCCCCTGCAGAAAAAGAAGCAATTGTAAAAGAAAAGCCTGCCTATGACAATATGGTCTGCCGCTGCGAGATGATTACCGAAGGGGAGATTCTAGAGGCTATCCACAGACCCTTGGGAGCAAAAAGTCTGGACGGCTTAAAACGAAGAGTGCGAACGGGAATGGGCAGATGTCAGGGCGGCTTCTGTACGCCGAGATTAGTAGAAATATTGGAAAGAGAACGGAATATAAGCAAGCTCCAAATTACAAAAACGGGAGGAGATTCAAGATTGCTTACAGATGAAAGCAGATGAAACAGATGAAACAGTTCAGCCGCAGGTACAGAGGAAGGATCCCACAGAGCATGTTTTCTACGTCGCCCGCTCTCGCTCTATAAAAACGCAGCAGCGCTAAGCTCGAAAATATCTCGCTAAGCGCTGGCATTTTTATAAGGGCTCCTTAAGAAAACATGCTCTGCGGGGCTCTTCCTCTGTACCTGTGGCTGAATTGTTACAAATAGAAAAAGCAGGAGGTTGCATATGCTTCAATATGATTTGGTCATAATAGGTGGAGGCCCTGCTGGATTAGCGGCGGCTGATGCTGCAAGAGAAGCGGGAGTTTTGAGCATATTGATTCTGGAAAGGGAAAATGAATTAGGCGGCATTTTAAATCAGTGTATTCATACAGGCTTTGGGCTTCATACCTTTGGTGAGGAGCTTACAGGACCGGAGTATGCTGCCCGTTACATTGATAAAATTCGGGAAAAAGAGATAGAATATAAAGTGTCCGCAATGGTAATTGATATTACAAGGAGCAAACGAATAACAGTCATGGAAAAAGGGGCGGGGCTTATTACCATTCAGGCAAAAGCTATCGTATTAGCAATGGGCTGCAGGGAGCGTCCAAGAGGTGCGCTTAATATTCCGGGTTACCGCCCGGCAGGAATTTATTCGGCAGGAACGGCGCAATACTTTGTAAATGTAGATGGAATCATGCCCGGAAAGGAAATCGTTATCTTAGGCTCCGGAGATATAGGCTTAATTATGGCAAGAAGGCTGACTTTAGAAGGGGCAGATGTAAAATGCGTGGCGGAAATCATGCCAAAGTCAGGAGGACTTCAAAGAAACATCGTGCAATGCTTAGAGGACTTCGGGATTCCTTTGAAGCTAAGCCATACGGTTACCTATATTCATGGAAAAGAAAGAATAGAAGGAGTCACCTTGTCAAAGGTGGATGAAGATTTAGAGCCGGTTCCCGGTACGGAGGAATTTATTTCCTGTGATACTCTTTTGTTGTCCGTAGGCTTGATTCCGGAAAATGAATTAACAAAAAATTTAAAGGTTTCTATGGATGAAAAAACAAAAGGACCTGTGGTAAGCCGGAATATGGAAACAACTCTGCCGGGTGTCTTTGCTTGTGGCAATGTGGTTCATGTACATGATTTGGTAGACCATGTGTCACAGGAAGCAAAACAAGCAGGAGAAAATGCAGCAAGATATATTTTGGAGGAAAAGACGTGATAGAGAAGAAAGAATTAACCTGCATAAAATGTCCCAGAGGATGCAAAATCCTAGTGGAGACAGAGCAGGGCATGCTCCTTTCTGTTTCTGGCAACCAATGTAAAAACGGAAAGGAATATGCCGAAAAAGAAGTGACAGCTCCCACCAGAGCATTAACCACTACTGTAAAAGTATTGCATGGGAACCGGAAGGTGGCAGCGGTAAAGTCGAAGGGGGAGCTTCCAAGAGAAAAGCTGCTTCCTGCTATGGAGCAGATTAAGGAGATTGCTGTGGAGGCTCCCGTAATCCTTGGGGAAACCATACTGGAGGATTTGTGCGGCACCGGAATCCCATTAGTGGCGACTGCCTGCATAATGCGTAAAGAATAAAAAGGCTTTTCGATACCTGAAGGCTGCCTATGTGACAAACCGTTTTCTATGTCCACTCATCCCAATCCCCTTCTAAAAACCACAATAAAAAGACCGCCCCTAAAGACAGCCTTTTTTATCTTATTACCATTTGTAAATTAGGAAATAAAATATGAAGAAACGTGGGCAAGAGGATTCGAACCCCCGACCTTTTGGTCCGTAGCCAAACGCTCTATCCAGCTGA
>JAMPFB010000063.1 GCA_023664735.1 Robinsoniella sp. | reverse complement strand
AATGGCAATGAAATAACAGAGGATGAATATAATGCCGGCATTCAAAGCTATGAAATTACCCTTGCAAGAGGATTGCATTGGATACAGATTCAGTGAAAAGGAGCAATTTAATGAACCATGAAGAATACATGCGCCTTGCCCTAAAAGAAGCCATAAAAGGCATGGGCTATACCAACCCAAACCCCATGGTAGGCGCCGTCATTGTAAAAGATGGACGAATCATCGGAAAAGGCTATCACGAAAAATACGGACAGCTTCATGCAGAACGCAATGCCCTTGCTTCCTGCTTAGAAAGTCCAAAAGGCGCTGCTCTCTATGTAACCTTAGAGCCATGCTGCCATTATGGAAAGACACCGCCCTGTACAGAAGCAATTATAGAAAATAAAATTTCCACTGTCATTATTGGTTCCACTGACCCAAATCCCCTTGTTGCCGGAAAAGGAATCAGGCAGCTAGAGGCCCACGGCATTCAGGTCATACCCAATGTGTTAAAGGCGGAGTGTGATGCCATAAATGAAGTCTTTTTCCATTATATCCGCACAAAAACCCCCTACGTAGTCATGAAATATGCCATGACTGCAGACGGCAAGATTGCCGCTTATACAGGGGAAAGCAAATGGATTACCGGAGAAAAGGCAAGGGAACATGTCCAACATTCCCGCCACCGCTATGCCGGCATTATGGTGGGAGTTGGTACCGTCATAGCCGATGACCCCATGTTAAACTGCCGGATTCCAAACGGGCGCAATCCCTTGCGGATTATTTGTGACACTCATTTAAGAACGCCGCTTACTTCCAAAATCGTAAGCACCGCAAAAGAAATATTTACCTGCATTGCTACTTCCTGTGAGGACGAAGAAAGGCTTGCCGCCTATAAGGAAAAAGGCTGTGAAATTTTACGGATTCCCATGCAAAACAAGCATATTGATTTAACAGCGCTTATGAAAAGCCTTGGGGAAAAAGGCATCGACAGCATTTTATTAGAAGGCGGCTCTGCTTTAAATTACAGTGCCCTGCAGTCAGGCATCGTCAATAAGGTACAGGCCTATATCGCCCCTAAGCTGTTTGGCGGCGAGACGGCAAAAACTCCAATAGGCGGGCAGGGTGTGGCTTTTCCCAAAGATGCCTTTTTTTTGGAAAATGGGCATATAACCCTATTAGATTCGGATATCCTGATAGAATGGGAGGTAAAAAAAGATGTTCACCGGAATTATTGAAGAAGTAGGAAACATTTTAAAGATTGACAAGGGAAGCAAATCCTCCATTCTTCATATTGGCGGGAAGCTTATATTTGATGATTTGAAAATCGGGGACAGTGTTGCGGTAAACGGCGTATGCCTTACTGTTACCACATTATCCTCCAATTCCTTTACCGCTGACGTGATGAGTGAAACCTTATCCCGAAGCTCCTTGGGGATGCTTACCAGAAACAGCCCTGTGAATTTGGAACGAGCCATGGCAGCAAATGGCAGATTTGGCGGGCATATCGTATCAGGACATATTGACGGCACAGGGACAATTGAAAGCATAAAAAAAGATGATAATGCAGTCTGGTACTCTATAAAAGCCTCGGAAAAGCTTTTGCGCTATATTGTGGAAAAGGGCTCCATTGCCATTGACGGTATCAGTCTGACTGTTGCAAAAGTCACAAAAAGCACCTTTTCCGTTTCCATTATCCCACATACCATAAAGGCAACCATTTTAGGCACAAAAGGGATTGGAGATACCGTAAATCTGGAAAATGATATGGTGGGAAAATATATTGAACGTTTCCTGACAGTTCCCCCTATAGAGCCAGAAGGCATTCCGCAAGAGCCTACCAGAAACAGTCAGGGCATTACGAAGGAGTTTTTAGCAAAATACGGCTACTGAACTGCCAAAACAAAGCCAATCATAAAAAAATTGCAAAATAGAAAGGAGTTTTACTATGTTTACATTCAATACTGTTGACGAAGCCTTAGAAGACTTGCGGCAGGGAAAAATCATTCTTATGACAGATGATGAGGATCGGGAAAATGAAGGGGATTTCATCTGTGCTGCAGAATTTGCCACTACAGAAAACGTCAACTTTATGGCTACTCATGGAAAAGGGCTGATTTGTATGCCCATGTCAGAGGAATACATCAAAAAGCTGCAGATTCCTCAGATGGTAGCGGATAATACCGATAACCATGAAACTGCCTTTACGGTTTCCATAGACCACAAGGATACTACCACCGGCATTTCCGCTACAGAACGTTCCATTACTGCCATGAAATGTGTAGAGGATGGCAGTCGGCCGGAGGATTTCAGAAGACCGGGACATATGTTTCCCCTGCTGGCAAAGAAAAACGGGGTGCTAGAGCGAAACGGACATACGGAAGGAACTGTAGACCTGCTTCGACTGGCAGGACTAAAGGAATGTGGCTTATGCTGTGAAATCATGAAGGAAGACGGCACCATGATGCGCACCTCGGATTTAATAAAGCTGGCAGAAAAATTTAACCTGAAATTCATTACCATTAAATCCCTGCAGCAGTACCGAAAGGTGCACGATAAGCTAATAACCCGCATTACCGATACGAAAATGCCTACCAAATATGGAGAATTCAGAGCCTATGGTTTTGTAAACAATTTAAATGGCGAGCATCATGTAGCCTTGGTAAAGGGCGATATCGGGGACGGCAAAAACCTTCTCTGCCGTGTACACTCTGAATGCTTGACGGGAGATGCATTTGGCTCCATCCGCTGTGACTGCGGCCAGCAGTTTGCCGCTGCCATGACCCAGATTGAAAAAGAAGGCAGGGGCATCCTGCTTTACTTAAGACAGGAAGGCAGAGGCATCGGACTCATCAACAAGCTGCGGGCATATCACCTGCAGGATCAAGGCATGGATACAGTGGAAGCCAATCTTGCCCTTGGTTTTAAGGAAGACCTGCGGGAATATTACATTGGTTCCCAAATATTAAGGGATTTAGGTGCAAAATCCCTTCGCCTTTTAACCAACAACCCCTTAAAGATAGAAGGACTTGCGGATTTCGGAATTGAAATCATAGAACGGGTTCCCATTCAGATGAATGTAACTCCTTATGATGAATTTTATTTAAAGACAAAACAAAGAAAGATGGGACATCTTTTGGATTATTAAAAAATAAAAAAGAAAGAAGGAAAACACATGAGAGTTTACGAAGGAAATGTAGTATCAAGGGATATCAAGGTAGGCATTGTTGCCGCCAGATTCAATGAATTTATTGTATCAAGGCTGTTAGGCGGCGCTTTAGACGGATTGAAAAGACATGATGTGAAGGATGAGGATATTGATGTGGCATGGGTGCCGGGCGCATTTGAAATCCCCCTGATTGCCTCCAAAATGGCAAAAAGCGGAAAATATGATTTAGTCATCTGCCTTGGCGCTGTCATCCGGGGTTCAACCTCCCACTATGACTATGTATGCAGCGAGGTTTCTAAAGGAATTGCAACGGTTTCCCTGCAATCGGATATTCCGGTTATGTTTGGGGTTTTGACAACGGACAATATCGAGCAGGCAATTGAACGCGCCGGCACAAAGGCAGGCAATAAGGGCTACGACTGTGCGCTCAGCGGCATTGAAATGGTAAATCTGATTCGGGATATTGAATCATAAAATTTTCCATATCAATGCTAAAATCCGGGTACCCTTTCCCCTTGGGGAATAGATGCCCGGATTTTGCTTTTTCTTCAATCTATTTTGCCTATATTCACAAATTTTTATTGAACTTCTTTTTCAATTCTTTCCTTTAAATCAAGAGAAACATCACTGCTCAGCCACTCATCATGCTCTTTTCGCCCTGCTAAATGCTCCTCATAATTGTCAATTTTCTCATAGCCTAAGAAGGAATTGTCTGTACATACATAGTTCATTGAATAAGCGCTTCCATCTTCCTTTACAAAACAGAAGCCTACCGTATTACTATAAATTGTGTCGCTGTTCGTTGCAAAATAAGTATAATGAACTGCTTTAAATTCATCTGAAATATCCAGATTGTTCCTCAAATATCCCTCGGCAATCTGATAAAGCTCCGGTATATTTGCTTCTACATCTGATACCTTCATTTCATCATCAAATATTCCACTGTCGCCAATTCCACAATCAACACGCACCAGACTTCCATCCTCTGCACTAATCGTAAAATAATAATTTTCATGGATGACACCATAGTAAACCATATAAACAGGATCTTCACCAGCATTTCCCTCTTCATCTGTCATCAGGTAATGATTGCACTCCAGCCCATCCGTTGTCTTTCCAAACATCTTCATCAGCCATTCCTGTGCTTTTATAACAGCTTCCTCTTCTGTAATGCCGCCTTTTGCCTCTAACTCCTCTTTTGCAGCCTGCTCTGCGGCTTCTTGTTCCTGAATTTCATCCGCATACATTTCCTCATATCTTTGGCGCAGCGCATACTCCCGTTTCTCTCCAAAGTCTATGATCTGCAGGATCTCTTCATCGGTAAGCTCCCTGTCTGGAATATTAAAATAAGAAGTTTTTGCGGCAAAGCAAAGGGTATCCTTATCCACAATATCGCTTTCCTCTCTTACCTTGATAAGTTCTTTTTCTGGGAATCTTCCATTCAGATATTCGGAACGCAGAGCAGTCTCACGGCTCATTTCCTCAGAAGTCAGCTCCCTTGAATATGTATCTGCCTCAACTTCTGCTGAATCTATATCATTCAATATTTCTTCCATTTCAAGCTTGGGCACTGCTTCCATTCTTGCCTTTACCATGTTATTTCTGATTGCATTTGCAGAAAATCCTACTGTACCCGCACAAACCACCGCAATTGCCGCTACAGCCACCTTTTTCTGCCAGCCTGCGCTCTTATTGGCTTTTTTCTTTGTTGCCTGTCCTTCTGTTTCATTCATTAAATTTTTCAATATCTCTTCCTCCATTTCGCTTTTAATGTGTACACGTTCCATAACTTCTTTTAGTCTCTGTTCGTCCATAACGCATTTCCTTTCCTGCACATAGCAGCCTCAGTTCCTCTCTCCCCCTTTGAAGCCTTTTCTTCACAGCATCCTCAGAAATATTCAGGATAGAAGCTACCTCCTTTATCCGATAGCCTTCTATGTAATGAAGATATATAACCACCTTCAGCTTATATGGAAGTTCCAAAAGCTCCTCTAATATTTCTCCGTCCTGAGGGCTTTCATAATAATCTTCCAACAACTCTAAGGATACTTTCGGATGTCTTAACTGTGAACGGCGCATGTCTTTCGATACATTTACTGCAACCCTTATCAGCCATGCCTTTTCATGTTCTTCACTTTGAAATTTGGGCATATTCTTTAGATAACGCAGAAATGTTTCCTGAATGGCATCCTGCACATCCTGTTCATTTCCCAGAATAACCAGACAGATTTTAAATAGCATATTGCTGTATCTGATTACCAGCTCTTCCGTCTTCGTAATAACACCTCCTTTACTACTAACACGAACAGGCTTCTAAAAAAGTGACAGTTCGTAAAAATTTTCCATTTTACGATGAAAAAAAGGCAACATCCGCATAAACAGATGTGCCTTTTTATTATCATTATACAAACATGCCTGTTCTTTTAAATACACTCAGGCGCCCTCTTGAAAAAACTGCTTTGTAAAAGCAGCGGCATTCATAGGCTTGCCGTAGTAATAGCCTTGAATGTAATCCGGACGCAGCCTCTTTACACTTTCTAACTCTTCCTCTGTCTCCACGCCTTCATAGCAGACCATTAGATTCATGCTATGCGCCAGCTCTGTTACATGCTTTACTAATATGTAATCATGTTCATTCCGCATAATATTCTGAATGAATATCCGGTCTATCTTAATCAGATCGAACATTCTTTCTTTTATGTACCGTAAATTGGAATAACCTGTACCGAAATCATCAATAGCAAGGGAAATGGAGCGGTCTCTAAAGCCCTTTAGCACATTCTGGGTTGCCTGGCTTGTTTCGATTTCCCCACTTTCTGTTACTTCAAAAACAACATTATTTACATCAATGCCGATGCGGTTAATGCACTCTTCCGCATCCGCAAGCAGATTGCTCTTTTGGAGCTGTACAAAGGACAGATTTATGTTCATACGGAAGTCTGAAATCTCATTCTGCCATTTCTGGCATTGCCGCAGTGCAGTTTCCATAATCCATCTTCCTAAAGGAATGATTAAAGAGCTTTCTTCTAACAGTGGGATAAATTCTACCGGAGACATAAAAC
Organism: Robinsoniella sp.; assembly: GCA_023664735.1. Classification (GTDB taxonomy): domain Bacteria; phylum Bacillota; class Clostridia; order Lachnospirales; family Lachnospiraceae; genus RGIG3040. The sequence continues at coordinate 10,283 of JAMPFB010000063.1, read as the reverse complement.
CGTATTTTTCACTGTTCCACCGAATCAGCGCTTCCGCTCCATGAATGACATCCATCTCCACGTCCATAATAGGCTGATAATAAAGCTCAAAGCCTTTAAAATTATTTTCAATGGATCTTCTTAAGCATTCCTGAATATCCAGCCTGCGTATGTAGCTTTCATATGCCTTCTGGTCATATAATACAAATGTATTTTTCCCTTTCAGCTTGGCGCTGTGAAGAGCAAAATTCACCTGCTCAATCAGTTTGCTATACTCCATTTCTCTGGAATCAAAGCAGACTGCTCCTGCTGAAATAGTATGGAACATCTTGTAACCGTTTTCTTCTATGGATTCGTCAATGGAAGATCGGATGCGTTTATATAATTCCTTTGCACTTCCCGACTGTACGTTCCCATAATCGAAAATAACCACACAATCCCCTTCCATACGGTAAACCGATTCTCCGTGAATGAGATTTTGCCTAATGATATCTGCCATGTTTGCAAGAATCCTGTCTCCAAAATCATGACCGTATTTTTCATTGATTTCTTTGAAGTTGTCAATTCCGATTACCATCATATAGCCGCTGATATCCTGCTGCTCTACAATTTCCTGATAATATTGCTTTAATATGTTCTCATTGTAGAGGCTGGTTATCTTATCGATTTTGTTCTTTTTTCCTATTTCGGAAATGCGGCCTATCAGATAAAGAGGCTCCCCGTCTTCCCCTAAGACCACTTCGCCCCTGCAGCTTATCCATACCGGCACTCCATTGGAGTCCAGCCATCTGTACTCCATATTATGAGTCCGCTGCCCTTTTTCCCTAATTGCAGTTAAATCCTCCACAAGCATAGGTAAATCTTCGGGATGCACTACCTGCCCAAGCACCTGTCCGGTATTATAAAACTCTGACTCCGTAAGCCGAAAGACATTTACTGCCCTTTCTGAAATCGCATAATAATCCCTCTTCAGATCCCAAATATAAATATAGTCATCCGTACATTTTCCCAATACTGAAAGAGTATATTTCATCTGCTGGAAATTTAAAAAAACCCTGTCATCCATATACATCCCACCCCGTTTTCCGTGACAACATACTGTTAGTATTATTCTAACAAACTTATCGGAAAATAACAAGGTTGTTTTCATGCCAGTTTGGACTTTTTGGTAACAGTTCAGCCCGCAGGCGCAGAACGGAGTTCCCACAGAGCATATTTTCTTAAGAAGCCCTTATAAAAACGCCAGCGCTTAGCGAGGTACTTTCGAGCTTAGCACTGTTGCGTTTTTATAGAGCGAAAGCGTGGCGACGTAGAAAACATGCTCTGCGGGAACTTCGCTCTGCGCCTGTGGGCTGAACTGTTACGACTTTTTGTAAGCTATTGCAAACAGGACAAGAGCAACGGCGCCGTTTACTAAAAGCACGCATACCGTTTCTTCATCCATAACTGCTGTACCCAATCGATTCAGGAAACGATTGATTTGCCCAGACCATAATAGTCTGGAAATATTCTTTACCGTACTATTAAACATGGCAATCATGGGAAGAAAAGAAAAAATCATCATTACCGGAACACTGATAGAGGTAGCTGACATTTCATTTTTGCTCCATGCCCCGATGGCAGCTCCAAGCAGCATAGAAAGCAGTATTCCCACCAGCATAATCAAAAAAAACTCCAAAAGCTCCCTGCCCTTATATTCTCCGGTTACGGCAAATACCCCTGTTCCCAGCATACAGGCAAGCAGAATATAACTTCCTACGCCAATCAGATACTCCATGGGCTTTACATTTGCCAGAAAAAGAACACGCAGTGTATTTTTTTCCTTTTCCTCCGCCAAAATGGATGCCATGCTGGTAAGAGGCGCCATTCCTATGTACATAGTAGCAAACAAAGGCACGAAGAAGTGTTCCCCCATATCCTCCATTTTTACAGAATGATCCATAATGACTACAAGCAAGGGAAACAAAATAAATTGCAGCAATACTGCTTTATTTTTCATAGTATCCTTTAGCTGCTTTATAAAAATAGCAGATATTTTCTTTCCATCCATATCACTCAAGGCTCCTTCCCGTTAATTCCATAAACACGGTTTCTAAATTGGGTTCCGTAGAATGGATTGCTTCTACAACCCCTTCTTTTAAGCAGTTGTATACCTGTATTGCTCCGTCACTATCATTTTCAAGCAGAATCTGTTTCCCATCTTTTAAGGACAGGCATATCCTGTTCTGATGATTGTATCTTTTGCATATTTCCTTTGGATTTCCATATTCCACTATGCTTCCCTCACATAATAATGCAATGTGGTCACACAGCTTTTCCGCTTCCTCCATATTATGGGTAGTCAAAAAAACGGTGGTTCCCTTTTCCTGCTGCTTTTGTATCAGACTATGAATTTCCCTTGTGTTAACCGGGTCTAACCCACTTGTAGGCTCATCCAGAAAGAGAATATCCGGATCATTCATCATTGCCCTTGCCAGAACAAGCCTCTGCTTCATTCCTTTTGACAGCTTCTGTACCGCCTGCCCTTTTGCCTCCCACAAGCCGACCATTTTCAATGCTTCCTTTGGCTTATCTTTGGATAATCCGTATATTCTGGCAAATAACAGCAAATTATCATAACAATTAAGCCTTTCATACAGCCCACTGCTATCCAGCATCATGCCCATCCTGCTATATTCCCTGTCCGTCAGCCTCCTTGTATCCGTTCCCAAAAGCTTGGCATTCCCTTCTGTCTGTATGAGCTGCCCTGTTAAAATCTTAATCAAAGTGGTCTTTCCTGCTCCAGAAGGACCTAAAAGCCCGAATATTTCTCCTCCTTTGATTTGGATTCCAATTCCGTTTAATATTCTATGGCTGCCAAACTCCTTGACAATGCCCTTCATATAAATCCCACTATTCATCTTGTTCCTCCTTCCATTGCTCCTTAAGCCTTTTTAACCCTTCTTCCATCTTTTTATTTTCCATGTTTTCCTTTAAAGTCATAACCGTTACGCTGATTGCTGCCGAAACACCAAAACAGAGAAAAAACATGCCCCATGCCTTCCACATATTTACAGGGAACCATTGAAACGCATAAATAAATCCTGCACATATTATGATTATAGTAAGAAACATGCCTGCTGCCCTGACTGCTACAGAACCCTTTTTTATGAGGAAGTCGCTAAAGAACAGATACCTTACCAAAGCAATCAACACAATCAATGCCAGCATTTGTGCCATAAGCTCCACCGGAACCCCTTCCTTCCCCAATGCAAACATAGGTGAAAATCCCTTAGCCTCTTCCCCGAACAGGATTGTAAACAGCAGGATGCATATCATGGAAAATCCAAAAGCTACAAGCACCATTCCTGCGAAATCAAAAATATTTTTCTTCTCCTCCATATCATTTCACCCCCAGTCTTTGTTTTACATATTCCGCATATTGTCTTGAAACGATTAGCTGCTCTTTATTTATAAGAGTGACCCGTATGCGTCTGTCAAAGTCCGCCTTTAAAGATACGATTTTCCTGAAATTTATAATGCAGGACTTATTTGCCCGAAAAAACTCTGCTTTCGCCAGCTGCTCTTCCAGCTCATAAAGCTTCAGGCTCGTTTCATATACCGAGTCCATTGTATAAATAAAGGTTTTCTTATCCACTGTATCAATATACAGCACCTTATCCACATCAATCAGATAAGTTTCCCCTTCTTTTGTTCCAGTCAGCTTACTATCCATCATGCGCAGCAGGGAAATGAGCTTTTCAATTTCCGGTGTCAGACAATTGCAGGAAATGGTTATTTCCGTTTCCTTGAACTGTTCTCCTGAATGAATGGTTATCTTCAAATTTTTCTCCCCCTTCTTTTCTGTCCCCACTATAACAGGACATTTTCTTTTTCACAAGCAGCCCTTCCCCAGTTGCCGTTTCCGCTTCCCAAACTGCCAAATTCTCCGCCTTTTCTTTTTTGTTTCCATATGCTAAAATAAAATCATGCAAAAACCGGACAACAAAATAAGGAGCATGGTTATGAACGTTAAAGAAATAATAATCTCATTGAAAAAAAGTTTTATGCATTTTGTGCAGCTTCTGAAAAACGGAGAATTCAAAAAGATTTTCCAAATAAGCAGATACTATTTTATGGATCAGGTAATACGCAGGTTTTTTATTGCTGCAACTATCATAGACGGAAAGCTTCGCCCTCCCAAGCATTTGCTTGCCTGCCCTTCCTGCGGAAAGAGCTTTCCCCATTTTTACCCTATTGTCTCTGGAAACCATTTTATTTTCCATTCGCAATGTCCTTATTGTAAAAGCTATGAACGCCATAGGGCACAATGGCTTTATTACAGCAGGGAAACAGATATGTTTCAGCCAAAGCGCCCTTTGGCTATTTTACATTGTGCACCAGAGCAGTTATTTTACACCCAGTTAAAAAACATAAGCTCTATTGATTATTATCCCATAGATAAATGGACAGGATATACCGTCTGTGGTGAAAGGATGCGTGACTACGCAGATATAACCAGACTGCCCTATGAGGACGATAAGTTTGACTATATTTTATGCAATCATGTTTTAGAGCATATTCCGGATGAGCAGCTTGCCCTTTCTGAGCTGAAACGGGTATTAAAGCCTGATGGAGTGGCTTTCCTCAATGTTCCCATCGATGAAGCCCTTACGGAAACTCTGGAAAATCCTGCATATAATACCGATGCCCTACGCTTAAAGTATTATGGGCAGTGCGACCATGTGCGGAAATATGGGCTTGATTATGAAAAGCATCTGGAAAAAGCTGGATTTCGTGCAACCTGCATAGTTGCCAAGGATTATTTTTCACCAAAAGCAATCTATCGGTATGGACTATCCCCTAAAGAACGGATTTATTCCTGCCAGAAAGAAACGCAGTAGATGATATGCTTTCGCAAAACAGGATAAAAAGGTCTGCCACATTCCTTTCATGTGGCAGACCTTTTATGATTCAGGTCAATCATCATACCAATATTGTTCATCTTCATCCGGATAGTCATAATAGTCATCATCATCTATCTCTCTAATTACTTTAATGGTAAAGGTAACCTTTTGCTTCGTCTTTCTGTTTTGGCAAGTCACTCGTGTGGTTCCCGCCCGTCTTGCCCGAAACTCCATTTCATCATCATAGATATCGTCATCATCAAATCCTACAATTTTTTTATCTTCAATATGCCATTTTAAATCACGATCCCTGACACCACGGGATTTCTTTACTTCTAACTCAAAGCTGTCACCTGCCTCTACGACCCTTGTCTTACTTCCCACACGTTTTATCGTGCCGGAAGATTTTGGGGCGGCTTTAACAGTTATAGTAGCATAAGTTTTCTTATTGGTGCCCCTGATTCTGCAGCAGATTTTTGCTTTTCCCGCCTTTACTGCACGAAACTCCATATCATCGCCATCGTAATCATTGTCATATTCATCAAATTTCACTACGTTCTTACCACTGACGATAGACCATACCAGCTCATCATCATCTGCATAACGAGGAGTGAGCTTTACTTTTAATTGAAAGGTTTGCCCAACCGTCACCGTCATTTTGCCAACCCGCATCTTTACCTTGCGGGGTACCGCATATGCCTTTGCCTGAATGGTAAATATTCCCGAAAGAAGAAATACCGCCACGCAGAATAAGACAGCCATTTTTACTTTTGCACTCCTTACATTCTTCATAAACTTCTCTCCTTTTCCCATTTATCTGACATTTGCTTTGAAGGAACTTTTTTCTATAGAATTATCATATAAAATGGCTGGAAAATTGTCTAGTAAATTTTTTAAATCATGGAAAAATATCAAAAATGCTAAAAGCCAATCCACCCTCATCCCGCTGTTTCATCCTCTAATGCAGTTAGCATAATAGTGGCAATTTCCTTCCTGTTTTCTTTCATATAGGAAAGCACCTCCTGTATGGTAGGCTCATCCTCTAAAAATAAAATTTCCATATCGTCTCCTGTCCACATATTCTGCGTATTTTTTTCAGTATAACACAGGCATATGAATTTGAAATGAAGATTGCTGAAAGTTATCTCAAACTAACTCCTTTTCATAACACCACCATTCTTCTCCATACAGATTCGATTCCCCTCTTTTCTCAAAATTTAATTTTGCATAGGAATGGAGCGCTTTTCTGTTTGTCTTGCTCACAAGAAAATGCACGCCTTTATAATTTCTTTTTTTCAATTCCTCCATAGTCTTTTGAAGCATCAGCCTTGCAAGCCCCTGATTCTGATAATCGCTTTTAATCGCCAGCCTTGCAAGCTCTGCTGCCGGTTTCAGATTATCAGACCAACATGCCAGCCTGTCCACTTCTTTATCATCATCTATGGAAATAGTTCCTATGATTTCATTTTTTTCATTTTTCATGACAAAAATTGCCTGTCTTTTTACATCATTTTCCAAAATTTCTTCATTAGGGTAATCTTCCGTCCATGTACAGCCCTCAGTACCAATCATGGACTGGTATAGGGACAAAAGCTCTTGCTTGTCTTTGATGGTTGGTTGTAAGAAGGTTTTGCTTTTCATTTTTTTCATAACTTTTCCTTTCTGATTGAGAAATTGGTTTTCAGTAGCAGTGTAACAGTTCAGCCTTTTCTATTGACAAATCTCCCCCTTCATATTACAATGCCCCTTGTCCATAGTGATTCTACAATATGGATAAAATCCAAAAATTGACGTCATCGGAGGACTTATGGCCGCAGCCAATAGGTCGAGAAGATGTCGGGTGCGCCCGGTTATGATGAAGCCGGACGCTTTTTTTATATTAAAATAAACAATCGTTTTCTGCAACATGTTCGTTTGCAGGGATAAAATGAAACGCAACCGTTTACTCCATATGTCTGTGGGAAGCACGCTCTGCGCCTGTGGGCTGGACTGTTGCAATTGGAGGGATAGGATTGAAACCGAGAATACAGTTATCTGACCATTTTACTTATAACCGTTTGCTGCGCTTTGTCATATCACCTGTTTTAATGATGATTTGCACATCGCTTTACAGCATCGTGGACGGTTTTTTCGTATCGAATTTTGTGGGAAAGACTCCCTTTGCAGCAGTCAATCTGGTTATGCCTGTCTGCATGGGGCTGGGCACAATTGGAATGATGATAGGAACAGGTGGAAGCGCAGTAGTTTCCCAAGCATTGGGAGAAGGGAAAAGAGAGCAGGCAAACCAATATTTCTCTATGCTCGTTTATTTTTCCATTATTTTAAGTATATTGCTGTCTGCTTTAGGCTTTATTTTCGCACGCCCCATTTCGGCTGCATTAGGCGCTGAAGATAAACTTCTTGAAAACTGCGTGGTTTACAGCAGGCTCTTATTTGTCTCATTAACGTTTTTCGTTTTACAGAACATTTTCCAGAGCTTTTTCGTAACTGCTGAAAAACCCTCACTGAGCTTGAAAATGTCCATTATTGCAGGACTTGCCAATATGATATTCGACTTTCTTTTTATTGCTGTCTTTCACTGGGGAATCGCAGGCGCTGCCATTGCAACAGGCATCGGACAGTTAGCAGGCGGCCTGATTCCTGTTATTTATTTTGCCAGAAAAAATGACAGTTTGTTACGGCTTACAAAAGCCGGATTCGATAAACGCATTCTGCTTAAAACCTTTGGAAATGGTTCTTCCGAAATGGTTACGAACCTTTCCACTTCCCTTGTAAACATTCTGTATAACTTCCAGCTTATGAAGCTTGCAGGAGAAAACGGCGTGGCAGCCTATGGCATCATCATGTATGTGAACTTTATTTTTATGGCAATCTTTTTTGGCTATTCCATAGGCAGCGCACCAATCATAGGCTATCATTACGGCGCTGCAAATCACGCTGAATTGAAAAATCTGTTTTGCAAAAGCCTTATACTTATGGGAGGCTCCGGATTTCTTCTGGCTGTACTTGCTGAAATCCTTACCGTCCCTCTTGTAACACTTTTTGCAAACTATGATGCCGATTTATTTGCCATGACCTGCAGGGGATTCCGCCTGTATTCCCTTGCCTTTTCCATTATGGGAATCAATGTATGGGGCTCTGCATTTTTTACAGCGCTTGGCGATGGCTTCGTGTCAGCAGCCATTTCTTTTTTGCGGACGCTGTTATTTCAAATTATCGTACTTCTGATTCTGCCGGTTTTACTTGGCATTGATGGAATCTGGCTCGCCATTACAGTGGCGGAGCTGCTGGCACTGCTTTTCACAATTACTTTTTTTGCTGTCAACAGAAAGAAGTATCACTATGCTTAAGCCCTCTTTTCCAGTAAGGTTTCGCCATAGTATTCTTCCGGCTTATTTTGGCTTGCTTTCATAATCTTTTTATTTTCATACATAAGCATATCCGCCTGCTGATAAATATCCGTCAGCTTCCTGCCGGCATTTTCTTTATTGTAAAGGGCATAGCCGTAGGCAATGCTGATACGGAAGGATTTGTCAGGCTTCCTGTTATGCTCTGCCATTTTCTTCTTAAAACTCATAAGTCCCTGTTCACAGCGCAGCTTTACATTGCTTCCGCTTATCAAAACGGCAAATTCATCTCCGCCAATCCGGAAGCAGTCTCCTTTCTGACTTTCAAATGCCGTCATGATAATATTGGCGCTTTGCACAAGCATACTGTCTCCCAGATGGTGCCCCAGATTGTCATTGACAAACTTCAGGTCATTCACGTCAAACATAACAATTGCCACTGCCGGAAGAACATCCTTCATTTTCTCCAAGTCCGCCAGCTTCTCCTGAAATGCCGTTCTGTTCCCAATTCCAGTCAAGCCATCCCGATATGCAAGCTGACTTACAAATTCTGCCTGTATACCCATCTTTACCGCATGAATCGTCTTCTCCAAACTGGAGCTTCCATAGCATATAATAAAAATCAAAAGGCCAATGCGGACGAACATGGCAGAATCATGGCTGTTTCCTCTGTAAAAGCGGATGATGTCTATCACAGTGGCTACGGAAATGCCGCAAAGCCCGATTCCCCGCAGCACCCGGTATATATTTTTGCTCTGATTCTTTCCTTTGACAAAGGAATTGCTGATAATTATATACAGCATGATGATTGCCGATAGCGCCAGCATAATATGGGACAGGGGCAGTGTCTCATGCAGGTCTGCAATATTCAGCAAATGCAATGCCATACATACTATAAATTCCAAAAATGACAATGCCGTAAATGCCGTTACTACAAATTTTTTATGAAACCCATAAGCAGAATTTAAGTATAAAATCATAGGAATGGGAATCAGTATAAGGGAATAACAGGATATTACCTGCAGCATACGGCTGTCCCCAATAAAAAACTGGAGCAGATTCGTCTCTGTCATACACCAGATTGCAATGCTGACCGCAAATAATCCAAGGTACAGCAATTCATGGTTCTTTTGATTGGACATATTGATAGGAATATCCGCAACAATCAAAAGTATTCCTATAAATAATAGTAAGACACAGCTAACGAATGCTATGACCTTATCTCCTATAATATTAAAAATAATCCCCACCGGTAGGCCAATATACAAATTGTCCATGCCAGCCCTTGCATCGCTATATGCCAGCGTGACCCGAACCTCAATCGGCTTTCCGGCATCCCGAATGGAAATGGGAATGCAGCTCCAACGGGTTCCAAATGATTTTGTATAAAAAATATTCTGGGGCACAAATGGTTCATATACCAGCTCCCCATCAATATACACCTTATAAAAGATATTTTTGCTCCGATAATAGAGAGCTGCCCCCTCTTCTAAATCTTCCGGCAATGTATTATATATGCCAAACTCCTTATTTGCTTCTACTTCCTCAAGCCTGTTTAAATGCGCCATGTCCACAGTGCTTCCATCCTCTAACCTCCAGCCACTTGAAAAACCTTCGGCTTCCGCAAAAAACTCTTCTTTAAAAGATGTACCTTTATATTGAACGCACATCCATACTACCATACATAAAAACACTGCCAGCATAAGTCCATACATAACATGATATTTCTGATTTGATTTTTTCATTTTTCCTTTTCCGTTCCCTTTCCCCTGCATTTGTGACACCATGCAAAAGCGTCTGCTTTCCCCTAATTGCTGCTTTTGCAAATATTCATAATATATTAAGATATGAATGATTTTGTCATTGTTTATTCTTTCTCATTGATTATGAACTATAATTTGATAAATTGCAACATTATATGACAAATTATGCTTTTAAGAGTGGCAGTTCAGCTCGTTTTTTTGAAGGTAATGGCTAAACGGACGCAACAGAGGGATGAGAGTGGATTGGCTTCCTTGTTTTTGATGGCGCTTTTCCTAAACAGCCTTGGAAGGTTTTGGATGCCGAACGG
>JAMPFB010000062.1 GCA_023664735.1 Robinsoniella sp. | reverse complement strand
AGGTGTTTTCGAGCTTAGCACTGTTGCGTTTTTATAGAGCGAAAGCGTGGCGACGTAGAAAACATGCTCTATGGGAACCACGCTCTGTGCCTGTGGCTGTGGGTTGAACTGTTACAAAAATTTAATTTTTTAGGAGGAATTTTACACTATGAATCAGTCAGAAAACAGTCAATTTTTAGGGAGTGAGAAAATCTCAAAGCTGATGCTGAAATTTTCCGTTCCCTGCGTGCTCTCTCTTTTGGTAAGCGCACTTTATAATATTGTTGACCAGATTTTTATTGGCAACAGTGAATTAAGCGCTCTTGGAAATGCAGCCACTGGCGTGGTGTTTCCTATTTTTATTATTGCACAAGCCTTTGCATGGTGCTTTGGCGACGGCTGCGCAGCTTACTTAAATATCTGTCAGGGAAAAAAAGATACCCAGTCTGCCCATAAAGCAATCGGCACAGGCATTGTGATAACCTTGCTAACAAGCCTTATCCTAATGGCAGTTTTTTTTCCGCTGAAAACACAGCTTCTGACATTGTTTGGAGCATCGGAAAACAGCATTGGCATGGCAGTGGAATATTTCAATATTATTTTAACATTTTTTCCGGTATATATGTTGTCTAATATGATGAATGCAGTCATTCGTGCAGATGGAAGCCCTGCATGGTCAATGGCATCCATGCTGCTTGGCGCAGTCATCAACATTATTTTAGATCCTGTATTTATTTTTGGTATGCACTGGGGCATGACGGGAGCTGCTCTTGCAACCATCATCGGGCAATGTGTTTCTTTCATCATCAGCCTTGTTTATTTCTTCCGTACCAAAACCTTTCGGCTTACCGGGAAAAGCTTCCTTCCTGATTTCAAGGCTTTTTCAGGCGCATTAAAGCTTGGAATCTCTTCCTTTATTACACAAATGACCATTGTTATCATTTCCATGGTCTGCAACATCATGCTGGCAAAATACGGTGCCATGTCTCAGTATGGCGTGGATATTCCCATTGCAATTATCGGAATCGAAAGCAAGGTTTTCACTGTTGTGATTAATCTGGTTGTGGGAATCGTGCTTGGATGTCAGCCAATTATCGGATATAATATCGGTGCCAGAAAATATGACAGAGTCAAGCAGTTATATAAGTCAATCCTCATGTGTACGATTATAATCGGCCTTGCATCCACTTTGCTGTTTGAGGCAGCTCCTAGAGCTGTTGTTGGGATTTTCGGGCAGCCTACCAATATTCCCAATCCTCAGGATTACTGGATTTTTGCGCAAAAAACATTCCGCATTTTCCTTTCACTTGTTACATTTACCTGTACTATAAAAATGACATCCATTTTCTTTCAGGCAGTAGGAAAACCCATACAGGCAGTGATTGCTTCCATGATTCGGGATATTGTCTGCTTTATTCCGCTGATCCTCATCCTTCCTTCTTTCTTTGGTATTGAAGGTATTTTATATGCTGCACCTCTTGCAGATTTTATTGCCATGATTGTTGCGGTATCTTTGACTATTGCCTATATGAAGACACTAAAGGATGGAACGGCTGTAACGGAAAAGGATGTTGTCATCAAGCCTTCCCAAAAAGGCGTTATTATCACTATTGCAAGGGAACATGGCTCTTCTGGAAAGCAAATCGGAAGGATTGTTGCAGAAAAACTGAAAATTCCCTTCTATTATAAGGAAATGACAGCACTTGCTGCACAGGAAAGCGGACTAGATAAGGAATTTATTTCCAACCTCAATGCCAACTCCCCAACCTTAATGCATGATTTGTATTTGAGCACCAATGTGGTACAGCAGGCGGTGGTTGCACAGGATAAGGTCATACGAAAAATTGCTGACTGTGGAAGCTGTGTGATTGTAGGAAGGGCTGCAGATTATGTTCTACGTGACTATGCCGACATTGTAAGAATTTTCATTTATGCCCCAAAGGAATTGAAAATCAAGCGGGTTATGGAGGTTTACGGAGACAGTCTGGAAGCAGCCGGAAAAAACATCCGCCGTTCCGACGAGGCAAGAGCCGCTTATTACAAAAACATTTCCGGCAACACATGGGGAGACAGACAGAATTATGAACTGCTTGTAGACAGCTCTGCCGGCATAGAAGCCTGTGCAGATGTTATTTGTGAATATGTTCATTCTATGAAAAGTAATTAAGCCACGATAAACAGTTCAGCCCACAACTGGCACAGAGCTGGTTTCACAAAGAGCAGGTTTTGTCGCCATGCTTTCGCCCTATAAAAACGCAACAGTAATAATAAATTTCATCATAAAAATGCCACCCATCAGCAAGCGGCAAAACCGCCCTTGCTGACAGATGGCATCTTTTTTTCTTCTCTATCCTTCCATTTTCCAGATTTTGTTCACCTTAAGCCCTTATGCTATCCTGAAAAAAATATTGCAACTACAGATTCAAGTCCTATTTACCTTAAATAATATCAATAGGTCCCTGCTGTCCCGCTTCCTTTGCATCTGCTTTGATGCCTTCCATTCCGGCTCCGCCTGCCTCTTCCATCTCTTCTGCTGGACGAAGCTGGGTACGGTTTTCACTTACAATGTCATAACAGCCCTTTAGTGACATAATCAGATTCTCATATTTGGCATTGGCAATGTCCATGGAATGGGAAATAATATTTTCTAAATTGCCAAGCAGATCGTCTGTATACTGTACAGCCGCCTCCCGCATGGCATTTGCCTCTAAAGTGGCATTGTCTAATATTTCCTGTGCCTGATTGGTGGCAAGGGCTACAATTTCATTGGCTTGGGCATATGCCTGCTGCATGATTTCATGCTCATTGATCAATTCATTCGTATGTACCGTAGCCTCATTGATTAAATCCTCCGCCTTTTCCCTTGCATCATTTAAAATGGCTTCCTTATTGCTGATAATCTTCTGATAACGCTTGATTTCATCCGGCGTCTTCATGCGGAGCTCACGTAAAAGCTCGTCAATGGTCTCTTTATTTACAATAATCTTCGTATTAGAAAGAGCCTGATATTTACAGGAATCAATATACTCTTCAATTTCATCAATCAACTGTTCAATTTTGCTGCTCATGGGTAGCCTCCTTATCTATGCTTATGACCGTATTTCTCGTAAATCATTTCTGCTACAAAATCCGGAACACACTGGGAAACATCTCCATGAAAGCTTGCGATTTCTTTTACGCTGGAGGAGCTTAAATATGCATACTCTAAACTTGTAGTCAAAAACACTGTATCTAAACTGCCCTTGGAAAGTGTCCTATTGGTCTGGGCAATCTGTAATTCATATTCAAAGTCCGTAACCGCCCTTAGCCCTCTGATTGCAATATGCACGTCTTTCTTCTGCGCATAATCAATCAGCAGCCCGGAAAAGCTGTCCACTTTTACATTGGGCATCTCTTTCGTAACCTCTTTCAATATATTAACACGTTCTGTCACGGAAAACAATGCAATTTTGTTTACATTATCCAAAACACTTACTGTCAGTTCATCAAACATTGTTGCAGCGCGCTTAATTACATCCAAATGTCCATAGGTGACCGGATCGAAGCTTCCGGGATAAATTGCTGATTTCATGCTCTGCTCCTTTTTACAAAAATATGCTGGTTGGTTTTATATTTCTTTTGCTTTACCAGCTCATATCCAAGCTCATCCAAATAAGAAATATCGGTATCAAGCGCTGCTTCAAAAATAATCAGCGTATCTTCTGAAATCAGGGAAGACACTGTAAAATATTCCAACACCCTACGCTCTAATTCCATATGATAGGGCGGGTCCATAAAGACAATATGGAAAGGCTCTTTATTTGGTGAAAGCTCTAAGGACTGCAGGGAAACAAAAGCATCCTGCTTCATAATCTGTGCCTTTTCTAAAAATTTGGTATGGGCTAAATTTTTTTGGATGCATACAAGCGCCGCTTTTTGGTTTTCTACAAAAACCGCTTCTTTTGCGCCTCTGCTTAACGCCTCGATTCCTATGGCTCCGCTTCCACTGAATAAGTCCAGAAAACGACAGCCCGGCAGCTCAAACTGAATCATATTGAATAAGGTTTCCTTAATCCGGTCTGTAGTCGGTCTGGTATCCATTCCCTCTGGCGTTTCCAATTTTAAACTTCTGGCTGTTCCTGCAATAACTCTCATATATTTCCTCTTATACCCGGACCTTTACGCCCTTCGTATCCCTTTTTCCCAGCTTTAATTTGTTTAATTCAATTTCCTTTTCCTTGTAGAGTATAGTCTGCTCTACTGCATTTTGCGTATAATAAACCTGCTCTACAAAATCATCCTTTATCAGCTTCATTCCCCGGACGCCAATAGCGCCTTTCTTCTTTTCCGGTATTTCTTCTAATGGAAATCTAAGGAAATAGCCATCTCTTGTCTGAAGCACTATATTCCGCTGTTCCTTTAATACCTCCACACTGACTACCTGATCCCCCTCTGCTAACTTGGTAGCGGCAACTGTACGTTTTGCCACGTCAAATTCGCCGCCGTCCACCACCTTCAGCATTGACTGCTTTGTAGCAAATACCACCCGGTATAAATTCAAATCGGACTGGCTGGTAATCTGAATCAGTTCTTCTTTGGAAGAATTGAAATTGCTTACATTATCAATGGGGATGCCTTTGTCACGGAATTTTCCAAAGGGCAGATCCGCCACCTTAAAGGTATGAAGCTGTCCCAAATTGGTAAAAATACAAATCCTGCCTGTATTCTTACAGGAAAATACATATTTATTTTCTGTATGTGCCGCTTCTTTATTCCTTTCATAAGTCGGAACATCAATTGTTTTTGCATATCCGAAACGGTCCATCAGGAAATAGACTTCCATTTCCTCCATCTTCTTCTCTTCATAAACGGCTTCCTTTGCATTTTCAATGGAAGTCTTCCGCTTTCTGCCAAATTCTTTTTTTATAGCATCTAACTCATTGATGATAACCTGTGCCATGGAATCATGCCGCTCTAAAATATCCTCATAACGATAAATATTTGCCATGGTCTCCTCATGCTCTTTCATCAGTGCTTCGATTTCCAAACCAATCAGCTTATACAAACGCATTTCTAAAATGGCATTTGCCTGACGCTCTGAAAACATAAGCTGTGCCGCCATAATTTTAGAGCCTTTGGATTTAAACTTGATTCCATCGGTAATCCCTTCCGTCAAACATGCCTTTGCCATTGCCCGGTCCTTAGAGCCTCGGAGGATTTCTATAATCAGGTCGATAACGTTACATGCTTTAATCAATCCTTCCTGTACTTCTTTTCTTTCCAGCTCCTTTTCCAGCAGCGTCTTGTACTTTCTGGAAGCCACTTCAAACTGAAAATCCACGCTGTGCCGGATGATTTCCTTAATGCCCATTGTTTCCGGCCTGCCGTCAGCTACTGCTAACATATTCACTCCAAAGGTATCTTCCAGTCTTGTCTTTTTATAGAGCATATTGATGAAGTTTTCCACATCCGTGTCTCTTTTCAGCTCAATGACAAAACGTATTCCCTCTTTTGAGGATTGGTTGGAAATATCTACAATATCATTTGTCTTCTTAGTTTCCGCCAAAGCAGCCACATCGCTTAAGAACTTGGCAATATTGGCGCCTATCATCGTATAGGGGATTTCCGAAATAATCAGATTGGTCCTTCCTGCTTTCCCCTTTTCGATTTCCACCTTTCCCCTAAGCTTGATTTTTCCGGTTCCTGTTTCGTATATATGTAAAAGCTCGTCCTGATTGCAGACGATTCCCCCGGTAGGAAAATCCGGTCCCTTTATATGGCGCATAAGCTCTTTTGTGGAAATATCCGGATTTTTCATATATGCCTTTGTAGCATCAATCACTTCTGACAGATTATGGGGTGGTATGCTTGTTGCCATGCCTACTGCAATTCCTTCCGCACCGTTTACAAGCAGATTGGAAATCTTTACCGGAAGGACGCTGGGCTCTTTTTCCGTCTCGTCAAAGTTTGGAATAAAATCCACCACATCTTTATCAAGGTCTGAAAGAAACGCCTCCTGCGTAATTTTTTGAAGCCTTGCTTCTGTATAACGCATTGCAGCAGCGCCGTCTCCTTCGATGGAGCCAAAGTTCCCATGCCCGTCCACTAAGGGCAGTCCCTTTTTAAAGTCCTGACTCATAACTACCAGTGCCTCATAAATGGAGCTGTCGCCATGAGGATGGTACTTACCCATGGTATCTCCTACGATACGGGCGCTTTTTCGATAAGGCTTATCCCACTTAATCCCAAGCTCATGCATATCGTAAAGAGTCCTTCTTTGCACCGGCTTCAAGCCGTCACGCACATCTGGAAGCGCCCTTGCGATAATAACGCTCATGGCATAATCGATATAGGACTTTTCCATCACTTCAGAATATTCTGTTTTAATGATTTTCTCTTCCATTCCTGCCATCTCCTATACGTCCAAAATCGCTTCATTGGCACGTTCGTAAATAAATGCCTTTCTAGGCGGCACGTCTGTTCCCATAAGCATTTCCGTTATCTGGGAAGCAAGGCGGCTGTCTTCGATTTCCACCTGCTTTAAGATTCTTGTTTCCGGATTCAAAGTGGTTTCCCAAAGCTGCTCTGCATCCATTTCTCCAAGTCCCTTGTACCGCTGCAGGGTAAAAGGCCCTTTATGCTTTTTTCTGTATTTTTCCAAGGCCTTATCGTCATATAAATATTCCTCTTTTCCTTTGCTTGGCATTGCCTTATACAAAGGAGGCATGGCAATATATACATGCCCTTCCGAAATCAGCTCCGGCATGAACCTGTAAAATAAAGTCAACAATAAGGTGGAAATATGGGCGCCATCCACGTCCGCATCCGCCATTATAATAATCTTATCATATCTTAGCTTGGTAATGTCAAAATCATTGCCATAGCCCTCTGAAAAGCCACAGCCAAAGGCGTTTATCATTGTCTTGATTTCCGCATTGGCAAGCACTTTATCAATGCTTGCTTTTTCCACATTCAAAATCTTGCCCCGTATTGGAAGAATCGCCTGATATGCACGATTTCTTGCAGTTTTGGCGCTGCCTCCCGCAGAATCTCCCTCTACAATGAAAATTTCGCATTTTGAGGCGTCCTTGGACTCGCAATTTGCAAGCTTTCCGTTAGAATCAAAGGAATATTTCTGCTTGGTAAGCAGGTTGGTCTTTGCCTTTTCCTCCGATTTACGAATCTTTGCTGCCTTTTCCGCACAGCCGATAATGCTCTTTAGCTCTTCTAAATTCCTGTCAAAATACCGGACAATCTCATCTCCGGTCACCTTGCCAACTACCTTTGCCGCATCCTGATTGTCCAGCTTTGTTTTGGTCTGTCCTTCAAAGCGGGGATCCGGATGTTTGATGGAAATAACTGCAGTCATGCCGTTTCGCACATCAGCGCCGGTAAAATTGGCATCCTTTTCCTTTAAAATATTCAACTGTCTGGCATAATTATTGATGACCGTGGTAAACATGGTCTTAAAGCCCGTTAAATGAGTGCCGCCCTCTGCATTGTAAATATTATTGCAAAATCCAAGTACGTTTTCGTGAAATTCATTTACATACTGGAAAGCCGCTTCTACAGTGATGCCTTCGCTTTCCCCGGAAAAATAAACCACCTCATGAATGGCATCCTTGGCTTTATTCATATCCTTAATAAATCCGATAATTCCTTCCGGCTCGTGAAAGGTGGTGTGTTCAACTTCGTCTCCCCGCCTGTCTTCAAATTCTATAGTAAGCTCCGGGTTTAAATAAGCAGTTTCATGAAGCCTGCTCTTTACCTCCGAGCCTTTGAACCTTGTCCGGTCAAAAATAGTATCATCCGGAAGGAAATTGATTTCCGTACCGGTTTCCTTTGTCTTACCAACTACAGGCAAAAGTCCCTTTTCCAGTTCAATAACCGGA
Organism: Robinsoniella sp.; assembly: GCA_023664735.1. Classification (GTDB taxonomy): domain Bacteria; phylum Bacillota; class Clostridia; order Lachnospirales; family Lachnospiraceae; genus RGIG3040. The sequence continues at coordinate 8,881 of JAMPFB010000062.1, read as the reverse complement.
ACTCCTCTTTCATATTTATCCTCATAAATAAATCCTCCCTTTTTGACCCGCACAGTCAAAAAGGTGGAAAGAGCATTTACTACTGAAGATCCTACCCCGTGAAGACCGCCGCTTGTCTTATAAGCGGAATCATCAAATTTTCCTCCTGCATGGAGCGTGGTAAATACAAGCCGTTCTGCACTCATGCCCTTTTCATGCATTTCAACAGGAATCCCCCTGCCATTATCGGATACGGTTGCAGAACCATCTTTTTCCAATGTAACATAAATATGAGAACAAAACCCGGCTAAATGTTCGTCTACCGAGTTGTCTACGATTTCATATATTAAGTGATTTAAACCTTTGGTGGAAACACTTCCAATATACATACCCGGTCTTTTACGAACGGCTTCTAATCCTTCTAACACAGTAATGCTGGAAGCATCGTATGTATTCTTTGACATAACCTTTTTCTTTCCCTTCATAAATCCTCATTGGGGATTGTTTTTGCTGCCTGCGGTATGGAAATTGCTTGAAATTATGGGAGATTTCTGAAATTTCCATAAGTACACAGAATGTATTATAGCATAAAATTTGGGGAAATCAAAGAAAAAAAGATGGAAGGATTTTATGCCACCACCTTTTTTCTAATATTACTTTTTCATTTCCCTTAAAGCTTCTGCGTCACTGCAATCGCCAAAGAGCCCGGCCCAATATGGCAGGCAATGCTCAAGGACAACGGATCCATATGAATCTCATATCCCGGAAATTTTTCCGCAAGCTCTTCCTTTAACAGCCTTGCGCTCTCAATGTCCTTTGTATATGCTATTTGAAGCCTTACACCCGGCTCTTGTCCATTTTCTGCAAGTCCTCCGAACCGGCTCTTGATGTCATTTTCAATTGCCGTCATCATAATGGATTTTCCCTGATTTTTCGTGCGGGCTTTTGCAAAGGCATCCAGCTTTTCCCCCTGTATCTGCAGTACCGGCTTTAACTTTAATAAGGTTCCAAGAGCAGCCGCCGCAGGGGTAATCCTTCCGCCCTTTTTCAAGTAATATAATGTATCTAACATAATATAAATGCTGGAATTGAATTTATCCTTTTCCAATATTTCTTTTATTTCCGCCCCTGTATTTCCTTCCTCAGAAAGCCTGATGGCATCTAAAACAGACTGGCGCTGGGTAACGGAAATTCTCTGATTGTTCACCACATACACTTTCCCGGCAAATTCCTCTTCCTCTGAAAGCATGATGGCAGTCTGGCAAGAGCCGCTTAAGCCGCTTGACATAGGAATATGAACTACTTCTTCGTATTCTTTTAACAGGCTCCTCCACAAATCCATAACTGAATCGGGAGAAGGCTGGGATGTGGAAATCTCGGCGCCGGTCTCCAGCCTTTCATAAAATCCTTCCTGAGTCAGAGATATATCCTCAAAAAAAGTCTCCTCATTTATCATAAAAGGCATGGGAAGAACGGTAATGCCCATTTCTTCTCCCTGCTTTTGTGTAATGCCGCTGTTGCTATCGGTCATAATTGCTATTTTTTTCATGGTTTCCTCCCTCGTCATAAAATATCATTTATATTGTTTTTCCATGTTCTCTTTCCATCTGCGTAAGCAGACGGTTCTTTAAAAGCACATGGCTTTCCTTTGATAAGGTTCTGTCTTCCTTTAAAAGCCTGTTCACATCCCCCGATGCGCTTGTGAGCATTTGGGCATCCGTGTAAATGTCCGCAATCCGGAAGGAGAAAGAACCGCTTTGCAATATTCCAAGCAAATCGCCCGGTCCTCTCAGCCTAAGATCCTCATTTGCAATGAAAAAACCGTCATTGGAATGGTTCAATATGTCAAGCCGTTCTTTGGAACGGTCATTTTCCTTTGTATCAATGAAAATACAGTAGGATTGATGGCTGCCCCTTCCTACCCTGCCTCTTAGCTGATGGAGCGCAGCAAGTCCAAAACGGTCTGCATTTTCCACCATCATAACAGTGGCATTAGGAACGTTGATTCCAACCTCGATAACTGTAGTGGACACAAGCACCTGTAGATTGCCCTTGGAAAACTCCTCCATAATCTGATTCTTTTTGGCAGAGGGCATTTTTCCATGTAAATATCCAATTTGGATAGCAGCATTCAATTCCTTTTTTAAATTTTTTGTATAATCCACTACATTTTCCAGTTCATCCATCACACCGCTTTCCACCATGGGACAGATAATATAAGCCTGCCTGCCTTCCCGAACCTGCGCTTCTATAAATTCATATGCTTTTTTCCGAAAGCTGGTACCAACCACGCAGTTCTTAATGGGAAGCCGGTTTTTGGGCAGCTCCGGTATGGTGGAAACGGCAAGCTCCCCATACAGTATAATGGCAAGGGAACGGGGAATTGGCGTTGCAGACATAACAAGCGTATGCACGTCCCCGCCTTTTTTCGTCAGCTTTTCTCTTTGAGCCACGCCAAAGCGGTGCTGCTCATCAGTTACTACAAGGGCAAGCTTTTGAAATTCCACATTATCCTCTATCAACGCATGAGTGCCGATTATAAGGTTATAGCCGCCCTCCCGAATCTTTTCCTTTGCTTCCCGTTTCCCTTTTGCAGTCAGGGAGCCTACCAAAAGAACTGGCAGAAAAGGAAGTCCATACTCTTTTGTCATCCGGCTTATTGTTTCATAATGCTGAAGGGCAAGAACCTCCGTAGGCGCCATAAGAGCTCCCTGATATCCGTTGGAAACACATAGCAAAAGGCTTAATACGGCAATAATCGTTTTTCCGGAGCCTACATCTCCCTGCAAAAGCCGGTTCAAGGTGCCTCCCCCGCACAAATCCTCTTCTATTTCCTTCCATGCCTTTTTTTGGGAATCCGTAAGGCGGTAAGGCAGAGCCTCTATCAGCCTTTCTGTATGTGCCGTAGGAATCATGGCATGGCTGTTTTCCTTTGCCTGCAAATCCTCCTTTAAATACTTGATGGATAAAATAAAAAAGAAAAATTCCTCATAGGCAAGCCGTTTCCTTGCCAAAACCATTTCTTCCCGGCTGTCCGGATTGTGAATTGCCTTAAGCGCAGCTATATAGGTAGGAAATCCGTATTTCTCAATCAATTCACAGGGAAGGTGCTCTGGAATATCCTCAAAGGCCTCCAATGCCTTTTTGATATATTTCTTCAACGTATCGTTGGAAAGACCTTTTGTCTTTGCATATATTGGCTGCAGGCTTCCTACAAGCTTTGCATATTCTTCCGGCTTAAACAGCTTAGGCTGTTCCATAAAACACTGGCCGCCTTTTTTGTGGACATTGCCTGAAAAAACATATATGCTGCCGGGTTTCAATGTCTTTTTTAAATAAGGCATGTTAAAATAAGTGATTTTCACACTGCCCGTTTCATCTTCTGCCGGAAAGGATAAAATGGATTTGCCATTTTTGTGAAGCAAAGAGGGCTCCTTTGTAATCCGTCCTAAAAATGCAGCTCTGCCACTATCCGGAAGCTGACAAATCTTCCATGCATCCTGATAGGTTTCAAAATCCCTTGGAAAATGATGGACCAGCTCTCCTAATGTTTCAATGTTCAATTTTTGAAAAAGAAGGGCATTTTTTTCACCAATGCCCTTCAATTCTGTAATCCTACAGGAAAAATTCATAATAGCTTCCCATTTCTGTTTCTATTCTGCCGAAATCACATAATAGTAAATCGGCTGACCGCCAAATTGAAGCTCTACATCACATTCTGAATAGAGACTTTCAATTTCAGCTCCTACTTTTTTAGCCTCTTCTTCTGTTACGTCCTGCCCATAGTATATGCTAATCAGCTCTACCTCATCATCACCAATCATTTCTTCTACCATTTCTATGGTAGTTTCTGCAATATCCTTGCCCACAGCCAAAATGCCATGGTCTCCGATACCCATAATATCATTTTCCCGAATCGTCTTTTCATCAATCACTGTGTCCCTAACCGCATAAGTGACCTGACCGGTCTTTACATTGCTGATTTCTGAAAGCATATTCTGCTCATTTTCCTCTACGGACAAATCCGGCACATAATTGATAATGGCCGTGATTCCCTGAGGAATGTTCTTGGTTGGAATGACAATGACCTTTTTATCCTCCACCAGCGACTGTGCTTGGTTAGCAGCCAGAATAATGTTCTTATTGTTCGGGAAGATAAATACATTCTTTGCATTCACCTGCTCTATGGCGCTTAAAATATCTTCTGTGCTGGGATTCATGGTCTGGCCGCCTTCAATGATTACATCCACCCCAAGGTCCGTTAAGATTTCATTTAGGCCTTCTCCAATGGAAACCGAAATAAAACCAGTATCCTTTTGCGGCTCTTTCCTGCCTGCCGCCTGCTTCTTTTCCTCTTCCTTAAAAAGCTTTTCCTGATGCTCTAAGCGCATGTTGTCAATTTTCATATTGGAAAGTGCGCCGTATTTTAATGCCCGCTGAATAGCAAGTCCCGGATCGTTTGTATGCACATGCACCTTTACGATGTCGTCATCTGCCACTACTACAATGGAATCCCCAATAGACTCCAAAAATGCCTTGAAATCCATTTCATGCTTTATATTAAAGGTTTTGGAAAGCATAATGATGAACTCAGTACAATAGCCATATTTAATGTGGGCTGTGTCCGCTGCAAGACTGTCTACGTTTACCGTCTTGCTGCTTGCCTCCACATCAAAGGACAAATCAATTTCTTCGCCCCTGTATGCCATCAGACAGCCCTTTAATACTTCAATCAGTCCTTGTCCGCCGGAATCCACTACGCCTGCCTGCTTTAATACTGGAAGCATTTCGGGTGTTTTTGCAAGCACCTCTTCTCCATAAGTTATGACTACTTCCATAAAGCTGTCTAAATCCTCTGTATCTTCCAGCTCCTTTGCTTTTTGGGAAATTCCCTTTGCTACCGTGAGAATGGTACCCTCTTTTGGCTTCATAACTGCCTTATAAGCGCTTTCCACAGCCTTTTCCATAGCTTTAGAAAGTGTTTTTATGTCAAGCGTTTCCTGTTCCCCAATCACCTTGCTGAAGCCCCTGAAAAGCTGTGATAAAATAACACCGGAATTTCCTCTTGCCCCTCGCAGGGAACCGGAGGAAATAGCCTTTGCAAGCTGCTTTAAATCGGGAGTGTCGCCTAATGCTGCCACTTCCTTTGCGGCAGACATGATAGTCAGCGTCATATTCGTTCCGGTATCTCCATCCGGAACAGGAAATACGTTCAATTCATTGATATATTCTTTTTTTACTTCTAGATTTTTTGCACCGGCTAAGAACATATGGGAAAGTGTCTTAGCATCGATTGTATTAACCGCCACTACTCTATCCTCCTTAATCGATCACTCGAACACCTTCAACAAAGATGTTTACTTTTTCTACCTGAAGACCTGTAAATTCTTCAACCTTGTACTTTACATTACTTATCAGATTGTCTGAAACCGTCAGAATATTCACGCCATAAGCAACAATCAGATGAAAGTCAATTGCCAGCTTGGAATTATTTACATTTACGGAAATGCCCGTTGCCAAGCTGTCCATTTTCAATAATTTTACAAGCCCGTCCTTTACATTAACACTTGCCATGCCCACGATTCCAAAGCATTCTACCGCAACGCTGCCTGCGTAATTGGCAATCACTTCCCGATCTATCTCTATATTGCCAAGATGTGTATTCATCATACTTTTCATAGGTCTGACCTCCCTTAAATTCATACTTACTAATGATTATAACCGATTTTTAGAAAAAATGGAACAGAGATTGAAAAAAAAAGGAAAATTTCCCCTTGCAATCCCCTCCTTTATCTGTTAAAATGTTCATGTTGTGAGCAAATAAGCTTAATTTAAGTTATAGGAGGTGCTATTATGGCTAAGTGTGATATCTGTGGCAAGGGCGTTCATTTTGGAAATGCAGTAAGCCATTCTCATAGAAGATCCAATAAGATTTGGAAATCAAATGTTAAAAATGTAAAATGTAAAGTGAATGGAGCTTCTAAAAAGCTTCACGTTTGTACTTCTTGTTTAAGAAGCGGCAAAGTAGAAAGAGCCTAGTTTTTAAAAAGAATGACTTAGAAAAGGGAACTGCAATATGCGGTTCCCCATTTTTTTGCCTTTTAAGCCTCATGTCTGCCTTTTACCTGAAGATACTCCTTCATCTTTTCATATTCCAAATTGATTTTGGCAATTGTCTCCGTATCCCCAAACAGGTTGTCCGGATGGAATATTTTAATCAAATCCTTATACCGTTTTTTCAATCCTAAAGGATTGGTAACGCCTTTAAAGAAAAAAACCTGCTCCCTGTAGAAGTCGCCTGTGATTTTCTCATCCGCTTCAAATTCCATGTGGGAGTAGCCTCTGGCATAGGCTTTTTGTCTGGCAAATTCTTCCTTTTCTTTTTTCAAAGCCTCCCTATCTTTTGCAAGCTGTTGAAATTCCGCTTCCAAAATTTTGAATTTCATATCCAGAAGAGAACGTTCCTGTTTCAACTGTTCATTTTCGTGCCGGATACATTCCATCTGGCTTTTCATTTCTTTCCTAAACTCTTCTTTTTCCTGCTGCAGCTTTTCAAGCTTTGAAAGCTGTTGTTCGTCCATGTTGCTTCTCCTATTCTGTCAGAACGAAAAATTCATCATCCGCAAAACAAATTAAAGCCTACCACCAATAATATGACCGCAACAATAAAGGCAATAATAGCATGTTCAATAAACATCATAAGCAGCATACCGATAGCAATCATAAAGCATGTATAGCCTATCATCTGTCTCATTTTCACACTACCTCCCATATGCCTGCTATAAGATAGTGTATGCCGGATTTTCAGACTGGTTCCCAATTGGCTGAATTTTCCGTTTCTTTTTTATTTTGTCAGGGATTTTACACGGCATCCTCTGGAAAGGCAATGTCTTTTGCCTCGTCATCACTGACCATTTCTTCCTTTGGCGCAGTAAAACGGTCTACTAAATCCGGAATCATGTCGATTACCTTTGTGACGGTATCCTGATTTTTAATATTCACAAGCTTTGTCTGTCCATTCTTAATTACAAGCACTGCACTTGGGGACATTTTACCAGTCATGCCACCTGCACCGCCATTTTTATTATCTGCAGAGCTGGCGCCTGCGCCTACCCCAAAGGTAACATCTACAAGAGGGAGAATAATGGTATCGCCTACTTGAGTCGCTTCCCCTACTACTGTTTTTGTGGATAAAAAGCCTTCCATTCCCTTCATCAGTGAACTAACCACATTGTTGAAATTGTTTCCATCATTCATGATCTTTTCCTCCGGTTAATATATTATACAAATTTTTAATATCTTTATCAAACATAATGCTCCAGCCAAATTTTAACAGGTTAAATGCCCGTATTCTTCCTTTTACATAAAAATCTCCCTGAAAGATTGTCCGTTCAAAATCCGGTATGATAGTAATATGATTGCCGAAGAGCGGATAAAACATACTTATGAATCCAAGCGCTTCTCCTGTAGCGCCCGGATCTCCAAAACCAAAGAGAATATTTCCTTTCAATTTTTTTGGTCTTATATGTTTTAAAAATTTCAAAATCTGCTGTTTGCCTTTTGTAATCGCCCGTCTGCTTTCTTCCCTTTCCAAAACCTCCTTGTACCAGTAAATGGTTTCCTTCAGGTTTTCAAGCTTTTTTTTCATATTAAGAATAGTGTACTTGATATTCCTTACTTTTTCAAATACTTTTTGGAAAAACAGTTTTACTTTTTGGAAAAACTCCTTTATAGACCGGACAGCCTTTTGAAACACGGAAATCTTCGCTTCCCCCTCCCGGTCTTTTTCCGGCTCCTTCTCTTCTGAATCATCTACATCGTCCGAATTATCTGAAGCGCCTGACTTCTGCATTATCTCTTTTACGAAAGTTTGTTGCGTTGCAGGGTCTGTATAAGCTTCCTGCTTTTTTCTTTTCTTTTTCTTCTGTGGTTTTTCATCCTTTTTGCTCTTTTCGCCAAGCAGATTATAAACCGGTATGCCAAGCAGATATAATATGCAGGACAGCTTTTCTTCATATTTTACTTGTCCGTAAAGAAGGGGAAACAGCCATGAAATCCGCATATGAAAAAACAGTCTTTCCTGCTTCTCTCCTTTGATTCTGTATACGGCAGGGCAAAAAAGCGCCAAAAAAAACAATACCAGCAGAAAAGCCAGCAGGCATAAAAGTATGATTCCTATGATTTTCAGTATCGTTAAAAAGAGCGCCATTTTGCTTCCTCCAAAACAAGGAGTTTTTCTTTAAACTGCCATGTACCATAGGCGGCAAAAAAGTCCATAACCATACGTGCCGCCATGTCTACCGCCATTTCATAGGAAGAGGCAAGCCCTATAATGCGCAGCTCTTCCTTGGGGAAATAAGCCTGTTTCAACATTCCCACATGGAAAATATCAAACAAGTCCCTGCCCTTTGAAAGCGCAATCACATAAACACTTAATTGTCCGGCATTTCTGCGGATTTTACGGATTATTTTCTTTTTCTTTTTTTGGATGTTTTCATCACAATATAAGTCACTGTAAAAAGTCATCGTCTTTTATTTCCATTCCATAAAAGTATACCTTGTGCACGAATTGTTAAACAAAATCAGTATATCACATTTTTATGAGAAAGCCTATAGAAACATGGAAATCAATTTTTAGCATCGTAACAGTTCAGCCTTTCATGGTAAAGTTGTTGGATGAATGGACATGGGATATGGCAGAGCATAGGGGGTTTTGGAATTCGGACGTGGGAGACGACAGAGCATAGGATAGTCTTCCGGACACGCTCTCGCTCTGCAAAGACGCAGCGGTACTAATGCACCAAAGTACGGTGCATAAGTGCCGGCGACTTTGCAAAGGTCCGGAATACTATCCTATGCTCTGCCCTCTCCCACTGTGTATCGGTAAGCTCTATGTATGGAA
>JAMPFB010000061.1 GCA_023664735.1 Robinsoniella sp. | reverse complement strand
TGTTGCCCCTGTGCCAATCTAATACAAAGATGTGTTTTTTCTTCATCTCCATCCCGATGCTGTTTTCTTGTTCCTAAAGGCTCCATTGTTTCTGTATTGATTTCATTACGGACATGATTGTATTTTGCCGATTTAAAAATAATATTATAATTTCCATTTCCCATATTCTCAAACGAGTCCAGCCATACAACCTTTTCAGCAAAAGTCAACTCTTGTTTTCTGTCTTTAAGGCTCTTTTTCATAGTATATTCAAGCATTTTTGAAAAAACATTCGTAATTTGTGCAATGTCATATACAGATGTGTCTGCCGCTTCTTTTTGTCTTGTAATAGCAAGATAATAAAAGTAGATTAAGACCTTTTTATCAGTTCCTTGGGCACTCATATTTTTTTTCTCCTCAATGCTTACAATATTTCCTCTTTTGTCATTCCCACAAAATCAGGCAGTTGAGGTTTAGATATTTTCAAAAAATCATAATCTCCGGGAAAAATTATTTTATTTTCTTCTAAATATTTACTTAACGTATCCTTAGTAACTGCCCATACCCTATTGGGATTAACAGGATACTCATCTCCATTTTTTGGATTAATAAGCGTAAAAGCACTATTGGGGCGTTCATCAGCAGTTCTTTGTGTTATCAAATCATGTGCTCGCCAAGGTCTGTTAAGGATATCTTCTGTCTCATAATACTTTCGATTATTTTCTCTATTGGTAAAAGCATTGAACATTTCGCTTTTTGCATAAATCAAAATCCACTCATAATCTTGAGAAACTCCAAATGGAACATCTGTCTTTGCGGTAGGTTTTCTCCAAGGTATCATTCCTGCAAAATTCTGTTCTCCCCAAATAAGCTATATACATTCGTATTTCTTTTATTTTATCTAGCAGGTCATCTCTCTTTTTCTTTGAAATATTTATACTCATTGATTCCTCCACGATATTAAATGTTTTGCACTTACTAATTTTACCATAAATTTAGTATAAATAACAGATTTGTTGTTGACCTGATTATATATTCTTTCCTCAAAAAATGGAATGGAATTTTTATACTTCCCGTTCATCAAAACGAAATTTGCACAGAGCAGCAACAAGCCGTGACTTTATGCTGTCCTCTGCGTCCGGATTGACGTGTCCGTTTTCAATGGCGGTATAGTGGATTCTCCGGCTGTAATACTGCAAAACCTCGTCCACCGCTTTCGGCTCACCCTCTGTTGCCCCTTTGATTACGGTTAAACAGAGTTCTGCTAAAAATAATCAGCAATGTTTAGACATATACTCAGCAATTACACTCGCTCCAAATACATTCGCATTTTTAGAACGCAGCTCCTTTTTCATTTCTAAAACCTGTTTATGAATTGACGGATTTTCCATGACTGATAATGCTGTGGTTCTTATCATTTCACTCGTAATTCTTTTATATTCTAACTTCTTTCCCAATTGTAATTCTTCAATGCGTTTCGCATTAAGTGGCTGATCGGTTATAAAAGGAATTACTATCATAGGAACACCATAATAGAGCGATTCCGTTATACTGTTCATTCCTCCATGTGTAATAAAAACGTCTGTGTTTTCCAACACTTCCAGCTGTGGAACAAATGAATATATTGAAAAATTATTCGGTATTTCCCCCAATTCATCCTTGTTTACCAAAGTTCCGATAGACATAATAACTTGGACATTTTCATGCTCAAATGCACGAATACACTTTTTATAAAAGGATTTAGCGTTATTTATGATTGTTCCCAAAGATATATATATCAAAGGGTATTTTTTTTGGGGCATATTAAAAGGCTTACCCAATGCACGTTGGTAAATAGAAGCACCTAAAAATTTATAGTTATCCTCGGAAAAATCTTCCGCAAAAGGTTGAAAATGGCGGATAGTATAAACTAAATTGAGTTCGGGCGGGTTATGTAATATTTCCTTCAACCAGCAGTCTGTTTTTATTTCAATTCCTCTTGTTACTTCTTTTGTCCATTTACGGCAAATCCATTTTGAACGGAAAATACTAAACATTCCTCCTGCGTTTATAAATTCTTTCATTATCAATTCATTAGATGCCAATGATGTAAATATCCTAACAACTGGCTTATTAAACTTCTCTGCAATATGTTTACCTAAAAAGAAAAATTGCTCATACATAACCAAATCAAAATCAGAAACTAATTTTATCGCAGCGCAATAAGCATTTCTCATTTGTACGGATAACCTTTTGCTATCCTGATATTCTGAAAATTCGGCTCCCGCATATGTTACTCGTTCTTTCCAATCAGAAGTCAACAAATATGTAACTTTAATATCCCTTTTTACCAATTCTTGCACCAAACCTAATGTTGGAATTATATGCCCGGAAAATGGTAAATTTATAAAAAGAATTTTCATAATCCCTCTCCCTGTAAACAATTATGAAGCAAATATGTCTGTTGGAATCTGCAAGGTTCGGCATATCAGCTTTATAATTATTTCATACTGTGCTGTTATTGGTAGGGCAGCAAAATTTTCTTCATGTAATATTCCGCTAATCCCCTTTAGAATATATTGTGCTAAAAAGTCTGTTTCAATGTCATTAGCAACACCAATACAAAGTTCATTAAGGGTGGATTTTACTGCTGGAATCATTGTTTCAACGGTCAAATCATGTAATGTACATTTCATTGACCAGTGTAGTGTACCGTTTGCTAAAGCTTGGAATTTGGACATGCTCTCTGCATAAGTTTTCAGCAAAGTCTGTAATCGTTCTTTTGGTGTTCCGGCTTTGCCACTTTCAAGCAGTTTAGAAAACAATTCTCCTTGTTGCTGCATAAATCGCTTCATTGCACAATCAAATAATTCTTCTTTTGAATTAAAGTAATGGTAGAACATTCCAATTTCTCCACCAACTTCTTTCAAAATCATTCTTACAGATGTCCCCTCGTAACCATTCTGGGCAAATAAAGAAATGGCTTTATCTAAAATTTCATCTCTTTTTCCACCCTCTAAAATTGCTTTTCGTGCCATATATAACCCTCCAAATTAAAAGAACATTGTTCTGTTTATGATAATACCACTTATGGGAGAAAAGTCAAGAATTAAGAGAACAATATTCTGTTTTTTTACCGTACATGAGCATTAGCTCATGGCTTCCTACAGCAATAGTAACAGTCCAGCCCACAGAGCATGTGGACTGAACTGTTACCGGCAATAAAAATTGTATTGTAAATCAAAACATTCTTCATCTTGCCTTGCGAGCCAAGATCACCTCTAACATCTCCCCAAGCGCTTTCAAATCAGCCGAGAGAATTTCCAAATCTTCCTCTGAAAGACATTCCGATAATTTACAGGCAATTGTGGAGAGAAAATAAAGATCTGCGCAATTATTCATACCTTTTCCTGCAATAAGCAATATTAGTAATATGATATGCCATAAAAGCATGGGAGTGTGCTATTTTTTATTCTCCCGAAGCCACCTTAGCCGGATACCACTTCTGAAACCATACGGTAAAAATGCCCATAAAAATAGGAAGTATAGAATTTATGGCGCCAACCAGACTGGAAATGCTCGTCCCCATAATAAAGTAAGTCCATATTGGAGTCAGCAGATACAAAATGCCCCACATCAATGTAAGAATCCAGTTTGTCTTCATAAAAAGCGGATTCTGCAATGCGCTTTCCCCGTCATAGCCATTCATGGAATAGTGAGCCGTCAAGGGTATTTTCCCAAAGCAGGTTATCGTCCACATAATCCCAAAGGCCAGATATGACAAAGGCACTATAATACGCTCCGGTGCGCCGGAAAGGATTCCGATGGCAAATCCGGTTACTAATGCTCCGCTTATTAAATCATATACCGTCTTTTTATTTCGATAAAATACAAGCGGAGTCAGTGCACAAACAGAAATGCTTATCAGACTGCCCACATGTCCATTAATTGCCGCAGCCACCCAAAGTACAATCCATGGAAGAAGCATAATATTCATATTGGTTTCTTTCGGTGGAATATGTATACCTGTGCAGTTATCCTGCCCTTTTGTATCGCTGCTGTCCGCCTTGTTTTTTGTATTTGTCTCACTGCCGCCAAAGTAAGTATCCCATTTTAGCATCAGGTTAAAGTCGCCTTTTACCTTATACATTTTTTTCATCAATGCTTCGTCTCCACGGATTTCCCCTATAGCAATGGAGTGCCAGACAGTAAAGGGAGTTTCTATCCTTGTGGTGGCAGTCAGAGAGCCGTCTGTAAAAACCTTGCTTCCCTCTTTCCCCAAAAGAATTTGATAGCATTCATCCAAATCTGTATAATACATTTCCAACACCTGATCCTCGCCCGGATAGGCTGCTTTCCGGTAAAGGGCTGCCATCTGCTTTGTAAAAATCAGGGCCTCTGTTTGTTTTTCCCCGCTTTCTTTATCAATGTCCCAACTAGCATCTGCCATGGCTTCAAAGGTTTCCTTTGGATATAACAGCCTCTCCAATTCCGCTCTGGTAGCTTCCGAAATGCCGCCGTTCACATACTCTCTGCCCGCACTTTTGACAAATTCCAAATATTTCCCTGTCCTGTCTGATAATTCCGGCACACGGAATAATTCGCCCTGCCCACAAAAAAGCGTAGTATACTGGTCTTTTCCGCACATGTGGTCAAATAAGCTGCATACTCCATCATAGTTACCCTCTGCTGTATAAAATCCGCATGTGGATATAACGATATTTCTTTTTCCGCTCATGTCATATCTGGCTGCATGGCTTCCATTTCCAACCTGATCTTCACGTTCCACCATAAAAGGCAGTACCATGGGCAGTTGGCGGTCAATAAGATTCTTCAAACCTCCCGGTACGCTGAAATAGTAAAGAGGAAAGCTCCATACGGTAATATCCGCCCAAATCATCTTTTCAATTACTTCCTGCATATCGTCCTGAATGCAGCATTTCCCCGGTGTCTTTTCCCAGCAGGAAAAGCATCCCAAACATGGGCGGATATCCAGCCGGTTCACATCCATTTGCTCTATCTCTGCCTTTTCCCCGTTTCCCACCTCTTCAAGCCCCAGCTCCATTCCCTGTAGAAATGCCTTTGTCAACTGATAAGAGTTACTTTTGTTCCCTTTAGGGCTTCCATTGATTACTAAAACCTTCATCCCATTTCCTCCAATCTTTTTATACAGTTTTGTGCCCATTCAATATTCATCTGCATATTTTTCTGACCATATTCAAACGTCATCTGCCAGTAAATAGCTTTCTCATTTGCCCCAAGGTAACTGTCATAATTTTTGATATACTCCGACACAGGCTCCATGATCTTTAAAATATTTTCATACTTTTCTTTCAGGCTCTTAAAATATTCTATATTTTCTTCTCTGCTTTTCTCGCCCATAAAAAAGACTTTCATTAATATGGGATTTTTGGCATTTACCTCAGGATTATCATCCGCAAGCCAGCGCAGCAGTTCCTTCTTTCCTTCCTCTGTTATGGAATAAACGTTTTTATTAGGCTTTCCCTGCTGTATAACCATGGTCTTGCTAACCCAGCCATGCTTTTCCAGTCCCTGCAGCTCCCGGTAAATCTGACTGGTCTGGGCACTCCAGAAAAAACTTAACGAATCTCGAAATGCCTCCATAATTTCATAGCCCGTTAGGTCGTGATAATTAATTAGTCCTAAAATCCCGTGTTTTAACATTAGACAGTTTTCCTTCTTCTTATTTTTTTAATTTTCTTATATTTGCATTTTATTATATTCCACTTATGGAATATTGTCAAGTGCATATATGCCATAAAATATAAAAAAGTAACTGTTCAGCCTGTTTTTTGAAGGGAGTAGCTAAGCGGACGTGGAACCAGATATTGGTAAGAAAAGATGTAGGCGATTGGTATAAACGGACGTAGAAATGCCGAATGCTTAAAAAAGCTTGCTTTTCGTTAATAAACCATATGCCTTAAATACACTTTAAAGACAAACACCACCTTATCAAAGAGTACCGGCTGAAACAAAACAGCAAAAGAGGGATGTGGGCGGATTCCATGCATTGTTTTTGATGGGGATTTTCCTTAATAGTCTGCTCACTACCCAGGGTAAAATTGCCACGGATGGCAATTTTAGGCATATTGCGCCATGGACGGCGCTATATGCCGCCCCGAACGGCACCAATACCCTCCCTCAGACTGTTTAGGAAAATCCCCATCAAAAACACCGCATGGAATCCGCCCACATCCCTCTTTTGCGTCCCCTTTTCCACCTTCTTTTTACAACCGCCTCTTCTCATCTACCTCTACTACGGATAAACGCCTCAATCTCCTCCCTCTCCGGCATTACCTTCAGCGCCCCTTTTCTGGTAGTAATCATAGAAGCTCCCGCATTTGCAAACGTAAGCAATTCTTTTAGGCTACCCTGCGTCAGTCCATCCAGTCCGTACTCTAAAATATAACTTAATGCACAGCCTGTAAATGTATCGCCTGCGCCGGTTGTCTCTATGGTATTCTCCTGCAAAAAAGGCTTTTCCTCTACTACCATATCCCCGTAATATGCCCTGCTTCCTTCTTTTCCTAATGTGAGGAAAATCAGCTGGATAGGGTATTGCCTGCGAAGTATTTCCATACCCTTTTCATAGTCCTTCGTATCTGTCATAAATTCCAGCTCGTTATCGGAAATCTTCAGGATATCGCACTTTAAAAGACCGTATCGGATTTCTTCTTTTGCATGTTCTAACGAATCCCAAAGCGGTTCTCGCAGGTTTGGATCAAAGGATATAAGCAACCCATTCTTTTTTGCAATGTCCAAAGCATGTCTTGTTGCCTGACGGACTTCCGGATGGGTAGAGGATAAGGTCCCGAAATGAAATATTTTTCCGGCTTTTATAATGTCTTCCGAAACCTCTTCCTTTTTCAGCATCATGTCCGCTCCCGGATTTCTGTAAAAGCTAAAATCCCGGTCACCGTTTGGAAGCTTATGCACAAATGCAAGGGTGGTGGGTATTTCTTTATCCATTAGCAGATTTGTCACATCCGTTCCGCTTTCCTCTACTGCTTTTTTTAGCTGCCACCCAAAAGAATCCTCACCAACCTTGCCGATAAAAGCGGTTTTCTTTCCCATGCGGTTTAGCATTGCTAATACGTTGCATGGCGCTCCTCCCGGATTTGCCTCCAATATGGGGTTGCCCTGTTTACTTATACCGTTTTCCGTAAAATCTATCAATAATTCGCCCAGCGCTACTACATCAAATGTCTTCACCTTATACTCCTTTCCTGTCAGTTAATCAAAATTTTCCACTGTAAATAAGGAATATTCTGTTTCAGAATCCGTTTCTATTTCCTTACTCAGTCCATACACCGCATTGCTGATTACATATTCGCCATCATTCACATATACTTCAATCATATTCTTGTCTACATAAATGTCAAGATGAAAGCCCTCCTTTACTTCGGGTGTCTCAAATTCCATCCGGTATCCTTCCTGTTCTGTAAATACTTTTCGCCTGTCTGTACATATTTTCCCTTGCTTTCTTGCTATCCTGTAGCCTCCTACGGAAATAGAGGCACCTTCTTTTAAATCAAGCCAAATGCAAT
Organism: Robinsoniella sp.; assembly: GCA_023664735.1. Taxonomy (GTDB): domain Bacteria; phylum Bacillota; class Clostridia; order Lachnospirales; family Lachnospiraceae; genus RGIG3040. Next base: position 9,581 of record JAMPFB010000061.1, on the reverse strand, counting down.
ATCCCACGTCATCCGCTTCATCTGGAGATTCTATTTTTTTGTGGAAGGCTTTTTTCAAATTGGGATGCAGGCGGAAATAAATATGCCCGTTTTTTACTTCTACTATTCTTGGCATACAGAACATTCCGTTCCATTTATTATCCACAGCCTCCGGCATACGAAGCCATGCGGTTAGTATTCTTTGCCCCCTTTCGTCTACCATACTCTGTGGCGCATATAGATCCAAACCGTAATCCAGAAATTGGCAGGTATCGGGAATTTTCATGGTACATGTCTCCTCATCAAATTCTACAAGACAGCAGACAGCTTGGTTTTCATAAAGCTTCCCATCTTTCATAAATCCCATTGGAGAAAAGACCAACACCTTTTTATCTTGTGTTTCAAAATAATCGGGACATTCCCACATCCAGCCAAACTTATTGTCTTTTGATACCTGATTTACATATGTCCATTTTGATAAGTCTTCGCTTTTGTAAAATAAAAGCTTTCCTCCTTCCTCCTTTGTGGTGCTTCCAATTACCATATACCATGCTTCTTTTCCACGCCAGACTTTGGGGTCTCTTGTATGAGTTCTGTCGCCTGCTTTTTTATCTGTAATAGCAGGAATTACTACCTTTTTTCCCTGAAAATTATCAAATTGGAATCCATCCTCAGAAGAGATACTAAGCTGTGCAGCTTCAAATTGATCATTCCTGCACAAATGAACATTTTCCGGATCTGTCTCTATATAATGGACTCCTGTGTAAAAAAGATACATTTTTCCATCCTTTTCTACTGCACTTCCGGAAAAGCACCCATTCTGATCCTCATACTTTGTGGGAAAAAGCGCAATTCCCTTATGCTCCCAGTGCACTAAATCTTTGCTTACTGCATGCCCCCAGTGCATAGTCCCCCATTTGGGCGCATATGGAAAATATTGATAGAATAAATGGTAATTTCCTTTATAATAAATGAATCCATTTGGATCATTAATCCAATTGCCGGGCGCTTTTAAATGCAATTTCTGTATCATATCCATGCTCCTATCTGCCATATCAGTTTCTTCGCAAATTAACAACAGCTAACCATTCTATTTCTCCAAAATACTTTCTTCTGTCTCCTTATCAAAGAAATGCATTTTAAGAGGTGAAAGAACAAAATCAATCCGATCTCCTATCTGACTTATTTCATACTTGGAAACTCTTGCAACTGTCTGGCTTCCTCCAAAGGTAAAATAAAGATTATTTTCATTTCCCATAACTTCTGTATTTTCTATCACTGCCTGCTGTTTTTCCGAAGCATACAAATCCAGATTCTGTCCATCTAGCTTAATATCTTCTCCTCTTATTCCCATAATCAGATCACCCTGTCTGCCCTCCAGTTTTTCTGCTACTACATCCGGCAGTACAATCTGACTTCCGTCCTTGAATTTCATTTTATTTCCTTTTATTACAACATCATAGAAGTTCATCTGTGGGGAACCAATGAAGCCTGCTACAAATTTGTTGACCGGGTGCTCATAAAGCTCCATAGGCTTTCCAACCTGTTGAATGACACCATCCTTCATAATGACAATTCTATCAGCCATAGTCATAGCTTCCACCTGATCATGAGTCACATAAATGGTAGTGCTTCCTAACTCACGGTGCAGCTTGCTTATTTCGTTACGCATGCTGACACGCAGCTTTGCATCCAGGTTAGACAACGGTTCATCCATTAAAAAGACTTTCTGGTTCTTAACAATGGCACGTCCTAATGCCACTCTCTGCCTTTGTCCGCCGGACAGGTTCTTTGGCTTGCGGTAACGATATTCCTCCAGTCCAAGAATATCAATTGCCCAGTCCACCTTCTTCTTAATTTCTTCTGCCGGCACCTTCATGTTTTTTAATCCGTATGCAATATTTTTTTCTACTGTCATATGAGGATATAACGCATAGTTCTGAAATACCATGGCAATTCCCCTGTCTCTGGGCGCTACCTGATTTACTTTTTTGCCATCAATAAACAGTTCTCCAGAGGTGATTTCCTCAAAGCCTGCTACCATGCGCAGTGTGGTTGATTTTCCACATCCAGAAGGACCTACAAAAGCTATGAACTCCTTCTCTTCTATGGAAAGCGTAAAATCTGTAACGGAATTTTTCGCTGCCTTTTCGTATCTTTTACATATGTTTTTAAATTCTATAAAGCTCATACTCTTCACCTTAACCTTCCTTTGAACCTGTTGATGTGACACCTTCTACAATCTGTTTTGAGAATAGTGAATAAATAATAATGACTGGAATCGTTACTAACGTGATGACTGCAAGGGTCTGCCCCATTGTAGTATTCTCATTGGCGGTAATGGAATTTAATCCTATCTGTGCCGTCAGCAAATCGCTGGATGTAAATACCAGAGAAGGCCAAAGATAATCATTCCACACCCCAAGAAATGTAAATACGCTGACCGTTGCAACAACTGTCTTGGACATAGGCAGCACCATAGTAAAGAAATACTTAATTGGGCTACAAAAATCAAGTTGTGCTGCTTCCCACACATCATCCGGCAGGCTTAAAAATACCTGACGGAACAAAAAGATATTAAAGGGATTGACTATCATGGGAAGTATATAGCCAACTATTGTATTTAAAAGTCCTACCTTTGCTATCATTAGAAAATGAATAGTTATTATTGTCTCCATAGGCACGATTTGAAGCAGCAGAATTATTAATACCCATCGTTCTCTAAAAGGAAACTTAATTTTTGCAAGCGCATATCCTGCAAGCCCATTTACCACGATTCCAAGGACAATCAATACTGCCGCATAGAATAGAGTATTTGTCATATATCGTAAGAAATTGGTATTTGTCAGTATAGAAACGTAATTTTCAAAAAAACTGCCGTTTAATGCCGGTGGAATAAAAGCCGATACTGTATTCATATCTGCTGTAATTGCCGCATCCCCCTTAAAGGAATTTGCAAGCATCCAGATAACTGGAAACAGAAAGAATAAGGACAATATAAAAAGAACTGCTGCCAATATAAGATTAATTGTTTTTTGTCTTTTTGTTAACATGCTTTTCCTCCTTATCATTTGTCAAGATTGACTGAATCACCGTCAGTATCATGACAAAAATTGCAAATACAATTGCCATGGTGGAAGCCAGACCGATTTCCCAGTTTACTGTGCCTGTCTCATAGATATTGTATACCATTGTATAAGTAGAATGAGATGGCCCTCCTCCAGTCATTACCATTGGCTGTACAATCATCCTGAAAGCTCCAATTGTAACAGTTATGAAAACAAACACACATAAGGGCTTCAGCTCCGGAAGGGTAATATCCTTAAACTTCTGCCAGCCGCTTGCATGATCCATCTCAGCAGCCTCATAAAGCGCCGGGTTAATTGCCTGAAGGCCTCCCAGAAAAATAATCATCTGGTATCCTACGCCCTGCCATACGCTCATAAGGGCAATGGAAGGTAATGCCTGCTTTGCACTGTATATAAAAGGCTGGGCTTCTATTCCCAGATTGCCTAACAGGGTATTAAGTATTCCCTCCGGGCTGTATATCTGCATCCATAATGTGGACACTACTGCAAGAGACATAACAACCGGAACGAAAAAGGCAACCTTAAAGTATCTCTTGCATATCGTTACCCGGTTGATAAGCAATGCCAGCCCCAAAGCTCCCAGACTCTGGCAGGGTACGATAATCAGTACGAACTTTACCGTATTGAAAAAGGATTGTAAGAATAATTCATCCTGAAATATATTGATATAATTTTTTAAACCTATAAAATGTGTAAGCCCCGGGTTCAATGCAAAAAAGTCTGTAAAGCTGAACACCAGCGTGAGAATCATGGGAATGAATAAAAATAATGTCAGTAACACAAGCGCCGGACCAAAGAATGCCATTCCCAATAATGAATTTGATCTTTTTCTTTTCATACTCATCTTCTATAACGCTCCAGTTTTGCGTTAATCCTTTCTACAGATTTATCCAGTTCTGTCTGTGCATCCATTCCTCCCAGTGCTACATTTTCAAGCACTTGCTGAAATGATGCACTCACCTGCGGATATACAGGCGTTTTTGGTCTTGGATGACCATATGTGCTTAACTGATAATATAAGAATTTGTAGTTTTCATCTTCTTCAAATAATTTTATCTGTTCAAAAGCGCCATAGGTAGAAGGAAGGCTGTTTGTTTTTTCAAACAGCAACAGTCCGCTGTCCACACCGCTCATCCACTTTACCAGTTCCGTAGCGCCTTCCAGATTCTGGGTCTTGGAAGAAGCCGCATATGCCCATGAGCCTGTTGGTGTATATCTCTCCCCATTCCATTCATCTCCTACAATATAAGGTGCAACTCCCAGCTCAATGTCCGGATAGTTTTCATAGATGGTATTTACCTCCCATGCCCCGTCAAACTTAAATGCTGCACGGTTGCTTTCAAAAAGCTTATCAATGGGTGTTGCCGACATATATGCATTTTCTACAAGAGATGTAAAATACTGTATGGTTTCTACATTTTGCTGTGAATTAAAATAGCCGTCTACCAAAAGTCCCTCTTCATCCGCCAGATTTCCGCCGTTTGCCCAGATAAACGGGGCATAGTAATAAATGGTTGCCTCGCCTACCGGAAATGTCATATCCAGCGGATATCCATTTTTTTCCTTCATAACAGGCTTCAGTTTCTCTAAAATTTCTGTAAATTCCGTCCATGTCCATGGGTGCTCTGCATCTGGCACTTCAATTCCTGCCTCCCGGAGAATTTCTTTATTGTAATAAAGACCTACACTGGATTCCATGGCACCTAAAGCATAAAGCTTACTGTCATATGTGCCCTGTTCTAAAATAGATTCCAGATAAACACTTCTCTCCTCATCTGTCAGCTCTGCCAATGGCTGAATAATGCCATTGGCGGCATAAGCCGCAATGTTAGGTCCATCCACTGTAAGCACATCCGGCAAATCCCCTGACATAACGGATGCATTGATTTTATCCGAATATCCTCCACCACTGTCATTTCTGGGAATAAATTCAATATCCGCAAAGTACTGTCCATCATATGCTTCATTGAATCTGCTTACCGCTTCCTTATAGGCTTCTCCTTCGTCTGTGTCCTCTATGGTATGCACCCATATGGACAAGTACTCTTCTCCCTGATCATATCCTGCAATATCACCGGGAGATACTTCTTTTCTCTGACATCCTGTCAGGCTGCACATTGCAAGCAGCAATATGCCTGCCCCTGCAAATATTTTTCTCATGGCTGCCTCCTTCTTCTGCATCTTCTTTTCAACTGTTGCGTAACCGGTAAAGTAACCGGTTACTTTGTATGTATAAAGTATCATGTTTTTTCCATCTAGTCAACCGCTTTTTTCTATTCCATTCTCATTTCATCACTTTATCTAAATATACTGGTGCCGATTTGTTTACTTTGTACATAACCAGTTACTTAACCGGTTATTTTCTTGTTGCTCTCTTAATAGGATTTTGCTATACTTATATTTAGAAGGCTTATTTTTACGAAAGGCGGCTGCTATGGCAAATAAAAATGTTACCTTTGCAGATATTGCAAAATATACGAATTTTTCAAAAACCACAATTTCAAGATACTTTAATAATCCCGATTCCCTGACTTTAGAAAACCAGCAGATTATTGCCGATGCTCTGGTAGCTTTAAATTATAAGGAAAATAAAGTGGCACGTATTCTTGCTAACGGGAAAACGGAATTTGTAGGTATTATTATTCCCAACTTATATCTTCATTATTATGCACAGATTTTAAATGAGATACTTTCCACTTACGAAACCTTTGGATATAAGTTCCTTGTATTTACAGGACATGACAGAGAAGATGTGGAGCGAAGATACATTAAGGAGCTGCTTTCCTATAAGATTGAGGGCATGATTGTCCTCAGCCATACCATTTCTTCCAAAGAGCTTGCCTCCTACAATATTCCCATTGTTACTATTGAAAGGGAGGATCGGTATACATGCAGTGTAAACTCTGATAATTATATGGGAGCTGTTCAGGCTACAAGCCTTTTGTATAAAAATGACTGTGATATTTTTATACACATGAACGGAGATGTTGCTAAAAACATTCCTGCCTATGGACGCATTCAGGGATTTCTGGATATTTGCAAGGAGTATAATCTGAATCATAGACTGCTTTTAAACGAGTGGGGGAATACCTATAAAGAAAATGCAGAAAGGATTCAGCCTGTATTAGAAGAAATCGAACAGGCCTATGGAAAGAAAAGAAAGGGAATTTTTTTATCCAATGATACACTGGCAAATGTATTTTTAAATCTTCTTGTAAAAAAATATGGCACTCTTCCAGATGATTACCGGATTGTAGGCTTTGACGACTCCTCTATTTCCCGCGAAGCCATCATACCCATCAGCACTGTTGGACAGCAAATTGATAAAATCGCTTATCAGGCCATGGAGCTGCTTGTGATGCAGATGAATGAGCGAAAGAAACGGAAGCCTGTTCCTTTAGAGGCTCCTATTCATAAAGTAATGGCTCCCATACTGATACGGCGCAACACAACCACATGAATAAATTATTTTATATCATAACTTTCCATTTTCTGTTACTCGATTTATCATTGATTATGTTATCTCCATTCCTCCTTTAGCTACACCGCAAATACTATTGAAAACCATACTTGAAAAGAGCCCTTAATCAGGGCTCTTTTCTTATCATTATGATTATTCTGCCATGCCAAATTCCCTGCACACCGTTTTCAAATTCTCTCTAATCCCAATATGCTGCGGACATGCTTCCTCACATTTGCCACACTGGATACATGCATTGGCACGCATCCTGCCATGGCCTTCTACCAGCCAGTTTTCCTGTCCCTTGGCAGCTTCCATATCTCCATAAAGAGTCAGATAGTTCATAGCCGTAAAGGAACCGGAAATGCCGATATTTTTCGGGCATACTTTTGCGCAATAATTGCAGGTGGTACATGGAATAAGCGGAATCCGGCTCAATTCTTCCTGTGCCTTTTTTACGGTTTCCTTCTGGCCTTCTGAAAGTCCCGTAAAGGACTTCATATAAGACAGGTTATCCTTCATCTGCTCCACATTGCTCATTCCGGAAAGTACGGTAATGACTCCTTCTAAATCTGCTGCAAAACGAACTGCCCAAGAAGCTGCAGAAGATTCCGGCTCCGCTTCCTTGAATACCTTTACTACCGATTCCGGTGGAGTGGCAAGCATACCGCCCTTTACAGGTTCCATAATGATTACCGGCTTGCCATGCTTTCTTGCCACTTCATAACAGCGTCTTGACTGTACCGAAGGATTTTCCCAATCCGCATAGTTAATCTGTAGCTGCACAAATTCCATTTCCGGATGCGCTGTCAGGATTTCTTCTAATTCCTCCGGTGTGGAATGGAAGGAAAATCCTACATGCTTTATAAGCCCTGCCTTCTTTTTTTCCTGTACCCAGTTCCACATATCGAAATCATCAAAGTAATGGGATCTTGCTTCTCCCAGATTATGTAACAAATAGAAATCAAAATATCCTGCGCCTGTCTGTTTTAGAGATACATCAAACTGGGCATAAGCCTCTTCCTTTGTCTTGCAATTGATCCATGCAGCATTTTTGGTTGCAAGCTGGAAGCTCTCCCTAGGATAACGCTCTACAAGCGCCTGCCGGATTGCATCCTCGCTTCCCGCATAGGCCCATGCCGTATCAAAATAGGTAAATCCCGCTTCTATAAATAAATCAACCATTTCTTTTGTCTGTTCCACATCAATTGCACCGTCTTTTTGGGGCAGACGCATAAGACCAAATCCTAATTTTTTAATTTCCTCTCCCAAATATCCCATTTTTACCTTCCTCCATTTTTTATTTTTCTTTTTATACTATCATAATTTGCAGTATGTGAAAATAATTATTTGTTCCTCCTTTTGGGCGTCCTCCTTTCGGGCGCAAAAAAGCGCATGGTTTACATTTTACTGTTTCCATGCGCCTTTGCGCTGTTATTATGATATAAAATTGTTATTTTCCTCCATGCGCATATGCTAAGAGCAGGTCGCTTGCCAGCAGATGATATGCCTATAAATGCCGTAAACAACAGCATGTCTGCTATCATTTTTCAATCCTTTCTTTTACCGTGGCTTCCTGACAACACAGTGCAGACGGAAACCTTTTCTCACTTCATATCGTTCCAGCTTCAGCCGCTTGTCACAAACTATTTTCCCGCTACTTTATCTGTTTTTTCCAGCGAGTGTGAATATGCCTTCATTACCTCCTTCAGAAAATGTTCGGGCTGCTCACCTACCAGTCCGCCATGCCCCACGTCCCTGAATATTTTAAGTGAAAACGCATATCCCGCATCCTGCCACTGCCGTATGCTTTTTGCAAGAGAGCGCTCCACTGAACTGTTAATGCCGTACCATATGTGCATATCCGTATTTTTAAACGCCTCGAAGTCCGTTTTCCGCCCGATTAAGCAGCGGTCCTGATTGCGCCAGCTATTCCATGTAGCTTTGGTGTAAATCAGCCGCTCGGCTTCCTCATAAGTCCGTCCGGTAATTTTAGCAATAAATTTCTTGCGCCATTTTCCAGCACGTCCCATGACAAGATAGAAAAATCCCGTAAAGAAAAAGCAATACAAATCTTTGCCCCACTCGCTTTTGATGTCTGGATAATCGTGTGTGGAAAAACCGTCTGCGATTGTGGTGGCTATTGTCAGCCGCTTGTCCCGCAGCACTTCCATGAGGACACGGCAACCGTAAGATATCCCATAAAGCACATCGATCCTTCCTCCGTAATTTTTCAGTATATAATCGGCAATCTGCTCCGCCTCATCCATAACGGATGTGAATTCCTTCTCCGGCTCGGATGGGTTAAAGCCGTCATATGCCACTAGCACAACGTGGAATTTTTTCGCCACGCACTCCGCCACCGGAACCGCCCCAAGATAGCTTACTCCGCCGCCGTGAAGCATTACCATGAGCCTTTCATGTTCTTTCCCAAATTCAAAAAATTTCATATCTGTTCACCCGCTTAAGTATTCCTCATATTCTTATCTCCTTGGTTAACATAATACCCGCACTCTTCTGTTCTCGGAATCATCTATGATTCAGTTCCATTCTTTCGCAGCACAGCCAATTTGTTCGAAATATTTTTACCGCCGGTATCCATCCGAACAAGCAGTACACAGGCATAATAATTTTCATGCCTTCCACAAGACTGACGTCACAAACCCATGTATATTCCGGAGCAATTTCCTCAAGCTCTTTTCCAGATTTTATCCCCCACACCTTGTATTTGTATTTTTTCCATTTTTCTCCATTCCCTTTATCCCTGCGCCATCGTAACAGTGAAGCCTGCCACAAGGATAGCCAGCGCTGCCCCGACGCTCCTTCGACGCCCTAACAATAGTTAGCATTAGCTAACCAATATTTTTAATATATGCGGCTACATTTTGTTAGTAGCCGCTAATTTATTATTAAGTATACCTCTTTCAGTTTGTTTTTGTCAATAGAACATTGGCAGGTTTACAGAATTTACGTAACAGTTCAGCCTGTTTTTTTGAAGGTAACGGTTAAGCCGGACGCAACAGCGGGAGGAGAGTGAATTGGCTTTCCTGTTT
>JAMPFB010000060.1 GCA_023664735.1 Robinsoniella sp. | reverse complement strand
AGAAAACGTGCTCTGCATAAAACCTGCTCTGCGCCTGTGGGCTGAACTGTTACGATAGGTCTTTTCCTCATACTTTCTATATCATTCTTTTTCTTCTCCATTTTGAGAAAAAAATAAAGGCATTCCATTCAAAATAGAGATGGAATACCCAAATATTTTGCTGCTTTAAGTCAGCAACCACCAGTTCAACTGGTGGTTTATTATTAGCCCTCCAAAGGGCTATATTACTGCTCGCCCCAAAGAGCGGTGTCGCAAGCACTGTTACTGGTCCGCTTACAAAGCGGTACCTCTTGAATCTTCTTTTCTCGATTCCTCTGCCTGCTCTTTTATATATTTCTGTACTGCTTCATCTGTAATATTACCAATTGTTTCCACATAATAGCCCCTCGCCCAAAATGCTTCTTCCCACTTGCTTTGCAGCTCCGGATGCCTATCATATATCATCAGCGTGCTTTTCCCTTTCAAATACCCCATAAAATTTGAAATACTGTACTTGGGGGAATTACCACACTTAGATGCACATGGTCTATGCATACTGCTCCTGCTATGATTTCCACATTCTTATACTTACATAATGTACTGATGATTTCCCTTACATCTTCCCTTATCTTTCCATACAGTACCTTCTTGCGGTATTTCGGAATGAACACAATATGGTACTGGCATTTCCACCGGGTATGTGCTATGCTTTGATTGTCCTTTTGGACCACCTCCTATGATTTTGAATTTGGCTTGCGACACCATCTTCATTATATCATAGGAGGTTTTTTACTAGCGTCCTTATCGCTTCCGCTTACTCCATTCTCCCCAGCATAGCTGGGGGATTGGGATTTTCATTCATATCAACTAGTGAAACATCTTTTTTTCTTTCATTTCTTCTATAAAATGACGTATAAAATAAAAAGCTCTTACAATCATTTCATTCAATATAACCGGAACAGACTGACGCTTTAATTCATGTCCAACAGCTCTTTCGGTTCTGTAATTAAATTTACTGCTTCTTGCTCCATCAAAAAGGCTGTTAAATGCCCCTAGATTAATCTGACTTTTTTTATCTCCAATTCCATTCTGATATGCTTTTCGCAATTTTTCTGGAAATTCTGTCTCCCGTATTTCCGGAAGTGCGGACAGTTCCTTTAATGTAGACATTATCATTCCAGTAATCCCCATTCCCTTACCTGTTGAATTTTTGCTTCCCGCCATATCACTCATTAAATGACCGTTTCTGTTTTCAATGGTCTTTGAAGCTTGAAAAAACCAGTTTATAATTCCCGAAAACATTTTAGCTATTGGGTTTTTCCCAACAAATTCTCCATAATCGTTTACATCTACAGGATATGAGAAAATTTCACCAGCACTGTTATAATAATCTGCTTTTCCCGTAAATTGTACGAGGATACTGCAAATTAAGCCAATCAATGTCGGATGGTGGTAAAAATCATCTAGGCGATGCGTCTTAATCTCAATGTGATTTTCCTCAACTCCCCATAGCGACCCATCTGGTTTCGGAAAATGTTCATTCATGAATGCAACAGCTTCTTTATATTTTCCCTTTTGGAATCCATATTCTCTTTTAGCTCTATTGATAAAATCAGCTTTGACATTCCAGTCATTATCTCCGGGCAGTGGATATTTCTTTTCAAGGTATACTACTGCCTCATTTAGTGATTCAACTTCTGGTTTCCTTTCACCTTTTCTAATTTTATTAGCAAATTTCATAATTTTATTATTGATTTCCTCATTAGCAATCGCCTTTGCGTTTGTAAAATCCCAGTCGCCCACAAATACCCTCAACAACCGCTACTAAAAATCCACTTGATACCGCAAGCGCATAATCCATGCCGTCTGCCGTATTTGTAAGTTTCTCAATATCATTTATTACTGTCTGGTAATCTTCTAAAAACTGCTCTCTTTCTTCCGCAAATTCATAGTCATGTTCACCCTCGTTGAGGATACACAATTCATATTTCACGCTGAAATTGTCCAGTGAAGTTTGGCACTTTATCGTTTCCATAAGATATATTCCTCCTATCCCAGTATCGTTACATCTTCCCCCTGACTCCTCAGCCACATATCAATCTCCTTACCAAACACCTCAGCTTCCACCACATACTTCCCATCTTCTCCATTCTTTTCTGCTATTTCTTTACAACAGCAACCACAAACTATAGTATTATCTTCCAACTTAGAAACTCCCAAAAAGCCACATTTATTACCACAGTTGCACATATTTTAGCCATACAAGCATCCTCCTGTCTACATATCAAAATAATTTATTGCTCTAAGACATCTATCTTTTTCACTTCTCCTTTATATTGTAAATATCGTTCACTTCCGCTCTTTTTTGAATTTATATCCGCTTCTGAAGCAATTTGTACCAAGTCTTGAATCAGATTGTACAATTCATTTATATCAACAGATTTATTTCTATATATTTCTGTTCCAATCTTCAAACCCTCACCATCTTCATTCAATTCAATAGAATCATAAAAAGTTATCTTTGATGTACCTGTAAAACCTGCCCATAGTTTATCAACAACTATTCCATCCGTTGTAAAGATCAAATCATAGATGCCCATTCCAAATGAATTGTTTTTTAAAACAGCAACCTTGCTATCCATTACTTTCTTTCCATATCTCTTTTTCTTAAAATAAAATTTCAATAATCTGTCTTCTTTAAAACGCACCAAGAAGTCTGTTTTTTCTGACAGAACAATAGATTTTCGCATTTTCACTATATGATGAGCCATTTTTCTTGCCCTTGATGCAATTTCAGCCATTCTAAATGCCTCCCCACCTAGTAGTTCACTCGAAAGATAGGGTTCATTTCCTGTATATTCATTATTCCTTTCGGAATTGATTCCTACAGATATTCTAAATTCCGAAATACCTTGCTTAAGGCAAAACTCACGAAGCAAAGTTTCTTCTTTTGAAAAATCTACCATGTTTTGCATCCCTAATACATGCATTTCTATAACCTTTACTGTCCGTTTAAAGAATTCTTCTGTAAAATACCTGAACGATAAGCTAAAAAAGGACTCAATATCTTCTTTTGGAAATTCACTGTTCAGTTTTTCCTGTAATTCATTAAATTTCTTTTTTCTTGCTTCAATTTTTTCCTTTATGCTATCAGTCAGTTGCAACATATCATTATCTTCATCCCCATAAGAATTAGGGATAATTGATTCAAGAACATTCAACATGTCGTTCAACACATCGAGATATGCAATCGGAAAATCAGCCTCAAGTAAACGTGAGGCAAAATTTCTTCTATTGTTTTCATTTGAAAGATATGTTTTATACTGATTGATACGATCTTCTCTATATTCTTTCTGATCAGAGAAAAAAGAGTTTGGATAATTCTTTCTTTCATCTGGTACCGGAATGCACCGATTAAACTTTTCTCCATATTGCTTTATAATTTTTCCTAGCACATAAGCATAATGCCTCAGAAGAAGATCTTGTTGTTTCTCAATAAAATCCTCTTTCAATTCATCAATATTTTCCGTTCCATTTATAGGAAAGGGGAACAACAGGTTTTCATTCACTTTCTTAGAAAGCATTTTATATTCAATATCATATCCTAATTGATTATTCAGTAAATGCCCGCTAACATAGATACTACTCAACAACTGTGCATTTGTAACCTCATTATAGTTTTCATTTACCAAATATTTTAAAAGCCTAACAGCCGGATTGGTTTCCTTAATCCGAAGATATGCGATTGCACAAAGTTGTAATACATCACATTCTCTACCCGACATTTTCTCTGCAATTCCCAATAATTCCTTAATCTTTTTCTTATCGTTTCCTGCATCCAATAAATCAATATACTCCAATGCACAAGACGATGTGATTTGATCCTCTCTTAATAATGAATATCTATTTGACTGCATATAAATATCGAAATGGTTAATTGCAAGCTTCTGATATTTCTCATATATATCCATTTCACCCTCTTTGCGTGCACTTTGAGCTATCGAATTTGCCGCATGCCCAAAATAATACCAAAATGGTGGATATGCGACAAAATACTCCTGAACGGTTACAAGGCGTTCATATTTTCTAATGTCATCCGTATCCATAAGAATCTTATTATACTGAGTAATCTGCTTCTCTGTAAGCCTGTATTCATCTGGAAACTCATAGCGGTCTGCTAATCTCCACGAAGTATCAAAAAGCTCTCTTCGCAGACCATTAAGCTGCTCTATCGCTGACCTTTGTAACTGCCATTCCTTTTCTTCTTTTTCTAAATTATTATCCGCTTTTGCTTTTCGGTAATTCATATAACCTATGCCGACTTGTGAAGCAAGAGCTATTGCAATCGTAACTGGATCACCTCCGGCAACAATCAGACCAAAATTCGGTACAGCAGACCATATGGCGTTTTTCATCTTATGCTGGTATTCTTTTTCAATGAGCTGCTTATCCCCTTCCATAATCCTGAAAAAAGTGACTGTATCAAGAAGCTGCTTTAATATATTAAGTAGCGCTTCATCCTTTGGCATATGTTCCAAATTCAAATTATTTAAAATTGTTTCATATTCCTGCTCTAATATATTAACATCTGCATAGTCAATAATTTGCGAAACTGAAACTGTACATAAATTAAGAGCATATGCAGCTTTAATTTTTTCTTCGTCTGAACATTCTAAAGCGCTGTGTTCAATTCCCACCACAGATTTCTGCTCCTGTTTGCTCATAATTTCTTTTACCGCAGTCACCATCAATTCTGTATTTTTTTGAGATTTTTCTAAACTTTCAAAAGACTGCTTTAACAGTTCCATTTCTTCTCTTCTTTTTCCAAACATACATTCCTCCATAATACTTTATATTATTTATCTAAATTCAAGATCCAAAACTATCGGAAGATGATCGGAAACTTCTTTCCTATACAAATCAAAATCATCCCCATAACATTCTTTTACTGCCTCAATCCTTTTAACATCCAGCGTTATACCCTCAAATCTTTTTTCATCATAAGTGAAATGATCATAATTATTAGCATAGCCATCTGCCTGACTATATGACACGCCTTCCTTTTTGCTTTTTAATGTAGTTAGCTCTCCTTGAACCGTAACAATTCTTTTTCTTTCATCCGCCAATTCAATTATTTCTTCATCAGGTTTAAGAAAACTACCTTGAGCTGTACCGCTCTTTAAATTTAAATTATAATCTCCGAGCATAATTGTGTATGCTGGCATACAAGGAGCATCACGTTCCCCATTCATCAAATCATAGGTTTTATCACTATATTTTGGATAAACCACTTTTGATAATATATCAAATTCATTGCGCCGCATACTTACTGCTCCCAAATCACTAAAATCATGATTATCACTTTCATTCTCGTCTCTGTTCTTAGAAAACATAATGTGAGTGTTGATTAAACGTATTTCGGCAAAAGGTCCATTTAATAATGGTAATTCTCGCTTACACGACCTATTACATGACCTAGCAGCAGGTGTCAAACGGATATAATATGGATTTCGTATTAAATGCTTTTGACCAAATGACTTATCAACCTTATATTGGTTAAGAATTCTTGGTTCAAATACTTTTCCATCTCTATTCTCCGCAAGCCTTAATCGAGCATTCTTCCAAATAAATGCATAACCTTCCGCTGCACTAACTGACCTTGAATTAGGAGAAGCCCATCTTCCCTCCCAACGCTCGGAATCAGTAAGTTCAGATATAAGCCGATCCAAAGCTTTTTTATTAAATATTTCCTGAATGGCAACTACATCAAGGTCTGCTTTCCGTATTATTTTGGCTATTTTTTGCATATTCTTCTTTATATGCTCGTCAGACCGTAAGCTAAATTTATATAAATTAAAAGATCCTATTCTATATCCCATACAAGCATCCTCCTATATGTCAAACGTGTAATTCGTATTTTATATTATCTCCCTGGCTTCTCAGCCACATATCAATCCCCTTGCCAAACACCTCGGCTTCCACCATATACTTTCCATCTTCCTCCGACAGTATCTTTGCAGTCGGAAGCCTGTCTAATATGGCATCTATGTCAATCCCGGAATAAACAAACCTCACTTTCTGCAGCTTCCCGCCAAGCATGAACTGAATCCGTTTCCTAAATTCCCCTTCTTCAAAACGGTCAGTATAAGGAATATGAAACCGTTCATTCAGCACCCTCAGCCTCTTTATCCTGTCAATCCGATAAATGGTCGGAAAAGAATCGTTTATCACATCAAAATCCTTCCTTACCGCCTCATCCTCTATAAAAGCAGTCAGGTAAAAGTAATACTCCGAAAACATGATTGCCACAGGCTGGACTTTCCTTTTTACCCTGCTTTTGTCCCTGCTCCTGACATATTCCATTTCTATGTACTGGCTATGCCGGATAGCCTGTCCGATTTTCCACATGGTATCAATGAATATCGTTTTATGTCTCGGCTCGACATAATGAAATTCCTCATTTGCAATCAGTTCCTTGATTTCCTTCTGGCTATCTTCCGGCACGCAGCAGGAGATGATTTTGTGGAGGATTCCCGTCATTTCTTTTTTGGTAAAAGCCCTGCTATCAAGGAGGATTTTGCAAACCGCCAGAACCTCGCTGTCGGACAACTTCACCTTTTGGATCTGCTCCAAACGGTATCCTTTTCTTTCCCAGTCGTAAACAAGCGAATCTGCATATCCGGAACCAGCGGCGCTGTTTTCCAGAAAAAGCCGGATGTCCTCTATATCCCTCTGTATGCTCCGTTCATTCACGTTATAATTGGCCGCTTCTTCCTCTTTTCTAACAAGGCTTCCGCTCATAAGCTTCGTGTATATATCAAGAACTCTGCTTATCTTGCCCTTGCTCTCATTTGCCACACCAGCACCTCCTTCCCCGAATCCATTCTGATATTTATTATACATAGGTGCAACGACATTATCTGTCTATCTCATAAAAGTGCTGCTTTTATTTACTATACATGAATGGTACGATATGCACAGCCTGCCCCTGCCCCGATTATAGGTGAATCAAAACTAGAAGCTTCACCAAACTTGTTTATTCTCTTATTGGTGGCTTTTCCAGCTATCTGCTCTGATTCTTTTCCCATTTTCTCCATTAGCCAAACCTTTCCATGAATAATCCCAAAAATTCTTTCTATACCTCTATACTTCTATACTAAGTACATTGTACTTTTTGTATTTAATGATACCACACGTTTAATAAATGTGCAACTTTAATTAGAGGCAGAGGCTCTTTGCCACTTTCCATTGACGAACATAGCAGACTTTCAGAATCAGAGAAGGTTATCTTGGAGCAGCAGCTTAATCTCATTCTCAGGGCTTTTTTCCCGCCACTCCCGTTGCATACTTTTACATCCGCATTATAATATCCTCCATCTGCACTCGAATCACATACAAGAATCATCGTGTGCTCCCCATCTTTACTGAAATTCGTTGTATCAGAATTAAGAGACTTGCTTCTTCCCACATTTTCAAAATGAATATATGTACCTGTCCCTAAAATGACATAATCCGAATGCAACACTCGTTAAAGAAAAAAAGCCCGGCTGATAATCTTCATACCGAACTCTTTCAATCTAATATCTTATTGTTAATTTTGAACTGTCCATTTCATTTTAAACTATCACAACACCTTACAAAAACATTCATATATGTTAACTATACCAAAACACGCCCTAAGTGTTCCGTCTATTTTTGCAGTCGTTTTTTTAATATCACCCTGTCACTTTCATTAACTTCAAGCACATTCATTGCCTGTTCTGCCTCAATTTTCAAATTCGCCATTATTTTTTTGATTGAATCAAGTAAAATATCTAATCTCGCATTTTCAGCCTTTATCTCTGCATATCTCTCAACTGATTCACACATAAGCCTTCGACCTCCTTCTTCCTCCTTGAAATGTTTCACACCCTTAGCCAATTCAGGATAGTAAATATCCTTTGATTCCTTACATCCAAAATCATGCATCAGTTTACCGATTGCGTCATCCCCTCTATAACTGCCATTCACATAGACAATATGGGAACCGTCATCAAACAAATCCTCTATTTCCTCAAAATGACGATTGATTGTATAAATCGGAATCCCATGCCCAAATATATCTGTCTGTGTAATAAACACCATATAGGAATCCTGAAGCTCTGAGAACTCCTGCCCCTCTTTCAGCATCCGTGAATCCATCATGCTGCTGTTAAACCTTGCTCGGCGTACATGTGCGCCCTCCGGCTTCTTTTGTACCTCGACATTATAATTCTTGCCTGTACTGTCTTTTGCTAGAATATCCAAACGAATATTTCGTCCGCCCACTACAGGATTCTGAAATTCTCGTTGCCCCACCACGTTTATGACTGTAATATCGCCCCGTTTCAATATAATCCTTAACAGAAGTTCCGTAGCAGGAATATTACCATCAAAAACCATAGACATCAAATCATCATCAAATAAATCCATATCATCAACAATCTGCTCTACAGTCCTGTCATCCAGTTGCAATTCTTTATCTGTCATTTGCCTACCGCCTTTTCAAACTGTAACTCCGCACCGGATCACACTATTATTATAGCAAAAAATCCAGTCATTTACACTATATTTTTCCGCCGAAATCCACTGCAAAAAATTCACTTTTCTAAAAAAACACCCTGACACCCAAACGCCATCTTATCCTCTGCGCTTTGCTGTCAGGGCCTCTATCCCTTACCTAATCAAATATAAAACATAAATAAATACAAAAATATCATACCAAAAGCAACATCAATAAAAAATATGCCCTCCTATCTGAATCCCCGTAAGCCCCGGAATCGGCGTGCGGAAAAATACGCAGTTTCCTACCGGAGTGGCTCCTGCCATTGCCTCCTGAGCAGCCTCATAACAGGACTGGTTGGCTCCTCTTGCCAGAACAACCGCAAAACGTCCGCTTCCTACTGGCGAAAACTGTTTGTTCTGATAAATTACACCGGCTACGGTATCCGGAAAGAGAGGACTTTTTACCCGGTTCATAACAACCGCCCCTACGGCAACCTTTCCTGTATAGGGCTCTCCCCCTGCCTCGCATTCTATAATGGCCGCCATCATGTCAATATCGCCGGCTCCAAAGGTTATGCTGGACAAATCGCGCATGGTGGTTTGTGCTACCATTGCAGATATGGCGCGTTCCTCTTCTAGCTTCTTTTGCAGGGCAGCTTCATCATTTTCCTGAGCTAAAATCGCCTTTTCATATTCGATCAGCCTTTTTTCTTCTTCTGAAATCTGCGCCATGTAATCCTGCACATTCTCTTGAGCCTCTTTTACCGCCGCTTCTACTGCACTCTTTTTTTCCTTTGCCTCTTCTAACAGCGCTTCCAGCTCCGCCTGCTCGCCCTCTAGTTCCTCTTCTTCTTTTATGATCTTTTCCTTCAGCGCTTTATATGCCTTAAGACTTTCCCTGTCATAAGTAGTAACCTTTTCTACATATTTGTACATGGTCAGAAATTCACTAAAGCTGTCAGTAGAGAAAAGCATGTCTAAATAAGCAGTGCTGCCCTTTTCATAGATAAACTGCATACGCAGTTTCATGTTTTTGGCTTCTTGTGTTTCTTTTTCCTTTGCTTCCTCCAATGACTTTTTTGTCTCTTCAATGGCATCGTTTTTTTCTGCAATAAGCTGCTCAATTCTTGCCAGCTCATCCGTTGCACTGGACAAATCGGCATTTAGATTGTTTAAATAGGATTGAAGGCCTGTTTTTTCTTCTTTTAAGTCCTCCAGATTACTTTGGGCAGCATTTTTCTTTTGTTCTGTTTCTTTTTTATCCTGCTGCACCTGTCGAAGCTTATCAGACGTAGAAGTAGCATTGACTTCCTGTCTCTGCATACTGCAAAGCAATATACAAAGCGCCAACAGAACTGCTCCAAAAATTCTCCTCTTTTTCACTTATCCACCTTCCTATGAACCTTCTTTACAACTCCAGCATAATCTTTCTGCCTGTATGCTTATACTGATAATAAGCCACACCTGCTGCATCAAACATTTTCTTGGATGCCATGACAGAATCGGATTCCTTATATTTGTCGCTGGCATATACTACCGTTTTGATGCCTGCCTGAATAATTGCTTTGGCACATTCATTACAGGGAAACAAAGACACATACAGCTTACTGCCTTCCAGACTTCCCCCTTTATAATTTAAGATTGCATTTAATTCCCCATGGGTCACAAAGGGGTATTTGGTATTCAGCCTTTCCCCTTCTCTTGCCCAAGGAAACAGCTCATCCGAGCACCCATTGGGAAAGCCATTGTAACCCATGGATAAAATCCGGTTATCCTCACCAACAATACAGGCTCCTACCTGCGTATTCGGATCTTTGGAACGCATACCTGACAAAACAGAAACTCCCATAAAATATTCGTCCCATGAAATATAGTCTTTTCGTTTATCGCTCATTGCTCCTCCCATCATGAAAGCTCTTCTATCATATTCACTCTATTTACATGTCTTTCCGCCTGTGAAAAATCCGTTCCAAGAAACGTATCTACAATTTCAAAGGCAAGATTCGTCCCTACAATTCCTGCACCAAGGGCAAGTACGTTTGCATCGTTATGTTCTCTTGTAAGCCTTGCAGAAAGAGTATCTGAACAAAGAGCAGCCCGGACTCCCTTTACTTTATTGGCTGTTATGGAAATACCGATTCCAGTAGTACAGATGACAATGCCTTTATCCACTTCTCCTGCTGCCACTGCCTTTGCCACTGCCCGCCCGTATACGGGATAATCGCAGGAGCTTTTATCATAGCAGCCCATGTCCTTGCATTCTATTCCCTGCTCCTTTAAATGCGCTATTACCTTTTCTTTTAAATCAAATCCACCGTGATCACTACCGATTGCAATCATTTTTTCTCCTCTCTTCTGTACCTGAATCACTTTATGCCCTGCTGCCTTTAGCAGACGGTTCATGACAGCCTGTCCCATTCCTGTTCCGGGAAACGCCTCTGAATAAATCACATCTGCCTTTTTTTCATCAAACTCCCTTAATATACCGTAAAGCCTTCTTGCTGCTGTAAGCTCGTCTCCCTTTTTCCCTGCATTCATTTTTATGTCTGCCCGGTAAAACTCTATGTTTTCTTCTGTTCCAAGCACGCCAGTACGAAGCCCCTTTTCTTTTGCAGCCTTCAGCAGCTCATTGATGGCAGCCTTTACTTCCCTGCTGCTTCCTGAAACAATGGTCAGCTCTCCTTTCGGCGCATAATGCCTGTATTTCATGCCGGGAGCTTTAGGCGCCACATCCGCCATTTGCTTTTGGGTAGTCTTGTCCACCGTTACCCTGCCAATAACCTGACAGAGCATTTCTTCCGTAATGAATCCCGGTCTTAAAATCATGGGCGGCTCTACTGTCATATCCACAATAGTGGATTCAATCCCAATTCCAACCTCCCCGCTGTCTAACAGCATTTCAATCCTACCCTGCAGATCCTCATATACATGCGCTCCTGATGTGGGACTTGGCCTTCCTGATGTATTGGCGCTTGGAGCTGCTACAAAACCGCCGCTTTCTTTTATAAAAGCAAGCGCCACCGGATGATTAGGATATCTGACTGCCACTGTGGACAGCCCTCCTGTAGTTTCACAGGGTACTTCATCACTTTTGTGAAAAATCATAGTAAGCGGTCCCGGCCAGAAGGCATCCGCCAATTGCTCCGCCTTTAAGGGCAGCTCTTTTACCAGCCCTTTCAAGTCCCGCCTGTCTGCAATATGAATAATCAGAGGATTATCAGATGGTCTTCCTTTTGCCGCATATATTTTTTCGGCAGCCTCTTTGTTCAGCCCATCTCCGCCTAATCCATACACAGTTTCTGTAGGAAATGCCACAAGCCCGCCTTTCCGTATAATCTGTCCCGCTTCTTTGATTACATCCATATCCGGTTGTTCTTCCAACAGCTTCATCCACTTTGTTTCCACAAATATCGGCTCCTTTGCAGCTTCCATCCTTTCAAGTATAGCATATCTCAATCCTGATTTAAATACTTGATAATAGCAAGATGAATATTCCATGCCAATTTTTCCTGATATTCTTCATCACATAAAAGGGCTGCCTCCGTCTTGGAAGAAAGGAAACCACATTCCACTATGATGGACGGAGTGGTGGATTTCTTTAAAATATAGTAATTATTATTTGCTTTTGCCTCTCTATGATTGGATTGATCCACACCCTCAATCAACTGGTTCTGCATAATTTCCGCAGCCTTTTTTCCTTCTGCCGAATGGGTATAATAAAAAACCTGAGCACCGGTAATATCTCCGGAGCCATAACTGTTTTGATGAATGCTTACTGCCAGAACTGTTCCGGGCGACTCAATCATCTCTACCCGCTTCTTGATGTCCGTAACCTTTTTATTTCTATCACTTTCCTGATATAGTCCATAATCCCCATCTCTGGTCAATATGACATTTATATCATCCTGTTCCAAAAACTGCTTTACAAGAAGGGCAATTTTTAAATTGATGTCCTTTTCCAGCGCATCATTTACTCCGACCTTCCCCGGATCATTTCCACCATGCCCCGGATCAATTACCACTGTTCTTTCTCCTTCTTTTAATTGGTTTGACGTAGTATATACGGCAGCAGTCCTTGCCAGTACGCACATGGAAATAATAAAAATAATGGTCATGACCATTGATACTGCTCTTTTTTTCATTGTCTGCCCTTCACACAAGCTTTTCTATATTGTATGTGGGAAAAAAACAGTTCATTCCAAAAAGAACAGGCAGGCTACTGCAGGTAATTGACAATTAAATCCCATATTTCCGGCTTTTCAAGGCCTAATCTCCAGCCCGCTACACCGGCAATTTCATAATTTTTCATCACATTTAATTTGGTCTGAATGGACGCCTCATCTTCCAGCCATATTTGATAAATCGTATTCTCTGACTGAAAGGTAGTAAAATTCTGACAGGTCACTTCATCCCAATCAGCTGTTCCTCCGTGTTCAGTCATGAATTTTTCCGCATAAGACATGCTTACCTTATCTACAGTCGTAGTTCCTCCTTCAGTTTTCCAGATTCCTGTATAGAACGGAATCGCATTGATTACCTTTTCCTTTGGCACTTCTTCCAGCGTATCTTTAATGCCCCCCTCTACATAATTGATAGAAGCTATAGAACCGACATCTGAACCTGAATAATGCTCGTCATATCCCATGATAATAACATAATCCGCAATCATTCCCTGTTCCTTCCTATTGTAATATGCACTATATTCCGTAGGGACATAATTATCCACCGACAGCACAATTTGATTCAGGCGGCAGGCAACGGACAGTTCTCTTAGAAACTGTATGTAATCCTCCCCGGCTTCTCTTGGAACCTGCTCAAAGTCCACGTTGATTCCATCTATGCCGTTTGCAAGAACCTGTGCCATCAGGTTCTGAATCAAATTGGTGCGCTTTGTAGTACTGGATAAAACTTCCTTTGTATTAATATACTCATCACCTATGCGTCCGGTAAAATTATCAATCAGCGCCCACACTTCTATTCCCCGCTGGTGCATGAAATCCACATAGCTCTTATCCGCTAAAGATGTAAAATTTCCTTCGTTGTCGCTTAAAGCAAACCATGTAGGCGAAATCGTATTGATTGCTTTTGTACTGGCAAGAAGCCCCTCCACCTTTTCATTGGCCACCGGATTGGTTACCATATGCCATACAAGATTAATAGGATATTCCTTATGGATGGAAGTATAGACAGGCTCTTCTACCGTCTGCTCCACTGTCCTTTCTACTGTCCGTTCATCTGTCAGATGCTTATTTTCCACATAGCCGATAATGGCATCTTCGGTCTTTACCTTAGACCACTTTTCCATTTCTTCGAGAACAGTAACCGTATCTCCCTTTTGCACATCTTTTAAAATAGGACTTTTTATTCCACCCTGATAACGCACCTTTGTATTCTTTTTTAAATCCGCCTCTACCATATCGGCATTTTCCTTATAAAGCTCCATGCGGTCAGGCTCCCCAAACAACTCATAGGAAAAATTAGTATAGGCTTTTACAAACTCTACCGCTATATAAGGCACTTCCCCTTCCAGCATTACGACCGGATAATCCACAGCAGTTTCTTCCCCGCCTGCAGAATATGCACTTTCTCCTACATATGCACGAATTATTTCCGTGGGAGTAGTATATATAAGAAGGTTTTCTCCTGCATCAAAGTAAAACCTGCTGTTTAAATAAGACTGCACCATACTTAGCGAAAGATAAGCGGTGCCATCCTGTATCATTCCTTTTTCTTCCAGAATATGGTCTTCCCAAAGAATAGAAAGCTCCTTTTCTGTATATACTTGAAAGTATTCGTTTAGATCCATTCTTTCTTTGGAATAAGAATACTTTTCCATAATACCTGAAACTAGTCCGATTATTATAACTAGAACAATTAGTATCACTGCTATCACTATCGGTATCATTTTTTGTTTTATCTGCTTCATGATATGCCCTCCAATTGTTCTTGATTATATCAGAAAAATCGACCATAGTCATTATAATTTTACATTTTAGGTAACAGTTCAGCCCACAGGCGCAAAGCGGAGTTTCCACAGAGCATGTTTTCTACGTCGCCACGCTTTCGCTCTATAAAAACGCAACAGTGCTAAGCTCGAAAGTACCTCGCTAAGCGCTGGCGTTTTTATAAGGGCTCCTTAAGAAAACATGCTCTGTGGAAACTCCGCTTTGCGCCTGTGGGCTGAACTGTTACCATTTTAGTGCTTTGCACCCCAAACCCGCCTGCCTGAAAATAACCTTTCTTCAACAGGCACCATGGAAACATTGACTGTGAGGGACTTTTATGTATTTTGTTTCCGCAGTAAAATTCCCGAAAGCACCCGGCGTTTCTTTTAATTTGCTTTTGTTTTACCAAAAAAAGGTTCTGTGATATATTTCGCAAATGTAAAAAAAATTATTATAAGATTCTAATATGTGCCGATACTAAACATTGTAGAAAAAAACAGAGATGTTCCAAACCCTTGATAAAAATATAGTATTCATGTCTTAGTTTTGAATTATAATTGGAATTATTTAGGAATATATTAAGACTTAAAGCACCTTGGCTTTAGATATGTTCGAATAACTCGAACCAAGAAGCGGCGTCCCGCTATTTTGCTTTCAGATAGCTATCATTATAGAAATATAAGCTTTTATCCGGCCTCCTTTCCTATCGGCGCCCGTTTTATGACCGGGTACGATGCAAGTCTGGAAGCATCTCTGATTAAAGCATAAATGATTCCTGTCGATTTTGCAAGCATTTTGTTAAAATTTCTAAAATTTTCTTAAACTGGAACCAACTGCTATTGACTTGATAAATGATAAAGTATAATATGTTTTTATCACAATATAAGCTAAAAACGGGACTTTTCTAAGTTTTCAAAAAAGGATGTGACAATATGAAAATCGAAAAAGTGAACGATCACCAAATACGTTGTACGTTGACAAAAGCCGACTTAATAGACAGACAGTTGAAAATTAGCGAACTGGCATACGGCACAGAAAAAGCCAAAAATTTATTCCGGGATATGATGCAGCAGGCTTCCTATGAATTTGGATTTGAGGCAGAAGATATTCCTCTCATGATAGAAGCAATACCTCTTAATTCAGAGTGTATCGTTTTGATTATCACAAAGGTAGAGGATCCTGAAGAATTAGACACCCGCTTTTCTAAATTTGCGCCTTCTGTTCATTCCGAAGGCGATGAAGAGGAATGGGAAGAACCGGATACACTGCTGCCTTCCAGAAGGGATGCAGATGATGTGCTGGACTTATTTAAAAAGCTTCATGAATCTAAAATAGAAGATTTGCTGGAAAACACAGTAGAAGAAAAGAGCACAAAAGCTCCTGTACGTCCTGACAAGGGCAAAGCTTCTTCCATCGGCAATACGGCAGGCTCTTTAAGGCTTTATTCTTTTTCAAGCTTTCAAATAGTTACAAGAGCCGCTCATGTGCTAAAAGGCTTTTATGAAGGGAAAAATACACTTTTCAAGGACAGCTCCAATGACAGCTATAAGCTTTTATTAGAGCAGGGCTCTCATACCCCTGAGGATTTCAACCGAATCTGCAATATTCTTTCTGAATATGGAAAGATTGAAAAATGCACAGACGCCAACAGAGCATTTCTGGAAGAACATTTAGAATGCATCTGTGAGAAAAATGCCCTTCAGTCATTGACACAGTTTTAATTACCTTTTAAAGACTAATAAATGCAGCTTCTTAATTAAGAAGCTGCATTTATCTTGTCCATCAACTCATCAATATCCATTCCATGAACCATTGCTGCCATTTCCAATGACTCGCCTTGTGCGGACGGACAACCCAGACAGTGCATTCCCATTTCCATTAAAACAGGCGCAGCATTTGGATTTATCTGTAAAATCTCTCCAATCGTCATGTCCTTTGTTAAGTCTGCCATTTCTTTTTCCTCCTTCAAGACTTTTATTATTTATGAAGTTTTTCCTGAGTTTTGCAGGAAATCTGTACTTACAGTAGTTAGTATAACTCCATCTGCTTTTTTTATCAACCTGACATTTTTTGCCATTATGGATTAAATTATCAATCTTTTTTCATATATCACTTACAAGTGAATATACTGGATGTGCGCTCATTTACTCGTTTCCCGCTCGTGCTGCCGCCCATGAGAAAACTGTAGGCGCTGCCCGATATTCAGAATAGATGCCGTTCCCAAAATCAGTATTCCATTTTTGTTTTTTTTAGCTGCCCGCAGACATCCCTGCCGCCATACATGATGCGGACAATATACACAGTGTTTTTCGTCTCCTCCGGTAGATAAAAAACAAGATAATTGTCCACCGGGAAAAACCTCATCCCCCGGCTGTGCCACGGCTCATCATCATACAGGCGGTAACGCATCGGCATTTCACCGAGGGAACGTATCCCATCCATGATCCTTCCTGCCTGTCCGGCTGCCGTTTCCGGCGCACACAGCTCATCCGCAATATATGCGTACAGACCCCTCAGGTCCCGCCTTGCGCCTGCTGTATATACAACATCCCAGCTCATATGCCGAAGTCCCTCTTCATCTCTGCTTCAACAGCGTCTGCCGAATAGACCCTGCCTTCCCGTATGTCAGCCATCCCTTCCTCAATCTCCCTGTCAAAGTGCTCTTTGGTAAGGGCTCCGTATGCAACCGGCGCTTCCTGCGGCAGCTTCATCTCAAACGGTATGCCGCGCTGAAGCACGACCTGCCTTAAAAACATTCCAACCGCATTTGACATCGAAATCCCCAACCGGTCAAGCACCTGCTCGGCCTGTTCCTTGATTTCAGGTTCCACATGCGCAAATACATTTGATGTTCTTGCCATATCAATCATCTCCTGCCTATAGCATACCCGTTTTGCTTGCGGATTGCAAGCAGTCTGCAAATTTTGTTTAAGCTTTCGTAACAGTTCAGCCCACAGGCGCAGAGGAAAGACCACACAGAGCATGTTTTCTA
>JAMPFB010000005.1 GCA_023664735.1 Robinsoniella sp. | reverse complement strand
CTTAGCACTGTTGCGTTTTTATAGAGCGAAAGCGTGGCGACGTAGAAAACATGCTTTGTGGGAACTCCGCTCTGCGCCTGTGGGCTGAACTGTTACAAACAACCTAAACTGTTACAATTGCCCTCTTGCCTTTTTTCATTTTTTGTACTATATTTGAGAAATAATGCAGAAACTATAATAATTTCATATTTTAACATATTTCAATGCAAAGGAGATTTCTATGGCAGGTTTTTTTTCAAAAATTAAAGCTGATTTCTCTTCCTCCATAAAGAAAATCATGCCCCAGACGATATTTTTGTTTCTATTGTTCGTACTTACTCCATTTATCAATTTTTTCCTGATTGAAAACGTAAATGGGAACTTTGATTCACTAAGGCGTTTAATTGGTTTTCTGAATATTCTGATAATTGGCTTTTTCATGGTTACCGTTTATATCCTGACTAACCGCATGAAGGTTTCCATTATTGCCATTACCCTGATTTCCTTCGTATTTAGCGCCGGATGTTATTTTACTTACACATTTCGAGGCGTTCCTTTATATTTTACCGATTTATCCACAATCGGAACCGCTATGGTAGTTGCAGACGAATACGATTATACTTTTACTCCACAACTGATTCTTCAGCTGGTCGTTTCCCTCCTGTTAATTGTTTTTGCAATTCTTTTAAAAGAGAAGCAGCGGTTGAAGCTAAAATTCCGCATCCCCTGTTTTGTACTTTATTTTATCTGCCTTTGTCTCTTTTTATATATATTTGTTTTCAGTAATTCCCTTGCAAAGTGGAAAGTCGGCATACGTCAGTACGTGCCCCAAAAATCTTACGAGGCAAACGGGCATATAGTGACCTTCATCCGCAGCGCCCAGCTATCTAAAATTGAAAAACCGGAAGGATATTCTCCTGATGCCGTAAATACACTGGCTGATGAAATCAATGCCGGGCTGTCTGCTTCCACTTCCCCAAAGGAAGGGTACAAAACGCCTAATGTGATTGTCATCATGAACGAAGCATTTTCTGACATGCAGTCCCTTGGTCCTATTCCCACCAGTGAGGAAGTGCTGCCCTTTATCAACAGCCTTTCCGAAAATACAATAAAAGGAAAAACTTATGTTTCCGTTTACGGCGGAAAAACCGCCAACAGTGAATTTGAATTTTTAACGGGAGAGTCCATGTTCTTTTTACCAAGTGTCATTCCATATCAGCTTTTGATAAAAGAGCCTACCTCTGGAATCACCTCTGCTTTGGTAAATCAAGGCTATGTGGATACGATGGCTATGCATCCTCATCTTCCTAACGGTTATAACAGAAGTCAGGTATATCCTCTTTTTGGATTTGATAAGTTTATTTCAAAACTGGAGTTTCCTGATGATGAAAGTGTTTATGTACGAAACCGTATTTCTGACGATGCAGATGTAAAACGAATTATTTCCGAGTACGAAGAGCATAAGCTGTCTTATGATTCACCTTTTTACATGTTTAATGTGACTATGCAGAATCATACTCCCTACGATACGGATTATGAAAACCTGCCGATTACTATAAAAATTACAGATTCGGACTATTATGATGCAGATGTGGAACGGTACCTGAATCTAGCGCATTTATCCGATGCTTCCTTAAAAACCCTGATTGACTATTTCAGCAGTATTGAAGAGGACACGGTAATTGTATTCTTTGGGGATCACCAGCCAAAGTTTGAAAACAGCTTTTATGAAAAGCTGTTTGGCAAGCCTGTTAACAAACTTACGCCAGAGGAAAATATGGAGCTGTATCAGGTGCCCTTTGTCATCTGGGCAAATTACGATATTGAGGAAAGCGAAAATGAAAGAACCAGTTTGAATTATCTGGCTGCCCGTATGCTTGATGCCTGCCACATAGAGGCTCCGCCATATTTTAGATTTTTAAGCGAGGTACAAAAAGAAGTGCCTGTCATTACCGTAAATGGATTTTGGGGAAATGATGGAAAGTTTTACAGCACGCAGGAAGATTCCCCTTATGATGAAATATTACAGAAATACCGCCTACTGCAGTATAATAATTTGATTGATACCAAAAACCGTATGGGGAATTTCTTTGACTGACTCAATTACTCTCTTTCTTCACGTGAAAAGGCGCTTACGTCCGTAAGCGCCTTATGTTTTTTAAAAAGCCCTAATCTCTTTTGCTAAGCTAAATGGAATAATCTCTCCGGCGGATGTTTCCGTATATGCTTTTTCCTCATGCATATAATCAACAATTTCTTTCGCTTTATAATTATGGAATTTTTCTATTACTTTATCCAATATTTCCTTTTCTCCATCTGTCAGTACAGAATAATCCATACCTGCAGTCGGATAAACATGGAGCATTGTATCATAATTACAGCTCATTTCTTCTCGCACATTAAGCTTTTCAAGATTCATCAAACTATAATGTCCTATCGGCAATGCCCCCATAGGCTCATGCCTATATACCATTCCGGTCATAGCAAGACCATTTTTTATAAATGCCAAAACATCCGAATACCATAACATCTTCATAAGCTTTACCTTAAACAAATTTGATACTCTTTCAGCAATATAGGAAATCATCGCTTCAATCTTATCAATATTCAGCATTGCAAATCCATTTAAATCTGAAGGATCTTCAAAATCCGCATACTCTCCCTCAAAAGTTTGACGTGTTAAAAATTCTTTTCCATATGAATCAAGCTTTTCAACAATCTTCCTTCTAATCTCTAAACGTTTTAAGCCAGAAAACTTATCCGCATTTTTCTTTAAAAATTCCAATGCCTGCAGCGGATTATCCTTTATAAGACGAAGCATTGTATCGTAAGCTCCATCTTGGATAGCCTTACTTTCATAACGTGAAATAGTTGCCTCGCCCCATCCAAGCAATCTGGCAAGATCAACTTGTGACAGCCCATAGCTTTCTCTTATAGAAACAATTTCATCCGAAGTAAGCAGTCTTTTCTTTATACGATAAGCATTTCGTACATTTAAAAGGTTTTCATTTGCCATTGTTCCGGTTTCAAACTCATTTTCATCTTCATCCGCATTTGCACAAAAATAAAACCTCTCTTCGTAGGTTACCTCTTCGCCCTTAAATGCAATTGATGCGATACGTTTTCTCTCTTCCACTTCATGTGCCTTGTCACACAAGGGACAATTCATATAAACCTTTCTAACCAATGTGCTAGCTTCCATTGTTTTACCTCCTTTGCACTTCCATTTTTGCATAAGGGAATTTCATTTTCTCCTTTGCATAATGGAATGATACACATAAAACATGTCTCTGCTGTTCTCCTTTAATCGTTCAACCAAATCCCCCACATCATAATCAAGATCCAAAAGCGTATATGGTGTTGAAAACTTTTGAGCATCTCCTTGTTTCCTTTTGCGAATTAAAGTAAGATCTGTATCTATATTAAAGTCAGCCCTCCCTAAGAGTTCTTTTAACTCATCCAGAAAAAACATGACTTCCTCCTTTTTCGATTGTATACTAAGAAATATGGTAATCACCCCCAAGAAAATGCACTTTCACTATCAATTGATAGTATACCTTTTATTCGGTAAATTGTCAATTACTATTTCAAATCTCCTCCCCATCCTTCTCCCTAACAATATAAACAGGCCTATTCTTCGTTTCCAGATATATCTTCGACAAATACGTTCCTAAGATTCCCGTACACAACAATTGCAGCCCCCCCATCAAAATAATCACGCACATCATGGAAGGCCAGCCTGCTACCGGGTCGCCATAAAGCAAGGCACGCACCACAATAAAAATCAGGCTGAAGAATGCCAACACACAGCAAATAATTCCCAACGAAGACGCAAGGTTTAAAAGCTTAGTGGAAAAAGCCACAATGCCCTCCATGGCATAGGCAAACAATTTCCATATGGACCATTTGGTGGCTCCTGCGCTGCGCTCCACGTTTTCATATTCAATCCATTTCGTCTTAAATCCAACCCAGCTGAATATTCCCTTGGAAAAACGGTTATATTCGCTCATGGAAAGAATGGCATTTACCACGCTGCGTTTCATAAAACGATAATCTCTTGCGCCGGAAGCAATTTCAATGTCTGACAACCGATTAATGACCTTATAGAACATTTCCGACAGAAAGGATCTTATTTTTCCTTCCCCCTTACGGCTGATTCTTCTTGCAGCAGCCTGATCATATCCTTCCGCCACCACAGCATGATACATCTCTTCCAGCAATTCCGGTGAATCCTGTAAATCTACATCCATCGTCACCACATAATTTCCACTTGCATTTTGGAGTCCTGCCAAAAGCGCCGCTTCCTTCCCGAAATTCCGCGAAAAGGAAACATAGTGGACACGTTCATCCCTTTCCCTGAGCTTTTGCATAATCTCCAGCGATTTATCCCTGCTGCCGTCATCTACAAATACATATTCATACTCTAAGTCTTTTAAAATCCCTTCTCCTAATTTAGCCTCCATGGTATCATAATAAATAGGAATTGCTTCCTCTTCATTATAGCATGGGACTACGAAGCTCACTTTTCTTTTATCGCCCATATCTTTTACTCCTTAAGCAGTTCATGCTGCCCCGTCCTTCTTTCTTTTACTATCTAGGACCACCAGTCCCCCAACAGAAAAAATCCCCAAAACCATTAACAAAATTCCAAGCTTCAAATAAGGCGTCGTATAGGTTAACGCAATCTGGTGTTCACCTGCCTCAAGCTCCAAAGCCATATACATAGTATCCGCCTGTTTGATTTCCCATTCTTCTCCATCTACATATGCCTTAAATCCTTTGCTGTAAGGAATGGATAGAAATAGTATTTTAGGCTCTGCCAGCCTTATCTGCCCCTTCATGCTATTGGTGCCAAAGGTTACCTGCTCTAAAGTTTCTTCCTTTAATTTTGAACTGTAAGCGGCAAGCGGCTCCACCGGCTGACATGCTACCCGGAGCTGTTCCATTGTATAAATGCCTTTTTCCGGAAAGCTGAGCCTTACTTCATTTTGCGCTTCGCTCCTAAAGCCCAGATTGCATAGGAAATCATGCATACCACAATAGCTTCTCTCACTTTCTGTCCGATATCTAATATTTTTTACTGCGTTTTCACATGTCACGCAAATATTAAAAAGCGTGCCTTTCCCCTCATAATGCAATCCTTTTAGTATGAGATAAGTCTCACTTTCCTCTTTCCCCTGAAAATTCAGGACAAGCTCCGCATTTTTCTTATTTACTTTAAAGGTGTTTTCACCAGTCTGGGTTACCCCTTCTCCTAATGTAATGGTATAAGGCACTTCTTCGCTGGTAAACCTTGGACTGCATTGGGCAGTTTCCGCTTCTTCTACTACGACTCCCTGCAGCAAGGCCTCCTGTTTCTCTAGCACATCCATTTTTTCATATTCCCATCTTGAAAGAGAATGTTCAAAGGTAACTCCA
The DNA here is from genome assembly GCA_023664735.1 of Robinsoniella sp. Lineage (GTDB taxonomy): Bacteria > Bacillota > Clostridia > Lachnospirales > Lachnospiraceae > RGIG3040. Next base: position 69,351 of record JAMPFB010000005.1, on the reverse strand, counting down.
AAAGGAAGGGCGTTTTCATCTTCATATGCCACGTACCTTACTCCATCAAGCACAACCTCTCCATTTTGCTTTTTATAAGCATATGGCAAATATCCCTGCCCGTCCTCTTTAATCACAAAATACCGGACTGCCGCCAATGCTTCCAAAACACTGCGCCCATCCAGATTGTTGTAATTATAGTCACTGGAGAAATTCAAATACATTTCCCTCATAAAGCTGCTGATATTATTATCACTCATACTAAAATAAAATTGGGGGCTGCATTTGTTTTGGATCATAGCTGCATTTGTTATATCCGTTGCCTCATACTGGTCATAACGATAAAATTCATCATCTTGTTCCTTTATGGCATTGTCCGGCACTTCCGTTATCGTCATCCAGCCGCTTCCTCTGTCCACAAACTGTTTCACATAATTGTAATAGCAGGTAATGCTATTTATAAATATGCCGCCTATGGCAATGCCCAGCACGCCCAGCCGGAAAACCATGTTCTTTCGTACCGGAAAAAAACACCATCCCATCAAACAAACAGATAAAACAAATATACCCGCTGCTGGCAGCCAATACTTCTCAAGACCAACTTTGACTACAAAAACGGTTCCCGCCATCCAAAGAAGCATTCCTGCTGTTATCCAAATCTTTTCTTTTTTGTTTAACTCGGAAAAATATGGGAAAGTACAGGTCACGATATAAGCAACCAGCATACTATACCCCCAAATCCACCTGACAGTCACATAAGAAAATCCATTGAAAACATGTCCGATATAAGGAATGCAGATAAAAACAGATAACAAGAGAAAGCCAAGCTTTAATTCTGTATGTTTCTTTTTTTTGAGCCAAAGCACAAAAACAGAAAATAATGCCACCGGTGTATATCCCATTACATTCCATGAACTGGGACTCACATATCCTGCAAATCCAAACCATGCTTTTCCATAATATAACGAGGAAAACAAAATTGGAATCTCATTGTCCACTCCCAGCCTTTGGGCGTCCAGCATTTTTAAAACAATCGGCAAAAATATTGGAGCCGCTATCAGGATTCCTATGGCAAAAAAGCCGACAAATTTTCCAAACCACAAAAACATCGTATTTATACGAAAACCTTTCTCCGTCAAAAAATACCGGAAAATCGCATAAAGGAACATGAAAATACACAACATGTAAAAAAAGTAAAAATTGCTGAAAGCAGATACTGCCACAAAAGCAATAAAGAGATATGGCTTTTTCTTCTTAAAAATCCGATCAATTCCAATGAGCAAAAAGGGTAGGTAAATCATTGGATTTGTAAAATATGGATGCTTTACTCCGGCATACAGAACATATCCGGAAAAACAGTATAGCAGCATACCAATCAGCGTGCCGCTTTTGCTTTTCTTATGGGAAAAGGCATATGCAGAAAAGGCAATGCCCGATAAGTAAATACGCAGTAGAATCAATGCGCCATATAAATATTCCGTTTTCGCAGCCGGTACAAATACAGAAAGAAGATTGAGTGGGTCCCCCAGCACATAATAATGCAAAGTAAGCAGGATATCCGCCCCATATCCGATGTTCATATCCCACATAGGAATCAGGAACTTGTGTTCCACAAACAGATTATGGACAATTTCCCTTAACCATTCTCCATAATATGCCAAGGAAAGATAATGCTGCTTTAATCCATCAGGCCGCCAGATAAATGACTTACCGCCTTTTATAAATGCCATAAATACCAGTACAGCCGTACATACAAATACCGCTGTATAAAGCAGATAAAACTTCACATATTCCCCACATTGCTTCCTTTTCGTTGCTTCCATATCCACTCCTATTCTATATCATGAGCCGCTGCATTCTTTATAAATCCTCTCGCCAATCAGCCTGGTGGCCTCTCCACTTTCCAGTATGCCCATTTCTTCATGGTGCTTATGAATCCCTTTCAAATATTCCTCTTCATTAAAGTTACGAATCAGTTCCATAAGCTCCCTGTTGTTCTTTCCGATTGGGAAATGCCAGTCATATACATCTGTATAAAATCCCTGTTTTTCCAAATACTCATCAATATCTGTGGCATATAAAAAGCAGGGCTTGTCCATTAAAGAAAAATCCCATACACAGGAGGAATAATCCGTAATCAATATGTCCGCTGCCTTAATCAAGTCCTGCATATCGCTGTAATGGGTGGCATCTACAACATGATAATCCTTTGTGACCTCTGGCAGCTCTGTTTTTATAAAATAGTGCATACGGTACATAAATGTCCACTGACCGCCAAACCGTTCCTTTGCCGCCTGCACAATGCCCTCTGCGTCAATGCCATAGTCATTGGCGGTTCTTGTTCCCTTCCGGTATGTGGGGGCATAAATGATGATTTTATTCTCCTTCGGAATATGGAAATACTCCCTGACCTTCCTGCCCTCTTCATAATTGCCATTTACCAGATCATCATTTCTTGGCATACCTGTTTCCAACACTTCCCCATCATAGGCATAAGCCCCCCGGATAACACATTTTGTATACTTTTTACAGCTAGAAACAAAGATTGTAGTATTTTTAGTAGAAAATTCAATGGTCTTTTTATCTATATCCAGTATATTCGGGGTATCTAAAAGCAGCTTCTTATATGCTCCTCCCCCATGTCCCGTTGAAATCACGACCTGTTCTTTCCGAAAAGGAATCTCTCCCGGAATCCTCATATTGTATAGAAAAACCTTAGCTGTCAGGGCTGCCTGATAAAATTCCTTTGACTGGTATCTTACGAGCTTATATCCTTTTTCTTCCAAATAAGAAAATTGTTCCGGCTCGGTAAATGCCCATATGATTTCCAGCTGCCCGCCATATTTCTCTGCCAGATACTCTGAGACACACTTGGGATTACATGCATACTTTCCAGCTTCAAAGCACATAAATAAAATCCGATTATTGATAATCGGCATTTTGTAATATTTCTTCCATTTTCTTCTGTCAGACAGAATTTTGTTATAAGTCCTGTATTTATAAAACAAAGCAGCATCCTGCTTGTATTCGCTCCACTTTCTGGCTATCCGATATAAAAGCGCTTTAAACGTAATAGAAATTCCCGGTAATAACATATTTGTTTTACTTCCTCCATTCATATCCTTTAGTTTATCACAGTAAAGAATGCTTGTAAATATTCCCATTTCCGTATTTCCAAACAAAACCCCATGTGCTATAATGAACCAAAATGCAAATTATCAGGAAAGTGAGATATTTTATGCCCATGAAAGTTTCTATTATTGTCCCTGTATTCAACAGCGAAGACAGCCTGTCAGCCTGCATCGACAGTCTTGTAAACCAGACACTTGAAGATATGGAAATTTTATTTATCAATGACGGCTCTACCGATAATAGTCTGCAGATTCTGGAAAGCTATCAAAAGCAATATCCCGATAAAATCAAAATATTTTCTCAGGAAAATCAGGGACAAGGACCTGCCCGAAACCTTGGAATCAGCAAAGCCTGCGGCACTTACATTGGATTTGTAGATTCGGATGATTATGTGGAACTAAATACCTATGAGCTCATGTACAATGAAATCCAAAAACTGGATTGCGATATTGCAGTAGCTCAATATTACAAGGTTTCCAAAGACGGAAAGGAAACTATACACTGCCGCCTTCCTTTTATGATAGAAACCCTTTACTCTGGCGCCGATTATTTAAAAGACTGCGGCGGCATGTTTGCAATCTGGAATAAGCTCTACAAAAAATCCTTTATCGAAAATTTCACCTTTCCTTCTATTTGGTTTGAGGATGTAGCATGGACAGGCATTGTCATGAGCCACAATCCTTCCCTTTGCTATATTGACAAGCCCTTTTATCATTATATCCGAAAAGAAGGCTCTACAGTCAGCAGCGTGCGGAATCTGAAAACCTTAGAGGACAGCCTGCAGGCTGCTAAAATCGCTTTAAAGGATTCCCTTCCTGAAAGTCAGCCGGTGATAGCTTATTCCTATGCCAAGCTGCTGATTTTTCAGGCAAGAAGGAGACCCATGTATGCAACCGAATATTATAAGCTGATACACGAAATGCGGGCTTCATTGACTGCTTCTCCTTATTATCAGGAGGATTTATTGCTGCAAAAACAGACTCAGGCAATCGTAGCAGATGACTGGAGCACAATTCCCTACCACGTTTTTTATGATGACTTCGGGAAAACCAATCACTCCAAAAGAAGCCTGCCCAATAAGGAAAGCTGGGAGACTCTTTTGTTTTCCCCCATTGCTGATTTTACCTGTCTGGATGAATCCAACTGTAATCTGGATGAGTTTCCGATTATAAAAGCAGCATACGAAGTGGGAAATTACAAACTGGCAGGGCATTATTTTAAATGCCGTTCTATTTTAGAGCATGGCGGAATCGGCATATCACAAATATTAGTGGGCATAAAGAATATGACGCCCCTGCTTGCTAAAAGTATGGCTATCTTTTCTTTTCTGACGCCGGATGCTATAAATCCCTGCTTTTATGCTTCTACTGCTTCCCATCCTGTTATGGAGGAGTTAATTGCTGCCATAGAAGCTTCCGCTTCCCGGAATCCTAAGATTACCTTTCAGGAAATCCTGTCAGATTTCTTTCTGGAAAAACAAAAGCTGGTCTATAGCCGTTCTATCGAAATAGACTTTAAGCAACGCTTTATCAGCTGCTATCAGGACACAGTACGAATTTATTCCTCTTCTGCATTTACGTATTCATACGGCATTGCCCCGACCTTTGCCAAAATTGATGAAGCTGCTTTGTTTTCAGACCCGGAACTATCAGAAAACAGCCCTGAACGCATAAAAAGCTTTTACTACGAAACACTACAGCAAACCATTCCGGCATACACGGACTACAAAGCAGATACAGAGGCAGGCACCGCCGCCAAGCCTCTGATGATTGAGCTAAGGGCAACCAAAAAACAGCGCAGGCAGTTAGCAAAGAGATTAAAGGATTTTAATGATTTGCCCCTTTATAAGAAAATACATCATATATTAAAATACAAAAAAATTTAAGCTAATAAAATGCCCTGCCGTAAACAGCAGGGCATTTTATTACCGCAATATATGCTTTCTTGTAACAGTTCAGCCCACAGGCACAGGGGAAGGGTCACACAGAGCATATTTTCTTAAGGAGTCCTTATAAAAACGCCAGCGCTTAGCGAGGTATTTTCGAGCTTAGCACTGTTGCGTTTTTATAGAGCGAAAGCGTGACGACGTAGAAAACATGCTCTGTGTGCCCCTTCCTCTGTGCCTGTGGGCTGAACTGCTCCGCTTTCTTTATTTATCCATAAAGTCAATATATGCGTCCAATACCTCCTGTACTTCCCCATACATTTTCAATTCACCGTCGTGCAGCCAGATAATCCGGCTACATAATTTCCTTAAGGTGTCCATATTGTGGGAAACGATTACTACAGTCCGCTTTTCATCGGAAATCAGCTCTCTCATCTTTTCATAGCTCTTCTTTTTAAATTTGGCATCTCCCACGCTGAGCACTTCATCCACAAGCATGATATCCGTTTTCAAATTAGCCGTAATAGAAAAGGATAATTTAGAGAACATACCGCTGCTGTAAGTCTTTACAGGCATATCAATGAACTTGCCCAGCTCTGCAAATTCAATAATCTCATCCATCTTTTCAAACATATACTTTTCTGAAAATCCAAGGAGCGTACCGGTTAACATAATATTCTCCCTGCCGGTTAATGCCTTTTGGAAGCCAACTCCAATTGCCAAAAGGGAAATGGAATGGCCGTGTAAATCAATCGTACCGGAATCCGGAGTAAAAATACCGGCAATGGCGCGAAGCATGGTGGATTTTCCACTTCCGTTCTTGCCTACGATTCCTACGATTTCCCCTTGCGGTATGCGAAAGCTTACATCCTTTACAGCCTCCACTAATTGTACATCGCTCTTTTTAAAGGAAAAGAGGCTTTTCTTTATGGATCTGGACTTCACACATTTATAAGTAATGCTTACATTTTCTACATCAATTGCATATTCCATATTACATCACCTTTACATAACTGTTCTCATTTTTGTAAATAATACTTACTCCAATCAGGGAAATAAAAATTCCTCCCACAAACCAACACCCAATGGCTATAAAATGAAAATCCTTTCCATACAACAATGCATTCCGCATTCCCTGCATGATACAGGCAATAGGGTTCAAGGTTTGAATCAAGGTACCAAAAGGCTCCGGAATCCCGCTGTTTTCAATAGAATAAAACACCCCTGACATATAAAATATAAGCCTTAGCAATACTGACACCACGTTAGATAAGTCATCAATAAAAACACCTATATGAAGCATAATCGTGCTGATTCCAAAGGTAACCACGAACAATGTAACCAGCAGCGGAATCACATAAACTATCCTCCATGTTAAAGGCACCCTGTAAATCAACATCAAAAGAAATGTCAGTATAAAGGAAATACACATTTTAAATCCATTTATCAGCATCTGCTTCATAATGAAAATATATTTCGGCACATAGATTTTGCTGACAATGGCACTGTTTATCTTTACCAGCTTGACACTGGTCTGCACTGTCTTATTGAAAAAATTCCAAATGGTTAATCCTATAAAAACAAACACCGGGAAATATGGCATTCCCTTTTGAAATACAATCAGGGAAATAAAGGTATATACCAGCATGAACAATAGTGGGTCTAAAATCCACCACAGCCAGCTCAGCCTTGAACTGGCAACCTCAGACTTTAATTCTGATTTGGTAGCATACACTAAGTATTGGCTGAATTTTTTTGTATCTGTAAAAAATCTCTTCATTTCTGTCCTCTTTCCTGCTCTTACCGCAAGCCTATCAATTATATCAAAAAAGTACGCTCTTAACAAGAACCTTATAGCTTAAGCACAGCCTCTAAAACCCTCTTACAATTATCTGCATCCTGATACTGATAAAACCTGTGTATGTGTTCCGCATATTTTTCCTCCAGTGCGCAGCCATTTTCTATATAATGAATCAACTCATTGACAGTGGCATCCAAATCCTTACATACCGGACCAAACCCATCTTTCTCAAAATCAAAATACCCATGTCCATATTTCTGTCCCGCATAAAATTGTTCCTCATCAAATCTTGCATAAATAACAGGCTTTTTTAAATAGGCAAAATCAAAAGCAACGGAAGAATAGTCAGTAACCATCAGGGCACAGCTGATAAACTGCTCCTGATAGCTGAACTCTTCCCCTAAAATAGTAAAGCTGCCATTTTGTTCAAAATCCACATATTGCTTGTAGTGGCCGGGGTGCAGGGCAAATACGCCCTTATAGTCATGCTCCTTCATACATGCTAGCAGCCTTTTATCATTTATAAGCGAGTTATAAAACTGGAAATAAGATGTGTTTTTAAATCCATCAAAATAAATGCTTGCTCCCGTATCCACATCATAGCTGCCTTGAATGCTCTTTCTCCATGAGGGCATAATCAATATTTTTCTGGTCTGCTCATTTTCATGCTGCTTTAAATAATCAAATCTGGGAAAACCTGTAACCTTTACTTCCTTTTCCGTATAACCATAGCAATTTTGCAAAAAAGACTGTTTTTCCTTTTCGCTTACTGCAACAAGCAGCTTGAAATCCTTAGTCTTCCTTCCAAGGAATCTGGAAAGGTCATTCTGGGTCACGCCATGCTGTAAAAATACAGATTGATATGCAAACAAATCCTGTACAAGATGTCCTTTTTCCTTAAAGGGCTTAAATACATAAGGGTCAAACTGTGATGAAATAATCTTTCCGGAAAGCAGAAAACATAATTTGTGCCAAAAGGAGCCTAATGGCAGCACTTTTCCAACCGCCTTCATTCTCTTATAGTCAGGACAGCTTTTTTCAATCACATAATACATCTTTTTCCCTTTTGGATAATGGTTCATCAAATATTTAAAAAAATGTTCCCCATTATCGTCGGCTCTAGCTGCCCTGTCTAAAATAAGCCAGATTTCTTTTTTTACAAAGGGCTTTAAAAGCCAGTAGGCAATCCGGTATCTTAAGACTTCAAATTCCTTTTGCCCAAGCAATTCTTTTCTGTATTTCCTTTCCAGCTCTCTATGCAGTCTTTTTGTATAGGGAGTAAGAACCAGCGTTTTTCCTTTTACCTGCAGCAACGTATTTTTCCATACTCCATAATTGCTTTTCAGGCTGTTAGTCACCGGAAAAAACAGCTTATAAGAAGGGTTCAGCAGTATTTTCTGATTTTCCCTGAACTGAAGAAAAGCTTTCAGCTTAAGCTCTTTACTGTCTTCATAATGTATTTTTACTGTAAACCATTGTTCACTCTTTAATTCTTCTCCAAGAAATCTCTGTCCTGCAGGCTCCTCATAGCCTAAGCAGAGGGGGTATGCTGTCCCATTCTGGTCTTCAAAGAACACAGAAAACTCTTCTGAAAGCAGTACCTTCATCAGCCCCTTTAAAAGCAAACCACCCTCCTGCTCTTCCATAAAAAACAGCTTGAGCAGGCTGCCACTTGAGAAATTATATACTTTTTGCCCCTGATATACAAGACTGGTCTTTTCTACGGATGCCTCTTTCAAAATATCCGTTTTGCACTTTAAGGAACCTAGCAAATACTTCTGCTCTGCCGGAAGCTTCAAAGAATATATTTCCTGCAGGCTCATTTCTTCCACTAACCCCGCCGCCTTTTCCTTGGAAAGTCCGGCTGCCGAATCACTCTGAAATAATTCCTCTATCTCTTTTCGCTTAAGGCTTGTATCATTCATAGAATCGTTTCTCCACTATTACTTGCTTTATAGGACCATATTTTTTTCCATCTTTATTTCATTAAGGCTACGATTCTGGAAACAGACTCCTTTGAGGTTTCCTTGTAGCGCTTTACCGCTGTCTTGTCATATCCTTCCTCAATTGCCTTTAAAATACGTTCCACTATAATCTCTGTCTGAAAATCCTTAGAGCTTAAAAACCGTTCCGGATGTCCGGTTTCTTCTCCAAAATGTTTCAGCTTGTCATTCCAGCATAAGCCAACTACCGGAATTTCTAACGAATAGGATATAATGCAGGCGTGAAGCCTTGCTGCCAGCACTGCCTGAAAGCTGCTAATCTGTCTTACAAGCTCTTCATAGCTTTCCGCCCGCTTTAACAGATACGTTTCTTCCAGTCCTGCATACTCCAATACCTTCTTGGCAAATAGATAATCCGGCTTATAACCGTTGCAGAACAGGCGAAATTCCCTGCCCTTTGCTTTCAGCGCCTTTAACACATCTCCATATACTGCCACGAGCCCTTCCTCGTTCAACCTAGTTCCATAGTTTTCAAAAATGTTTCCCCTTATGACGCCAATTCCAATAAGCCTGCTTCCTTCCTCTTTTTGAATGCCAAGGATTTCTCCTGCCAGCACAGCGGAATCCGCTGCCTTTGCAATATACAATTCTTCCCTTTCTTTATAACATTCCGACAGTGTTTTTAAATCATCTCTAGTAGTAACGATTTTTACTATTGGATTGTTGATTGCTTCCTTAAGCCGCTTGCAGCCCGGATTGTTTTTATCATAGCCTTCCACCCCGCAGGCATGGAAAGCAACCGGAATCTGTTTTTCTTCTGCCGCCTGTATTGCCCCGCTGATGCTTACGTTTAAATTCTCCTGTTGTGCATACTTTATCAGCCCTCCACCTGCAAATACAACCAGACAGCAGCCTTCCAGCTTCTCCCTGTAATAAGAAAGATAGGAATCCCGCGCATCGCTTTGCCAAATTTGCAGCTCTTTGGCAAAGTGAAACAGCCTTCTGAATCTGGAAAGGCATTTCTTTAACAGATTTTTCCCCTGCCCTTTTGGTTTCTTCTTTTTCTTTAAGGAATCAGGAAGCAGGTCTATAATCTCCACGGTTCCATCTATTCCCTGCTCCTTCATTGCCTGCTCCAATAAATGTCTGGTACTGGCACATATTAAAGGATCGCCTAAATTCTTTGCATTGTTAAGGCCAATCATGGCAATCTTATTGTTGTTCATTCCATTCTCCATATGCTACTGTCCTTCTAAACCCATCTTTCAGGCTTACTTTTGGCTCCCAGCCTCCCTCCATTGCCTTCCTTGAATCCAAAAGAGGGATTTTACCAGCAAGATACCCTGCTTTCACCTCAGGAGCTGCCTCCTTAAACACCGTCTTTATCTGTTTTTGGGGATACATGTCCACCAGCATGGTCGCCAGTTCCTTTACCGTTACAATCCCTTTATCACTGGAAATATTATAAACAAAGTCCTCAAAGTTTAGGAAGCTTAAAAACAAGCCGGTAATCAAATCAGAAATATAGGTAAGTCCAAGAACTGCACTTCCATCACTATTCATCACAATATCCTGACTCTGAATCACATTTTTTAAAAAATCGCCTACCACTCTGCCATCTCCAATGAGCATCCCCGGACCATAAGTGTGGGCAATTCGGATTATCTTTGTATTAAGGCCATATTGCTGCTTATAAGCAGCACACATGGTCTCAGACATTCTTTTACTTTCCGGATAGCATGACCGCACTAAGGCAGGGTTCACCGCTCCGTATTCCGCTTCCGTTACAAACTCCTGCCCCTTCAATGTTCCGTATATTTCCCTTGTAGATAAGAACAGGACGCCTCTGCTCTTTTTTGCTACCGCAAAATCCAGTAGATTTTTCGTTCCTGTGGTATTTGCTGCTATAGTCCCTACCGGATCATTTACAAACTGTCTCGGTCCGGTCTGGCTTGCGGCATGTATGATAAAATCCACCTTTGCCTCTGTGTGAATGGGTGTGGAAATGTCCTGTATCAATAAGTCAAAATCCTTTCGCTTAAGCAGACTTCCAAACCTTTTCTTTACTTTCTCTTCATTGCGGGCAAGACCAAGCACTGTAATATTTAATTGTCTTGTTTCGTTTAAATACAACAGGGTATACGTAATATAAGAAGCAATCATGCCATTTATGCCTGTAATCAGCACAGTAGCATCCCTTAGCTTTTCAAAATCTATATTTTCTTTTGTAATATGCTCTAAATCTTCTAAAATAATCGGATGAAGCTCCATGTTTATCCTCCAGCTTTTTTCGGCTTTTACATACCAAAAATATCTTTGCTTTCCTGCAAATCTACCAATGCTTTGAAAATAAAGAAATCATCAGGCGTGGTAATTTTAATGTTGGTGGGCTCACAGGGCACTAAATGCAGCGGCCTGCCAAGCTCTGTCATAAGAGAACAGGTATCAATAGTAATGCTTGGATCCATATGCTCCCCTTCCTTATGGGCATCATAAACATCCTGAAACCAGAATCCCTGAGGCGCTTTTGCTATGCAAAGCGTATTTCGGACAATGGTTTCTTTGGTGGTAACCTTATCCTTACTTATAATACCGGTTTCTGTAAAAGGTACATACGAAACCGCCGAGCCAAACTCCTTTACGCTTTCCAACGTATCTGTAATTAGCTTTTCCGTAATAAGAGGCCTTACCGCATCGTGAAGAATCACAATATCATCCGATTTGCAAATTCCGGCAAGATAATTCAAGGCATTCATTTTGGATTCCTGAGTGTCCTTTCCTCCGGTTACGATTTTTTTAACCTTCTTTATATTGAATTTATCCAGCATTCTCTGTAAATAGCCTTCCCAGCCTGCAATACAGGGCACTATCACCATATCGATGTCAGGATGGTTCTCAAAAATCTCCAAAGTAAAAATAATAATGGGTTTTCCATATAATTCCAAAAACTGCTTCGGTTTTGCAGACTGTTTCATTCTCTGTCCGGAACCGCCTGCAAATACAATTGCTATATTCATCCGCCTATGCTACCTTCCTTCTCCTGTTTATTTTGTGATTGTATCATGAACATACTTTCTTGTAAATATAGGCTACAAGCTTTTCGCAAGCCTGTCCATCCTCCACATTTCCAAGAGCTTCTTTATGGTTCTCTATTTTATTCATTGCTTTTTTTTCATCATAGCCGCTGATTTTCTCACAAAGCTCCTCATTAGAAGCTGCTGCCTCAAAAGGCCAGTCCTCTATCCTTGTGTAAAAAGCGCCCTCCTGCTGCCATCCATTCATATCTGGAAAATACAAAAAACCCGGTCTTTGCAAGAACATATAATCCCACATGACAGAAGAAAAATCCGTAATCAGCACATCTGCACACAAGAGTATTTCCTGCATATCCTCATAATCCGTCACACCAATGCTCTGTTCTATTTCCATTTCCGGCACCTTATAGTGCCCCCGAAACAGCATGGTCCATTCTCCACCAAACCTTTTTTGAAGGCTTTGAAGCACTGCTTTTACGTCCATGGAATTTTCAAAGTGCCCATGATTTGCGTCCCCCCGGAAGGTAGGCGCATACAATACGAACCTGTTTTTCCAAAGGCTTTCTGGAATCTGCAATTTTTTTAGGAGGCTAAGCCGTTTTGCCTCTTGTGCTTCTTTTTCTCCGCCCTGCAGCGCTCTATAGCTCTGAATCAGGCAGTCATTTCTGGGCATTCCGATTTCCATGAACCTTTCCTTTGGCACTTTAGTGGAGCCTGCCATACAATCCGTAAACATTTTAGAGCTGGAAAGATGACAGTCAGTCTGCTTTGCAAAAATCTCATAAATCTTTCGATCCGCATTGCTGGCTGCCACGTCAAAATGCACCCTTTTATAAGCTCCCCCGCCATGCCACGTATTGATAAAGCACTGGCTCTTTCTTTTGGGCAGATAGCTTCCAAGCGCATTGTTCCCTACAATGACCCTTGCGGTAAGCATATAATAAAAAAAGGCTAAGCTTTTATTTTTTACCTGTATCGCCTGTCCATCCAGCTCTTCATGCCTTTTATTCAATACCCATATATATTGAAGCTTCTCTCCATAGGTTTCTCTTAATGCCTCATAAACATACTTAGGATTGCAGGCATAGGCTTTTCCATAATGGCACACAAAGACCACTCTCTTTTTTACTATGGGAAATAGCCAAAAGATGGATAAAAGCATCCGGATGCATGTAATCTTAAATAATCTCATCAGATTTCCCCATTCGCTCTTCTGTGAAACTGCATATATTGCTTTTCCACTTCTCTTGCAATCTTTTTAATATCAAAGCCCCGAACGCCTACCATCTCATACTTGTCGTCCCGCCTTGCATCATATTCATCCCGGTCTCCAAGTATTTCAGACGCCCAATAAGCTGCTCCCTCTTCTAAAGGCAGCGGATAATAAGTATTGGTTATATTGGTTGTAGAAGGAATCTTTCCTTCCGTACAAAAGCAGGGCAGACCGCTTGCCTGCGCTTCCACTAAAACAATGCCAAAGCCTTCAAACAAAGAAGGCAGCACAAAAACATCCATAGCCATCATAAGTTCATTGACATCATCTCTGGCTTCTAAAAAAAGAACCTTGTCCTCTAATCCGTTTTTTCTTACCTTTTTTTTGACCTTCTCTTCATCCGGTCCCTTTCCAACTAGAAGCAGTATGGAATCCTTTTTCCTTGCCTGTACCTCCATAAATATATCAATCAAAAACATCTGGTTCTTCTGTTTGCAGAACCTGCCTACATGACCGATTACAAGCTGGTCCGAAACCCCCAGCTCCTTTCGCTTCTTTTCCCGTATGTCCTCCTGAAAACGAAACTTCTCCACTTCAATTCCATTTAACAAAATCCGCATTCTTCTTCCCCGCCTTACGGCTCTTGGAAAGAAAAAGCGACATGCTTCCATGCTGCAGCCCCAAAATTCATCTGTGATTCTCTGAGACATGCGGGACGTAAAAAAGGAAGCAATTCCTTTTAAAGTAAACTCCACTCCATTATTGTGCGCATGAGTAACAGCACATCTGGGCCCGTATTTCTTGGCAATCTTATGATATATAAATGCAGTGGACTGAAGATGTCCGTGAATCACCAAATACTCTGTATGTTCTTTAAAAAATTCATTCAATGCTTTTTTGTACCGGAAAAAATTTCGGAATGTGGTTTTGGGCATTATATAAATTTTGCCTCCTAAACGGCGGATTTCCTCATCATATTCTCCCGGCTCCTCATAATGCACTAAAAAATCGAACTGAATCTGACTGCGGTCTATATTCCGATACAGATTCATAATCAATGTTTCCATTCCTCCATAGTGCATTCTTCCTACTACTTGCAAAACTCTAATCATAAATACCTTACCTTCTTAATATCTTTTTATAAAATTTCTTCCTCAGCCCATTGGGCATGAGTCCCATAAAAATCTGTCCGCAGACGGAAACAAGAAAATCCCTATTACCGGAAAATCCTATTTTCCGAAGCTTCCATCGAAAGGCTATCCCCTTTCCTACATATTTAAGTCCGCCACGCCTTAAATACATATCGCTTCCTGCCCTCATATATAAAAGAGGCTCTTTTGTATTATATCCCTTTGCACCCTGCATAAGCGCCCTGACCCATAAGTCATAGTCCTCGAACCATCTTACGTCCTGATACATTCCCGCCTGCAAAATTACCTGCCTGCGAAACATGACACAGGGATGATTGAAAGGATTTCTTCTTTTAGCATATTTTAAAATCTCTTCCTGCTCTTCTGGGAGGCTTTTTACTGCCTGTATCTCCTTTGTATCCTTTCCAAATTCCAAAACAGTTCCACTAACGATGTCCACCTGCTTTTTGGCAAAGACCTGAAGCTGCAGCTCACATCTGTTTGGAAATGCAATATCGTCGCTGTCCATTCTTGCAATATATTCATATTCTGCTTTTTCCAGCCCCTGATTCAATGCAGGACCAAGCCCGGCATTTTGGGGAAGGGCAACAATGGTAAACTGTATGGAATATTCTGTTTCTCCTTCGTGTTTTAAAAAGGAAATGGCATCTTCTAACTCTTTCGTCAGGGGACCGTCCTTTACAAGTATAAACTGCTTTGGCAATATCGTCTGCCGGAATATGCTTTCTATGCTTTGCTTTAAAAATTCCGGATTTTCTTTCCAATACACAGACATTAAGACCGCATAATCCATGGCACACTTTCTTCCCTTCTAGACAACAACGAAAAATACACCTAACGCTGCGTCAGGTGTTCTGCTTTTTTTCCTGCTTATTCTTTCCTGCCGTTTCCTTTCCTTCCTTAACCCCTTCCGTACTTTCAGGCACGAATATGACTTTAATTGTCTGTATGATAAGCCATATATCCAGTCTGATGGAAAAATGCTCTACATAATAAATATCCAGCTTCAGCTTATCATAGGGGCTTGTATTATATTTCCCGAAAACCTGAGCATATCCGGTAAGGCCAGCCTTTACCTTTGTCCGGTATTCAAACTCTGGGATTTCCTTTGTATATTTCTTTATGATTTCAGGTCTTTCCGGTCTTGGGCCTACAAAAGACATATTCCCCAAGAAAATATTAAAAAGCTGGGGAAGCTCGTCTATCCTTGTGGCACGTATGACCTTTCCCACAGCAGTAATCCTGCTGTCCTTTTCTGCAGCAAGCCTTGCCACGCCATCCTTTTCCGCATTTTCCACCATGCTTCTAAATTTATAAATAGTAAACTCCTTTTGTCCCATAGTACAGCGAACCTGTTTATAAAATATGCTGCCACCATCATTCAGCTTTATGGCAATTGCTGTTAACAGCATAACAGGGGAAGTCACTATTAAAAGCACTACGGAAAGCACAATATCTATCAGCCTTTTTACGCACCTCTCCTCAAAAGTCATAGGAGCGCTTCTTGTAAGCAGCAGCGGGGAGTCAAAAAAGTGCATTTGCTCCGAACCGTTTAAAATAATGTCCGAAATCTTTGGCATCACGTAAATCCGTATGCCCTTGCCATAAGCATATTTTAAAAATTCATTGCGCATGATTGTAGGTAAATCCCAAAGCATGACTGTATTGTAATGGGTCATTTTCTCTTTAATTGCCTGACACAGCTCCGGATTGCCCTTTATCTTTTCCGTATTGATTTTAATGGATTCACAAACAGTAAACTTATCCTTTCTTGCTTCAAGCTTTGGCAGGAATTCTTTTACGGAATCCTTTCCAAACAGCAAAAGCACCTGATGGGGCGGAAAAATCTTTTGATATCCTTTTGTAATAAGAACCGCCCATGCAATATTGAACAGATTCTGCACCGCCATTGCCTGAAGAAGTCTGACAGGGCTTGGAAATCCATAGGCAAGCAAAACCAGCTCCAGATAAAATACAAGATTTGCACATATATTGGACGCTAACAGGGAAAAAATCAAATCTCCTATTTTAAAATAGCCTATCTTTAAGCTGCCATTTCCCTTATTGAACAGATACATCACTACCCAGTAAATGCCCATAACAAAATAATGTCCGCGAAAAACAAAGATTTTCCTTATGACTTTTGTATGATTGTAATAGCCTTGCCATACAAAAAATATGATAATCGTCTGTATGGAAATGCCTAAAAAAACAGTTGCAAGAGTATATAGTCTTTTTCTTGTATCTTCATTTTTCATGTTCGTTTCACATCTTTACTAAGGGTTTGGTAATACATGGCTATTCTAGCATACTTTTATTTTACCCGCAAGGAAGAAAAAAAGCATGAACCATGACGTTTTTCTTTTCGCCTATGACAGCTTTCGGCATTTGTCCCTTTCTCTCTTAATAATATAGGAAGAATAGACAGTTTTTATCCGTCTGTTACTGAAATGTTTTTACAAGGAGGAAACAATATGAGCGAAACGCAAACACTGAAAATCAGACATCTGGTACAGGATGTACCAATCGGCACCATTCAGATTTATTCCGGTTCCACTGATAATAAGACCGATGAAGGCAGGCTGAACCGGGCGGCGCTGTTATCCCAGGGATATTTGATTTGTGATGGCAGCGAAGTGTCTGTAAAAGATTATGAGACACTTTATAAGCTAATTAAAAATTACTATGGAAAGCCTTCCAACAATTCCATGTTCCGGCTTCCTGACCTAAGAGGTGTATTTTTAAGGGGAACCGATTATCAAAGGGGGCTGGACCCTGATAAGGACAGCCGCAGCTATGGGGGCTATACCGGCGCCACAGGAAATCAGGTGGGCAGTATGCAGGAAGATCAATTAAGAAGCCACAAGCATTTTATGGGCTATCTCCATAAAAGAAGCTTTATGGGCAGCAATGATAGAGATAAGCCCATCAAGGACTGTGAAGGCAGCGATTATTTTACGGGGGAGGCCGGCGGCCATGAAACAAGACCTGTAAACTTAAATGTAGACTATATCATAAAGGCTTCCTATGTAGTAACGGAACAGGAAGTTACCATTTCTCTCGGCTGACCTTTCTGATTCCGGCATATTTCAATGTTCTTTCCGACATTTCATTTTTTGTATAAAAGGAAATGTCGGAAACATTTATGCCAAATGCCTTTTCTTCTATTTTTTCTACCGCTCCCGTTATAACCACTTCCTTCAATGCAGAAAGCTTTTGAAAGCTTCCCTCTCCAAGCCTGCTGATTGCCCCATCTAAAAACAGCATTGTTACGCAGTCCCCTTCAAATTCCTCTTTTCCAAAAAACCAGTCCTGTTCTTTCCGGATTTCCATCTGTTCGCTGTTGCCAACTACTAACACGCCGTCCTCATAAAGACAAGCCTGCACCATGACCGGAACATTAGTCTGCGATACAATGGTTTTCTTTTCATAATGAACAACCTTTTTTACGGTACAGCCGCCATAGCCTCTCTTTATTTTTTGCGCAAAAAGCTCATTGCTTATATAAAAGGCACAGTCCTTCCCTACATCCCGGAATACAGATAGACCAATCTGACATTCTTCCCCTTCTGTCATGAACAGTACCCTGCTCAGGCTGTCACAGCCTCGAAAGCTGTTTGTTCCCAATTCTTTTACCTTGGCCGGGATTTTCATAAATTTCAGCCTCCTACAGTAAGCAAATGCTTCCATCCCTATGCTTCTTAATACATCAGGAAGCTCTATGCTTTGGAAGCTGCAGCTATGAAATGCCATAGCGCCAATATGGGTAATGTTTCCCTTTATGGAGACTTTTTGAATTTCGGCGCTGTATTCATACCATGGCGTAGTGGTTCCATTGTAATCTGCCATGGCGCCGCTTCCTGTGATTTCCAGCAGTCCATCATAATACAGCTTCCATATTACGCTGTCACTTTCCTGCCCGTCCTCTCCTTTTCCACATGCTCCTGTCAGTGGTGTATGAATCATCAGTTTTCCGTCAAATTTTGTTTCCAGCATGGATACGTCGCTGAATTTTACACTGATTTCACATTCCTCTGCCACACCATAAAAGGCTTCCCTGCCAATTCGATCCGGCTTTTCCAAATGCTCCATATAAATATCACCTAACCGGCTGCATGATTGGAATGCTCCCATGCCAAGTTCCCCTATGCTGCCCGGAAGAACCAGATATTCCAGTCCCTTGCAGCCATAAAATGCCCTTCTTTCTATTCTTATCAGTGAATCCGGCAGTAAAAATACGCTTTCCTTTTTTCCCTTTAGGGAATGACAGCCATAAAATGCTTCTGCACCTATGCTTTCTAAGTTTTCCGGCAACAGGATATTGCCAAGGCTTATGCAGTTCTTAAATGCAGCCTGACCGATTCTAAGCAGGGAATCCGGCAGGTGTACCTCCTGTAAATTTGTGCATGCTTCAAAAGCCCTGCTTTCCACACAGGTAATTTTTTCCCCTAATGTTACTTTTTTTATCCGGTCTCTAATAGGCTCCCACGGATACTGCCCTATATCCCTGTCCCTTTTTTTCTCCCTTTCCTCTTCCGGTTTTACAGTCCACCAGCTTTCCTCACAAGGGGCGCTGCTTTCAGAAGCCTGTATGCAAAGCTCACCCCGTTCTCTATGAAATATATAGGTAAACGCTTCATTTGGGTCGCAGCTTCCCTCTGTGCAAAACAACGGACAGGTACTGTTTTCCGCCTTTAATGCTTCCATGCTTTCTTTCGACATAAAATAAATAACAGCTTTTTTTAAAGCAAAAAATGCCTCCTTGCAAATTCTAGGACCTTCTGCCTTGTGGAAAAATACAACCTCCTCCAAATTTTCACAGCCATAAAATGCCATACTTCCGATTACCTGAATATTTTCTGGCAGCATGACCCGTTTCATCTGTTTTTTCCACGCAAAGGCAATATCCGCAACTGCTGTCACCGGAATCCCATCCACATAATCCGGTATGGTGATTTCCTCCTTTTCTTCCTGTATGCCGATTACCGTTGCTTCTCCCGATGCTTCATCAATTTTATACAAAAAATCTTTTTCTATTTTCTCCGGAAGTCTTTCACAGCTTGACTCCATTTCCAGACTGCACCCTAAAAAGGCGCCCTGCTTTTTTTCACAAGCCGGGTTGCGAAACAACAGGCTTTTTAGCCCCTTACAATCCTTAAACGTATTTTCCATTAAAACAGAAATACCCGCCGGCAGCATCACATGCCTTAATTTCACGCAGCCGGAAAAGGCCTCCGTTTTAATTGTCTTAAGCGCTTTTGAAAAAAGAATCCGTCTTAGGTCCATGCACTGCTTGAAAGCGCCCATTTCTATGTTCTTTAGGTTCTCTGGCAATTCTATTTCCGTAAGGGCGCAGCCTGAAAAAGCCTTTTCTCCGATTTCAGTAAGAGCAGACGGCAGCACCACCCGTTCCAATAGGACGCACATGAAAAAAAGCTCCTTTTCCACTGTTTTCAGACCTTCCGGAAGGGAAGCCTGCTTTAAGCTGCTGCAGCCTTTAAATGCCCCCTGACCGATTTTTTGAATCATGCTGCTTATATCCACCTGAACAAGAGCACTTTGATTCATAAATGCCTCTTCCTTGATTTCCGCTACAGGTAGTCCTGCAAGAAAGCCCGGTACATTTACTTTTTCTTCTTCTCCCGTATATTTCACAATGCTTATGGTCTGCTCTTCATGATTAATCTCGTATTGGCAGGAAAATTTTTCATCCGGCTCCCCTAAGCCTGCCATGACTAGCTTCTTCCGTCCAAGTCCGCCCTTTGCATTATCCGGAAACTGGATTTCCCCGCTGCTATGAAAAAACAAATCCTCCAGCATCTCACAGTCATCAAAGCAGCCTGATGCCGCCCTTACCATTTTTGCCCAGATTGCCACAGCCTCCAGCCTCCTGCATCCATAAAATGCCTTTTCCCCGATTTCTATTTCTTCCGCCTGCATATTTACTGAAATCAATCCTGTACATTCCCGGAAGCAATCCTTGCCAAGCTGCTGGATTGCTTTTGGAAGCTTCAAATGCTTTAAGGAAGTACAATGATAAAAGGTGCCGACGCCGATTTTTTTTACTGATACCGGGAAATGTATTTCTTCTATTTCCTCACAGCCTGCAAAAACCCCCTTTTGCACATATTCGTCCTGCTCCTGTATATCCCTTCCAATTTGGCGGACCGGATAACCATCCATAATTTCCGGTATGAAAACAGAGCGTTTTTCTGTAATGGGCTCATCCTCCTTCATCCCTGCATAATCGGTAATCACTGCCTGATTGTCCTCTATTTCTATCTGGAACTTTTCCCTTGCTTCCCACTTAGGATCGGCGCCTTTTGTTTCTTTTCCCACTGTAATAAACCTTAGCTGTCCGCAGGTACTAAATTCCTCCATTCCATAAGCTGCCTCTGAAGATAAAAATGTGATTCCCCTAAGTCCGCTGCACATGAAAAATGCCTCTTTCCCAAGGCTCGTAACCTTTTTAGGCAGGATAAAATAGCTTAGCTTCTCGCAGCCTGCAAATGCTTTTTCCTGAATTTCTTCTATAGTATCCGGTAAAATAATTTCTTCTGTTTCCTTATGGTTTTCAAATGCTCCCCTGCCTATTACCGTAACCGGAAGCCCCTCAATGACTTCCGGCACCTTCACCCGCTCACCAGCAGCTAAATATTGAATGATTTTTATTTCATCTTTGTCTTCTATCTGTTCATAACTGTAAAAATCGCTAAAAACACCTGCTTCTAAAGATTTATATGGAATCTTATCTGTCCATGCCGCTTTTGCTTCTAAAAGCAGATGAGGCTTTAAAAACAGGTTTACATCCTCTAAGCTCTTATATGCTTCCTGTTGAACCTTTGGTAAAACATCTGTTTTTATAATTACGTTTACAAATCCTTTTGAATAGAGGAGATTAGCCATTTTTATTTCAGCAGTGCCTGCCGGAAGGATAATTTCCTTTAAGCCTTCGCATCCCGCAAAGGCGCTCTCCTCTATCCGGCTGCAATCCGTTGGAACCTTTACGCACTTTAATTTTTTACAATTGCCAAATGCCTCTCCCATAATCTGAAGCTTTTCGGGAAACAGCAGCAGGCTTTTCATATTGCCACATTCAAAAAACGCCTTTTCCCCTATGCGTTCCACCTGTGAAAATATTTTC
The DNA here is from genome assembly GCA_023664735.1 of Robinsoniella sp. Taxonomy (GTDB): domain Bacteria; phylum Bacillota; class Clostridia; order Lachnospirales; family Lachnospiraceae; genus RGIG3040. The sequence continues at coordinate 48,068 of JAMPFB010000005.1, read as the reverse complement.
AAAAACCTTATGGCATGACAGCCGGAAAAAGCATTGCTGCCAATTTCTCTTATGGTAACAGGCAGACCGGCATAATCAAATGCTCTGCAGCCGCAAAATGCACTTTCGCCAATGCTCTCAAGCTCCTCTGCTCCCTGTATGCCTGTTAGCTTTATGCAGCCTTCAAAGCTCCTTGCAGGCAGGCTTTTAAGTCCATTTGGCAAAACCACCTTTTCAAGGCTCTCACAGCCGGAAAACACCTCTTCCCCAATGGCAGCAACATAAGAAGAAAACGTAAGCTGCTGCAGGCTCTTACATCCCTTGAACATTCCTTTTGGAAGCGAAATGCTCCTTCCCCTATATACTAAAACCCTTCCTTCTTTTACTGTTCCCACGCATGGATCTGTAAAAGCTGCATTTTTAAAAGCTATCTCTCCGCTTTCCCGATGCCTAAATACAAACTTATCCTTTTTGCCATAGGCAATGCTTACTGTCAGATCCTGAAAATCAACTGTGTCATTTTCTTTGGCACATATGCTATAGGCTTCTATATTTTCAAAACCTTTACAGTTTGGAATTTCCTTTGTCCCAAACACTTCCGGCATGTTTACCTCCTTAAGAGCGCTGCAGCCGGAAAATAAATCTTCTCCCAAAATTTCCAGACTGTTTGGAAGATTTACAGACACAAGCTGATGACAATTTGCAAAAGCTCCGTCCCCCAGCTTCTTTACCGGATATTTTTCAATCCATTCCGGAATGGTGACATTTGTGTCATTTCCTATGTATTTCGTAATTTTTACTTTTCCCTGTCCCCGGTCAACCTCATAGGTAAATTTATCCTTATATTCTGCTATAGCTTCCGGCTTCTTTATCAGGCTGAAGCATTTTTCAAAGGCGCCTTCCCCCTTCTGGCACTCTTCTCCGCCTACTACATATTCCAAATGGGTACAGCCGGAAAATGCCTGTTTTCCAATCTTTTTCAGCGCTTTTGGAAGCACGATCTGTTCCAAATTCCTGCACTGATAAAATCCATAGTCTCCAATTTCTTCTAAAGACTCTGGCAGGCGCACTTTTTTCAAGCGGCTGCAGCCAAAAAAGGCTCCAATCGGAATGCTTGTAATACCCTCCGGAATTTCCACATATTCCAAATAGGCGCAATTTAAAAAAACGCCTGCTTCCAGCTTTTTTATATGAGCCGGGATTACTGCCTGCTCCAAAAAGCAGCCGGAAAATTCCCCTATATTGATTTTTTCTCTTCCCACTAAGTCAGGAAGCAGCTTATAAGCATATTTCTCCCTGCCGGCATATTGGATGCCTTCCGGTTTTGTTTTGGGGGTTACTGTAATAATACTGTTCTTATATTGAGGTAAAAATACGTTCATAATCTGCTCCCTTTCTCTTATTTGCCTATTGTTATGGTCTTACAATTTTTCTGCTCGTCTATTTATTTCGTTTTATGATTTCTGCCCGGCTTAGTCTGAATTACCTGCAGCATTTCCCTCTTCTTCCGGAGCCGTCTCTTCTTCTACCACTTCTTCATCCTGCTTTTGTTCAATTGCCGCTGCCGCCTTGCTTCGTTTTTCTTCCAAGGCCGCTACATTTTCAATTGCCTTGTCAATATCGCTTAGATCTAAGATATCCATAGAATCCAAAATCAACTGACGGTCACAGCTCCACAGGGCAAAGGATAATTCTTTTACTTTAAACAGGCTTCCTTTCGCTTCCTGAATCTGCCCATCTTCAAAGGTTACTGCAACATTAAATGCATATTCGGTAATATTTTTTTCCTTATCCTCTTCCTTGGAATGGTTTTTTATGAACAAATATGCCTGCCGTAATATAAGCTTTACCTGACTGATATCCACAAAAGCCTTTAATGCGTCTTTAATGTCCTCAGCCTGAAAGGGAGGGGTCTCGCTTTTTGTAATTCCCTGCACAAATTCCGCAATTTGTTCCATTGCTTCATCCAATGCAAGCCCCGAATCATCCTTTAATGTTTTTGGCATTATTGCATAGCAGGTTGCATCTTTCATTTTTTGCGCCGTTGCCAGTAAATCCTTGCCAATTAACTCTGTTTTAATCATTGCCTGAAAATCTGCCATTTCTTTTTCCTCCTGTTATTTTCGTCCAGATTTGTGTTTCCGTATTTCATTTACTTTCTCAATCAGCCGCATCACCTCCTACATAAATCTCCAGCTCCTTTGTCACAGCCCTTTCCTGCTTTTTAGCACAAAGGCTGTATACCATGGAACGGTTGGTATATACCGTCCTTGTTCCGGCAAGGGGAAGCGGGATATTGCCCGGATTCAGCACTAAGCTGTCTGCCCCTTTTGCCTTCCATGTAAGCTTAATGCCTTCACCGGGCATTACGGTTCGCTTTTTTGCTTCAAACTGGAGAATCCTCAACTTTTGAGACTTTTTCAGTATAGGGATTCGATAGCAGAAATCCCTTTTTTCTCCCTGCTTTGTTTCTTTTCTGTACCTTATCATTACGCAACTGATTCCCTCTGTAAGAAAATTGATATTTTCAAAGACGGCTTCCACCCTTCCTTCTTCCTTGACAGGCTTTAATACCCAATGCCTGCCAAGCTCCGGCTCCTCCGCTTCATTGATGTTCCAGCTAGGACAGGTCTTTCCGGTAATAGCCTGTCCCCATTCTCTTCCTGTAAAATCCGTACTCTTTTCACCCCATGGAAACATAATGTATATTACGTCCCCGGCTTCCGGCTTTGAAAGCTGAATCCATAACGTAAGCGTATGGTTAATCTTCATAGAATCAGAATGAAGCGCTTCTTCGGACAGCTCAAATACCTGTGGATATGCCACACAATAAAAATCATCCTGCTTAGTTCCCAAGGTTGTCATAGCTTCCCACCTCCTGCTGGTCTTTATAGGCATAAACAGCTTCCTTTAATTCACCCTGCCTGTTTTTTGTCCGAAGGAAAAAGAAATACATGGCATGATCCGGGGAATCCGGCGTCCAAGAAATAATTCCCTCTTCTTCTGTAGCTGTAATCAGATATTCTTTAAATCCATTGATGGAATTTTCCTTTCCTACAGGATATACCCGTACAAATAGTTGTATTTCCGCCGCCCCTTTCGTGCTCCATTCTATTCCAAATATAATTTTTCCTTCTTCCGCCTCCTGCTTTTTTGCCGCTACTCTATACTTCATGATTACCTGTTCTTCATCCGGACAAAGCTCCAGATAACGCACCTTTTCCTTCCCCTGCTCCATATAAGAAAAGGCAATTTTTTCTGCAGATGCAAAGGAAACGGTAATTTTTTCCTTCTGCTCCCCTGCCGTTTCAATTTCCACTGGAGCGCCCCCTGCTATTAAGTCAACGGTTCCTTTTCTGTTTTGTATCTTGTAGTATACAGACATTTTACTGCCCCGATAATAAACAGCAGGCTCTGCTATCAGGTAATCTTCCATTACATCCTCATACAAATATACTCTTGTTTTTTCCGTACTCTTTTCCTGTCCTCTCACTGCATCCAGTGTATAAAGCATGGTTTCCTCCGGTTTCACTTCCATGGTGCCAAATGCCTCCACCTTGTGATTGCCCGGATTGATGACACAGCCTTCCGCCCCGTAAGCTTCCCATTTCAGCACCGCTGCCTGCCCTTTCCTGATAGTTGCAGCCACCGGGGAAAAACGCAGGATGCATGGAGGAATCTGTGTTTTTACAATCGGTATGTATTCCCGGCATCCCTCCTTTTTCTCTTCTATTTCCAAATAAGTGACTCCTGCTTTTTTTACTGTGATATTGGCAAAGGAAACCCACAAATAGGGCTCATAATATTCCGTTTCTTCAGAACATTTTTCCAAGTCCCAATAGATGCTTTCCCTTTCCGCATCTATAGATTTCTGACAGTTCCATCCCCAGCCTGCTCTGCATACGATTTCCTTTCCTTTTTCAAAGGTTGTAAGACATTTCTTTTGGCGCCCAAAGGAAAATTGAAGCCGAAGCCCTTTGGAAAAAACCGGGGTGTAAACCGCCAGTATGAGCTCTTCCTTTAGTTCTCTGTTTTGTCCCCCTCTTCCGTAATCGTCAAAATACACTTCTTGCTTTGACAGAATATATTTTCCGGGAATCTCCATTTTTTCTATCATCCATGTAGCCTCCTTTCATGACCTTTTTTTCTGTAATTGGGATACTTTGTCTTTTGCCGTCCGTTGTGGAATATAGGCAATATCACCGCTGGGCACGCTCTCGCTATATGTCGCTCGTAGCGGTACATAAGGTGCCAAAGTACGGCACCTAAGTACCGACGGCTCCAAAATGCCCTGCTTGCGATATTGCCTATATCCCACAACTAGGTTTCTAAAACCGGAAAGTTCTCAATTTGCTGCTTTTTCATAACAGTTCAGCCTTTTTTGTTGCAGGCTGTACTGGAAAAAGTTTGTATTTTTTAAGTGTCTCTAACATTATCTCAAAATGATTGGTTTTGCTTTTATACGTAAGCATGTATAGGAATAGGACTTATATATAGGGCTTTCTCATGTATATGGATATAAATATATGTGAGATTTAGAAAGCACACATGCGTTTTTCCGCACATAAAGTTTGTCGATACACAGTGGGAGACGGCAGAGCATAGGATAGTCTTCCGGACCTTTGCAAAGTCGCCGGCACTTACGCACCGTACTTTGGTGCGTTAGTACCGCTGCGTCTTTGCAGAGCGAGAGCGTGTCCGGAAGACTATCCTATGCTCTGTCGGCTCCCACGTCCGTCCTCCAAAGCTCCCTATGCTCTGCCCTCTCCCACGTCCGTCCCCCAAAGCCCCCTATGCTCTGCCCTCTTCCACGTCCGTTTATCCATCTTTACTAGAGTTACCCTTATCCTCCCGACAACTTCAGCCACCCCTCTGTCAGCCTAATTGGATAAGGTATTTCAAAAGCAGTATCAGAAGGCTGTTTTTCCAATTCTTCTTCTATGTAACATCCCTCCTTTACCCGCACCCACGACCACGTTCTTTCTGAAAGCTGCATAAAGGGCGCCTGTATCTGCTCCATTCCGGTAAGTAGCGGGTATACAGGCATTTCCTGCTTTAGCTTTCCAAGGGAAGCTGATACAAGCTCTGAAGGAAGCTGCACCTTTTTTACCGGAAGTATGCCGGATAGGATATGGACCGGAAGGGTAGGATCCATTAGCAGCGTATACCTGTTTTGTCCCTTTTCGTCCAGACAGCTTAAGGTAATTTCATTATTCTGCACCATAAAGCCCTCCTTTGGGATTCTGTCAAAATCGTATGTATAAAACCGGTGATAGGTTTTTTCACCATGCTTAAAAAATCCTGCCAGCCCGTCTCCCTTCTTTTTTCCCTGTCCTAGCCGAACCGGAAAACGGATATTCCACTGACTTTCTTCCTGCTTGGAAACATTTTCCGCCCCAACCTGCCATGTCTGGCGCCTTGACAGCTTATGCTTTGTCTTTAAGCAAAGCTCTGCCTGCACCAGCGCCAAAGGTCTTCCGGTGAAATGAAGCAAATCCTTTTTCCATTCCCCGCCGGGCTTATTCATGCCGCAAATTTCGTTGCACAAATAATTTACAAAATCGTAAAGCGCCATGGAATCTTCCTTTACCCTTTCCTTCATTTCCTCATAAAACTCCTGCAGGCAGGTAAGCAGCTCTCCTTTTGCCTCTTTGGGCAGCGCATATCTTTTATCTTGGGACTTTTCCCTGTCTCCCGGCACATTCATCCAAATCACATCATAGTTCATTTGTCTGTCAACCGTAGTTGTAAAATTCCCTAACGGCCTGCCATCTGCATTCAGCACCATCAGGCTGCCATCCATATAATCCGGCACGAACCAGCCTATGATGGGAGACGTGCAAAGCGCTTCATTCATTTCTATTTCTTTATCCCTGACGCTTAAAAAGCTGGCGCCAATTTTAACAGGCTGCATAATTCTGGGCGGAAAGATAATCCGCTTGTCATCTCTTTTTCCTTCCCTGAAATTTTCCGAACATGCCATGGCTCTTGCCTGCAGCTCATAATTGGATTCATTACAGATGCTCTTTACCCTTCCAAATGTATCCACAAGCCTTAACTGGGTAATCACGCCATAACCGGCGCGTACAGGGGAAAAGATTCCGTCCATATAGGGATTTGAAAAAACATGGTTTTCTATGTTTTCAAAGCATTTTGCCTTTTGCTTCCCTGAAAATCCGGAAAATACCTGTTCCATATCCGCATCCTGCTGCCACAGGCATTCAACAGGAAGCTGCAATGCAATGCGCTCCATCAGAAAATATTCATGAAAGCCGTTAAGCCTTTGTGACATCATGTTGATTTCCATGCTTTTTTCCTTTAGCTCAAGCAGCTCGTCCCCTATCGGAAGCTTCCGCTCCTCAAGCTGATCCAAATATTTTTGAATCACTTCTGAAAGGGAATCCATGAAATGAGGGGTAATAAGCATTCTCCCTCTGTAGCCACCGGATTTTCTGTCATATCCGATTTCTCCTTTTAGCTGATAATCCAAATCCTCAAGCTGCCATTTTTTCAGCCTGTCCTTATTTTCTTCCACGGTATCCGAATCAGGAGTATAGTTGATTCCCCATTCCATGTGCAAAGGATTCCATGGCGGCACATAATATTGAAACGCTGCCTTGCTTGGAAAGACTCCCTGAAACTCCAACTCCCCTGCCCACTTTTGTACGTTTTCCTGAAAAAGCAATGCCTGATAGGGTCCCTGCTGCATCTGCTTGACCGCTTCCTTTACATGTTCAAACATGGAATCCATAACAGGCATTCCATGGCTTTTCAATATATAAGCTGCCAGCACCCCTGCCCAATCTGTAGATAAAAGCATGGTTTCCTGTATCAGCTTTTTAATGATGGGCGGAAGGCTGGTTTCCTTTGAAATGTAGCGGGAAAGAAAGTCCAAGGAAATCGTTTCCTGTATCTGGTATTTTTCTATATTTACGGTAAACTGCCTGATAATCTGACTGGACATTCTGCAAAGCTGCTTTCCGTCCTGTGTAAGCCCCATATCCCTGCTTTTGTTGTAGGTATTTTCCATTCCTTCCCCTGCAAATAAAAGCACCGGCTCTCCGGGCATGTAATAGCGTTCCTCCGGACAAGCCATAAGCTGGTATTTATCCTGCACAGCGCCAATTTGCATTTCCTTTTCATACAGGGGCATTTCCAATATTGCATTTTTTAAATCTGCCAGCTTTTCTATCAGCGCCTTTCTTTCTTTTAACAGCTCCTGTATTCCTTCTGCCACTGCCTTCATTTCCTTTACCCAGCCTTTTTCCTTTTTCTGGTCCGCTGTGTATTTGTACCATGAAAAGTACAGGCTCTTTTCCTTTTCCAAAAGCTCCGCTTCCAGCCCGTAGAAAAGGTGCTGGCTTTTGTTCAGTTCATCCAGCTTACAGGCAATCTCCCAGCTTAATTCCCATGCTTCCTTTTCCTCATTTTGCTGACTTCTTCTCTTTAATATCCACTTATCTTCTGAATAAAGGGCATCAAAGGTATTTTCATGGAGGGTTTCCTCAGACTCTAAAACCCCGTCCTGCTCCAGCCATTTTTCCATCTGACTGCCAAAAAATATCCCAGCAAGCCTTTCCTCTGTTCCTTCCTCATCTTCCTCTGCTGTCAGCAATGCAGCAAAAGCCTCCTGTGAAGAGTTACCTATTGCTACCCTTGGATTCTTTATGGGAATCCCTGTGTCGTATTCCCTGTTCTTACCATTCCAATACATGCCGCAAATAGCTCCATGGCATAAAATTCCCTGACAAAATTCCATTTCTTCAGCCTGATTGTTTTCCGAAGGTTCCTCTTCCTTTGTGTCCTTTGCAAGAATCCAGTAAAGCTCCTTTAGCTTTTTTTCAAATTCCTCTTCCGAATTTATTCCATAGAGAGGATCCTGCGCAGGAGTGCTGTACCACCCGCTGATTTGGTAGGTAACCTGTCCCTCCTCCACATCCTCAAGCGCATCATAAAATCCAAACACATTTCTGCATCCCGGATAGTAAGCGCCAAAGGTAGGCTCCCCATATCCCACCGCAGTAAGCTCTTCCAAATATTCTTCTGCTTCCTCCATGCTTTTAAGCTCCCCGCTCCTGCCTAAATAGGCATAATCCAGAGAATCCTCCCCTCTAACGGGAAAGGTGCTGCTGCCTCTGTTTTCCTCCGATACTTTTTTAAGGAGCGCATTACTTTCCACTAAAAAGCTTTTAGAGCTTGTAAATATCTCTATCTGGTTTTCCTCTCTCGTCACGATTCTTGTAACAAGCCACCTGTCAGGAACAGGCGGATAGGAAGCTTCCCCGGATTCTGCATTCCGGGTTCCATGGGTAAAGCTGTCCGGAAGAATCCAGTGAAGGTGAATGCCGGGCTCTAACGGTTTTCCTCCGGACAAGGGCACAGCCTGCATCTGATCCCCTAAGGTGGTATGCTCAAGCATTTTAAAATTTACGGCAGCATCGCCATAGAAAAGGGATTCTCCTTCCTTTCCTACAATCAGCCCCTCTATTTTCACAGGCACTAGCAGCATCTGCTCATTTGGCAGCTCCAGACACTTCATCTAACATCACCTCCTTTGTATTTTTTGTATACACAGCCGTGTATGCATTTTGAATCAGCTCCAATGCCAGCTCTGCAGAGGTGATTTTATCTGCTGCCAGCGCATTTTTTATATCCTCCGCAATTTTTCCCACGGAAATCCTTCTGTTTTCATCCGGTTTTATCTCTATCTTTTTATCCGACTGCCGCTGTCCTGTCTCGATATTTCTTAAGCAGGAGCTGTTGATTCCCAGATGGAGGGATTCCTTTGGCTGGGCAATTTTGACCTTATGGAGCCTGCCCCCGAAAATTCCAAGCATTACCATATCAGACAGATGTTCAAGCCTTACAAGGATTAGTTCATTTCCCTTCTCATCCTCTCCTGTGATTTCCAGTCCATTATAATCGCTGACCATTTGGGAATGCAGAAGGAAGCCGGAATAGATACTGCCTGTTTTCTGCCTTTCTCCTTCATAGGTTCTATCCGGTACCAATTCCCGCCTTATCTGTGCATTGTGTTCCATGGCACACCTGTATGCTGCCTGAATCATTGCTTCATCATGGGAAACATCATAACGTGTATTCCTGCCAATGCTGCATGCCCCATCTAAAAGGGACAAAATCCAATACGGATCCAATTCAAAAAATTTCAAGGTTTCCTTTGGAAGCTGTTTTTCTTCCGGAACTAAATAAATAAAAGGAATTTCATACAGCAGGCTGTATTTGGACAATGCATCCACAAAGGCGCTTTCCGCCTTTTTTAATTCCTCTTCTGAAATTGATGATTCAAATTTGGTTCTGTTTTCCTCCTGCTTGCCATTTATTAAACTGTTCAAGTGACTTCTCCCCTTTTAATCTGCCAAAGCAATGTTTGCTGTTTCTGATTTCCTTCTTTTCCTCCAAGCTGCCTTTCCAGTTCTCCGGCGGCTTTACTGTCCGTTTGTTTTATTGCATTAGAAAATAAATGAAGACAGCTTTCTGAAATACTTCCATAGATTTCCCAAGGCGCCATTGTCGCTTCCTCTTCCTTTTTTTCCTGCAGAATGTCCCGTACCATCTGCATACTTTTTTCATAGGAATCCTTTTCATAATTTTTTCTCCGGATATCGTATAAAGCGCCTAGCAGCTCTTGATTTTTCAATGCCAAAAGCCTTCCTAACTGCCATGCCGCCCCATAAGTGGTATCTAACATATAAAGGCTGCTTATATAGCCAAGAGCTGCATCCGACTGGCTTAAGCACTTATAGCCCTCATAAACATTCTGCTTTTTTCCATTTTGGTCCACTACATGAAATTCCGGAATATAGGGCAAAAGCGGAGACTTGTACCATGAGACCGTTTTCATGCCTTCCCTTGTTTCATGGTTCAGAGGACGATAGCCTGTCTGCAGCATGTTTTCAAGAAGCTGTTTTTGTTCTTTTTCCCATCCTTCATCCTGCCTCTTAAGCTCCTGCTGCTTTATCTGCCCGAAATATCCTACCTCCATTGCTTCCGAAAGCTTCCGGAAGCCCATATTATTTTTGTTATAGGAAATAAATTTCCAATCTGTCAGGGAAATGACCCGGACTTTTTCATAGCCCTTGAATTTCTCCCTGTCCGAGCCGAAAAATTTTCCATAGCCTTCCAAAGATATGAAATGCACATTTGTCAGCAGCTTTTCTTCTGACCTTCTGCAAAGCCTGTTTCCAATCACACTTGCAAATTTTCCTTCCGTTATGTATAAATGGCTTGCCTTATCCTCCACATCCACCTGCCTGATATGGGCAAGAAGGGGCAGCTCCTCTTTTTTTGGCATCACTGCTTCAAACAGCTTTCCGGGAATGTCCAAAACGGTGCAGGCATCCGTTTCCTTTTCTCCGTTTCTACAGGAAATATCCGGCACAAAATGTTTTTCTCCACAGCCCGCTTTTTTTATAAATGCCTCCTCAATAGTCATGTTCTTTACTTCCACTCCATCTAGTTCATCAAAGAGAAATAAAATCCCCCATGGACACCCTTCCCCTGCGCATGTCCTCTCCCATGGAAAGGAGTCATTCATAAAAGTAATTTGCGGAATATGCGTATCAAATTCTCCCTCTGCAAAAGACGGCGGATAAGTGGAATGTATCAGTCCCGGATTTATCCGAAACCTGTCACAGCCTATGGTAAAATCCAAGCTGCTTTCATTATGGTCAAAGGCAATGTTCTGATTCTTTTTTTCATCCTTTACGGTAATCTGCTGATTCCATGCAAGCCGATAATCCCCTTCCTGAAAAGCCGGACAGTATTTCTCTCCGTACCTGACTCTTTTCCTGCTCTCTTCTTCCATACTATATCCCTTTCCCTTCTATTTTTTTCTATTTAGCCCACAGACTTTGCACTGTTGCGTTTTTATAGAGCGAAAGCGTGGCGACGCAGAAAACATGCTCTGCAGAAAATCCGCTCTGCGCCTGTGGGCTGAACTGTTATTTGTAAACGGAGCGTTTTACCGGCTGCACCATAAAATGGTTTTCCGGCTCAAGGTACAGTTCCTTATCCATCAGCTCCCCGCTGTCCCATATATCCATTTGAAGCTCTCTTAAGTATCGAATTGTTTTTTTCTTGTTTTCCTCTATCAGCCTGATGTTATTTTCTTCCGTTCTTCGGTTCTTCATTTTTTTCATGATTTGTGACAAATTCAAGCGAAAATCATCCTCTATAAAATAATTTTTAAAGCAGGGCGCACACTGTTTCGCCAAATCCAGCTCGTCATTTTTTAAAAGCTCTTTTAAGTCATAAAAAGGAGTAAATCTGATTTTCGTTTCCCCATCATCCAATACTTTGGCACGAAGCTTTAATCCGGTCACTACATCCTTTACAAGCTTTACTTCTAGTGGTGAACATTCTTTTGTGCCCCACAGGGCATAGGGAAGGTTTTCTTTTGTGATTTCCGCCTCCATAAGCTTGGAAATTTCCCTGATTTCCTCGTAGTATTCTGTTCCGTTTTCCTCTTTCTTCTTACGGTATAGAAGAATGGTATTGACTGTATACAGTCTTTTTTCCTCTCCCATAGGCAGCACGCCAATGGAAGTACTTGGCAGGGAAAGCTCTTTTGGCGTCGATTCCCCGCTCTTGCTTCCTAAAATAATAGTAGTCAACGGAAGTCTGGATTCAAACCGAAATGCCGCTTTCTTTATGTTTACTAGTGAGATTGCTTTATCTCCATTTTTGTATTCACCCTGCAGCCCGTCCGTTACCTGAAGCTTCAACGGATCACTTAAAAACTTATCCTTAAATTCGTTATAAGACAGGGGCACCGGCTTAGGGGACTTATTTCCAAACTGGATAGTAAAAGAAATAATATGCCATGAAATATAGACGCTTCCCGCAAATTCCGGTCCGAACAGATGGAGCCTTGCCCCTAATTCCACCTTTAACCGGATTCGGGCAAACAAAATCTTTAAGGTATAGGACACGCCTACACTGACGCCAACGTCAATATCATAGTAAAAGGGAGCCCAGCTAATGAGAAAATCCGCATTTGCCGAAAACCATGCCTTCAGATTTCCCATTTCAAACAGGAAGGAAATAGCTCCTCCTGCCATAATTGCAGTAGAGGTCACTGCAAAATAGCCTTGTCCCTGAAGGCTTAAGTTCTCCCCGATTTTCCATGATATCCCCACTCTGTCTACGGAAGGATAATGGGATGGCTTTTGGAATTTGGGATGATATCCGCCAAGGGTAATTACAAAATCCCCTTTATGCTCGCCGGAAAACCACAAATAAAAGGCAAATCCCCCTGTGAGCCTGCAATCCTTACAAAACAGATAGGATGCAGACGTAAGAGTCGCTTCAAAGGAAAGGATGCCTTTTGAGGGAGCGATTACCGCCTTGATAGCAAGCTCCGCATACAGAAAAGGAGAAGATGCTTTTGAGGGCAGGCTTATGGTTGACAGCCCTAAAAGCTGCACCTGAAATTCCTGTCCAAAAGTTACTATGGCAAGGGCAAAGCTATGGAGCAGTTCATAGGTCGTGAAACGAATTCCTGCAGCAACAAAATATTCTCCTTTTGATTCGTAAATGCAGTTTTTCATTTCCGCCATCGCCTGATTGATGTCCAAAGGCTTTCTATCCTCCATAACCATAGACACAAGGGGAAAGCTCTTTACATCTTTTACATCCGGCGTCCTTATGCCTCTGTTTACTCCAAAGCCGGCTGCCAGCCCCGTAACGAAAAAGGCGCCTACGCCTCCAATGGGGGCGCCTACCATAAGATAAAGGAATAGCGATGCCTCTCCGTCCTCTGTAGTAGTATAGGAACCTATTCCCACAAATTGAAATTCCATGAACTTAATCATGACAGCTCCGTCATATCGTTCCCTGATTCCTTTTGTGCGAAGAAAAGAACCGCTGATGCTTAAAGGCCCCTTTTGAAAGCTGATCCCCAGCCCCGACATGGCAAATTCCAGCTCTTTTAAGCTTTTCAAATTGAAATTCGTCAGAGCGCTGATGGGAATACCCACAGAAAGCCCCATTAGCTCTATATCCACTACGGAAAAGCTCATTTTGGCATCCACATACAAAAATACTTTAAACTCGTCTCCTTCCTGCTTTGCCGCTCCACCAATGCGCCTTATGGTAAACGGGCCGATTCCCTTATTTAAAGTAAACCATTTGATTCCTAAATCGTCCGCTACATCCCGGTTTTCCAGACTGGTATTTTGCTGCTTTTTCTCCATTACAGCCAAATCAGAGTGTATCTTTCCTTCCGTATTTCCCTGCAGTGGATTGACTGCTTTATATATGACATCACTGTCATATAAATTGCCAAGAACTAAAAGCTCCTCTTTTTTTTGAAAGCTGTATTGAAGCTTCAGCCCCCACTCCATATCCTTATCCTTTTGCTTCCTTACGGATAATATAAAACCTTTTATTCCATCCTCCTGCAAAAGAAGCTTTCCTAAAATGGGTATGCTGTTAAAGTAGATAGGAGTGGTAAGCTGCACAATCACACCCGTTCCCTGCCCTTCCCCCGCAAACACGTCCAAAACAGCAAGCTGCTCCTTCTGTTTATTTGCTACCGATGTATGGAATAAAAAGGCTTTTTGGCTTGCGTTGAATGCAATTCCAATCCTGTTTATTACAAAATCAAAGGGAATTGCTTCAACGGATTCTATTCCCATCTGGGAAGCAAGGCTTTTCAATACTTCCTTCATGGAAATTCCCATTGTATTTTTCCAATACAGGTTTAACAAATTGTCTTTATTTATTTTTGTAATGGCTGCCGTAAATTCCTGATTGGCAATCAGTACGGTTCCCTGAAACCGAAATCCTTTGCTCATACTTTTTACTCCATTTTTCCGGGTGTTTTTGTATTGCTGTGCTCCTGTTTAAATTAAAATACTTGCAATAGACGGATCAGATAAAGCCACCGTCTTTACGCAATTGTTTATATCCACTTCCGGATCCAAATAGGTCAATTGCCAGCCTGTGGACACATCACCGGAAATACCATATACAAATACGAAATGTCCGCCCTCCGTTCCTCTGTTAAACCCTAAGATTACCGGCTTGTTTTTATTGAAACTTTCCTCTATGCGATTTGCCATTTGAGGGGTATTTTCGGCAGTGTATCTCGTAAACTGATACCCCTGATCATTTAAAATCCCTATCAGGAAATCATCCCCTGCACCATCGCGAAATGGATTAGCATCTGGATCGATAGCCAGATAATTTTTATAAGTTTCACTATTCCGAACAGTTGCTTTTTCCGCATCATAGTTCAATCTTACATTCCGCATATATTGCAGTACCATCAGATAGCAGGCATACCAGCATTCATAAGGACCCTGCTGCTTTACAAAAATATTTTGTTTGTTAATTGGAAGTTCTTTGTTCATAGTTTTCTTTCCTTTCTTGTTTCATTTTTATTACATCCTGCAGTATGTATTTTGCACTATACAACCGCAAATTCACAAAATCAAAAAAATGTCCTATTTTTGTTATTTTTTTCCCTATACTAGCTCCTGCAGCCTGCTTCTGATTTTTTTTGCACATGCATTGGAATAGCCGCAGTTTACCTCGTCTGTAAAATACAGGCTCCTGCTTTTTCTGTCTATTTTCTTTACAAGAGACAGATTCGCAATGGTAGAAGCATGAACGATTTCAAACCTGCCGTCTAACTTTACGATTAAATCCTTTATATTTGCCCGCAGCTTTTCAGTTCCCTGCTTATGGCGAATCATACAGCAATGGGTGGACTTGATTGTTTCTATGTAATAAATATCCTCATAGGGAATCAGCCTGTCTATGTTATAGTGAAAAATCAGGATTCCCCTGCAAAGCTTTTCCATTTTATCCGCTACCGTTTTTAAGATATCTGCTAGCTGCTCCTTCCACTCCCATTGAAAATTTATGATTCCGTTTATCATTCCAAGGGCATTGACCATATTTTGTATATTGATGCTGTTGTCCACAAGAAGCGCCAGATTGCAGCTTGGAAACAGCTTCATTATCAGTTCCGACATATCTATTGCAGCGGCAGTGGACTCCTTTTGTACATCAAGAAAAAATAAGTAATTTTCATGAGGCGGCAATTCTTTTATATTTTCAAAATCAATTACCTGATCATACAGGCTCAGCTTTCTTATTTTCTTCTGGTAAAGAATCTGATCAATCATTGGTATAAATTCTTTGTTTAGCAGCTTTGATTTTGAAACTACTACAATTTCCATGAAGACTTTTCCTCCTTCGTTCTTTTAAACATCAACTTAGCAAAGCTTTCTTTATTTTGCAAAATTTTGTCATTCTTTGGTAAATCTTCGTCCTAATTTATAAATATAACGAAGTTGCTTATGTTATCATATAAAAAAAGACAGCTCATTGCTTTCACAATGAACTGCCTCACATTCCCATGTATCTTTCCACACTGCATTTTGGAAAATTTTCCAAAAACGATTTTTAATATGTCTTTAAATCTGCAATCCTTTTTACTATATCATTGCCATATCCCGGATCTGTTGCCCAGCCCTTTCCTGTGGGGTTTTCGTTAGTGCCCAGCCATTGCACATAAGGGGCACAGCCCTTTGTCACAAGAGAATACCTGTCATCAACACAGGCTTTGTTCAATGGCTCGGTAGTAGCATATGCTTTTAGATGCTGCACCTGAGCACGAATACCGATTTTTACGCTTTCAAAGGAGGCGCCGGAGGCGCCGCCTCCGGTGGCTCCAAGCCCTGCAAAGTTATATTGGGAAATGTCCACATCTCCTCCATATTTTAAAAAGTTGGTTTCCTTCATTGCCTGAATAAAAGCAACCTCTGCCTTAACCCCTTCTGCCTTGCTCTCTGACAAATACAGCTTGCAAAATGCTTCTATGGTAGGTGCATCGGAATCCTCATAAAACTCCGGATATTCCGCATTGTCCTCAAAGTATGCTACCATTTGATCCAAATCCGTCTCGGAAGTACCCATGATTGGGTAATTTTTTGTATTCTTCTTGGATTTAGTGACATTTATCTTCTTCGTGGCAAGCGTAGTCTTAATGCCATTATCATCGATAAGCGTTACCTGTACTTTATAGGTACCAAGGTTGTTTTTATGATTTTTTACATTTACGGTAATCTTACTTGTTCCGTCTTTTTTTACCTTTGCCTTATAGGTCTTTTTATCGCTTTTATCCGACTTACACCAAACTGCATATTCTACCTTTTTACTAAATCCCGCCGGTGAATAGATACCGGACACCACTGCATCAAAGGTCAGAGCCTGCGTGTCCTGATTTTGAAGCTTTACTGATTGGGCGCTTGGTCCGGTAACCTTAAAGCTCTTCTTTGCAAAGGTCACCGTTTCATTTTCTACCTGTGCCACCGCCACTACATAATAGGTTCCTGCCGTTTTATGCTTGTTAATCGGAATGTTATATGCCCATGTGCCATCTGAACCTTTCTTTCCCTTGTAAGTTTTAAGGTCATCCTTTCCGCCGGTTTTACTCCATACCTGAAAGCTTACCTTTTTTGCATATCCCATTCCTTCCAGTCTTACTTTAAATTTCTTCTGGGTATTGCTTGTCTTTGCCACGGAAACCGTTGCACTGCGCTTATAAGTAAAAGATACCGTTTTCACGCTCTTTTCTGTACCATAAGCAGCCGTAGCCTTGATTTCCAGCTTATATTTTCCTTCCTTGGGCATTTTGCTTAAAGGAATATTATAATACCAGTCCCCTGAAGAGGTTTTCTTTGCTTTATAAGTAACTGCCGAATTGGAACCGGATTTGTTGTACCAAAGCCGGAGGTTTACCTTTTGCGCTTCTTCCAGCCCGCTTACTGTCACTTTGTAATACTGGGACTTATCTCCGGTAACCTTCCTGCTAACCGATACATCAGTAAAAGAAGGAGTAAGCATAACGCTGGTTTTCTTTAACAGCTGCTCTCTATTTTCTTCGTCCACTGCATAAGCATATACATAATATTTTCCTTCTGCTTTATTATGCTTTGCAGCGCTGATAGAAGCCTCAAAGCTGCCATCTTCCATATCTACTGCCTTATAGGATTTCAAATCGCTTTTATCTGCTTTTGTCCATACCTTAAATACTACTTTGCTTACTTCTTCATAGGGCTCCACATCCACAATGTGCGCCGTAAATGTACCGGCTGCCAGATCCTTATCAATAATGGATAATTTGCCGCTTGAAAATTCCACTTCCGGTTCTTCGCTTCCACCCTCACCCAACTTATAATATTCTGCAATGCCATCTGCATCTGCTTTTCCAAGCTTCTTTAGTCCTGCTTCTGTGGAAAGCAACCCGGCATCCGAGCTGTTTGTCAGGAAAGCATGCTCAATAATGATTCCCGGAAATCCGTTTAATTTACTGTTTTTAATAACTCCATAATAATCCGCTAAGGAACCATCCGGATACAATGAGTTATCTTCTGAATTTCTGATTTTGATTCCTCTGTTAGCCAATCCGATAGCTGCCAGCTTTTTCTGTATCTCAGTTGCAAGCCCTTTTCCTTCTGCGCCAATTTCGCTGTTGTAGCTGGAGTTTGGATAATAAACTTCCGCTCCGCTTGCACTGGAAGCCGGAGATGTGTTCAGATGGATGCTGACAAATACATCTGCGCCTACCTTCTTTGCTGCTTCCACACGTTTTAAATTACATTCTGTAGAAGACGTTCCGGGATAAGGACAAGCATAGCCTGTCCTTGTAAGGTATACAGTCACACCGGAATAGGTTTCCAGCTGTTCCTTACAATAGCTTGCAATTTTAAATGTCAGCTCCTCTTCCTTCAATCCGTTTCCTCTGGCTCCTGCATGGGTATTGTCATGTCCCGGATCTAATACAATGACCATGTCCTTCTTTGCCCCTGCCCTTGCATAAAGAGAAGCGCTTCTTGAGGTAACTGTTTCTGCCTGTGCCGCTTCAATTGCACTTTCTATGGAGTCTGCTTTCGTTTCCTGTCCATTTTCATCTATGGTAACGATTTCCGTAGAAATCTCCATTCGTTCATCCGAAGCAATGACTTCTTCTTCCACTCCAAAGAATGCCTGAATGCCTGCAGTATTTGCAAGGTCGATTACCTGCTGTTCATTATCAGTCCTGTAAGAAACCTCCAACAGTTTATAAATTCCCTTTTCATTCAGGGCTGCAAATTCCTTTGAAAAAAACAGGCTGTCTCCAAAAGCAGTTCCTTCCGCTTTGGAAGCCTTCATTTCAAATTTTTCGTTTGTCGCTGTATTTTCATAGGTAAGAGAGCCTTCTATAATGTCAGTTTCCTCATTGCCAATGCTTATGAGAATATTCTGAGTATCAGGAGTCTTTATATATGGCTTCTCCACATAGACCCAGTTAAGCAGGGTGGCTTCTATGGTATTTTCACTTACCGTATCCACATCTGGAAAATCTTCCTCTTCTTCTGCTGTATTTTCACTGACAGCTATTTCTTCTCCGTCATTTCCATCAGAAATATCCTCTGTCATCTCCTCCAAAATGATCTCTTGATCTTCCACATCATTTTCCGATATGGTCTGTGCCTGCACCACAGGCATAGCAGGCACCTGTATCATCATAAGCGCCGCTAAAAAGATTGAAATTCCTCTTTTCCAAAATGCTTTCATGATATTCTCCTTTACATCTTAATAAAATAAAAAAATTGTAAAAAAATAATTTCATTTTTTCAAATTATACATGACTAACTCTTAGTATTTCAAGTGCCTAATACTGGAATTAGGAGAAATTAAGGAAATCTTAGGAAAATTTCTCGAAAAAAAGCAACAATTCAGCCCACAGGAAGGAGCCAGAGCGGGTTTTACCTAGAGAATGTTTTCTAAAGGAGCCCTTATAAAAACGCCAGCGCTTAGCGAGGTATTTTCGAGCTTAGCACTGTTGCGTTTTTATAGAGCGAAAGCGTGGCGACGTAGAAAACATTCTCTGGGTAAAACCCGCTCTGGCTCCTTCCTGTGGGCTGAATTGCTACGAAAAAAGAACTCTCAGGCTAACCGCAACCTAAGAGTTCCTTGTATACATGCTTATGCAATTTCCTGCTGCTTAAAATCCAAATGAATCTTATCCGCAATTCTTGCTATATATTCGCTATTGGTTGGTCTGCCCTTCCCTGTTCTGGCAGAATAACCAAATAGCTCCTCTACGGTACGCATATTCCCTCTTGTCCACGATACCTCAATGGCATTCCGAATTGCTCTTTCCACCTTTTGATCCGTAGTCTGAAAGCACTTTGCTATTTCAGGATACAGAAGCTTTGTTACGCTGCTGACAACCTCCATATCATTTTCCGAAAGCAGGATTGCTTTCCTTAAATAATGATATCCCTTTAAGTGTGCAGGCACTCCAAGCTCCAGCATGATCTTGGTCACATACTTTTCCATTTCCATTTGATACTTCATGTTATACCATTCTCCCCTCTGGCAATTTTCCCTGTTTGCCGTTGAATATTTAATTATTTTGTACGGTTATGAAAATAGAGTACCATTCTTCATACATTTTGTCATTAGTTTAATCGAAAAAAATCACAATTTTTTTAATATTTTCTAAATTTGTTAACGTTTCTTGTCGCTACTTGTCTTTTTTATGCGTTTTTCTACACCTGACTTATAACAAAACTTGAATTTCCTTCAATTCGGAGAATTTTTTTCCCTGCTGGCACAAAAAAACTGTCTCCCGGCTTAAATTCCAGAGTCTGATTAGCAGTAACTAACTTTCCATATCCCTTCAAAAAAATGATGGAGCAAAAGGAAGAATTGTCAAAGTTAATTTCGCCGCTTTCTTCCACCTCATATAAATATGCCGAAAAATATTTGCACTGTCCCAGAAGCTGTTTCTTATATGTCTTGAAAACTTCAAGCTCTCCTTCCGGCGAAGTATCTCCGCTGCAGGGTTCAAATTTTATATTGGCAAATGCCTTATCCAAGTGCAGCTCTCTTTTTCTTCCGTTTTTATCAAGTCTGTTATAATCATACAGGCGATAGGTAGCATTAGAGCTTTGCTGTATTTCTAATACAAGTATGCCTTCATTGATTGCATGAATCGTACCTGCTTCCACGAATACTACGTCACCCTGCTTTACCGGCACCTTTTTCAGCACCTCCTCTAAGGTTCCTTCCAAAATCCGCTGCCTACATTCCGCTTCCGTCACCTCCTTGCAAAAGCCTAAATATACAAAGGCGCCCTCTTTTGCCTCTAAGATATACCACATTTCATTTTTTCCATATTCCCCTTCCACGCTCATGGCATAAGCATCATCCGGATGGATTTGAATGGAAAGCCTCTGCTTGGCATCAATGAATTTAATAAGAAGAGGAAATTCCGCAAAGGGTTCGCATTTCCAGCCTAAAACCTTTTTTCCTGCCCTTTCTATATATTCCTTTAGGGTAAGTCCTGCAAAAATCCCTTGGCTGATAGTGCTTTGTCCTGCGCTGTGGGTAGACAGCTCCCAGCTTTCCGCCAGAATTTCTTCCCCGGACTCTTTATGGAATAAGGTTTTCAAACGACTTCCGCCCCATAAATAATCCTTATAGGCAGGCGACAGACGAAGCACATCTTCCTCCGGCGGAAGAAGATCCTCCTCCATGCTTCCTGCACTTTCTCCAATGCTCACCTCAATGATAATCAAATCCTTTGCTGTTTCATTGGATATTTTGTGATAGGTATTCATTGGTACGTATATGCTCTCGTTCCGGGAATATTCTTTTGTAATCCCGGACATGGTTATAGTTGCCTTTCCGCTTACCACAGACCAGTGCTCGCTTCTTTTTTCATGCCTGTGCATGGACAGAGTCCTTCCCGGAAAAATAATCAGCTTTTTAACCATATAGCCCTGACTTCTGTTTAAAGTCTCTTTAATGCCCCATGTAGTGTAAAAAATATCCCCTTCATCAAAGGAAGCCTTCTGCTCTTCATAATGCCGGTTCATAATTTCTTTAATATTGGCGCTTTCACCCTTTTTGGAAATATAAGTGGCATCCTTTGTATTTACCACCAGCAGATCGGAAAGTCCGTTTCCAATAATCAGATTGCTTTTTTCCCGATTGATTATAGAAACATTTTCACACTCCTCCAAAATGGAAGGTCCCACATCAATTTCTTTTGCAACTCTTGTTACTACCTCCATGTTCAACAGCCTTGACCAGACAAACTCTCCTTTTACCAGCCCTATTTTGCCCTTTTGCGTCCATTTTTCAAACACTGCCTGCCCAATGGATATAGATGGCATGTTTTGAAGGAAGGCTGATGGGATAATAAAGTCCTTCCCTGAAAAGTATAACCTTTCCGTCCTTGATTCAAGCTGCTCATAAAACTTCGGTTCATTTTCTGCTATTGCTTCCAGATAGCTTCCTGCCCTCATGCAGAATATGCCGCTATCCATTACAAAGCCTGTTTCAAAAGGCTTCGGTTTTTGTTCCATAAACTTTACTGCCCTGCCATAATCAGCCTCTGGCGCATCCATCAAAAAATAGTTATGCCCGTCCCCTGCAGCCTCGCCTTCCATTTCATCATGGCAGCCTATGACAACCATATGAAAATCATTTAAAAGCTCCACTGCTTTTAAAATAGCTTTATTATAATCTCCCTGCCCAATCATGTGGTCGGTGGATACTACTAAAACCTGCTCTTCCTTTGGCAGACACATACAGACCACTGCTGCCGCAGGTCCTGTCTGCCGTCCCGTCTCTTCCAAAAAGCACTGGTATTTCAATCCCTGAAATGCCTGAAGCTGCCCTGTTACGATGTTTTTGTACTTTTGATTGGTTACAATATAAAATTCATCACAAAAAGGCAGGTTCCTTGCAATTGCCTCCTGAAACAACGACCTGCCTTCCTTCATATAGATAAACTGCTTTGGATAATTCTTTCTGGATAGAGGCCAAAGCGCATCGCCGCTGCCTCCCGCCAACACCAAACATTTCATAAGCTCTTTCCTGCCTGCCCGTTAAAATTATAAATATTGCTCCATGCCTTCTTCTGACAGCCTGTCCACTATCATTTTTACATCCTGTGCCCTGTTTTTATCACAAACTAAAAGGGCATCCTCTGTCTGTATGATAATCAAATCCTGCACGCCCAAGGTTGCTATGAGCTTATCCTTCCCATAGGAAATACAATTCTTCGTATCGATATTGACCTGTTTTCCGTAAAGAATATTTCCTTCCTGATCCACCTCTTTCATAACAGTAAGCATATCCAGACTGCCTACATCATTCCATCCAAAATCTCCTTCTATCACAAGCACATCCTTACACCGCTCCATAATTCCGTAATCAATGGAAATCTTTGGAATCGTGGGATAAACCCTTTGAATCACCTCTTTTTCCCGGTCACTTCCCATAGCCTCTCCGATTTGAGAAAGGCAGCTATATACATCAGGCAGAAGCTCTTTAAATTTCTTTAGGATGGTGGAAGCCTTCCATATGAACATTCCGCTGTTCCACTTGTAATTTCCGTCCTGTAAATATGCCTGAGCCGTTTCCAAATCAGGCTTTTCCACAAACTCTTCCACTACGGCATAGTTTTTCCCCGGTTCTTTCTTTTTTCCTTTTATATAGCCATATCCGTTTGCCGGAAAAACAGGCAGGATGCCAATCGTCACAAGCATATCCGTTTCTTCTGCTGCTTCTGCGGCATACTCTATGACCCTTGCGTATTCTTCTTCATCCTTAATAAAAGCATCGGATGGGACAATGCACATAATGCCGTCTTCGTGCTTTTTTACAATTTCCATTGCCGCATAGCCAATGCAGGCAGCGGTGTTTCTTGCTGCCGGTTCTGCCAAAATATGGTCTTTTTGGATTCTTCCCTTTGTTTTTTCCGCCATAAGAGGAACCTGTGACACATTTGTAACAATAAACATATTTTCTTTGCATACTACAGGCAGAAGCCTGTCAATAGTTTCATTTACCATAACATCCCTGCCGCTTAAATTCAAAAGCTGCTTTGGTGTTTCTTTTCTGCTTAAGGGCCAAAAGCGGGTTCCTCCCCCGCCTGCCATAATAACTCCATATCTTTCCATCTTATCTCTCCGGTCTTTTCTTCGCTTACGCATGTAGTCTTCAAGTTCAAATAAGCTTTAGCTTGACGATTGTCTCATTACATTCTTGCCTTGTCCACGTTCTCCTTAAACCAGTCATATGCCAGCTTCACGCCTTCCAAAAGCTCCACCTTATGGCTCCAGCCAAGCCCATGGAGCTTGTCCACATTTGTAAGCTTTCTTGGGGTTCCGTCCGGCATATCCGTATTCCAGTGAATTTCCCCGGCATAGCCCACTACCTTTTGCACCGTTTCCGCCAGCTCCTTAATGGTAACTTCCTTTCCTGTTCCAATATTCACATGCTGTTCGCCGCTATAATGCTCCAGCAAAAATACACAGGCATCCGCCATGTCATCCACATACAGAAATTCTCTAAGAGGCGTTCCTGTTCCCCACAGTTCCACAAAAGGCGCCTTATTTACCTTTGCCTCATGAAATTTCCGAATCATGGCAGGCATAACATGGGAACCCTGTAAATCATAATTGTCTTCCGGGCCATACAGATTCGTGGGCATACAGCTAATAAAATCATCCCCATACTGCCTTTTATAAAATTTGCACATTTCCAGCCCTGCAATCTTTGCAATGGCATATGCTTCATTGGTTTCCTCCAAGGGCCCGGTAAGAAGCGCATCCTCTGGAATGGGCTGGGGCGCCATTCTCGGATAAATACAGGTACTTCCTAAAAACAAGAGCTTTTTTACTTTAAAATCGTGACAGCACTTAATCACATTGCACTGTATCTGCATGTTTTCATAAGCAAACTCTGCGGGAGCCGTATCGTTTGCATGGATGCCCCCTACCTTTGCGGCGGCAAGCACTACCACATCCGGCTTTTCCTGCTGGAAAAATTCCCTGACTGCTGCCTGATTAGTCAGGTCAAGCTCCTTATGGGTCCTTCCGATTATATTTTCATATCCCTTTTCCTTTAAGCTTCTGACAATGGCGCTTCCCACCAATCCTCTGTGGCCCGCCACATAAATTTTATCTGTTTTTTCCATATTCGTACTCACTCTTTCTTTGCTTTATATTCTTCCACGCTCATTCCTGCGATTTCTTCAAAATCGGATACCATCATCATCTCCACAAGGCTCTTGAAGTCCACTTCACGCTTCCATCCAAGCTCACTTTCCGCCTTGGCAGGATCTCCCCACAGAAACTCCACTTCTGCCGGACGATAAAATTCTGGATTTACGTCTACAAGCAGCTTTCCTGTCTTTGCATCATATCCCTTTTCGTCAACGCCTTTTCCTTCCCAGCGAATGCGGATTCCCATAACCTGAAATGCTTCCTCCACGAACTGGCGGACCGTATGGGTATCATTGGTTGCAAGCACATAATCTCCCGGCTTATCATTCTGAAGCATCATCCACATTCCCTTAACATAATCACCTGCAAATCCCCAGTCCCGCTTCGCATCCATATTTCCTAAGGAAAGGATTTCCTGCTTTCCTGCAAGAATATTAGCAATTGCTAACGTAATTTTTCTTGTGACGAAATTCTCACCTCTTCTGGGTGATTCATGGTTGAACAAAATCCCGTTGCAGGCAAAGAGATTATAGGACTCCCTATAATTTACCGTAATCCAATAGGAATAGAGCTTTGCCGCTCCATAAGGACTTTTTGGATAAAATGGGGTTTTCTCGCTTTGGGGAGCAGTTTCCGGCAGCCCTCCAAAAAGCTCTGAGGTAGATGCCTGATAAAACCGGCAGTTCCCGCCATTTACCCGAATTGCCTCTAATAGCTTTAAGGTGCTTACTCCGGTTGCTTCCGCCGTATATTCCGGCACCTCAAAGGAAACTCCCACGTGGGACTGTGCGGCAAGGTTATAAACCTCCGTAGGCTTGATTTCCCCAATTAAACGCATTAAATTGCTGGAATCTGTTGTATCTGCAAAATGCAGGAAAAACTTTACTTTATAATAAGAGGATTCAATGAGATGGTCTATTCTTGCAGTATTGCTAATGCTCAGCCTGCGTATCAGCCCATGTACCTCATATCCCTTTTCTAATAAAAATTCTGCAAGATAAGAGCCATCCTGCCCGGTAATGCCTGTAATAAGCGCCACTTTTTTCATATTGTTTTTTCTCCTTTTCGCTTCCTTATTTCCATGTTCGTTTAATACCCTATCTTATTTGCTTCCTGAATTCAATGGACAATTTTGCCGGAAAATGGTAAAATATTGCTAAATTATTTTTTATACAAGAAGGTATTTTATGACGATTTCCAAATCAGCCCGCATTATTGCCACTCCCTCTGCTTATGCCAGAGAAAATTATTTATATGTCCAAGAAACCGGAACGCTGCAGAGCATCGAGCCCCACTTAAGCAAACGTGAAAATCTTGCTTCCTTTCTTTTTTTTATCGTAATAAAAGGAAGCGGTTCCCTGTTTTACAGAAAGCAGACTTATCCTATCCATACGGGAGACTGTATTTTCATTGACTGTCTGGAGGAATATGCCCATAAAAGCAGCAAGGATGATCCATGGGAGCTTTCTTGGGTGCACTTTCACGGCAAAAATGCGGATGCCTTTTACAAAAATTATATTGAGCAGGGAAATCCTTTTCTGTTTCATCCTGCTGACTTATCTTTATTTTTGGATAGTTTATCAATTTTATACATGACCCAAAAAGAACAGACTCCATATATGGAGCTTCTTTGCCATAAATACATTACTGATTTGATTACCTTATGCTTTATGGAGTGTGAAAAACAGAAAAACACCACAAGCCAGTCCATTTATGAAAAAATCCGTCAGGTTACTCAATTCATTGATGTGCATTTTCAGGAGGACATTACTTTAGACGGTCTTTCCCAAAAATTTTACATCAGCAAATTTCATCTTGCCAGAGAATTTAAACGGATTACCGGCTCCACGCCGGGCGACTATCTGCTTGGAAAAAGAATTTCCAATGCCAAGAAGCTTTTGCGTTTTACCAATGCTTCCATTGAGGAAATTGGGAGAAGCTGCGGTATTTTGGAGGCTGGATATTTTACGAAGGTGTTTAAAAAGGCTGAGGGGATGACGCCTAGGGAATATCGGAGGAAGTGGTAAAAGGACGGTGATACAAGGACGTGGGAGCTGGAAGAGCATAGGATAGTCTTCTGGGCACGCTCTCGCTCTGCAAAGACGCAGCGGTACTAATGCCCCAAAGTACGGGGCATAAGTGCCGGCGACTTTGCCAAGGCCCTGAATACTATCCTATGCTCTTCCAGCTCCCACTGTGTATTGGCAAGCTCTGCGTATGAAAGCTTTATCCATCTGCTTTAGGAAAATGTTAGGAAATTTTGGAGGCAAACAGCCCTTTTTTAAGTAGAGCTTGAGGCAAAACAGCAACAGAGGGAGGAGAGTGGATTGGCTTTCTTGTTTTTGATGGCGCTTTTCCTTAACAGCCTTTTCGGTACCTAGGGGAAAATTGCCATGGACGGCAATTTTAGTCATATTGCGCCATGGAGGGCGCTATATGACGACCCGTTCGGCATCCACAACCTCCTAAGGCTGTTTAGGAAAAGCGCCATCAAAAACACGACAAGCCAATCCACTCTCCTCCCTCTGTTGCGTCCGGCTTAGCCGTTAACTTCAAAAAATTCCTCTATTACATCCGTTTAGCCACTACCTTCAAAAAAAAACAGGCTGAACTGTTACCTAATCATGCATATAGTTTTCAAAAGCAGTTGTGAAAATGCCCTAAATAGACTATAATAAAAAGGTGAATTTATAAATTGTATTGTCAAAAAGATGAGGGTGGAAGAACAGTATGAATGTATGGGAACAATTATGCAGCAACAAAATATTAGTGAGCGCAATAACAGGCTGGTTTGTTGCTCAGGTATTAAAGACGATTATTCATATGATTATTTCCAAACAGTTTTCGGCGGAGCGCCTAGTGGGAAGTGGCGGAATGCCAAGTTCCCATTCTTCAACGGTTTGTGCCTTGGTTACTGCCACTGGTATAATATACGGATTAAGTGGCTATGAGTTTGCGGTTGCTGCCATTTTTGCCATTGTAGTTATGTATGATGCTATGGGTGTACGCCGGGAAACTGGAAAGCAGGCAAGGATTTTAAATCAAATGATGAATATATTTACAGATATGGGAAATTCTCTTAAAACGCCTGAAGAAAAACTGAAGGAATTTGTAGGACATACTCCCTTGCAGGTTCTGATGGGAGCTATTTTAGGGATTTTGATTGCTATTTTGATTTGTATGTAAAATACTGGAGTAGCAGTTTGGCCCACAGGTGCAGAGGAAGAACCACACAGAGTATGTTTTCTACGTCGCCACGCTCTCGCTCTATAAAAACGCAACAGTGCTAAGCTCGAAAGTACCTCGCTAAGCGCTGGCGTTTTTATAAGGGCTCCTTTAGAAAACATGCTCTGTGTGGTTCTTCCTCTGCGCCTGTGGGCCAAACCGCTATTTTCATGGAAATGAATCAGCTTTTCCTTGTATTCTCTGGGCTCTGCTCCCCCTTTACCACCTCATCAATCAAATAAGGCGGCCTGTTTCTGGATGCATCCAGCGCCCGCCAGATATATTCCCCAAGAAGCCCCAGCATAAGCATAATCAGACCGCTGGAAACAAGCAGCACGCACATAATGGAAGCCCAGCCTAATATGGGAGTGCCTATGGTGAATTTCTCAATAATGACTTCCAGCGCCATCAATACGGCAATAATACAGAATATAACGCCTACCGTAGACATGGCGCGAATTGGGAAGTAGGAAAAGCTCATCATGGAATCCATTACCAGCTTTATCTTTTTTCCAAGAGTCCAGCGGGACTTGCCGATTTCCCTGTCTTTTCTGTGAAAATAAATATGATCCGTTTTAAAGCCTGCCCAAAGCACCTGTAAGGTAAGGGAGGAATTTTTCTCATCCAAAAGCTCCAGCACCTTTATGACCTGCCTGTCCAACAAATAGCAGTCGCAGCCTCCGGCGGGCATCCGATTGTTAATGAATCTTCTTACGATTACATAATAAAGATTTGCAAAAAACTTCTTGACAGCTCCTTCATCCCGTTCGGAACGCACTGCCAGTACTACTTTATTTCCACGTTTCCAACTGTCATACATTTCCAGTATGATTTCCGAATCCTCCTGCAAATCTGCCTGTTTGGTAACAGCGCAATCTCCGGTGCACACAGACAATCCTGCCAAAAGCGCCGCATGCTCGCCAAAATTCCGGGAAAGCTTCACACACTGCACCCGCTCATCCATCTCTCTGATCTGGTTCATCACCTGCCAAGAATCATCTCCGGAACCATCATCCACAAAGACAATTTCATAATCCTCCAGCCGGTAAAGTATTTTTGCTTTCATATCCTCATACAAAAGCATTAAAGTATCCGAATTGTAATAGACCGGTACAACAATTGAAATTTTGCTCATCTTATTTCTTTCCTATTTCCTTTAAATATTGTTCATAATCCCGAATATATTCGCCGCCATCGTAATGTTCACTTGCAAGCACTAAAAGTACAGAATCCTTTGAAAAATCATACATATCCTTCCAAAGCATAGTGGGCAGGTACAAGCCCATGCGAGGCTTGTTCAATTCGATGATATCTGTTTCATAGCCATTATCCACCTTTACCCTGCTGGTGCCGCTTACATTGATCATTACAAATTCTGTCCTGCGGTTGGCATGTTGACCTCTTACGACCCCGTCATCAGAGCCATACATATAAAAAACCCTTTTGATTTCAAAGGGAATATCCTTTCCGCTTCCTTCCGCCACTACCAGACTTCCTCTTTCATCTCCAAAATCCCCAAATTCCAGAATCTTATACTGCTCCTTTATGTTCATGCTTTTCTCTCCATTTTATACCGACATCCCGGTTTTTCATTCAGACAGATGGTCTCTGCCTGCTTCTATACCTATCGGATTTTATTTATGTTCTCTTGGTACAAATTCATTTAATGCCCGGATTACCGTTTCCTGCTCCTCTTTTGTCATTCCGTTATACATGGGAATGGATACCACACTTTCCGCATAATCCTCCGTAATAGGAAAATCACCTTTGCCAAAGCCAAGATATTCATATGCCTCCGACAAATGAGGCGGCACCGGATAATGAATGATCGTACCGATATCCTGTGCATTTAAGTACTCAATCAATTCATCCCTGTATGGCGAATACAACACAAACTGATGCCACACATGGTTAGCATGCTCTAACCGTTTTGGAAGGGAAAAATAAGGACTTTTCAGGCTCTCCATATACCGGGCAGCAATCTGTTCCTTTTCTTTTGTAAGCTCATCCATATGGGACAGCCTTACCCGTAAAAGCCCTGCCTGTATTTCATCCAGTCTGGAATTGGCGCCAACCACCCTATTATAATATCTTTTCTCACTGCCGTAATTTCGATACATCCGGATGTCTTTTACAATCTGCTCCTCATTGGTAACAATAGCGCCTCCATCTCCAAAGGCTCCCAGATTTTTGGAAGGGTAAAAGGAAAAGCAGCCGATATCCCCAAAGGTTCCTGTCATCTTTCCCTTATAACAGGCTCCATGGGACTGGGCGCAGTCTTCTATAAGGCGCAGGTTATATTTCCCGCAGATTTCCATGATTTTGTCCATAGGCGTTGCCTGTCCGTATAAATGCACGACCAATATTGCCTTTGTCCTTTGGGTAATTTTTTCTTCAATCCGGTCTGCATCAATTGCATAATATGCATCCGGCTCTACAAAAACCGGAGTAGCGCCATTGATGGTAATTCCCATGACACTGGCGATATAAGTATTTGCCTGAACAATTACCTCATCCCCTTTTCCAATTCCCAGAACCCGGAAAGCAAGCCAAAGGGCATCCAGACCATTTCCCACACCGGCGCAATACTTTGCTCCCGTGTATGCCGCAAACTCTTCTTCAAAGGAAGACACCTCTTTTCCCAGCACATACCAGCCGGACCTAAGCACTTCCAATGCCTTTTTTTCAAATTCATCCTGATATTTATAAAAACCCCGGTCCATCCGGTTGG
This sequence comes from Robinsoniella sp., assembly GCA_023664735.1. Lineage (GTDB taxonomy): Bacteria > Bacillota > Clostridia > Lachnospirales > Lachnospiraceae > RGIG3040. The sequence goes on along the minus strand of JAMPFB010000005.1, from coordinate 18,089 downwards.
GCATAATTTTCATAATCTGTTTCCTCTTATATTCCAGATTTTAACAATAAAAGATATACTGTTTTATTTTACCATTCCTTTATAGGGTAGTCAAATTATTTGCCAGTTATTTTTCAATGTGTTATAATTTGTGGAGCAGTTCAGCCCACAGGCGCAAAGCGGGGTTTCCACAGGGCATGTTTCCCACAGAGCATGTTTTCTAAAGGAGCCCTTATAAAAACGCCAGCGCTTAGCGAGGTATTTTCGAGCTTAGCACTGCTGCGTTTTTATAGAGCGAAAGCGTGGCGACGTAGAAAACATGCTCTGTAGGAAACATGCCCTGTGGAAACCCCGCTTTGCGCCTGTGGGCTGAACTGTTACTAACTTGATGACAATAGACAGTCATCCATTAGTATTCCCCAATATTTGGAAAACATGAATACCGAAAAAAGGATTCTTTTATTATGTCAGATACAAAGAAAAATAAGCAAATTGTTATAAATATGCTGGCAAGCCTGCTTTCCTGCCTTGTCAGCATGGGGGTAAGCTTTATTTTAGCGCCTAAGCTGATTAATTCCCTTGGAATCGAAGCAAATGGGTTTTTGACTATGGCAAATGACTTCGTTAATTTTGCCTCCGTTGCTGCCATGGCTTTAAACTCCATGGCCGGACGTTTTATTACAGTTAAAATTCATCAAAAAGATATGGAAGGCGCCAATCAATATTTCAACTCTGTTATGTATGCAAATCTGGCAATTGCAGGGTTTCTTTTTGTACCTCTTACCATAATCGTATTGTATCTGGATAAATTAATTAATATTTCTCCAGAACTGGTTAGTGATGTAAAACTATTATTTGCTGCTATATTTTTAAACTTTATGGTGACTATTATAAGCACTACCTTTAGTACTGCCACTTTTGCCACCAACCGCTTAGACTTAACAGCAATGCGCACCATTGAATCCCAAATATTAAAGGGCGGTCTGCTGATTCTGGTATTTTATTTTCTCCCCATAAAAGTAAGCTATATGGGCATTGCAACTCTTGCCTCTACTGCTTACCTTTTAGTTGCTTATATTTATTATACGAAAAAACTGCTTCCAGATATTAAAATAAGCCGCAAACATTTCCGGATAAAAAAAGTTCTTGAAATTTTGTCTGCCGGTATATGGAACACTATTATGCGCACAGGTCAGCTCCTTACCAACAGTCTGGATACTGTGATTGCAAATCTGGCTATTGGAGCCACGGAAATGGGATATGTAGGAACCTCCAAAAGTATGGTCTCTGCCATCAATATGCTCTATGAGACCATTTCTGCAGTTTTTACCCCTTCCCTTACCATCAGCTTTGCCAAAAATGATCGAAAGGAACTACTTAACGACCTAACCTCTGCCATGTGTATGACTGGATTCTTTGCCAATATTCCATTGGCGTTTGTAGCTGCATTTGGCATTCCTTTTTATACCTTATGGTTGAATAAGACCCAATCCCTATATGATCCTACCATTATTTATGCGCTTACCCTATTTACCATGTTCGGAACTATTGTAGGCGGTGCCATCAGCCCGCTTTTTAATGTATATACAGTCGTCAATAAACTGAAATGGAATTCCATTGTAACCCTCATTATGGGAATATTGTCTACCGGAATCGTCCTTCTTTTGATTGAAACCACCGATACAGCCTCCTCTTTAGGCATGTACTACATCGTAGGCACTTCTACTATACTGGGAATCATAAAGAACATGACCTTTACCCCTATGTACGCAGCCCACTGCCTCGGACTAAAAAAGACTATTTTTTATCCTACCATATTTCGCTATATTGCAGTCAGTCTTGGCATGATTGCAGTGTTTATGGGCTTTAATCATGTGATTTCCACAACAAACTGGCTGATATTGATTTTGGACGTATTTTTATGCGGCATAACAGGCGCAGTCATCAATTTCATCTTTCTATTTGGGAAAAGGGAACGGGATATGCTGTTAGATACTGTATTCCGCTTTGTGAAAAGAGGCTGATTATGAAAAGAACATTAGGCATCGTTAGCACCACCTATCATCTTCTGGTATTTTTGTTTCTAAAAGAAATCTATTTAAAGGACAGTCAGATTGATTTAATCGTAACTGATAAGACACCTTATTTGGAAAAGGTTTATAAAAGCGGACGTCTGAATCCATATTTTCATAGAGTTCTTTTTGCTGATGGCAGAAAGATTCAGAATCCGTATAAATCTGCTGCCGTTACCTTTTTTGAAAGCTTTCTTTATAATCCTACTACAAAAAAAATCTTGTCCGGAAAGCTGGATAATTATGATGATGTCTATTACGCTTCTCCCCATGTGCCAGATGAAATTGTTAAAGAAATCGGAAAGACCTTAATCCGCCAAAGCAGAAATATCCGGTTCCATCGGTTTGAAGACGGCTTTGCCAGCTATACCAAGACGCCCGTCCCTTTCATCAATACAGAAGCAGGGCAGAAGATGTACCAGAAGCTTTTGGGCTATGATATACACAAAATGGAACATGAGCTTTATATGTTCGAGCCATATCTGGCAGAAGCAGATATTTCATTTGATAAGATTCGGATTGAAAAGACCCCGGAAATCATTGACAGGGTCATTAAGATGGCAAAAAACATTTTTGCCTTTGAAAGCAAAGAGTTTTCTGAAAAGTTTCTGTTTTTAGGACAAGGGACTGCCAACGGCATGGGCAATCCGGAAACTTATCAAAGCCTTATTTATGAGATTTGCCAGAAGGCGGGGCATCATGATTTTATTGTAAAGCCACATCCAAGGGGCGTTTATGATAAATTTGACAGCACGATTTCGATTTATGAGGATTCCTGTCCTTTTGAGTTAGCGATGGCTAATGGGCTTTTGGAGGACAAGGTACTGATTTCTTATTATTCTACTGCATGTGTTTCGGGGAAATTACTGTTTCAGAGCAAATGTAAGATTATTTTTTTGTATCCTTTGGCCGGGGATTCCTTTAATGAGAAATGTGATTATGAGGAGTATTTTAGGAAGCTTCAGGAGACTTGTGAGGGGATTTATATTCCAAGGAGCAGGGAGGAATTGTTTGGGTTGGTTGAGGAGTTTACTCATTTCGCCCCGTAGATTATCTTCCCATTGCATACTTTATCTGTAACCGCACTCATAATAAATCATTTGCAAAATTCCCTTAATTCATTTCTCTTATATACTCTCCAATCTGCCTTTGCATTACTTTAACTACATCTTCTCCCTGTCTATATGCATATATCCACTCCACTGTTTTGGCAATCATTTCCGTAGCATTCCATTTCGGCTTCCAGCCCAGCTCTTTTTTGATTTTAGCACAATCCAATTTCAGGAAGCCTGCTTCATGAGGTCCCGCTTCTCCCTCCTGATGCCACGTCAGGCTGTCATCTGCTATCTGGTTCCACTGCCTGCAAAATTCTGTTACCATCCCTTCCGTAGTAAGACAGCATTCTTCCTCCGGTCCCACGTTGTAGCTTCCTGCATATTTCAAATCTTCATACTGTTTCTCTGCTATCAGCAGATAAGCAAATATCGGTTCCAGCACATGCTGATAAGGTCTTGTGGAATAAGGATTTCTTAAGATAATTTCCTCATCTGCTTCTATCGCCCTAAGACAATCCGGAATGATTCTGTCCACCGCAAAGTCTCCCCCTCCAATCACATTGCCTGCTCTTGCTGTGGAAATGGCAGTTCTGCCGTCTGCGAAAAAAGAATTTTTATAACTTTCCGTTATAAGCTCTGAACAGGACTTGCTGTTAGAATAGGGGTCATAACCGTTTAATTCCTCATTTTCCCGATATCCCCACTCCCATTCTTTATTTTTGTACACCTTATCCGTTGTTACATTTAAAAAAGAGCGGACGGACTTACTTTCCCTAACACATTCCAGTACGTTTACAGTCCCCATCACATTTACCTCATATGTATAAACAGGATTTTTATAGGATTCCCTCACAATGGGCTGTGCCGCCATGTGAATGACAATTTCCGGCTGTACCTGCTCAAAAACCCACCTTAAATGATCCAGGTTACGAATATCGCCTTCCACAGAATCCATATCCTTTTCTATGCCGCTTAATTCAAACAGACTTGGGGCAGTAGGGGGCTTTAAGGCATAGCCCGTTACTTTGGCTCCCATTTCTTTTAGCACATGGCACATCCACGTGCCCTTAAATCCCGTATGCCCGGTCAGAAGTATTTTCTTTTCTTTATAAAACTGACTGTTTATCATATTCTGCTCCCTGCAAATATTTTTCCTATTGGCTGAACGGATTGTACTTTTATTTATTTTCCAGTGCCTCCACAATCCTGTCCGCCATGTCATCCAGCATTTCCCTGCTCATGCCCGGATATACTCCTATCCAGAAAGTATCCTGCATAATCCGGTCCGTATTGGCCAGCTCGCCTGCAATCCGGTAACCTTTTCCTGACTGACGCATTTCATCAAAGCAGGGCTGTTTAATCAGGTTGCCTGCAAAAAGCATCCTGGTCTGCACCCCATGTTCTTCCAAGTAGTGCACGATTTGATTTTTGCTTATGCCTTCCCTGCATGTAATCATGTAACCAAACCAGCTCGGCTCCGAATCCGGACAGGGTTTTGGCAAAATCAATTTTTCTTCCGTTTCCTGCAGTCTTTCCGATAAGTATGCAAAATTCCTTTTTCTTGCCTCTACAAATCCGGGAAGCTTTTTTAGCTGGGCACATCCTACTGCTGCCTGCATATCGGTAGCTTTCAGGTTATATCCAAAATGGGAATATACATACTTATGGTCGTATCCTAACGGAAGTTCTCCGTATTGTCTTTCAAATCTGTGGCCACACATATTATCCCTCCCAGAAGAACAGATACAGTCTCTTCCCCAGTCACGGAGAGAGCGGATAATTTTATTCAGCAACGGATTATCCGTATAGACCGCTCCGCCTTCGCCCATAGTCATATGGTGGGGCGGATAAAAACTGGAAGTGCCTATATCACCAATCGTACCGGTAAACTTCCAATTGCCGTCTATTTGATAAGTACTGCCTAACGCATCACAGTTATCCTCTACCAGCCATAATCCATTTCTTTCGCAAAATTCCTTTACTGCTTTTAAATCAAAAGGGTTTCCCAAAGTATGAGCCAGCATAACAGCCCTTGTCTTTTCCGAAAGAGCATCTTGCAGCATGTCCACATCTATATTATATTGGGGTATCGTCACATCCACAAAAACAGGCACCGCTCCGTATTGGAGCATAGGTGTTACTGTAGTTGGAAATCCTGCTGCCACCGTAATGATTTCATCTCCCGGCTTTATCCTTTTATCACCTAAAAGGGGAGAGGTCAAAGCCATGAATGCCAGCAGATTGGCGGAAGAACCGGAATTTACTACCGAACAATACTTTATCCCCAGATATTCGGCTAATTCCTTTTCAAACCGCTCCGTATACCTGCCTGCCGTCAGCCAGAATTCCAATGCGCTGTCTACCAGATTTACCATTTCTTCTTCATCATAGACTCTTTTTGCGTATGGAATCCGGTCTCCGGTTTTATATTCTCCGGCATTATGATATGCCTTACAATATTCCGCCACGGAGTCTAATATTTTCTGCCTTGCTTCTGATTCGTTCATATTTTCAAACATCTTTATGATACCTTCCACAATGTATTTCTGCTTTTGCTGCTATCTTGAGCCATTTATTTTTCCGCATCTTGGAACAAAAAGTATGACTTTTGGCATTTGCTTTCCATTGCGTAAAATACGATTTTTGTTATCTCGTTTTTTTACGCTCATTATTCTACTCCTTTCCAACGAAAGAAGCCTTGTCACGACATATAACATCATACCACAAACAAAGCTCAAAATCCATTGATTCTTGTATATTTTCACGGCTACACCGCTAGGATTAAATTCTATAGCAATATCCGACACGATATGATATAATTTTCTTAGTCAGTGTAGACAGTATGGGGATAGTTCCTCGGTTGCCCTTTTCGGAAACGGAAAGGGGGTTACTATGAACACGTTAGAAGTTTTGACGCTACTTCTGGTGGTTTTTGCCGCCTTGACATACATAGATAATCATAACAGCCGCAAATAGACAGAAAAAAAGCTATCCTCTACCGCTAATAGGGGATAGCTTGCATTGTGTTACTTATTGTTTCGCATCAAGTTTCCGTCTGGGGTAATGGGGAGGTTCCAATATCTCCGTTACCTTCTACGCTGATTATAAACGATTCCTTGCTCATTTGCAAGTGAAAAATTTAGGAAATGGGGATGTTTCGGCATCCTCATTTTTTAGGGAATTGATATTACATTCAAATTATTAAGTCCCGTGAAAATGCTTTCTTTGCTAATTCTAAGACATCCTGTTATTACCGAAAACTCCAGATATGGATTTGTTTCCAATAGCGTCCGGATAAAGCCTGCCATATCATCATATATCTGTGCAGGCTCTGCTGTTTCGCAGATTTTAAAATAAGAAAAATAATCGGATACTATCCTGATTCATGCTTTAATAAAGTTTCACTTAGTTTCTCCATATATCATTTAAATAAAGAGAAACTTTAAAAACATCACTAATGCAATCCGGATTTTCCATGTTAATCTCTTTATCTTCCAGAACAATACGGGATTTTATCGAATCTTCTACATTGGTATCAGAATCGCTTTCTTTTACTAAAGGACATGGTTCTAAAATATTATAATAAAAATTATTATCAAACCATTCCAATAATTCATCTCCGTGCTGCGAAACCGCATATCGTAATATATGCAATTTCTTATCGCACATAATATCTTCTTTTTTTAGCTCAATCGCCGTTCTTTTATAGATATTTTTCCAATCAATAGCCTCAAATGTCTCATCAGATATGGCTCCAATTGCATATCCATACATAATGCATGTATAAAAATTACTGTAATATCCTCCAAGGGGCGGGCACAAACGTTCTACATAAGAAAATACTCTCTGTCCCCGGCCATATGTACTCTTATATATTTGTGTCATTGCCTTTTGCTGAATATTCGACATTCCCGCATTATTCAAGCTGCCAATAGAATTACTGCTGACGCCATTGATTACCAGCGGATTATTAATGAAATATAATTTTTCTTCAATGTTTCCAATGGTAACTGCCATAGAAATATCCTGATTGATTCCTCCCCACAAAACCCCTGTTTTTTCAAATAGTAATGCTAAGTATTCTCTGCGGATTCCTGAATTATGGTACAATTGAGGCAGCATGTACATATTGCCATAGTTGGAAAAGCTTTCTTTAAAAATAGGTTCCGTAAAGTACTCAAATATTTCAGGACTTCCTTCTTTATAAGCATTTTTTGCCAATAAGGTTGCCGCTCCTGCCTTTCCCACAAAGTTCCCCTTTGTCTCCGGCCATTGGTATGTCACTTCATGCCAGAGAAAAATCTTCTGTTCCGGATATCGGTTCAATACAGCATCCAACTCTTCCAGACACCATGGCAGCATTCCGTCATCCGCCCCCAGAGAGAACAAAAATTCTCCTGTTGCTTTCAAATATGGAAGTTCATAGTTTTTTGCCAGCGGGAGATTATCTTTAGTTCTGTAATACTTAATTCTATCATCGTTCAACTCTTTGCATATCTTATATACAAATGTATCTTTACCAAGCTCCATATCTGAATTATCGCTTACTATAATCTCATATTTCCCCTTAAAGCTTTGATTTAAACAAGTCTTTAATGTATAATATAATGTTCTACTTACATTTCTACAGGGGATAATTACAGAAAAACGGCATGTAGGTTTTTGATATAATTCCCGCCTGATTTCCTGTGTTGGCATTCGATAAACATCTGCAATATAGTCTAAATAATCTCCATACCTGCTGACTGCAAAATTTTCTTCCTGATAATCATTCTCAGCTACCGTCAGTCTCTCCAGACGTGCTTTCATATCTTTTTGTTCCAATAATTGTTCTGTCAAAGTTCCACTTGTAAGTACAAATATTACCCTGCCCTCAGTATTACTTTTCGCTATCTGCTCTAACCAGTCATGAATATTGTCTTTTGCATTTCTTTTTGTTTTCAGAATATGCACTTCTTTATCTAAAAGCTCAAGCGCCTTGGCAGCAAGCTTATAGGATATATGTTCTTCCTCTTCTGTTTCAATAATCGCAAAGTTTTCTTTCTTGCCATTTAACAAATGCTCATAATAATATTTTGCATTCCATTTCTGAAGCACCGTCTGCCTGATTTCCTTTTCTTCATCGGGAAACAGCTTATCAGCCACTGCCTGCCATAATACATATAAATAAAAGTTACCCCTAATATAATATAAGTCGCTTAATTTATATATATCCGAGCTCTGTAGCATACGGCTGTTTTCCATATTGTAAAGAGCTTTTTCCCATTCCTCCTCCAGCTCCCATTTCATGGGCTGTATCCCAAAAAACACTTCTCTAATTTTATCTTGCTGATATCTAAATCTTTTACTCTCCACATCATCTCCTGACATTTCTGTCAGAATTTCAAGAAGCGCTAAATATGTTTCCACATCATCATAAGGATACCATGGCTCACATTTTTCATCCAAAAATTGGACAATTTCATTGATATCCCTTCCCTCTTTAATCATCGCCTTTGCTTTTATTAAATACCATTTCAACCGCACAGGCTTTACATCAAAAAGAGTATCCAATAATTGATTTACCGTTTCCATATCCATATCCTGCATTTGCTCTTCTAAATGCTCTAATGTCTGATTATATATTTCAATATTCATCCCATTCACTCTGCTTTCTCCTTTTACAATCTTATATCAAACTTTTCCTCTGACCAGCATTTCTCTTTCAAACACGGCCTAATCTTCATTTTCCCATCTTCGTTATAAACAACCGAATTATCCTCTATCTTCTTATTGTATACAGTTACATTTACTCCAATTGAAACTCTATCCCCAATAGGTTCATTTCCACAAATAGTAGCGCCCGGTAAAAGCGCACACAATTTTCCAATATGCAAATCATTTTTCGTATTCACTGTAACATTATGCCCTATATACAAGCCGTCCGAATATTTTGCATTGCCGATTATGGTTCCTATGGGATGGCTAAAAAGAAAAATATCAGGCATTTCACATTTATAAGATAAAAATATTCCATGTAGTATACTTTGTAAATTCAATAATTTATCGCATATCTGCTTATCATGATAACATGTCCAAATCGTATTGCTTAAAAAATATAAAAACGTGGTATATTGATCCCGATGAAGATGTGAAAAAAGACTCTCTCCCTTTTCATCTCTATAACCGGACATTAAAATATGCTTAAAACAGTTATCACACCGATTCAATGCCATGGTAATTGCTTTCAGCCAATATTCTTCATTAATCATATAACCATCCGGAATATAGAATTCCAGCTGTCTTTTCAAAAAACTACTGATTCCTTCCTTTGATAATGATGTTTTCACCCTGTTTCTCCTTCATATAAACTTCAATTTACGCTAGAAATATTCTATTTTATACTCTCCATGGTGCATTTCCCTGCCCCCAAAGCTTCTCCAAATATGCTTTATCATGGACGGTATCCATTGGCGACCAAAAGCCATCATGCTTATATGCATTCATCTGATTATCAGCAGCCAGCTTTTCAAAAGGTGAATCTTCTAACATTTCACTGCCATCCCCAAGATACTCAAACACCGTGGGTTCCATAACCATAAAGCCGATATTTACAAAAGACTGATCCTTTCTTGCCTTTTCCTTAAATCCGCATACGCTTCCATCTTCCTTCATCTGGATGGCTCCAAATCTCCCTGCAGGCTGCGTGGTAGTAATCGTAGCAATTTTACCGCTCTGTTTATGGCAGTCAAGAAGCCTGTCAATATCCACATCTGAAACGCCATCTCCATAAGTCAGCATAAAAGCTTCATTGCCAATATACTTTCTTGCTTTTAAGATTCTGCCGGCTGTTAAAGTTTTTAATCCGGTATCCACCAGGGTAACCCGCCAAGATATCTTATGCCTCTGTCTCATATCTTCTACCGATTTATTTATATCATAAGTGGCATCATCTTGATAAATATAATAGTTCACAAAGTAGTCCTTAACCATATGTCCTTTATAGCCACAGCAAATGATAAATTCCTGAAATCCAAAAGAAGCATACCACTTCATGATATGCCATAATATAGGTCTCCCTCCTATTTCAATCATGGGCTTAGGTTTTAAACATGATTCCTCGCTGATTCTGCTTCCCATGCCGCCAGCTAATATTACTACTTTCATTCGTCCCACACTTTCCATGGCGCATTTCCCGCTGACCATCTCATTTCCAAGTCCAATTTATTACGATTTGTTTCCACCGGGCACCAGAAACCATGATGTTTATACAGAATAACCTGCTCTTTTTCCACCAGAGCCGGCAGCAGCTGCTTGTCCAGTTCAAAATTACCACTTAAGTATTGAAATACATCTTTTTTAAAAACATATGTGCCGGTATTGACCCATGCTGCTATCTCTTCATCAGGTTCCGGCTTCATTTTTCTCAATAAATCATCATCATCTATAGGAAGGGTTTCATTTCGCCCAACAGGGTGGGCTACTACCATCGTTATTATTTTATCGTTATTTCTGGCAAACTCTACCAGCTTGTTCATATCAATATCCGATAAACAATCCCCATAGGTTACCAAAAACATATCTTCCTCAATATACTTCTGAATTTGGGCAATTCTTTGTCCGGTAGCTGAATACAAACCGGTATCTGCTACAGTGACTTTCCAATCCTCTGTTACCTTCCTGTGAATCTCAATCTGATTGGTGGCAAGATCTACCGTTATATCTGATTGATAAATATAATAATCCCGAAAATAGTTCTTTATAACATGGTTCTTATATCCACCGCATATAACAAAATCGCCATATCCCATACTGCTGCAATATTTCATAATATGCCAAAGAAGCGGCCTCCCTCCTATTTCTAACATAGGCTTGGGAATGCTTTCCTCATCCATGTTAATAGTACTTTTTGTTCCTCCCGCCAAAATTACAACCTTCATCTTTTCATCCTCTGCAGATAACTTCCTGATTTTCTTTATAATCTATTTACAACAATAACGTTTCATCAATCCTGTCCAGATTCTCTTTATAATAATTTCCTAAAATCTCAATGGAATCTTCAAAAGTAGTGAACTGAAACTTGCCGATTTCATTTAATAATCGTTCATTATTACCGGTATATTCTGGTTTCTGTCCTGGTTCACTTACTATAATGTCACAATCAATATTCAGAATTTCTCTAACCATACATGCCAGAGAATACAAATCCACCTTGCTTCCCCGGCACACATTGTAATGTTTATGAACCGGTTCATGCCAGATAAACCAGTTGATAATCTGAACCAAATCATTTACCCAGAGATAATCAAAATATACATTCTTCTGCAATGTAATGGGCATTCCTTTTAATACTCTGCATATCGCATTGGATATAAATCTCCGCTCCCATTCTTCATATCTGCCATACACGCCAAACAAACGTAAATCATAGATATTATTGCTTTGTTCACAGTGCTTGGACATAATATACTTGGAAAAGCCATAGGGATCTTTGGGCACATATGTATCGAAATACTCCTCTTTCATTTCCGGGCTGTAATGCTGCATATCATATTCTGCACCTGAACCAAAATAATACATCCTGCCAAATAAATGGCTACACCTTGCCAAATTATAAAACATACGCAGATTTCCGTCTAAAGAGTCATAAAAAGTGGTATTTTTCTTTCTTGTGTTATTTCTATTGGCAGAATGAATAATGATATCAAACTGCTCCTCTTTCAAATACTTATAAACCCTGTCCGTATCTAATAAATTCAGTTCTGTACTATTTGGTGTTTTTAAACAAAAATCACTTGCCAGATTTTCTTTTATATTCTTTCCTATAAATCCACTTGAGCCTGTTAATAATATTTTCATATCTTCTATATTCTTCTCACATCTGACTTAATAATACACTGCCATACACTTCTTCGTTATCAAAATTTCCTGCAGCTTCATTTTTCATAAACATATTGTTTATATGTCCTTGGTTCTTTCGTCTGTTCCGCCGCCGGAATATCATAAAAGCCAATCGGGCGGCCTTCACAATAGTCACATACCTTAAGATACTTCTTTGCCTGAAGCTCCCTTATTCCGGTCAGTATCTCATCTGAAGCAGTTGTTGGAATGCCTTCGTTGATTTCTTGAGGAACTGCCTGCAATGCTGCTGCATTACCTGCAAACGGGCAGCCAAAAATCATTCCATCCTTTAACGACAGCACCCCTTTCATGCAGCAGGAATCATAAACCTTTCTATTTTGCACCTCGCTTCTATCGTGCCTGTAAATGTCTCCACAGCGAACCCATTCCTCTACTTTCGCAACTGTATAACAAATCTCATGCTTTTTCAGCAATTCAATCATTCCTTCTAAATTTACAGACACTTTTCCATAATTGCTAAGCTTAAATACAACACGCTTATCATCTATTTTTTTCAGTTCCTCTTCTGCCGGAAGGATGGTTCCATTGGTATGAATCAGTATATTGCCTATGTTCTTATATTTCATAATTTCTAAAACATACCTATGCCATTCCTTATTCATAAATGGCTCTCCGCCCAATATATTGATATCTCTTATGTATTTTACATTTTCTAACACTTTTGAAAGACTGTTCAGGATATCCTCATAGTCTGCATTTTGGGGGCGAGAAAAATATTGCATCAGATTTGAACATTCTTTACATTTCAGACTGCACTTTTCTGTAATTACTACATCTAAGCCATCCAAAATTACATCATTATTTTCACTGGACTTTTCAACGTATTGCTTATATTGAATCTGTGCCAGCACTCTGTTTACCTTGTTATATTCTAAATAGTCCAGTTCCCTCCCCAAATATATGCTATAATAAGGGGCAAATGTCAGAATATTCTTCCGAATCAGCTTTTGCTTGATTTCATTGTAAAATACATCCGTACATATCAGCACGATTCCCGAATCGTACTGATCCCATTTTTCCGCTTCAATAATAGGTATTCCATTTACCGAATCTACACTTCTTTTCTGGTCAATAATTCCCTTTATATGTTTTTTTCGTTTTAATAACGTTTCCGCCGTTTCCTTTCCGATTCTTCCATATCCATATATCCAATATTCAGCAGCATCCAAACACCATTTTCTTTCTTTCTCAAACTCCTCCAAAACCGGAAAAATTATTTTTTCCATGTCCTTATCCCCATTCCTTCCTGATTACCTCAATATCTATATCCGCCATTTCCTTCCACAGAAATGTTGTTTTACTCAAGCGCTCTTTTATCTCCTGCAAAACCGACTTTTTCACATAATATACTCCAATGCCCACTTTCTCCGCTGACAATTCTTCTAAGTCCATGACCTTCATTCCTTCTGACAACAGCTTGCGTGATATTATGCTTTTCTTATTCCGGTCTATAAATCCTCCCACTTTTAAATCTACACCTTTCTTATCTGCAAACTGCAAAATATTTTTCAATGCACCTTTTCCAAATCCGGATGCCGGATAAATCCATAATTCTCTTTGGAAATTTTCCGTAATTTGTTGTAGATTGTTCCATATATGGCCTTCTATAACCTCTCTACATGCATCATCATGCTGCTCACTTATATCGTTCGAGTATATAGAATAAACCATTAATCTTACACTTTCCCAAAGAAGCTCTTTTCTTCTGCCCTCTATTGCAGGATTACTATTTATCATATTGCAATAATTCCGAATACACAAAACCGCTCCGTCATACTGAATCTTTAAGCCAGCATCATGTGTCAGGGAATCGTTATTATAATTGTATGAATATCCTATATACGGGAGACAGCAAATCTGTCTGGCATATGAATATACCTGCATATTGAATATATAATCTTCGTTAACTCTCATATCCGCAGGACATGCAACATGAAACCGAAGCAAAAATTCTTTTTTATAAACAAATTGCCACATAGACTGCATGTCCATGTAAGGAAATACCTCTTCCAAAAACTCAATTCCACTAAATTCCATTGTTTCCGAAAAAAGCTTCCTGCATATACAAGTACCATCTTCTCTATTTTCCATGTAGCTAAACAAATAGCAATCACATGCTTGTTCAGCACTTTGAATATACTTGTAAATTTCAATAAATTCATTGAGTAACTGGTCATCGCTGTCTAAAAAAACAACATACTTTCCATCTGCATTAGACAATCCACGCATTTTACATGCGCCCGGACTCATATTTTCAGAATTATTGATTACTTTGATTTGCTTACAGCCTCTCTCTAAATTATAACAGACTTCTTTTGTTTCATCCGTTGAATGGTCATCTACTATAATAATTTCCACATCATCTATCTCTAACTTACCTATACTTTCTATGCAAGTCTGTAATTTTAATGGACGGTTATAAACAGGTATAACAATTGATAATAAGATTTTATCAGCAGCCCTTTCCCCATAAATCATCCTGACCTTTTTCATCGCATATTCTTTTATTTTACCGTAATTGCCTTCTTTCAGCAGCCCAGACATATTTCCATCTTCACTGCTGTTTTTCACTTTAAAAGATAATAGTCCCTGCTTACACATCTCATCATTTAAAATATTGCTGAGCTTTTCTTTCTTTTCCTGTTCGCTCATAGGACAATCTTCTCGAAAATATCTGTAGACGAGCTTCACTATTTCATTAATATAGGAATGTTCAAAGCCTTCCCGCATATCACCATAAAACATTTCCTGCTCTTCCATAAAGGCTTTCACCTTCTCAAAGGTGGCTTTCGTTAATTCATACATATTTTCTCTGAATCTGGTTGCCGATGAAACCGTTCCGGCTGAAAAATTATTAATGTAATATTTGTATAAGCATTGGGAAACTACATTGTACTTACTAATATGTCTTACATAGGCAAGGACAAATTCCGAATCTTCTCCATGGCATAAGCCGTATGTAAACCTGAGATGATGTTCATCAATAATGGATTTTTTGAACAGCTTGTCAAAGGGATACTCCCATCCTGTTATGATGCCGTATTCTGAATGACGTATTCGTTTGGAAAATCGTGACTGTAAAGCGACTCCCGGATCCAGAGCAGGCTTCATCAACAGCTTTTCGTCTTCCTGAGTGGGCGTATCGCATCTTGCCACAATATGACCGCATAAAACCAAATCCACCTCTGTCATTGCTTTTACGAGCACTTCTATTGCTCCTTCCATCAGCATATCATCCGCATCCACAAACTGGATATACTTTCCCTTAGCCACATCCAGCCCTGCATTTCTTGCGGAGGACACTCCTTGATTCTCCTGATGGATTACTACTATTCGACTGTCCTCTTTCGCATACCGGTCACATATATTTCCACTTTCATCATCCGATCCGTCATCTACCAAAATAACCTCCATATTCTTGTATGACTGGGACAGAATACTTTCTATGCATCTGGCAATATAACGTTCCACCCTATAAACAGGAACAATCACAGATACCATTTCCTCTAACATCGAGCTTCCCTTTCTACTCTAAGTGCTATTTCATCACTCAAACAATTCCATTAGCACTTCACTAGTTAAATGTTTATGGCAAAATAGGCTGTCCATCAAAATCAAGAACCTGTTTTGTTTGTAAGCCAACCGGAATGTGCTTTGATTTCCAATCCTTTCCGCTGCAGTAATCACATGCAGTAGGCGCAGATGATTTGTTACTCAGAAACTCTATAAACTTAGCCTTATACTCTTCCTCAGAGAAATCCGTCCTGAACAAATCAAAATAATCCCCCTCTTTTACCGGAAATGCTTTAAGCGCCACTCCACATGCCGAACGCGCACAATAATGAAGCTGCCCATACATCAACTGAAAACACCCGTCAAAAATACATTTATAGAATAAGGCATTGTTCTCATCATCAGCTCTATTACGGCATTGTAAGTTGCCAAGATCTTTCCATATTCTTTCATTGACAATATTAAAGTCAATTCCATGTTCGCTCAGTTTATCGCTTAATTCCATTACCTTTTGATTCGCTACCGCATAATTGCTGATACTCACAAAAACTTTATGATTCTTTAATGATTTTATCTGCTCATCGTCAGGTACCACCGTTGCATTTGTGAATATCGTCACATTTTTCACTTTCTCCTGCTTTACCAGCCATTCTATGGTTGGATACACTTCGGTATTTACAAAGGGCTCGCCTCCTACAACCGAAACACGCTCTATACAGGATACGTTTTCTAGCAACTTCTTCATGGAGCTTAAATTTATGTCAATGTCAATATGCTTAGGTTCTTTAAAATACTGCATTAAATTAACACAATCCTTACACCTTAACGAACACCTCTCCGTAATGATCAGACCAATATTCTTTATGATAATATTATCCTTTTCCACGATATATTCAGCAGTGTGCCGT
Source organism: Robinsoniella sp. (assembly GCA_023664735.1). Classification (GTDB taxonomy): domain Bacteria; phylum Bacillota; class Clostridia; order Lachnospirales; family Lachnospiraceae; genus RGIG3040. The sequence goes on along the minus strand of JAMPFB010000005.1, from coordinate 1,661 downwards.
ATATAAGACTCAATGTATTCCTTTACCTGATAATGCGAGACTGAAAAGTCATATTTTGTAATATCAATCTCCCTCACTAACTCTCTACTGTTCGTTATCAGGCTGTAACCAAAATCATTCAACTGAACCTCAATTTCCCGATGTATGGATATAGCTACAACAAATAGCGCCTCCAAACCTTCATCCTTTATTTCCTGCAAAGCTTTGACAGGCTTATCATGGAGCCTTCCCCCAATCTTTGCTTCATTATTATCACAAAAACAATATACCGGAATCTTTTGAGAGGATAAAACATACTCCACCACTTCTCCAACTACTCCTGCTCCAAATATAATAATTGCTTTTCCCTGTTTTTCATAGTTGCATATATCATCAATTTTCATGCTCTTTTTCCCTCTCCAGCTGCACTGCCGGCTGTATATTATTTTTTGCCCCACTACAATAATCGCACAAAACTATGGAATCAATATCGAATAAATAATGCTTTAAATCTTTCTTCAGTTCATCATAACTTTTACCGTTATTTCTGATTTCTATATAATCCTCTTTTTCCTTTATTTCCACTTCATTAAGCTTGTATATTTCCGCTGCATGCAGGCACCTATAAATTCTGCCGTCCAACAATCCCTGTGACCTGCTAAATGCACAATCCCTAAAAAGTTGAGCCAGCTCCGTGGGCGCATAGTTACGCTTTACCGGTTGTCCCATATCAAGCCAAAAATCCAGTTTCTGTATATAGTAGTTAATATGATGTTCCTCAAAAAATGTCTTCAACTGGTTTATCTTTTGTGTTTCCAAATCATAGTCACTAATCCGAACCCTGACCTTGCTAAGCTGTAATGCTTTCACTGCCGTTTCACTTGGAAATACTGTTCCATTACTTACAACAGAAATTTCATCTATATATTCCTGGGACTGAAAGAAATATAATAATTTATCTAATTCCTTATAGATAAATGGCTCCCCGCCTACAATAACAAGCTCTATGATGTGGTTCACAACCTTGCCGATTTTTTTGAAATCTTCCATAATATCTTCTGCACTATAAGTATTCCTTTTGGATAAGTATGGTACCAATGCGGAACAATCCTTACACCTTAAATTGCAGGCTTCTGATATGCACAAATCAAATGTGGGCAATATAATCTCATCATCTTTTTGGTATTCATCTACATAATATTGATATTTCTTTTTGTAATCTTCCACAGCAAGCTTATCAAAGGATATCTCTTCACAGCAAATATCATTATTTTGAATAAAATCACTAATCTCATATACTTTTATATTCGGATAGGAATCCAAAAATTGTATGATACTGTTAAAAGCTCTTGTCCCTGTAACCAAAACCGATATCTTTTCTTCCTTCAAGGCATCTTCTGGCTTCATGACTTTGTATCCACAAAAGTCCCAATCATATTTGAATCTGTCACAGACTCCCCAAACCGGTATTTGTCTCCGTCTTAATAAAGACAATAAAATTTCTCCTCCAATGGAGGCTCCATATATCAATAATTTTTCATCTGCAATGTCTTCCTGCAATGAAAATGGATAAATCTTCATATTTATATTCATTCCTTTCGCTTCGCTCAGGCACAAAACGTTATGAAAATGGTTGCCCGAGCTGAAATTTTCTTTATAATTCTTCTTATAGGGAGCTCGGT
>JAMPFB010000059.1 GCA_023664735.1 Robinsoniella sp. | reverse complement strand
TAGCACTGTTGCGTTTTTATAGAGCGAAAGCGTGGCGATGTAGAAAACATGCTCTGTGAAAACCTCGCTCTGCGCCTATGGGCTGAACTGCTAGCAAAAATTCAGAAAAGAAAAAGCAGACACTTTAGCATCTACTTTTCCCACTATGTTTATACAATTCGTCTCACGCTTAATATGGTGCGGTATGTAGCAGTTCCATATTTAATCCCTGTCCGCTCGCTGCTGGCATGTACAATTTGTCCATTGCCTAGATAAATGGCAACATGACCTGCATAACAAATAATATCTCCCGGCTGGGCGTTTGCATAATCCACTGCCCTTCCAGCACTTCGCTGACTAGTGGAGTCCCTTGGAAGCACATAGCCAAAGTGCCTGTACACAGACTGGACAAAACCGGAACAATCCGCACCGTCCGTCAGGCTGGTGCCGCCTGCTTTATAGGGATTTCCTACGAACTGGCATGCATAGCTTGCAATCTGCTGTCCCATGGAGCTGTCTCCCGGATCTGCCGGCATACTTGGAGCTTCCTCTTTCGTATAACCGTCGTCAGCGCCTGCCACAGTCTGGGGAGCTTTATAATTATCAGGATTGGAAGCGGGAGGAGTACCCTTTGAGGGCTTTTTCGCCTGTGCCGCCAATTCTGCTTCTATAGCTTCCTTTTCCTTCTGCTTTTCTTCTTCTAGCTTTTTAAGCTTTGCCGTCTGCTCCTTCAACTGGCTCTTATATGCTTCTGCCTGTTTTTTGGCGCTGGCAAGCTTGCTGTCAAAATTTTTTATGGTATCCCTTTTTTCCGCAATGGCAGCCTTTAAAGCCGCCTGCTCCTGCTCCAGTTCATAATTGGATGCAAGCAAGTCCGCTTCTTCCTCTTCCAGATTTTCCTTTAAGGTCTTTATCGTTTCTTTTGTCTCTTTGTATTCATCCAAAAGCTCCTTATCATAAGCATATACCTTTTCCACATATTGAGCTTTTGTAATCAGATCCGATATGCTTTTTGACTCTAAAAGAAGCTGCAGGTAAGCGCTGTCACCCTGTTCATACATGAACTTTATCCGCAGCTTCATGGCTTCGTCCTGCTCTTCTTCCTGAACCTTTGCTGCTTCCAACTCATCCTTTGCCTGCTGTATCTCTTTTTCTTTATTATTGATTTCTTCCTGACAAATACTGATGCTGGTTAAAATATCCACTAACTGGGAATCCATTTCTTCCACCTCATTTGCCAGAGCAGCCTTTTGCCCTTCTAAAGAGTCAATCTGATTATTTACTGCATTCAGACTGCCTTCTGTTTTCTTTTTGGCATTTTTTGCATCAGAAATCGAAGTGGCATGTACCGGCGCCACAATCGAAAAAGTCAATAAAAAAGCTAATAACATGCAAATTCTTTTTTTGCGCATCTGCACTCACATTCCTTTACTCTGCTGTGTTTTCACTAACTGCTTCCTGAGATTCTTCATCTTCCGCTGCATTGTTTCCGCTTACTGTATCTTCTACAGGAGCCTCCTCCTGTCTCTCTACCTCATGGACTGTTACAATCGTCTTTAAGTATTCATCTACCTTTTGGGACAATAGATAATCCTTATATATATTTTCTCCGCCTATTGCTTCTAAATAAGCCTCTGCACTTTCATAACCATACTGTGCATAATCCGCTTCTGCTGATTCTGTAATCTGCTTTTTGCTGATTTCCATGTTCTGCTGCTTTGCAATTGCTTTCATAATCAGCCTTTCCTTTGCCGACTGCGAGGCTATGTTTTCTGCCTCAGCTTCAAATTCCTCTTCTGTCATATTCATGTTTGTTTGGACAAATTCTGCAAACTCAACTCCAGCCTGGGCAGCATAATCTTCTGCATTTTTATAAATCCGTTCCCTTATTTCATCCACCATTCCCTTTGGCGGCTCGCTGACTTCACATGCCCCATACACTGCCTCCCAGATTGCGTCACTAATATCAGTTGCCTTTTGGGAAGCATTCTCCTGCTCGATGTATGCTCTTACATCGTCCTTGTACTCCTCCATGGTGGAAAAGCCAAAATTCAGTTTTTGTATAAATTCATCATTGAACTCCGGCACGAATTTCTTTTCCGCATCATGGATGCTGTTAATCTTTACATGGAATACCACAGCCTTTCCCGCCATCGTTTCAGAACGGTAATTTTCTGGAAATGTCAGATTCAAATCCACTTCCTCTCCAACGCTATGCCCTACAAGTCCGGCTTCAAACCCTTCAATGAAAGAGCCGGAACCAATAGCCAGATAAGCTCCTTCTGCAGTGCCGCCTTCAAAAGCAGTATCGCCTTCTTTTCCTTCATAATCAATATTTACCATATCTCCGTCTTCTACAACGGTCTTGTCCGGTATTTCCTCGTATTCATACAGATTAGCCATTTCCACATAATAATTCAGTTCATTGGATATCTGCTGTTCAATCTGCGCATCGGTAATAGCACCTGCCACCTCCACAGTAACTTCAAGCTCCTCCAAATTTCCAAGCTTCACATAATCATCCGGATCTACGTCACCGCTGCTTTCTTCCTCCTTCTTGCCACAGCCTGCTAACAGCAGCATCATCACAATTGCGAATATCATCCATATTTTTTTCTTCATCATGTTCTCCTTCAACTTTTAAAAATTCCCTCACTGATAAAAATTATAACATACTTACATTTTAATAGGAAGCTCTTTCTTGCACTTTCTCTCAAACAATGTTACAATATTTTTTGCTTATCTATTACTATATCATTGTTTTGGAGGTATATATGAATCATACGGTACTGATAGTGCTGATTGTTATTTCCGTGGTTCTAATCGCCGGAATCGCAGTACTATATTTTTTAGGGAAAAAGGCACAAAAGAGACAGGCAGAACAGGAAGAGCAGATGGCAGCCAACAAACAGACGGTTTCCATGTTGATTATCGATAAGAAACGGATGAAGATAAAGGATTCCGGGCTGCCTCAGGTAGTCATCGATCAGACCCCCAAGCTTTTCAGGGGCTCTAAGCTTCCTATTGTAAAAGCAAAGGTGGGACCACAGATTATGTCACTGGTATGTGATGAAAAGATTTTTGATAAGGTTCCTGTAAAAAAAGAAGTAAAGGCAGTCGTAAGCGGCATCTACATCATGGATGTAAAAGGCTTCCGTGGCGGCAATGCTCCTGTAGAGCAAAAGAAAAAAGGCATTTTCAAGAGAGCTTTGGAAGCTGCTCAGGAAAAAGCCGGTGCAAAGCCAGTGAAATAGCTATTAGAGAGAGAAGGATATTCCTTCTCTTTTTTCTTTTATGTTTATAGTAAGGCTGCAATCTGCAAGGTGCTCATAGTTAATTTCCATGGCATAATCCACCTGTACCTTTATCTGCTGTTCCTCCTCCTTAAGTTCCACCTTTTTCGCATCAATGCCCACCATAATGTTTCCATAAGGCGTTACATAATTAGAAAGGTTCTTTTTTTTCTCTTCAAATATCATATTGGAAGTAACTACCCCATTCTTTTGCACGCTCAATTGCCCTTTGGAGAATGTTATCCGGTTCTTTACCGGTTCTGAAAAACCTTCTATCATTTCTTCGTAAAACAGATAATGGCTGTCAGCCTTCTTATAATAATTCCCTACCGTAATGGTCTCTGTCCTGTCCGTCTCCCCATTCTGATACTGAAGTCCCGCTACGGACACTAATACCTCTTTTGTCATTTTCCCTATCCTCTAACAGTTTTAAAATACTTTCATAGATTTTACCTGATATCCTGATTTTGCTTCTATCCAGCTCATAAACCGGCTTCTGCAGCTCCTCTTCGCTTAAGCCCTCCACCGTTATCACACGATAACTTTCTCCAGTATAGATATATTCCGGATACATAGCTCCAAATACGAACAACAGCGCCATAATACCGCTCATAGCTCCATAGCAAAATAATTCCAAATATGCTTTTCTTCTCATGTTAACACCTCTCCTAATTGATTCTTTAGAAGAGATATTCCCATTTCCCCCGCACTTTATACAATAAAAATAAAATGCTGCCATTTATTTCGTAACCGTTCAGCCCACAGGCGCAGGGCGGGTTTTCATACAGTGCATGTTTCCGCACAGGGCTGGTTTCCATACAGGACATGTTTCCCACAGAGCATATTTTCTGAAGGAGCCCTTATAAAAACGCCAGCGCTTAGCGAGGTACTTTCGAGCTTAGCACTGTTGCGTTTTTATAGAGCGAAAGCGTGGCGACGCAGAAAACATGCTCTGTGGGAAACATGTCCTGTACGGAAACCCGCCCCGTGTGGAAACATGCACTGTATGGAAACCCGCCCTGCTCCTGTGGGCTGAACGGTTGCTTTATTTCATGAAGTGTAGCTGCTCTCTTATGGATTTCTCCTGATTGTCCACATGGACGCCCACTGCTGCAGCGGCAGCCTTTTCATCCCTGCTTACAATGCTTTCGCAAATATTCCTGTGCTCCTGAATCAGCCTGTTGTGAGATGTTTTATCTTTTACATACTCAAACCGATAACGATATACCTGCTCGGCAAGATTATTTACTAGCTGGATTAGTCTGTCATTTTCGGTAGACTTTAAAATAATATCATGGAATGCCACATCCGCCTTAGCAATTATGGTAGCATCCTTTGTTTCAACGGCTCTTTCAAAGGCTTCTGCTGCTTCCTTTAATTCGCCCATCTGCTCTTCGTTCATTCTCTGACAGGCAAGCCTTGCCGCAAAAGCATCCAGCTCCCTTCTTACTTCCAACACATCCTGAAGATTCTTCTCTGTAATCTGTGCCACTTCCGCTCCCCGCCTTGGAATCATGATTACAAGCCCTTCCAGCTCCAGCTTCCTAATTGCTTCCCTGATAGGCGTCCTGCTGACTCCAAGACGGTTAGCAAGATGAATCTCCATCAAACGTTCGCCGGGCTTTAACTCTCCCGTTAAAATCCCCTGCCGCAAGGTCTTAAACACCACATCCCTAAGAGGCAGATATTCATCCATATTTTCCTGTAACATATCCTTCATAATATCCCTCCCTGATTGTCGTAACAGTTCAGCCCACAGGAGCAGGGCGGGTTTCTACACAGAGCATGTTTTAACGCAGGGTATGTTTCCCGCAGAGCATATTTTCTGAAGGAGCCCTTATAAAAACGCCAGCGCTTAGCGAGGTACTTTCGAGCTTAGCACTGTTGTGTTTTTATAGAGCGAAAGCGTGGCGACGCAGAAAACATGCTCTGCGGGAAACATACCCTGCGTTAAAACATGCTCTGTGTAGAAACCCGCCCTGCTCCTGTGGGCTGAACTGTTACTGATTGTCAGCACCCTTTTTATTTAAGGGTTTACAAATTCTGCAACAAACAATTCCTTCACCAGCCCGCTTTCGGCAAGCTCCTTCTTTGCCTTTTCTGCCTGCTCCTTAGAGGCAAATATACCAAAAACTGTAGGTCCGCTTCCACTCATCAGGGCATTGGCTGCTCCTGCTTTCAGCATTGCCTCTTTTATCTCTCCAATAACAGGATATTTCTGAATCGTAACTGTTTCCAGCACGTTTTCCATACGGCTTGTAACCCCTTCCAAATCCTGCTCTTCAATGGCTTTCCTCATGCCGTCAATATCCGGATGGCTTTTTAATGCATCCGCCTGCAGATTTTCATAAACATATTTGGTAGATACGTTAATATCCGGCTTTCCAATCAGCAAACTGCAGGCAGGAGGCGCCGGCAACGGGGTCAGCACTTCTCCTATCCCTTCCGACAATGCAGTTTTCTGCAAAATGCAATAGGGCACATCTGCTCCAATCTTCACTCCCATGGAAAGCAGTTCCTCTATAGGAATATTTCCTCCAAACAGTTCATTTATACCTAGCAGGGTCGCCGCTGCATCCGTACTGCCTCCTGCCATGCCTGCCGCAATAGGAATATGCTTCTCCAATGTGACGGAAATGCCCTCTTCCCTGTTCAAACGCTCCAGTATGAGCTTTGCAGCTTTATAAATCAGATTATCCTCATTCAAGGGCAGCTCTTCCTTATTGGCAGCAATCCGTATCTCCTTATCCGGTATTTTTTGAAAGGTCAGTTCATCATAAACAGATACCATCTGCATAATCATCCTCACATCATGATAACCATCCGGCCTTTTCCTTAATACATCCAGCCCCAGATTGATTTTTCCATATGCTCGTCTTTTTATTTCTTCCATCTTTTTATTCCTTTATTTATCCTATTTTATTCATCTTTTTCTTTATGCTTAATAAAAGTAATATCTTACAGCATTAGATTGTATCAGCCATGTACTTTGTATACATTAAATTTATTATAAGAAATAATAAAAAAAATTGCAATACAGGTAAACAATTTTTTCCATCTGTCCGATATATAACTTGAAGCTATCAATATGTTTATCTATACTAACCAAGGAGGGTAACAATATGAGTGTAAACGGAGTTACAAGTACCCAGAATGCTTATACAGGTTACACCAGCACCCAGCCAGTTGCATCCAATGACAAGGCTGCCGAAGCTTCCAGCTCAAAGGATACTGCAGGTGTTGTTTATGAATCTGGCAGCAAAGCATCTGATACGACTGCCCAAACAAAGAAAACCTACAAAACAGATACTGCAACAGTTGCTAAATTAAAAGCAGATGCAGAAGCAAGAACTTCCCAATTAAGAAGCCTGGTAGAGCAGCTTATGACCAAACAGGGAAAGGCATATGGACAGGCTAACGACATGTGGTCATTCTTAGCAGGCGGCAACTTTACAGTAGATGCCGCTACAAAAGCACAGGCACAGGCAGACATTGCCGAGGATGGCTATTGGGGCGTAGAACAGACTTCAGACCGTATTTTAGACTTTGCAAAGGCATTGACAGGAGGAGACCCTGACAAGGCAGACGAAATGCTTGCAGCATTTAAAAAAGGATATGAGCAGGCTGCAAAGAAATGGGGCGGCAATCTGCCGGATATTTCACAGCGCACCTATGATGCAGTTATTTCCAAATTTGACAAATGGAAATCTGATGAAACAGGTACTACCGACTAATATATTCCAATAAATTGCCCGGAGAAGCTTTTTATTCTCCGGGCTTTCTAAATGTATGGGCAGGTTTATTTCTGCACTCCTTTTACGATTAAGAGCTTATCTCCTTCCTTCAGGTCATCTCCTGACAATCCGTTCAGCTCCTTAATCCTCTTTACCGAAACATAATATTTTTTTCCAATCTGCCACAGGCTGTCGCCTTTTCCTGCCACATAAATTGCCATGCTGGGCAGGTTCTTCACTTTATTCATATCCAGCTCCTGCACCTGAATATCCGTAATCATATCTTCCGTATGCTCACAAAATACAATGGCATGAATCCTTACCACTGCTTTTATTTCCAGCTCTTCACTATCTAACATGGTAACGTTTAACTGTTCTACGGAAACAGAAACATTGCTGGTGCAATGATTATCAATGTCATTTACGTCCATTACATAAGAAAAGGGAAGCATTCCCTGAAGGGAATAGTAGGGCATCTTATCGTCTCCCGTAATATACAGGCAGTTTACAAGCAACGTGCCGTTTAATTCCAGTCCATCCTCCACGATTTTCGTCTCATCTAAGACTGCATCCGCCTCACTGTGCATAAGCTGCAATATTTTTCCTGCTCCCGGTGCAATCTTCAGCTTATCGGCAACCCTGCATTTCCCCTCATTTTTCACTAGCAGGCTCTTAAAGCTGCCCGGCAGCGTAACCGCTGTAATTTCCTTCGTGACGCCATACACATCCGATAAGATTTCTACCTGCTCTTCCTCATACATCTTTATACTTAAATCAAGTACCATTTCCAGCGCAACCACCCGCTCCTCGCCATCAAAATCCGGCCTTACTTCAAATTCCTTATGGGAAACCTGCCATGTAATATCCGGAATCATGCTTTCCCTGCAATCGCTACATTCAATGACGCCGCTAAAGGGCATAGTCGTTTCATAAAAACGGATAGGGCGGTCTTCTCCCTCTCCTTCAAACAGGAAAAATGCCTCCAGCTCTCCCTGCACCGATATTTTCCCGTCCAATGCTTTAAAGTCCAGATTGCCGATTCGGATGGAGCTCCATATAATTTGTGCAATGTTAGGCATTCCTGCCGGAAATTCTATTTCCTGACGGATTCGATAAATATCTTTTTTGCATATGGCTATTTCCGCCAGATCCAAATATTTTTTCCGGTACTCCGCTTCATCCTCCCCATAAAGCTCTGTTGCGGCCTCTTCATCATAAAGCTCCCTTATGCTCATCTTCAGCGTGATGATAGAGCGTATGCTTGCCTTTCTGGAATTGATCATGGAAACGGAAAAATCTTCTATTTCATAGGAATAATCCACATTATCCCCGCTTTCCACTCCTTCCAGAAATACAATTTCTTCAAAAGGTATTTCCTTCTCTACCTTTGCCAGTTGTTCACCGGAATCGGCTGAGGTATACAAAATGGAGGCAAGGAGCTTGCCCCTTACCGTCACATGGTCCCCGCTTGCCTTTACCTCGTCAATCCTTATATCTCCCTCTTTAAAAATAATTTTATCCATATCCGGTTTTACATCGGGCAGATTAAAGTCCTCCTCTAAGGTAATCTGATTGGAAGCCTTGCTTTTCAAACAATCCATATGTATATTTTTTTTAATTAGATTCATAAAAAACCTCCTTCTTTCCTGCCTATACATTTCTACAATGTATGACGGAAAAAAGGAGGTTATGAATGTTTTCTTGCTTATCTTTCCTATGTATTAGATGCCGAAGCTTCCTGTTACTTCTTCATTGATTACATAGTATACCTGACTCTCTTCTGGCTTTACATATAATTCAACTGTCTTGAAATCAGATACTTTTTTCTTCAAGTCATATTTCCAAACGTCTTTTGCAATTTTTACTAAATCTTCTGTGGTGTAGGATCTTCCAGAAAACTGTAAATTCACTACTGCTTTGATTTCAGCTTTCTTTTCCGGTGCTGCTTTCTTTTCTGCTGCTTCCTTCTTTGCAGGTGCTGCTGCTTTCTTTGCCGGTGTTGCCTTTTTAGCCGGTGCTGCTTTCTTTGCCGGTGCTGCCTTTGCTTCTGCCTTAGCCGGTGCTGCTTCTACCGGTTTTGCTGCTGCTACAGCTTTTGCTACTGGTTTTGCGGTTGCTGCTACTTTTACATCTGCCATTTCTTTTCTCCCTTCACACGCCTTCGTCGTGATCATTCATTTTTTTACTTTTAAAATATTGGTGACATTAGAGTTTTACTTTGTCCTCTTGTGCAATAGTAACTCATTTTTTCCGCTATGTCAAATATTTTGTCATAATTCTGTAGAAAAATTTTTTTTGCATATTTTTCAGTATATTTCCTTCCATGGCATTTTTCCTGTTAGCAATAGCTAACTCACCGCACTGCCGCAAAGTAAATCAGCACTATAATTCCCAATACAATTCTATAATATCCAAACACTTTAAAGTCATGCTTTTTAATAAAATCCATAAGGAAACGGATGACGATTACGGACACCAGAAATGCCACGACCATGCCCACTGCCAGCAATGCCAGCTCATTTCCCGTGAAAGCAAAGCCGTATTTTACAAGCTTTAAAAGACTTGCGCCAAACATGACCGGGATAGCTAAAAAGAAGGTAAATTCCGCAGCAACCGTTCTGGAGACACCTATCATAAGCGCACCTACTATAGTAGCGCCGGAACGGGATGTGCCGGGAAAAATAGCGGCAATCAACTGAAATACACCAATCAGCATTGCTGTAGTATAAGTAATCTCTCCAAGGGAATTTATTTTGGAAGACTTATTTTTGTTAGCTGTCTCTACCACAAGAAATAGAATTCCAAATACGATAAGGGCAATTGCCACTGTTACATAATTATAAAATAATTCATTAAAGACATCATCAAACAAAATTCCTATAATGGCTGCCGGGATACATGCCACAACAATCTTGAACCACATAATCCATGTTTCCTTTACAAGAAACGGACCTTTTTCTTTGTTGAAATTAAAAGGAAATATTTTGTTCCAGAACAAGACCACCACTGCCAGAATAGCGCCTAATTGAATGACCACAAGGAACATTTCCAGAAATTCCGGCGACACATCCAAGGTGACAAATTCATCCAGTAAAATCATATGTCCGGTGCTGCTGATAGGAAGCCATTCCGTAATGCCTTCCACGATGCCAAATAAAATTGCTTTTAAAATTTCAATCATGCTTTTTCTCCCAAATATTTTTATTTCGGTATAGCCTTATTTAAATACTGCTTCATTGCATCATAAGAGCGCTCTGCCTCCTGATAACCCTGCTTATACAGCGCCCTCAGCTTTCTCTTATCCTTTTCCAGCCTTCCCAGATGGGAATCATACTTAGGGCGAATGACAAATACATTGCCCTTCCTTTCCTCCTCCTCTAAAAACTCCATTGTTTCATTATATGTGATATGGCGGTTCTTCATGTTCTCCGCTACCATAGGATATTTCCGATAGCGCAGCTTTATAAGCTCCATATGGGAAGAAGGCTTCCGCACATAGCCTTCATGCTTTGTTAAGACTACCACGTTTTTTTCATTGCCGTCCGCAATGGATTTTAGAATCGGGATAGAATCTGAAATTCCCCCATCCAGATAATAGGAACCATCAATTTCCACATTGTTTGATACAAGGGGAAGGGAGCTTGAAGCCCTGACCCACTGAATGTCCTTACGCATGTCCAAAAGCCTGTGGTACTCCGGTTCTCCGGTTTCAATATTGGTAACTACTGCATATGCTTTCCCTTTATATTTCTCAAATTCCTCATAATTAAACCTGTCAAGCTCATTTGGAATCCGGTTATAGCAGAAATCCGCCCCGAACAAATCTCCCGTCTTCAACAGGCTGTAATAACTGCAATATTCCTTTTCCTTTAAATATTTTACGGAAATACGATAGGCTCTTTTTTTCTGTTTAGATAAATAGCTGCACACATGGCATGCACCTGCAGATACTCCGTAGCAGCTTGAAAACTCAATTCCCTTATCTAAAAAGAAATCCAGCACTCCTGCCGTATAAATCCCTTTCATTCCTCCGCCTTCCAATACAAGGCCTGCCTGATACATCATATACTCACTCTCCTAGTTTTTATACTCTTTAGCCAGTTTACGAAATGCTTCCAAAGAACGTTCCACCTTTTCGGTAGGAACACAATAAGAAATCCTGAAAAATCCCGGACAGCCAAAGCTGTCTCCCGGCACCAGCGCCAATTCATATTTTTGCGCTTTGTTGCAAAATTCTACCGCATCCGGTTCTAATGCCCTTGGGAACATATAAAAGGTTCCTCCCGGCTTTACGCAGGTGAAGCCAAGCTCTGTCAATTCCTTATACAAAATCTTCATATTGGCTTCATATACGGACAAATCTGCAGTATCCTCCAACAAGTCAGCAACAACTAACTGAATCAGGGATGCAGGACAGTTATGTCCAATGCCTCTTGATATCTGAGTGCACATATGAATGATAAGCTCCCCATCCTTGCAATTAGGGTTCACTGCCACATAACCTATTCTTTCACCCGGAATGGATATGGATTTGCTGAAGGAATAGCACATAATGGTATTCTCATAATATTGAGAGACGACAGGCACCTTAACGCCTTCAAAAATAATTTCCCTGTAAGGCTCATCGGAAATAATATAAATATCATGCCCGTATTCCTTTTGTTTCTTTTTTAAAATATCTGTCAGCCTTTTTATAGTCTCTTCCGAATAAACAATTCCCGAAGGGTTGTTTGGTGTATTGATTAGAACTGCACCTGTTTTTTCGGAAAGCATTTCCTCAAAGTTTTCAAAATTTATCTGCAGGGTTTCCGTATCCGCCGAAACCACCTTCATATTAGCTCCAGTAGTCTGAATGTAAGGCCCGTATTCCGGAAAATACGGGGCAAATACTAAAATATCCTCCCCCGGCACTGTCACTGCCCGAAAAGCATGTGCCAAGGCGCCTGCCGCACCTGATGCCATAAATATATGATTTGCGGTATAAGGAAGCCCAAATCTTTTTGCCAAAGAAGCCGCCACAGCCTCCCGCACTTCCCAGATTCCATGACCTTCGCTATAGCCGTGAAGGGTTAGCGGCTCCTCCTTCTCCAACAGCCTGATAGCCGTTTCCTTAAATTTCTCCGGCACCGGGACGGAAGGATTCCCTAAGCTGTAATCAAATACGTTTTCATATCCGATTTCCTTTCCTCTTTGATTGGCATAGGCGGAAATTTCCCTGATGACGGATTTTTGATTCAACATCTCTTTATACTTTGGTGAAATCATGACTTATTCCTTCTTTTCTAAAAAATTTTCTATGTCCTTTATTAACATCTCTGTTCGTATTGTAGCCCCTTCATTGGTTAAATGCAAATAAGTATTATAAAAAAGCTCAGGAGGCATACAATATTCCGTATAATCCGATATGACCGGGCAGTCCAGCTTAGCTCTAAGCTCCTGCTCAAATGCGGCATATTCTTCTTTTTTTGGAGCATTTTCGTAGTAAGCAATGGGATATGCTGCAATTACAAGAGTACCTCCCTTACTTTTTACATATTCATTCAGCTTATTGACTCGTTCCACATACTCCCTGCTTATGTCCGGAACCTGCACCTCACTAAATTCCAGCTCCGGCAGGCTTGCCGGGCGGTCACTTATGTTGTCGCCATATTCATTGTACATATTTCTTGCATATATGCCCTCTTCTGTAAAGTTTCCTATACTATTGGTCCAAAGCTTTATGCATTTTTTCAAATAGGAAGGGTAAGCCTTTACCATATCCGGGATATCCTTTATCCGGATAAAGCGATAAAGCTCCAAATGGTTTTCTATTGTTATCCATGCCAGCTCCGGATTTTTTATTTTATCATCATCATCAAAGCTAGAGGAGCTTAATACAATAAGGTCCCCCTTTTGCACATTGATTTTTGCCGCCTGCTCATTAAAAGGATTGCCCACTCCGCCGTGAAGCCCCATATTGACTACAGGCATGTGAAGCGCCTCTTCCATATTCTCCGATACAATACCAAAGGGAAGGTTGGAATTTCCCACAAGCACGATTTTAGGTTCTTCTATTGACTCAAGCCGCTTTACCTTATCAATCAAGGCCGCCTGATTATTTTGCAGATATTGGGGCATGATGACGACAAAGCACAATAAAAACAGCAGAATTGTCAGAATGATGCATTTTAAAAAAAATAAAAGCTCTTTTTTATATTTCATAATTAATCCGCTTTCCTTTCCGGACAGATTCAAGCACCCGTCTGTTTTAAGGGCGCTCTGCCAATGTGCTGACATGTCAGCGGGCTAGAACTGGAAGTATATGAACTGGGTCTGTTCATATAGGTTTCCATACACTCCAAAGAACAAAATGCCAAACAGCAGTCCTGCATAAATCACATAGCGAAGCCATGCGCCTTGAGAAAATACAAACTCAGCCACATCAATTCCCTTATATTTCATGCCATCCACAAGAAACAGAAGAAAAATGGAAATCAGCAGGATTACCACGGTCTGGGTGCTCATTCCCATGCTGACGAATACAAGCCCTGCCATTCTTTCCGGCGCCAGATAATCATAGCATTTTTTTATCATAAGGAATGCTGTGCTGATGCTGTCCGCCCGAAAAAAAAGCCACGTAAAATCCACCAGTGCAAAGGTCAAAAGCCTTGTGGCAAGACGATAGCTGAATCTGCCTGTATCCACGGAAAACCGCTCTCTCAGCTTTTTCCTAAGGTCTGTCGTCAGTTCTTCCACAATCATCAGAAGCCCGTTCATGGCTCCCCATGCGATATAATTCCATGCTGCGCCATGCCACATGCCACTTACAAAAAAAATAAGAAACACATTGATGTATTTTCTAAGCTTTCCCTTCCGGTTCCCTCCTAATGGAATATACAAATAATCCCGAAACCAGCTTGTAAGGGAAATATGCCATCTTTTCCAAAATTGGGAAATACTTGCTGCATAATAGGGGCTTTTGAAATTCTCCATTAACCGAAAATCCAATATCCGGGCGCTGCCTATGGCAATCAGGGAGTATCCGCCAAAATCGCAGTAAATCTGTATGGCAAACAATACTGCCGCTAATATAATCTCAATGCCGGAATAGCCGTTGTAATCGCCAAATACCATGTCTACCGTAGGGGCAATATTGTCTGCAATGACCATTTTCATAAACAGCCCCCATGCCATCATAAGAAGCCCTTTTCTGGCATTTTCCACGTTAAATTTATGCACTCTGTCAAACTGGCCTAAAAGGTTTTTAGACCGTTCAATAGGACCTGCTACAAGCTGTGGAAAAAAAGATACGAACAACGCATATTTTAAAATATTCCGAGTTGCTTTGATTTCTCCCCGGTACACATCCATGCTGTAGCTCAATGCCTGAAAAATATAAAAGGAAATTCCCACAGGAAGAAGGAGGTCAAAATGGGTAAGCGTCACCTCCACATTGACAGCCCCGGCTAACCGATTGATATTATCAATGGCAAAGTTTATGTACTTAAAGAAAAATAGAATAAACAGATTCAGCGCAAAAGTAATTCCTAAACAAGCCTTAGCAGGCGCTTCCTTTCCCTCCCTGCGGAACCTTTCAATAAAAAGTCCCCCCGCATAGGTAATCAAGGTAGAGCCTGCTAACAATAGAGCATACTTTACATTCCACTGCATATAAAAATAATAACTAACTACTAAAAGCCATAAATTTTTCAACCGCTTCGGCATAAGGAAATACAGGCATACCACAACGGGAAAAAACAGCAGATAGTTTACTGAATTAAATATCATGCATTATCCCTCTACTAACTGTTTCAATTCCTCTTTTGTGGAAAAGCCCAGCTTCATGGCAGTCTTTTCCCCATTTTTCATGACTACAAGAGTAGGTATGCTCATGACCTTATATTTCATGGCAAGCTCCGGCTCTTTATCCACATTGATCTTTCCTACCAGAACATCCTGATTTTCCTCGGCAAATTCTTCAATAACCGGCGTCTGCATCTGGCATGGTCCGCACCATTCCGCCCAAAAATCCAATAAAACCGGCTTATCGCTTTCCATGACCTGCTCCTCAAAATTTTCTGCTGTAATTGTCAGTGCCATATTACCACTCCTTTTTCATATAAATTCCACTTTACTGTCTTTTCAATAATAGTAATGCGCAGGTTACTGGAATCCCATTCACTTTTTTCTTCCTTTTTATTCCAGCTTGTCCATGCAATCATACTATAGCATATTTTTGAAGGAATGGGTACTTTATTCTGATGGGTTTTAAATTTTGTTGTAACAATTCAGCCACAGGCGCAGAGCGGGTTTCCAAAACCCCTTCTCCCCTCAAAAAAGAGGCTGCCCCAAACAGCCTCTTTTCAATCCAATCTCTTTATTTAATTACCGCAAACTGACTAATATGGCTCATCAGCTCTACTATTACTTTATTTACATCCTGAGATGCCACCATTACCTCTTTCATGCCATCTGCAAGCTCGGAAGTATTTCCTACCACATTGGTAATGCCCTCTGTGCTTTGGTGGACGGTTATTTGTATTCCTTCATTGGCACTTAATACCTTATCCATGACAGCGGTAAGCTTCTCTGCTGCATAGGACATCTGGTACATCATATTGTTGATGGTATCTGCATCCTGATAATACTGCTGTCCGGTCGCCTCTAATGCATCATAATCTGCCAGTACTGTATTTTTAACAAATTCCATAAGCCTGCTGGCATTTGCAGACAGCTCTTCCACACTGGTTACCACTTCTGTGCTGATATCCTGAATATTGCTTGCGGTTTCCTTGGAATTATCCGCCAACTGGCGAATCTCATCTGCAACTACTGCAAATCCTTTTCCTGCTTCGCCTGCCCTTGCTGCCTCGATGGAAGCATTTAGAGCAAGCAGATTGGTCTTATGGGCAATTCCCATAATTTCATTGGTAAGCCCGGTAATCTTATCCACTTCCCTGCCCTTTTCCAAAGAAACTGAAATTGCTGTATTGATTTCACCCACAATATTACGGGCTTCACTTTTACTCTGTTTTGCTTTCGTATCCAGCTCTTCTGCTCTTTCTTTAATATTGCCTGCATAAGAAGCGCCGTCATCTGCCTGTTTTGCAATATCATCTACAGAGCCTTCCACCTTCCTTGTCTCTTCTTTTACTAAAGATACGCTGGATGCTACTTCTTCCATGCCGGCTGCCAGCTCTTCTAAGGTTGCAGAGGTATCATTTGCTCCACGGCTTGCGCTCTCCACATTATCCTCCACCACCTTCTGCCGTCTGGATAAGCGGTCACAGGAAATGGAAATACTGGAAATAACCTCCTGAAGCATTTCCAAGAAGGAATTGATGCCCTTTGCCATCTTTCCGATTTCATCCTTAGACCTGATATGGATACGGGAGGTAAGGTCTCCCTTGCCTGCTTCGATTGCCTCCATGATATTTTCCAGTTCCAATGTAACATTCTTTAAAGGCTTTACTACCGTAAAATATGTAATGGCTATAATGACAAGCGCCGCCGCTATCAGGAATACGCAGCAAAGAGCTACTACAAATGGAACTCTCGCTGAATATGCATTGGATGTCTCCTTTGCCTTTTCCATATTCTCATTGCTGATTGACAGCATATTGTCAATGTATTCTTCTACGTTATCATCAAAAATAGCAAAGTTGGTAGTAACCACGACTGCCGCCTGATTTTTATTTACCCGGCTGGTCTGAAGAAGGCTCTCCACCACTCCTTTATACCTTTCATAATCCAGTATAAATTTGCCGAAGATTTCTTTTCTGGGGTCCCCTTCCGCCAAACGTCCGTCCAAGGTTTCTACCTTTACATCCAAATTTGCAAATTCTTCCGCAATTACTGTTTCATACTCATTCATCTTGTGCTCTTTCACTGCTATTACATGAGTGAGCACTTTGCCGTTTATGTAAGAAAAATCTCTGGATACCTCTGAAATCAGTTCAATATCCGCCACTTCGTTATTGATAATCTGCTCATTTACCTTACTCATACTAGACAGGGTATCTGCCAAATAAAGAATACCGCAAAGCGAAACAATAATCAGAACAGAAACCAGCCCATAAATCTTGAGTCCGATTTTAGAGACCGCCAGCTTGCTTTTTCCTGATTTCTTCGTATTTGCCTTTTTCTGTTTCGGCAGTTTTTTGTCCGGGGCTTTTGTCTGCTTTTCTTTAAAAGTCTTTTTTACTTTACTTTTATCCGCCATAATAATCCTCCTATTATTACTTTGTTTCATTACTTCCCCATATCCGTCACCCTCTAACAGAATATAATTATTTTAACATGTTTTCATCTTTTTTGAAAGCCCTAAGTATGTCACTTTGCAAAAATTGTAACGGGGGCAGGCTTTTCTAGTAAGGTTGGTTAAGCTGGCAGGGTATAGGGGTGCTTTGATACGGACGTGGGAGCTGGCAGGGCATAGGATAGTCTTCCGGGCACGCTCTCGCT
>JAMPFB010000058.1 GCA_023664735.1 Robinsoniella sp. | reverse complement strand
CTGTTGCGTCCGCTTAGCCACTACCTTCAAAAAAACTGGCTGAACTGTTACGTTTTTTCCGATTTTTTACATTTCCTCCCTTGCAAACTCCATGTGAAAAGTGGTATTATAAAATATAAAATAAAAATGCCTAGGAGGTGCTATTATGGATATTCCTGCTTTATCAATGGCAATGGCTACAAGCCAGCTTCAAACAGATATTGGTATTGCGGTGCTCAGCAATACAATTGACCTTACACAGACTCTTGGAGACAATTTAACCGACATCATAGATGCTGCTGCCATGGAACGTTCTGTTTACCCATCCATAGGCGGCAATATTGACCTATCTATATAGTCTTTATTTTAACTGCCACCTGAAATTACATGAAAAACATTGTTGCGGAGCATACCTATGTTTGAATCTTTAAAAAAAGAAATAAAAGGAATAACAAAAGGCAGCCGGAAAATCAATGATGGGTTGAAATATTCTTTCCTCATTGTTTTGCTGGCTGTCATACATTTATTCTTTTCCGTGTTTTATTACTATTTCAATGTTATGACCTTGGTTATCTATAACCTTGCCAGTACTGTTTTTTATTTTACTTTATATAAATTTTTTGTGAAAAGGGAAAAATATTTCCAGCTTATGAACATCATGCTGGTGGAGATTCTTTTTTATGCGGCTTCTTCCACGCTGCTTTTAGGCTGGGATTTCGGTTATATGGTGTACTTTCTTGCCTTGGTTCCGGTTATGTTTTATCTGCTGTTTACCAATCCAAGATTTTATGGAAATTTAAAGCTTCCTGTGGCATATTCCATTCTTATCTGCATCATATTCGTTCTAGTAAAGGAAATAAGCTACTATACAACACCGCCCTATAGCCAGTATATTCCTAAAAACGTTATTCCGATTATGTACATATTTAATTCTTTCCTTGTGTTTTTGTTTGAAGCGTTTTTTTCATTGCTGTTCGTTTTTGAAATCCTTCATATGCAAAATGCACTGAAAGCCCAGAATATCCGGTTGGATACCCTTGCAAGTCTGGATCCGCTGACACAGCTTTTCAATCGCCGTTCCATGGAACAGCATTTAAACCACACCATGGACATTGCAAAAGCAAATGGAACCGTCTTCAGTGTTATTATTGCAGACATTGATGATTTTAAAAAGGTAAACGACACCTATGGACATGATTTTGGAGATAAAGTTTTGTCCAATGTTTCCCATATTTTAAAAAACCAGATGCGGGATGAGGATTACGTGTGCAGATGGGGCGGAGAAGAATTTCTCCTTCTGATTAATGCCAATAAGGAAATTGCAAAAGCAGTTGGTGAAAGGATTCGTTCTGAAATAGAAAAATCAGTAATTACGGATTCTTCCACTTCTCTTTCCGTTACTATGACCTTTGGCGTCATGGACTATGTTCCGGGCTACAGCATGGAAAAGATGATTGCCCTTGCGGACCAAAACCTATATAAAGGAAAGAGAAACGGGAAAAATCAGGTGGTTGCATGATTCACAAAAGCTTTGGAAACATCCAGCCACCTGTCAAACAGCTCTAATATACCATCCTCATTATTTGTACGTTCTGTCACATAATCAGCCGCCTGTTTCGTATCCTGAGTGGCATTTTTCATTGCCACTCCTATTCCTGTTGCCTTTAGCATGGAAATATCGTTTGCCGCATCTCCTGCTGCCACAGCAGCTTCTATAGGAATCTGCAGATATTCACATAAAAATCTTACCGCATTGCCCTTAGAAGCATCCTTATGGATGATTTCCAGATAATTTTTTGCAGAATAAATAGCATGAATCTTTCCATTCAGCCGTTTAAAAAGCGCCTGTTTCAATTCCTCCAGTTTTTCCGGCACATTTTCAATAGCTATCAGCTTATAAGGCTCCATGCCCATTGCCTTTAAATATTCCGCCACGTCCTCTATTATCATATAAGGCAAATGGATATGCTTCCGATATGCCAAAAGCTCCTTATTGCTTTGTTCCGCTAAAATATGAGTATCTGAATAGGTCTGGCAATGGATTCCAAACTCCCTTGCAATATCCATTGCCTGTCTTACCACCTCAAGGGAAAGCTTTTTCTCAAAAATAGGCTTGTCCGCCTGACAGTCATACACCAAAGCCCCATTATAGGCAATCACATACATTCCCGGATAAGAAAGCCCAAGCCTGTCCTTTGTTTCCAAAATGCTGCTTAAAGGCCGTCCGCTTGAAAGGACTACTCTTCCTCCCGCTTTTGTAAACCGGTCTATTGCCCGATATACTTCTTCCGATATTTCTTTATTATCATTTAATAAGGTTCCATCCATATCTGTAAACAATATCTTACCCTTCATGCTGGTTCTCCTTTGCTTCCTTAATCTTCTCCAATATTTCATAAGGAATAAACAGCTTTCCATATCCGGTTGCCATATCCAGTCCCGGCTTTGCAGCGCCATGAAAGTCCGAACCTCCTGAAATCAACAAATCATATTTTTCTGCCAACTTCTTCATCTGCCTTTCTTCCCCGCTGTTGTAAGTGCTGTAAATCGCCTCGATTCCTTTCAGTCCAGCCTCTTTCAGCTCTGCCACCAATTCCTCCAGCCGTTTATCGCTCATGCCATATAACAGAGGATGGGCAAGAATAGGAACTCCCCCCGCCTTTAAAATAAGCTCTACCGCCTGAACCGGCGTCACCTTTTCCCTTGGCAGAAAACAGGGCGCATGGTCACCGATATATCGGTCGAATGCTTCCTTCATGCTGGAAACATACCCTTCCTCCCACAAAAACCTTGCATAATGAGCTCTTGTAAGCACTGCTCCCGGAAAACGTTCCTTCAGCCCTTCGTAGCTGATATCCACCCTGTGTTCCATAAGCTTTTGGCACATCTTTTCATTTCTGATTCTTCTGGATTCCTGAAAATCCCACAGATACTTTTTAAATTCCTCTCCTTCATAGTCAATATAAAGTCCAAGAATATGAATATCTTTTCCCTGATATTCCGTGGAAAATTCAATTCCCGGTATTATCTCTATCTCTTTTCCTTTTGCAGCTGAAAAAGCCTCCTCTAACCCTTCTATAGTATCATGGTCTGTCAGGGCAAATGCTGACAATCCCTTTTTCACAGCATAATCCACCAATTCACTGGGGGTATAGCTTCCATCTGATTTGGTGGAATGGACATGCAAATCTACAATTTTCATTTCAAGCTTCTCCTTTCTTTATTTTATCATACACAGATATGCAAAGACTTCTTGTCCATGCCTGTCCCTTTGGAAGAAAAAAGCTGCCGAAGCATCCGTTTTTTTATAACAGTTCCGGATGTCCCTGCAGCAAATCTTCTTATCTTAATTTTCATCCTCTTCCTTATTAGCTGTATAAACCGTCCTCTTTCTAGCCATTTCATCGCTTTCTAAATATTCGTCATAAGAGGTAATCTTATCAATTAAAGAGCCATCCGGTAAAATTTCCATAATCCGGTTCGCAGTAGTCTGCACGAATTGATGGTCATGGCAGGCAAACAAAGCTACGCCTTTAAATTTAATAAGCCCGTTGTTTAATGCGGTAATGGATTCCATGTCCAAATGGTTGGTAGGCTCATCCAATACAAGACAGTTAGCGCCGGATATCATCATTTTAGACAACAGGCAGCGAACCTTTTCCCCACCGGACAATACCTTTACCTTTTTCACTCCGTCCTCTCCGGCAAACAGCATACGTCCCAAAAAGCCCCGCACATAAGTAACATCCTTTACAGGGGAATAGCCGGTAAGCCAGTCTACAATAGTCAGATCATTATCAAATTCCTCCGTATTGTCCTTTGGAAAATAAGCCTGTGAAGTGGTAATGCCCCATTTAAAGCTTCCTTCATCCGGCTCCAGCTCTCCCATAAGAATCTTAAACAAGGTAGTTTTTGCTAATTCATTGCCTCCTACAAAGGCAATCTTATCATCATGCCCCACAATAAAGGAAATATGGTCAAGGACTTTTTCTCCATTGATGGTTTTTGTCAGGTTTTCCACGGAAAGCACTTCATTTCCGATTTCTCTTTCAGGCCTAAAATCAATGTAGGGATATTTTCTGCTGGAAGGCTTGATTTCATCCAGTTCAATTTTTTCCAGCGCCTTCTTTCTGGAAGTAGCCTGCTTGGATTTGGAAGCATTTGCGGAGAAACGGGAAATAAATTCCTGTAATTCCTTGATTTTTTCCTCTTTCTTCTTATTTGCCTCCTTCATCTGCTTAATCAAAAGCTGGCTGGACTCGTACCAGAAGTCATAGTTGCCCGTGTATAACTGAATTTTGCCATAATCAATATCCGCCGTATGGGTGCATACCTTATTTAAAAAGTAACGGTCATGGGAAACTACGATGACTGTGTTTTCAAAGTTGATTAAAAATTCTTCCAGCCATGCAATGGCATTTAAATCCAAATGGTTGGTAGGCTCATCCAGCAAAAGGATATCCGGATTGCCAAATAAGGCCTTTGCCAAAAGAACCTTTACTTTTTCATTGCCGTTTAAGTCTTTCATAAGGGAATAGTGAAGCTCTGTGTCGATACCAAGGCCGTTTAAAAGCATGGCAGCATTGGACTCTGCTTCCCATCCGTCCAGCTCTGCAAATTCTCCCTCCAGCTCACTGGCACGAATGCCATCTTCATCCGAAAAGTCCTCTTTTGCATATATAGCATCCTTTTCCTTCATAATGGTATATAATCTTTCATTTCCCATGATAACTACATCCATAACTGGATATTCATCATATTTAAAATGATCCTGCTCCAAAAAGGAAAGGCGCTGCCCCGGCGTCATGGTTATATCGCCTTTGGTAGTATCTAACTGTCCGGAAAGGATTTTTAAGAAGGTAGATTTTCCGGCGCCATTGGCACCGATTAAACCATAGCAGTTTCCTTCCGTAAATTTAATATTAACATCCTCAAAAAGGGCTTTTTTCCCAATTCGTAAAGTTACATTGTTTGCACTAATCATAATAAACTCCTATTTTCTTTTTTTTGCCACCTTTTCCATTGTACAGAAAATTTGGAAAAATGCAAGAGGAACGTTACGAAACCCGCCTTGCGCTTGTGGGCTGAACTGTCATATCCCTTTCTACTACAATGTTTTAACAATAGACTTTACTTCCCAGATATGCTATAATCTGTCTTTAGAGTAAAAAAAATGAAAAAAATGGAGGCAATAACATGAAGGCATATAAGGATATGACGAAAGATGAACTGCTGACATTGAAGGCAGCACTGGAGGAGGAGTATAAAACACTGGAGGGACAGGGACTGAATCTCAATATGGCAAGGGGAAAGCCGGGATTTTCACAGCTGGCATTTTCTATGCCGATGTTAGACGTGATTAACAGCGAATCTGATATGAGAACATTTCTTGGCAATGATACCCGCAACTATGGTGATTTGGATGGAATCGGGGAAAGCAGGAAGCTGATGGCTGATATGATGTCCGTTCAAAAGGATAACGTGATTGTATGCGGCAATTCAAGCCTGAATATTATGTACGACATGGTTTCACGTTCCATGACCCATGGGGTAAATGGTTCCACCCCTTGGTGCAAGCTGGATAAAGTAACGTTTTTGTGCCCTGTTCCCGGATATGACAGGCATTTTAAGATAACAGAGTTTTTCGGCATTAATATGATAAACATTCCTTTATATGACGATGGTCCGGACATGGATATGGTGGAGAAGTATGTAAACAATGATGCTTCCGTCAAAGGCATCTGGTGTGTGCCAAAGTATTCCAACCCAACCGGCATTTCCTATTCGGATGAAGTGGTAAGGCGTTTTGCCAATTTAAAACCTGCGGCAGAGGATTTCCGCATCTATTGGGACAATGCTTACTGCATCCATCATCTATATGAGGACGTACAGGATGAAATACTAAACATACTGGAGGAATGTGAAAAGGCTGGAAATCCGGATATGGTTTACATATTTGCATCTACCTCAAAAATCAGCTTTCCGGGGTCTGGTATATCCGCTATCGCTTCTTCCCTTCATAATATTGAACATATTATGAAGCAGATGAGCGTCCAGACCATAGGCCACGACAAAATCAATCAGCTCAGGCACTCCAGATTTTTTAAGGATATTGATGGACTGCGTGAACATATGAAACTGCATGCAGGCTCAATCCGCCCTAAGTTTGAGGCAGTGCTTGATACATTGGAAAAGGAGCTTACAGGACTTGAAATCGGAAGCTGGATTAAGCCAAGAGGCGGCTATTTCATCTCCTTTAATTCCCTTCCGGGCTGTGCTAAGAATATTGTCGCAAAGTGCAAGGCATTAGGCGTTGTGCTGACTGGCGCAGGCGCCACATTCCCTTATGGCAAGGATCCGGAGGATTCCAATATCCGTATCGCACCCACCTTTCCAACTCCGGAAGAAATGCGGCAGGCAGCAGCAGTTTTTGTGCTTTGCGTGAAGCTTGCAAGCGTTGAAAAATATTTGGAGCAAATGTAATAATAAATTTAAAGCTATCATAAAAGGGGCTGTAACACGAATTACGAATTAAAACGAACTTCTCCCCGTCAAGCAATGGAAAAAATATAATTTTTACAATTGCCTGACGAGGAGCAGTTCAAATATCCGTGTTGCCGCCCTTTTCATTTCCATTTTCTAAAATTCCGCCCTATTACACCATCGTATCATCACGCAGCGTATCCACAAGACTGCTGCCAAGCACCTTTTTCCCGCCAAGATAATAGGCAAGTCCCACACATCCAAAGACTGCCAGAATAAATAAGGAAATCGGCATAACTGGAGCCACTCTGATAAATTCCATAGGATTCAGATAACTTATCTTTATCATAAATGCCACCGCCATTATTGTGAGAGCCAATGCGGTAAGCGCCGGACCTCCTGCAATGATTAGCGCCTCTATGCAAAACATTTTCCTCATTTCTTTTGGGGTCATGCCAACAGACATGTAACGGGCAAATTCCCGTTTCCTTTGGTTCAGAAAACCTAAAGCATTAGAAAATACATGGGCAATCCCGATGATGGCAAGCAAAACGCAAAAGCCGCCTAATATCAGCTCATAACCTTTTATCATTTCATCATTTGCTATCTTCTCTAAAATCCGATTCTCGCTTTCCATTTCATAATCCGCCCCAATCATCTGTTCCACATTTTCTTCCAAAGCATTCAATTCCTTTAAAGAAGCTTCCTCTTTTGCCAAAAGGCAGACATACGTTTCTTTTTGGGAAACACCAATCACTTCTTCTATTTCTTTCCACAAAGATACGGACATCACATTCACTAACGCATAATCCTCATATTCCTCCCGTAAGGCTGGAATATCCTGTGTATAGGTAAGCACCGGAATTTCAACCCGGTTTTCTTCCTGCCCGCTGCTTTGCAAAGTAATAGAATTTCTGTTTTCCGTAATATAAGGAATGTATTTCCGATAGCGGAAATTACTGTTTCTGCTGTCCCATATCCGGTTCACAAGAATGGTTCCATCCGTTTTTGGCATAATGCCAATCTGCTCACAATATTCCCCAAAGCTTTTGTCATCCAGAATTACAATAGGTGCTTTTATCAGAAAAGAATTTTCTGCAGCAACTATACCAGAACCGGCTACTGCTTCCAAACCACCTGTTGCAGCCAGCTCCCTACTGATGTTTTCTGCCGGAATGCTGCTTACCGCCTCTGCCTTCTGGTAAATGATGCTGTTTCGCACTCCCTGCATCTTTTGTATTTGCTCCATTGGCTTAAATTCCTCTATTTTAGTGTCCCTTACTGTTACCATCACATCCCATACATCCTGATAGGCTTCAAAATAGGTGTGATTTGTACTAATGCCGGAAAGTGTAAAAAAGCATTGCATCAGCATAAATCCCAAAAAAGCAAAGGTCAGGGAAAGAGTTGTAGTGCGAAGAGCCTTTCTTTGTGCCTTACATGCATTTCCTGCCAGTTCCCCTTCTATTCCAAACAAAGCGGATAACACAATCCTTTTTTTCTTTTTTAACTGCAGTTCGCCCGTCCCCCGGATTGCTTCAAGGGGCGTCAGCCTGCTTAGCTTTCCAGCCGGAATCCATGCGGAAACAACCACCGTAAACGCAGATAGTAGAAAGATAGCCGCCACAACCAGCGGATGACAATGAAAGACCGCCTGCCGCCCTCCTGAAAGATTGGCTGCAAAATCGCTCATGGCTCGTACTGTACCAAAGCTGAAAACAATTCCCACCAAAATCCCAAGCAGAATGGGCGCTATGGAAAGTATAAGAGCCTCCTGCAGCAGACAGACCCGGATTTGCCCCGGCGCTGCCCCTATACTGGAAAAAATTCCAAACTGGTGGATTCTGCTGTTCATGGACACGGCAAAAGAATTGTGAATTACCAGAACAAGAGAAACACACACAAGTATCACAACAGCCAGATAAACCGGCATGAGAAGCCTTGGCATCGAATCACCCGGAATCCGTATAAAATACAGGGATAAAAGCTGATAATTATAGTCGATGGTATATTCTGTAAGCCCAAGAGAACTGATTAGTTCTGTCATGTCCTGACAGACGGTTCTTTTATTATAAAAATACACATCCACCACGATTCCCTGTTCTCCGGATAACTCCTCATTGATAACTGCCCTTTCCACATTGGCAAAGTGATTGAGCTTAGCAAGATCATCCTTATTTATTTCTCCGGTAATGCGCCCATGCCAGTTCCCATCCTTTAACTTGGTTCCTTCTATGTTATCCAGCCAGAAATTATAAAACAGACTGCACAAAAAAGAGAGAAACACAGCTGCAATGAAAGAGGCTGCCATAATGGAAATGCCGCTGGCCCGGTTATGTTTTATATACCCTATGGAGTAATTCTTCCACATGCCTCTCACCCCCGTTTCTCATCGCTGAGAATCCGTCCATCCTCTATAGTCACAATCCGGTCTGCCTCTAATGCCACCTTTTCATCATGGGTAATTAGCAAAATCGTCTGCTGCAGATTGCGGTTGGATAGCTTCAGCATGTCTATGATTTCTTTTGAATTTTTCTGATCCAGATTGCCGGTAGGCTCATCTGCCAAAAGCAATGCCGGACGATAAATCAGGGAACGGGCAATTGCCGCCCGCTGCTGCTGCCCTCCTGATAACTGGTTTGGAAGCGCTTCCAGCTTGTCCTCAATTCCCAGAGAACTTACAATCTGCCCAAAATACTCCATATTTGGTTTTCTCTTATCTAACAAAAGAGGCATAAGAATATTTTTCCGGATAGTCATGGTAGGAATCAGATTGTAAAACTGATAAATCAGCCCCACCTTTCTGCGCCTGAAAATTGCCGCCCTTGTCCGATTTAAGGTAGAAAGATCCGTTCCTTCTATGATGACCTTCCCCGCCGTAGGCTTGTCTACGCTTCCAAGTATATGCAGCAAGGTGGATTTTCCGGAGCCGGAAGCCCCTACGATTGCTACAAATTCCCCCTTCTCTATGGATAAGTCTATATGCTCCAAAGCTATTACCTGATTATTGCCGGCGCCATATACCTTCCTTAGTCCCTGACATTTCAAAATCTCCATCTGCTTCTTCCTTTCCATGCTCTAATCATATGCCTGCTACCATTTCATTGTAACATAGAAAAGTGACAGCTCAGTGACTGTAAAACCTGACCTCAAAGCAGGCTCCTCCATCCGGCAGGTTCCTTGCCCGTATTGTTCCGTTTTGCAGCTCGAAAATAGACTTGGCAAGGGCAAGCCCTATGCCAATACCGCCTTCCCCGGCATTTTTCCCCCGATAAAAACGGTTAAAAAGATAAGGCAGGTCTTCTTTTGCAAAGCCCTTACCTTCATCCCATATTAAGACTTCCGTATACAGCGGATTTTTTACATAATCACAATAAATTTTCCTGCCTGCTGCCGAATGCTCCATACAGTTTTTCAATAAATTGATGAAAGCCTCCATAGTCCAGTCCATATCTCCACATATGGAAACACAGTCATGCTCCGGAATTTCCACCGTTACCTGCTTCTTATCCAACAGCTCCCGCAGGTTATCCGTCGCAAGATTTAATACGGTATAAATATCCACTAATTCCCGTTCCAGCTTTAAATGTCCGGAATCAATGCGTGAAAGCCGAAGCAGCCCCTCCTCCAAAACACTCAATCGTTCTAACTGCCCAAGGGCCTGCTCCACATAAGGGGATGTTTCCTTTTCTTTCAAAAGCTGCAGGGAAACAGAGGCTGCTGTAATAGGGGTTTTTAGCTGGTGGGCAATGTTTGCCAGATTATCCGCATAATTTTCCTTTGCCCGTAAAGCATTTTCCCTTGTTTGATATAAGGCAGTTACTGTTTTATAGATTTCGTCCTGCAGCAATGAAAAATCATCCTCCCTTTGCTGTAGCATAGTTCCCGTCCCCTGCAGATTCACCTGTTCCAGATAAGCAGTCAGTTCCTCAATCCGCTTTCGTTTCTGCCTGCTAAAGTAAAAAAACAAGAGCAAAAAGAAAAGGCTTTCTAAAACTAAAAAAGCCCCTATCACTATCCAAAACTCCAATTGTCCATTCATCCATCTTTTGCCTTGTATCATAAAGTGTCCTCCATACGATAGCCAAAGCTTCGGACTGTTTTTATACATGCCGGGTTTCCAAGCTTTTCCCTAAGCCGCTTCATTGTCACTGTCAATGTATTATCATTTACAAAATTTCCATTGGAATCCCATATTTCTTCCAACAGTTTCTTTCTGGTAACTGTCTTTCCCTTATTTTCCATAAGCTGCTGCAATACCTGATATTCCATATGGCTTAGCAGCACTTCCCGCTCTCCATGGCACACCTGCAGCTTTTCCCTGTCCAAACAAATCTCATCGCAAAACAGCTTATCTGCCTTATCCTTCCCCGCCCTGCGCAATATTGCCATCATTCGGGAATACAATATCTCCAGTTCAAAGGGCTTTACTATATAGTCATCTGCCCCGTTCTGAAATCCTTTTACGATATCTTCCGTCTCTCCCTTTACCGTCAAAAACAAAATTGGAAGGCTGTCTCCGAAACGCCTTCGTATCCAGCCGCATAACAAATCGCCGCTTCCATCCGGCAGATTCCAGTCAATGAGGATAATGGAAGGCTGCTTTTTCAACAGAGCATGTTTGGTGGCGGAAATGGTTTCTAAGACAGTTACGTGAAAGCCTTTTGCTTCCAGATAGGTTTTTATGCCTTGCGCTATTTGTTTATCGTCCTCTGTGTAGTAGACTTCCAATTTTTGGGGGCTCCTTTCGCTTTCCATGATTCAATGCCTGCTATTATATCAAATAAAACTAATGCTCAAATATTGCTATCACTTTCAGATACTCTTGCATATCCCCAACTATATTGCTGCAAATGAATCCTTTCCTTAATTCTGCATCCTAATCTGTTCTCCCTGAATCAACGGATACCTGAAAAGCTTATCACCATCCAACTCTTCTTTATGCATGTCCACCCCGCTAATCTGATGGTTTTCATAAGAGTTATAATAATAAATACCTTTATCTGCATTGCAGCAGGATGTGTAAATGGTAATCTCATATTTTCCCTCTTCTACCAGACAACAGCCCCGCTGCTGGTCTACGGAACCAAGGATATGGAAAAACTGACTGACGCTTTCCGCTTCCGAATCCCCTGAAATAGAATTCATTTTTACAAAAGCAACCCTGACAAAACGGGATTGGGAAGATAAGTCTCCCGGCAGTCCCAAGGCTCCCATGCCCCGGCTGTATGCCTGTAATGACAGCGATGGAGCAAAATGATTTTCCGGATTCCTAGCGGAAAGGTTCATATAGTTGTTTAACTGAAACATCTGCTGTTCAAATGGCGGATTGTTGGTCAGCACTCCTACCGGATTGTCATATACAAATATGCCCTCTTTCACCGATTCCACTGTAATGGCTTCCGTTTTGTCTGCAATTATCCAGTGCAGGGATGCCACCGGCAGTTTTTCATTAAACGGAGTATGGACAAGGTTGATTTTTTCCAATAATGCCCTTGCTTCTTTTACGGAAGCACATTGTGCTAAAATCCATGGTATAAATTCAAACACTGCCACATTGTCCTTATCCTGCACCAAATCTTTATATTCTGCATTTCCCACAAAATTCAGGCCTGCCATTCCAAGCCCTTTTTCGTTTACCCCATCATAATACAGCGGATAATCCTCTGCCACATGAGCCATGCCAATTATTGCATAGTGGTTTTCCATTTTGCCATTGTTTCGGAAATCAAAGCAATAATTGCGAGGAGTTACCACTATCTCATCCCCATAGGAAAACTCATAATCCAATGTCCGTCCGAAATAAAAATCCTTTGTTTTGTATGTTGCTGCTGTGCACATAATTTTTTCCCTCCTGTTTGTTATAAATACATTTCCAGCAAATCTTCCAGCGTTATTTTAATACCTGCCTGCTCTAATAACTGTCTGCGCTCTTCAAATAAGAGCTCCAACAGTTTTTCTGCCCCTTTTCCATAATGTACCCAATTATGGCAGTTACTACATAAGGAAACCACATTTTCTTCTACATCTAACGATACCTCAAAATAATCCGAGTATTTCAGGGGAACCATCGCTTCTTTGAACCTTGCCACGCTTTTCCCAGCCATCTTCTCTTAATAATTGAAATACTTCCCACATCGAGCCTGCTTTATAGTCATCTGCATATTTGCCTGTTCCTTCCAAAACATAATAAGATTCGTCTGTTTTGATATATAAAACATCTGCTAGAACAATCTTTTCCTTCATCTTTTTCCTCTGCTCTTTCTTAATTATCCGATACATGATATACAGGCTAATCTGTAACTGAATAACATTATATATCTTTTGTCACAAAGTGTTTTATCTCACTGGACACATTTTTCAATTCTTCCCTAAAAAATTCCGGGTAATATTTCTTATCGGTATTTCTATCTATCCAAAATAAATGTTCCTTCTGCTTATCTTCTGTAAAGCTATTGCATACAGGCTCAAAATCCTTTGGCACCTTCATGTAAAAGTAAAAAGAAATCTCATATATTTTCTTTCCAAAATTCGTTTTGGCATCCCCAATAAAGAAATTTTCGTGAATAAAGCCTAAACGTTCCACTTCCATCCTGACACCAGTTTCCTCATACACTTCTCTTACAACAGCTTCTTCGGCAGTTTCTCCAAATTTTACTCTACCGCCGACAGAATAGTAATAGTCCGAACGTTCATTTCCTATCATGAGTATTTTATTATGTTTCCTAATAATTGCGCCAACGCGGACGGTTAAAATTCCGTTTTGTGTTGACACTGTTAAATCTTCCATTTGCTTTGCTCCCCTCGCTTTCCTAGCGATTTTCCTCTTTCATCTGCATGGTCCAGTTCATGAAAGTGGCAAAGGGCATTTTACATTTCCGCAATTATAGTGGTTTCTATACTCTTTGCCTTCACAGCCATAATCGGCTGCGTAATATTCTCATAAAGTACTTTATAACGTGTAACTTCACCACCGTCGGATATAAGCTTATGAGTTTGCAAAACTCTATGCAGGAGTTTCTAAATAATATAACACGAAACAGCGAATCTGAACAGTAACTTTATAATTGAAATTTGGCTAAATTTCTGAAATTTTTGATTATTGATAACAGTTTTGCCCACATTCTCTGTGGAAAACCCGTCCTGCGCCTGCGGGCTGGACTATTACGATTGTTGAAAAGGGACTATACATACTATTAGCTTATAATATTAGGAGGTGTTCACTATGAAACAGAACTATATAAGCATTAAACACATGCACAACAATTGACGTTAACAGACGCAATCAAAAAAATTATTTATTTTTGTTGATTCGCTTGAAAAGGACAAAAGCAACCTTCATAGCTGCTATCTACTTCTTAGGTGACATTGCAAATACACCTACCGGAAGCGATACTTTCCTTTTCCGTGTCCGGTCACCGGCTCGATGATCTCATGTTCCGCCATTTCACGCAAAAGCGCCGAGCTTCTTGTCGGCTTCAGACCAAGTGCCCTCTGAACATCCGACCTTCCAAATGCAATCTTGGAACCTAAAATCTCCCGTAACGTCTGAACATGAGCAGCGGTCTTTGCCGTAAAAACATCTTCAATGTTCACTTTTTTTGCGCCAATGTTCGCTTTTTCAGAGTCAATGTACGCTTTTTCTGGCTCTTTGAATGTCCCACTGATGTGCAATGCCCTGTTATGGAGTGGGTGTTTTTCATTCAGCAGAAGATTACGCAGAAACACCTCAAGAAACTCTGTTGTTTCATGAATGCCATTCTTCAGGTCGTTATAGTTTGCCCTGACCAGAGAATTACGAAAGTACCATGCATTCTCGGCAAAAATATCGTTTGTCACATCAAATCCCAGCATACGCAAATACTTGATGAAAAATACCGCCGTAGCTCTGGTATTGCCCTCACCGAATACATGGATCTGCCACAGTCTGGATACAAATAGTGCAAGATGGTGGATGATCTCATCCATAGAGAGATTCTTATAGGAAAACTTCTTTTCTTCGGAAAAGTCATAGTCCAATGTTGTCCGTAGTTCCGTGGCGCTCCCGTAAAGCACGGTCTCTCCATTCAGCACCCATTCCTTCTTTGTGATATTATAGTCCCGGATGCACCCGGCATGAGAATAAATACCAGTGAATAGCTTCCTGTGAACGGAAAGATACTCGTTTGGTGTAAAACTGAAGGCACGTTCGGAAATAAGCGCTGCAATCCGAGCCGAGACTTTGTCAGCCTCCTCGGTACGGTCTAACGCATCACGGGTAGGATTTTCCTCATAGTAGGTCTGCAAAAGTGCATTTGCCTCTTCAAAGGATATCTCGCCCTCGATATTCCGGATGGCAGTATACACCAGATAGTCTGATGTTTTTAGCCCATCAACCGCCTGCAGGCCAATGGCCGTATGCCATGCATAGCTCTTGTCCCGCTTCGCCGGTTCGGATTCTTTGATATATTCCTTAAATGGATCTTTGTTCACCCCATATCACCTCGCTGTTGCTTTTTATCCCCGCAAGAAATCCAATGTCTCCCCAGGTACCGTCTAATATATACCTATTTCTAAATTATGCAACGCCCATTGCTCTTTTGCTGTCCAATTACTGTGTGACCTATTTTTTATTAAATCAAATGCTTCTTGTACCATTCAATCACAGCGTCCCGATCAGACTCAAAGAACTGCGTAGAAATATAAATATCAGCACCATTAAACTGCAATGCTTTCGTCCTGTATCTTTTATGAACGGAATTCCCCATATTGTCTGTTCTGTGGTCTGCAACTGCCGGATAATCTGTGGAGCGGAATAATGATTTTGTATATTCTTTTGTTTTCAGTCGTTCAACTTCAGATACAGTAATCTTTCCGCTGCTGTATGTCCATGTGTCGCATAATGCAACTTATTCTGTACCATCTTAAAAAAAGCTATAGACTCGCTGCTTTTCGGGTTATAATCTATGCTGGTAGCATAGAGGTCAAGTACCTGTCGATACATCACCTTTTCAGATGATCGAATATCCCGTATGCGGTCTAATAATTCTTTCCAGTAGTTTCCTCCACCTAAATTTTTTAACCGCTCATCATCCATTGTAAAGCCTTTTATCATATATTCTTTTAAACGTTCAGTTGCCCAACGCCGAAATTGCGTGGCAATTAAAGATTTCACACGATATCCAAGAGATATTATCATATCAAGATTATAATGAATAATATTATAGTTCTTGCCATCAGCACCAGTTGTTCGGAATTTCCGAACAACTGAAACATCGTCTAATTCTCCCTCTTCAAATATATGTTTAATATGTTCACTGATATTAGATTTACTGGTCTGGTACAACTCACATAACTGAGACTGTGTAAGCCAAACCGTTTCATCTTCAAACTTAACATCTATTTTTGTATTTCCATCTTCTGTTTGATATATGATGATTTCACTCTGCATATCTTTTTTGTCATCTTTCATATACTATTCCTCCAACAGCTTAAATCCCTTGTACTTGCAACTGTCAAATTCAAGCAATTATCTTTCCATTAGTTTTCTACTACTCTCTCTTACAGACCCCAACTGCCTTTCAAACATAATACCCCATAACTCCAGACATTTCTCATCAATTTGCTTATCCGCATATTTATCCTTATTTTCACTTTGCTTATCATATCCCCAATCACAAATTCCTTTTACAATAATCCACTCATACAGATTATTAGCCATAGCAACACTTGCTAATCCTGCACCCTCCATTTCACCACCAATAGCTTCCGGAAATGAACCATGTAATTTATCTCTGTAATTTTTGCCATCCAATAATTTTTCACCTGACAATACCGTCCCCATATATTTTTTTGCAACCTTACCATCCTCTAACAGATATTTCCAGTCCATGCATGATTTAAACCTATTCGTTAATACTCCCCGGCTTCTGTATCAGCACCTCTAGGTATTGTACTTCCATTCGATATCTTTGCAGTTTCATACTGAAGAATTTTTTTAGGAATAATTACATCTCCCATTCGTTGCTCCCATATCTGATTGAACATGAATTATATTATAAACTCCAAATCCGCCTACAAAATATGTATTATTTATTACTATATGCAACCAGTATATCTGAATAGTCTTTTAATAGTTTTAATCGGGAAAGCAAACTGTTTGTTTCTATATCATTAATTGTCACTAATAATAACCAATTTTTATTTTCTCTCTTTATTTGTTTTTTGGTTTATCCTTTCCCTACATCTGCTCCTTCCACTTTCCTGCAAGCTGCTGCCTGCTTTTCAGAATGACATTCCAAGCCATCACATAGGTTTTTTCCCATAAGCAGCCGCCTTTCTCATTACTGTTTTTAAGAGAATATGGAATGTAATGCTATTCAACCCAAAATACCCTGCCTTCTTTACGCTCTGCTGCTTTCGGAATTTCCCCATCCACATAGCCGACTGCCAGATGTCCTATTCCTTCCCATTCGCCCTCAACTCCGACATCTGCAAGGAATTTTTTCCATTCTTCCATTTCAAACTCCTCTTTTGCAGGCATATCCGCCTTAAATTTACGGATGCTCCTGCGTTCTTCCATTGCTTTTATGATTTCATTCACAGCCTATTCCTCCTCATCCAATCTTTCAATCTTAAAAATAACCGGCCTCGTCCCATCGGAACAGCAGGCAATCATTTCATTCTCATGTTTCATCCAGCCTTTCATAATTGAGCCACCCTGCAGTCCCGCATAAATATACCTTGCAACAGCGTCCCATGCCTCCGAACAGTGCGGCATTTTCGGTCCCCCTGCAACCGTATCCGGATCGGCTGACGTCTTCACAAGCGTATTCAGCCCACCATGCCAGAAATGGTCGTTTTCCTCATCCCTTTCAAAAATAAATTCATCCCCGACATTGTAACAGGGACACGCACCGGCATCCGGTTCCAAGCAGTATTTCTCCTGTAATTCCGGGTACAGTTTCTTATCAATTACCGTTACTTTTACTCTGTGTTTCATAATGCACCTCC
>JAMPFB010000057.1 GCA_023664735.1 Robinsoniella sp. | reverse complement strand
CATTAGTACCGCTGCGTCTTTGCAGAGCGAGAGCGTGTCCGGAAGACTATCCTATACTCTGCCCCTCCCACGTCCGTTTATACATCTTTACCTGCAAAGGCTGAACCGTTACCGTTACCGTTACCATTACTGTGCCGGTCGTTTCCCTTCCATATACAAAAGTCCATTACAGATTGCCGCTGCCACATTGCTCCCTCCCTTTCTTCCCCTTGCCACAATATACGGCACCTTTAAAGACATAATCAATTCCTTTGCCTCCACCACATTTACAAAGCCTACAGGCACTCCAATAATCAAAAGCGGATGGATTTCTCCTGCCTGTATCATCTCATAAAGCCGTATCAGCGCAGTAGGTGCATTTCCTATTGCAAATATAAAATCTTCCTTTCTGGCGGCGGCCTTCTCCATACTGACGGCAGCTCTGGTAATGCTTCTTGCCTTTGCCTCCTTTGCCACATCCTCATCCGCCATAAAGCAATGTACACACCCTCCATATGCTGCCAAAGCTTTTTTATTGATTCCCGCCTTTGCCATATTCGTATCCGTCACAATGGAGGCGCCCCCCTTTAAAGCAAGAAGAGCCTTGTCCACTGCCCCTTCCGAAAAACATAGAGTATCCTCATAAGAAAAATCCGCCGTTGTATGAATGACCCGTTTTACAATAGGCTTAATCTTTGCAGTATGCTCCCTCTTTAACTCCGACTCTATAATTTCAAAGCTCCTTTTCTCAATTTCCATAGGACTTATCTGCTCCAAATCCATCTGCGACACACCTCACCTTTTTACATCTACATTTAAACTCTATATATCAATTTCATAAACCTTTCATCTACAATCCCATTATTTCATAAACAGCCTTCATGTCCATATGATTCCGTATAGCATCCGCCAGCAAATCATACTGCCTGTTCTTATATTCCCAGCGGGAAATCCCGCTTCCCTCATGATACACAATCCCTTTTCTTTCATAAAGCAGTTTCAAAAGCTTCCTTGCAAAATCTCCTTCATCCAATATGCCATGCACATAGGTTCCAGCCCCATTCCTGCCAAAGCACCCTTCTTCCCTTTCCCCTTCCCCGCTTTTTATGGCAGAAAAGGGCGCTTCTTTTTCCTTTCTGATAGTTTTCCCCATGTGTATTTCATATCCGGTAAAAGAAGCTCCTGCTAACTGCTTATAGCTTCCCTCACAAGAAAGCACCCTGCCCTCCACTCTCGTCCGGGTCTTTTCCTTTTGAAAAACAGTTCTCACAGGCAGAAGTCCCATTCCTGCCATAGTTCCCCCTGCCTCTAGCTGCTTCGGGTCAGATAACTCTTCGCCAAGCATCTGATAGCCGCCACAAATGCCAAAAACAAGGCTCCCCCCTGCCGCCAGCTTCTTAATGGCAGCTTCCAGCCCGTTTTCCCGCATCCATTTTAAATCTCCCATAGTATTTTTCGTACCCGGAAGAAAAATCAAGTCAGGCTCCCCCAGCATGGAAACATGGCTTACATATCGAAGAGACACATCCTCCCTGCCCTCCAGACAATTGAAATCCGTGAAATTGGAAATATGGGGAAGCCTGATTACTGCAATATCAATCAGTCCTTTTGCCTCCTTTTTGGAAAAACGTTCCGAAAGACTGTCCTCATCATCAATGTCTAGCTGCACATAAGGAACCACTCCGGTAATGGGAATGCCGCACCTTTCGTAAAGCATGTCCACTCCCGGCTTCAGGATGGATTTATCTCCCCTGAACTTATTGATAATAAGCCCCTTGATTCGCTCTTTTTCCTGCTTCTCAAGAAGCATAATCGTGCCTATTAGCTGGGCAAATACACCTCCTCTGTCAATATCCCCCACAAGCAGTACCGGAGCATCTACCAGCTCCGCCATTCCCATATTGACAATATCATCTTTTTTTAAATTGATTTCTGCGGGACTTCCGGCGCCTTCTAATACAATGCAGTCATATTGCTTATCAAGACTTTCATATGCTTTCACAATTTCCGGAATTAAAGTCTTTTTATAGGAAAAATAATCCTTTGCAGACATATTTCCCACCACTTCCCCATTTACGATTACCTGTGAGCCCACATCGCTGGTAGGCTTTAGCAAAATGGGATTCATGGCGGCATCCGGCTCAATGCCTGCCGCCTCCGCCTGCATGACCTGTGCCCTGCCCATTTCCAGCCCATCCCTTGTAATAAAGGAATTTAGCGCCATATTCTGGGACTTAAAGGGAGCAGCCTTATATCCATCCTGCATCAGCACCCGTAAAATTCCAGCCGTTATAATGCTTTTTCCGGCATTTGACATAGTTCCCTGTATCATTAAATTTTTAGCCATATTGAAACTCCCATTATGATAACTTCCAACAGAACCACCATAAGCACTGCTGTACTATAAAGCAGTCCATTGGCTCTTTTTATATCTTCTGCTTCTATTTCCCGAAGCTCCTCCCCTATGGTGGGCTTTGAAACTTTTTTCCCAAAATAATAGGCATCTCCTGCCAGACATACCTGCAGGGCTCCCGCACAAACCGATTCTGTCTGTGCCGAATTAGGGCTGGCATGGTTCCTTCCATCCCTTTTATGGATACGGGCTGCATTTTTCCAGTCATATCCCAGAAAAAAGGAAGCGGCTGTCATAAGCATGGCAGCTAATCTGGATGGAATATAATTACATAAGTCATCCAACTTTGCCGCTGCCCTTCCAAAATACAGGTAAGCTTCATTTTTATAACCTATCATGGAATCCATCGTATTGACCGCTTTATAAAAAAAGCCAAAAGCCGCTCCGCCAAGCGCTAAAAAGCATAACGGCGCAATGACTCCATCCGATGTATTTTCCGCCACCGTTTCCACTGCCGCCTTGATAATTCCTTTTTCATCAAGTGTCATAGTATCCCTTCCCACAATCATGGAAACAGCCTTTCTTGCCCCCTCCAAATCTTTTCCGGAAAGAGCCGCATATACCTTCATGCTTTCCACTTTTAAGCTTTTTACCGCTAAAATCTGATAACACATTATGGTTTCCAAAAAAAGCCCCAGTACATGATGAATCCGGTAAGCCGCTACTAACAGCATAAGCGGGACAGCCGTAGAAGCACACAGCACAAAAACCACAAGCACCCCGCCCCGGACCAGCATCTGCCTCTGCCCTTTCCCTTCCTTCCTAAGCCATTTTTCCAGCCTGCCTATAAGCGCTCCTATCAGCCTTATGGGATGCGGCAGCCAATAAGGATCGCCTAAAAGTAAGTCCAGCAAAAAACCGGCTAAGATACATATTGCCCGATCCAAAGCTTTTCCTCCTTCCATGTGCAAAGATAGCCTTCCCCATTCTTTACCTGATAATCAAAGTAGCTTTTTTTAGGGACTGCAAGCGCCTCTAAAATGGACATAATCGTGCCTCCATGAACAATGCAGGCAACGGTTGTTTCTTCTCTTATTTCTTCTCTTATTCCTTCTTTTCGTTCTTCCTTCATTTCTCCCTGCACTTTACTTAGCATTTCAAAAAAGCCACTGACACACCGGCTTTTGAAATGGCTGATTCCTTCCCCTTTTGGAAAGTCCATGGTTCCATTGGATAAAAGCCACTTCTGATAAACCGCTTCCTCTTTCAGCTGCTCGTAATTTTTTCCTTCAAACAATCCAAAATCACATTCCACAAAGGATTCCACAAAATGTTTTTCCAGAGCCGGGTAAAGCAGCTCGGCAGTTTCCATACAGCGCCTCATGGGGCTTATAAATACCATATCTGCTTTTGGATAACACCCGCCCCGGCTTTTTTCTAAAAGTCTGTCTTTTTCCTGCGCAAGCAGTCCCTCATCGGTAATCCCAATATATTTTTTTTCCTGATTTCCTTTTGTCATGCCATGACGAAGCAACAATATCTCCATATACCTTCCTCTTTTCATAACAGTTCAGTCCAGTCCACAGGCGTCAGAGCAGGTTTTACACAGAGCATGTTTTCTTAAGGAGCCCTTATAAAAACGCCAGCGCTTAGCGAGGTATTTTCGAGCTTAGCACTGCTGCGTTTTTATAGAGCGAGAGCGTGGCGACGTAGAAAACATGCTCTGTGTAAAACCAATTCTGTGTAAAACTGATTCTGCGTAAAACCTGCTTCAGCTTACTTGATCTGCCATGGCAGCCCTGCCACAATTCTTACTACCCTATCCGCCTTCTTTGCTGCAAGACACATAGTGCGTCCCACCATCTCTCTGTAATCCCGTTCTTTTTTTTCAAGGGGCACGATTCCACAGCCAATTTCATCACAAATAATGACCATATTGCTGTTAATTTTCGCTAACCTTTCCATAACCTCCAAGGCATCCCCTCCCTCTTCCATCACCTTCTTTATAAAAAGATGAAAATGATTCACCGCTTTACAGGCCAGCGCCTCTTCCACAGAAGCAACACTTCCTTCCAGAACTTCCTGCTCCTTTAAGCCCAGCCTTCTGCACACATAAAAAAGCTTTCCCTGTCCTTTTCCACCAATATATAATTCCATGCCACTCCCTGCCTCCTGTTTCTATGCTGTTTTATACCACTCCCTCTATGCCTGTGGGCTGAACTGTTACCCTTTCTTTTTGCTTCTTCGGTATTTTTTAAAGCCTGCCCAATATCCATAAACAGAACAATGTCACAAGCTCGCTCAGGCATAAAAACCAGCCTGCCAGATCCCCGGTAATTCCTCCAAGCTCCAGCCCGGATTTTCTGTAATAATAGCAAAAAAGAATACCATTTCCTATAGCTGCGCCCAATGCTCCTATCGGATATACATAGACCATGGCAGCAAAGCAGACAAGCAGGCTGACGGACAAGACTATTCTTACTGCCTTTTTGTGTGCTTTCGAGGAAAACTCATAAAGAAGCCCTTCCTTTTTTGCTCCCGGAAACCACACAAGGGTAAGTCCGCTTAATATCCGGGAAAGCACAAAGCCAAGGGCAAGCGTAAGCACTGCCTGTTCTTTAGCTATTTCAGAATACATACCTATATAAGCAAGATAATACATAAGCAAGGTAATCACTGCAAATGCTCCAATATGGGGATCTTTTAATATGGAAAGCTTCTGTTCTCTGCTGCCATAGGAATGGATGGCGTCCATGGTATCCATATAACCGTCTATATGAATCCCGCCTGTCAATAGCAAAGGAATCAGCGCTCCAAGTAAGCTATAAGCAACCGTTCCCAAGTGCAATATGCCGGAAAGTTTCCACCAGCCTGCCATACAAAGCCCTATGACTGCTCCCACCATAGGAAAAAAACAAATGGCATATTTCATGTTTTTTTCATTCCATTCCACCTTTGGCATGGGAATTTTAGAATACATGGCAAATGCAATTACCATGGATTGTAATATTGTCATCATCGTCTCCTTATTTGTTACCATTGCCCTTCTTCTTTAATAAAACCGGAATCCCGTAAACCGCCTCATATACTTCATCCGCATTGTAAAACAGCTCCGCATTGATATTAGCCAGATACTGTATATAGCGCTCTGTTTCTTCTTCATAATCCACTCCGTCTGAAAACACCTCATTGGTAATGACGATTAAATTCCTGCACCTTTTCCCTAGCCCAGCCACTTCTTTGGAAAGTCTCTTCCAGATAGGAATTTCTTCCCTTTCCCTCTTTGTATCCGCATACATTTCATTGGCAAGCAGATTGGACATACATTCCAGCAAAACGGTGGCTTCCTTTGGAACTATAAGGTTTCCTATATCCCGGTACTGTTCTATCGTCACAAAGCCCTTTCCTTCCCTCATTGCCCTGTGGCGGGCAATTCGTTCCCTTGCTTCCTCTGAAAAGGGCTCCATGGCGGCCACATATAAAAGAGGGGCTCCCTGTGCAAGTGAAACAGCCCGTTCTTCTCCATATTCTGATTTCCCGCTTCCACTTCCGCCTGTAATTACAAGAAACATATTTCCTCCCTTACAGTTCAGCCCACAGGCGCAGAGATGGTTTCCCACGAAGCACGTTTTCTGAAGGAGCCCTTATAAAAACGCCAGCGCTTAGCGAGGTAGTTTCGAGCTTAGC
This sequence comes from Robinsoniella sp., assembly GCA_023664735.1. Lineage (GTDB taxonomy): Bacteria > Bacillota > Clostridia > Lachnospirales > Lachnospiraceae > RGIG3040. The sequence goes on along the minus strand of JAMPFB010000057.1, from coordinate 11,516 downwards.
ACTGCTGCGTTTTTATAGAGCGAAAACGTGGCGACGCAGAAAACAGGCTTCGCTGGAAACCATCTCTGCGCCTGTGGGCTGAACTGTTACCTTTTTCTTCTACTGGAAATGCTGATAGGCTTCTATCTGCACCTGCTCAAAGGTGGCATTTTCCTTATATACGGAAAGAGCCATATCAAGCATGGGAAAAAGCAGCGCTGCTCCGGTTCCCTCTCCCAATGCTAGATTTCCATGTATGATAGGGGATAAGCCCAAAGCTTCCATGACTGCCCTGCTTGCCGGCTCCTTTCCCTGATGAGAAGCTATCAGATATCCCTTTACTTTTGGACAAAGCCTTACAGCCGTAAGCGCCGCCACTGCACTGATAACTCCGTCTATCACAATGGGAATCCCATACAAAGCCCCTCCCAGAAATACCCCTGTAAGACCTGCTATATCCAGTCCCCCCACACACCTTAATGCTTCAAAGGGCTCCTCCGCCTTTAGCTGATACTTTGAAATTCCTTCTTTGATTACGCTTACTTTTTTCTCTATGCCGCTCCTGCTAAGCCCTGCGCCCTTTCCTGTCACAAGCTCCGGCGGCAAATCTAAAAGCACGCTTGCCAAAGCGCTGCTTGTTGTAGTATTTCCAATTCCCATTTCCCCGGTTGCCAGAATTTCATAGCCTTTTTCCTGACACTCCTTTACCAGTTCCATGCCTGTCAAGATTGCCTGTTTTGCTTCCTCTTTTGTCATGGCAGGCTCCTTTAAGAAATTTTTTGTGCCATAGGCTGCTTTCTTTTGTAAAAGCCCCGTGTCTTTTGTATCCTTATCAATTCCAATATCCACTGCCATCACATCCACACGGGCAATTTGGCACATACGGTTCACACTTGCTAACCCAGCAGCCATATTTGCCGCCACAATTGCCGTAACGCTTTTATCCGTCTGGGTAACTCCCTCTTCCACAATGCCATTGTCTGCGCACATGGCAATCAAGCCTCTTTTTTCTATGGACACATCTGCCGTTTTCGTCATGCCTGCAATCCGGATAAGGATATCCTCTAATCTGCCAAGCCCCTCCAAAGGCTTGGCAATGCTGTCCCAATGGGCTTTTGCCTGTTCCATTGCCCGTTTGTTTGGTTCTTTGATTTTTTTATTATAATCCTGAAATATGCTCATGCTTTTCTCTCTTTTTCCTTTTGCGTCCTACTATATTGTCCTGCCTGTTTTATAAACCTTTTTGCCGCCTTTTCATTGCTGTAAAAATACAAATGAGGAAAGCCTGCATAAAGGGATTCTGTCATAAGGGCAGCCTCCCAGCTTTTTCCATTTCCCGGTTTTACTGCATGAAAGCTGCTGCCCGGATGTTGACTTTCCCAGTAATGGAACTCATGCGCCGTAAGGAAAGCTCCCTTTTCACAAAGAAGCCCTCCTTCCTTTGCTTCCATAGTAATATATCCAAACCGGGAAAGCCTGCCAGCAGGAAAACATTTTCCATGCACCACTCCTGCCATGGGATATTCCACACCACTTTCATCAACCAGCCCTTCATGCAGATATAAAAAGCCACCACATTCTGCAATGCAGGGCATTCCCTGCAAAACCACCCTGTTTATTTCTTCCCTTAAGGGATAATTTTCAGAAAGCTCCTTTGCATACAGCTCCGGATAGCCCCCGCTAAGAATCAGCCCACTTGTGCCAGCGGGAAGGGACTTATCCTTTAAGGGGCTGAAATATTTGATTTCACAGCCTGCCCTTTTTAAATAATCCACATTATCCTTGTATAAAAAGCAAAAGGCATGGTCCCTTGCTATGGCTATGACAGGCGCCTGCAGCTCTGTTTCCTTATGGCTGTCTTTAACCTGCCGCCCGGAATCTGATTCCTCTGAAAATGACTGCACAGCCTGCCCCTCTATCAGCTCAGCCTTCTGTGCAAGCTGCAAAAGCCCCGGAATGTCCACAGTCTTTTCAAGCTCATTGGAAAGCTCCTCTATCTTTTCCCGAAAGCCTTCTATTTCTTCTGCCGTAACAAGCCCAAGATGCCTGCTTTGAAAAAGCTCATTTTTCAAAGGGGGCAGATAGCCTAAGGGCATCAATCCATTCTCCTTTGCTAACTGCTTTGCTCCTTCATAAAGCCCCGGAGAAAGCCGGTTAAATATTACCCCTTTTATCAGGGAAGGAGAACGGTAGGAAACAAACCCCTTTAATAGAGCGCCAATGGAATTGCTCATTCCCTTGCAGTTTACAATAAGAACCACCGGAGTTTTTGTAAGCTCTGCAATTTCTTTACTGCTTCCCTTTTCCAAAAATCCTATCCCGTCATAATAGCCCATGACCCCTTCTATGATTGCAATGTCCTTTCCCTTACTGTTTTCCAATAAAAGCTGGTTCAAAACTGTCCTGTCTGAAAAGAAGCTGTCCAGATTTCCCGTAGGAATATCAAGCACCCTGCTATGAAACATAGAATCGATATAATCCGGTCCGCATTTAAAGGATGCCGGCATAAGCCCTCTTTTCTGCAGGCAATTCAAAATCCCACAGGTAATTGTGGTTTTTCCGCTTCCACTTCCCGTTCCCGCAAGCAGCACTCGATTTACGGCTCTTTTTTCCATAACGGCTCTCCCTTCCAAAAACCTGTAGCTTATCCTCTAAGCATTGATAGTAATGATATATATAGGATTCTGTCCCATGAGCATATGGACATTTCCCATCTCCCTTGCTTTTGAAACTGCCACCTGTACGATTTCCACCTTACTTATGGACAATTCCCGGCACAGCTCCAGCACTTTCCCCACCGTTTCAATGGCAATGGCGCTTAAGACAATTCTCACATGGGGATTTTTATGAAGAAGCAATTTGATGATTTCATCTATTTTTCCGCTGCTTCCTCCTATAAAAGCGGCATGGGGCTTTTCTAAAGGCTCCATTGCTTTTGGCGCCATTCCTTCTATAATCTCCAGATTGGCAAGCCCAAATTTTCTTTTGTTTTCCTTTATAAGACTGATTGCTTCCTCTTTGCCTTCTATGGCATATACCCTTCCACCAAAAGCCGCAAGAGCCATTTCTACGGAAACAGAGCCTGTTCCTGCTCCAATGTCATACAGAATTTCGTGGTTTGCAACCGCTAACTTACTCATAGCAACTGCCCTTACTTCACTTTTCGTAATAGGAACATTTCCCCGGACAAAGCTTTCTTCCGGAATCCCATATGGCATTTTACATTCCGGCTGTTCATTTAAAATCAGCATAACGGATAAAGGCTCATATTCCTTTTGGGACAGCTCCTGTAAGGTTCCTGTAGAAATCTTTTCTGTTTCATAGGAAAGATTTTCGCCAATATATGCTCTTTTTTCACCCATGCCACCGTCTACCAACTCTTTTATCGTCTCATGAAAGCTGCCGCCTCCCAAAAGAAATAGCTTCGTATTCCCTTTTACTGCCTGCAGCACATTTTCCCTTCTGCCATGAATACTGATAATTGCCGCATCCTCCCAAGAAATCCCAAGTCTTGCAGAAAAATAAGAAAGAGACGAAATACCGGGAATCAACCGTACCTGACAGCTTTCCTTTAACAATGGGTAAAGCCTTTTAGCGCCGCTGTAAAAACCCACGTCTCCAGACATCAGCACAGCAATCCTATCCGCTTTAGACTGCCAGATGGCTTCTAAAACAGCTTCCTCTTTATATTCCTCCAAAAACTCTTTTCCGGATTCCCTGCTAAAACCTGCTAAAACACGCTTTGCCCCAATAAGCAGCTTTGCCTGCTCAATTTCCCGCTTTCCCTCTATCGTAAGAGTTGCCTCGGTCCCCATTCCAGTTCCAATAATGCTTACCTGTTTCATCCCGTTATCCTTTCTCCGGCTCTATTCTGCACACCTGCTTCGGTTATATGGAGCTTATCCGCATTTTTATCTCTTCCATGGAACAGCCCTTTTCCTCTCTTGGCCTTTTGATTCCTACCACTTTGGTTCTCGCTTCTTTTGCCGCAGCTATTTTTTCCGGAAATCCCCCTGCTTTTCCGGATTCCTTTGTTACCATATAGGAAATTTGAAATTCCCTAAGCATTGCCAAATTCAGCTCTTTGGAAAAGGGACCCTGCATACAAATCAAGTTTTTTCCCTGAATGCCAAGCTCAAGGCACTTTTTTACCATTTCCGGAACAGGCAGTATTCTCACATAAATCCGCTCCTCATAAGCAGGAATGCACAGAAATTCTTCCAGCTCCTTGCTTCCGGTGGTTAATAAAATATTGCCTTTCTTTTCCTTTAGATAAGCAGCCGCTTCCCTACTGTCTTCTACCCAGTAAATTCCCTCATAATGTCCTCCTTCTTCCTCACGTCTTAAACGGATATAAGAACAGCTAGTTTCCTGACATGCTTTTCTTATATTTTCGGTTACCTCTTTGGCATAAGGATGTGTCCCGTCAATGACAAGCTTTGGAGCATAATATCTCATCTGCTCCGCCATCTGCTGCCAGTTCAGCCTGCCTGCAGCCACTTTTATCTGGCCGGTTTCCTGCTGGCTTTTCCTCCTGTTTTCCTGTTCGGCTTTCCGTTCCTTTTTCTGTCCGATATCCTCCATAAGACTTTCGCCATATTCCGTAGCTACATATACCACTGCGCTTTTGCCTGTTTCTTTTATGTATTCACTCAGAAGCCTTCCTTCTTTTGTTCCTCCAAACAATAAAATATCTGCCATGTATCCTGCTGTTACACTACCCACAGGAAGCTCGGCAATCTGAAAATTTCTATTTTCCGGCTTCATCTGATGACCTCTTTCTCCAATTACAGTACTCTCCTGTAACTACCCTGTTATCAGTGGGCTTCTGTGCATCAACCGGAATAGCCCAAGCCTTACCAAATTTTGTTACACCCTTAATTTTTCCTTCTGCACACATTATCTGTACGCTTCTTACTGTAATACCCCATTTTTTTGCTGTATCCTGTACCGTTATGTAACCTTCTATCATTCTTTACCTCTTATTCTGCCTTTTCTTCAGGCTTAATTATATACTGAATCAATTGTATATACTATAATCGCTTTTGCGAAAAATGTCAATGTAGTCTCACTTTTACCACGGAAATCAATTTTTAGTCAGCCACTCCCTTCTCACAGGCGCCAAAACGGGTCTTGGACAGAAATATTTCTTAAGGAGCCCTTATAAAAACGCCAGCGCTTAGCGAGGTATTTTCGAGCTTAGCACTGCTGCGTTTTTATAGAGCGAAAGCGTGGCGACGAAGAAACATTTCTGTCCAAGACCCGTTTTGGCGCCTGTGGGAAGGAAGCGGTTGACTAAAAATTGATTTCCGTGCACTTTTACAACCGTTTTCGCAGTCAGTTCAGTTTAAACTCATAAAGCGCAGAAAATGAGACACGCTAACTATCATAGGAGCTAATATACAATGCCAAAACCACGAACACAAAATGGCAGATTGACTGGGATAATGTAAAGCAATATTTTGAAGGATATGTCGGGGACTATTACGAAATCGCTGAAAATGCAGAACGTATTTTTATTGGAAATGAACTGCCTGAAGAATATACGGAATCAGAGAGCTGGAAAAGCCCCAAACCCTTGTGTTTACGGCTTAGCTCCGACTATTCGAGCTCGTCTCACGTATATGATTGTAAGATACTTTTGTGTCTGTTTTATATTTTTCAATCCATCTATTTCGCATATTATTTCTATTATCGTAAGACTTCTAAAAATTTTAGAAGCAAAATAGAAGCACTACAAATCCGACAGAGTTTAGGCAACAAACATTATACTGGTTGCAATTCCTTTTCCAGTTCAAATACTCGTTCAAGAGAAAGTCCAGAATACAATGCGATTTCTTCTGAAGATAATTTTCCTGCTTCTATCATCCTCAATGCAGATTGTCTTTTCTCCTGCTCAACACCCTGCTCATATTTTTCCTGATAATTCATCTGCAAAGTCATATAATCCAACCTCCATTTTTCATTCTTTCTGACAGACTGCACTGCCTCATCTAATTCTCTGGTAAAGTCATCCTCTGGCTCTTTCCCGTCAATAAAATCAAGCAACTTTTTCATTTCCGGTGTAACATCATCCATTGTTCCCTTAGTATTTAAAATAATCTTTGTTGTATCGTCACCCAAGCTCAACTCCAGATTTTGAATACAACGGTTTTCAAAGGTATAAATGTGCCTTCCCTCGCCAAACAAATCAAAGGTACATACCAAAATAACAAAACTCCGTTTCAAGTCTTTGTAATTATCTCCCTTTTCCAAAATATTCAAGTCTATCATTCCCTGATAATATCTTGTTCGCTTTGGCAGGTTTCTATTCTCTGTTGTCTGCATTTCAATATTATAAACGGTTTCTTTTCCATCCTCCACATAGATATCCAATCGTACGCTTTTTGCATCTGCGGAAATATCTATTATCGCCTGCGACTTAGGATATTCGATGTGGGATATTTTTATGTTAAGTATCCGTTCTAAAAAAGGTTTACAAAACTTCGGATTTCTCATAATAACACTAAACATGAAATCATCCTTAATTTGCAGTTCCTCAAAGGCCTTCTCTGTCATAGCATTTCCCCTTTTCTTTATCTATATTATAATATGCGTCTGTGTAGTTGACAAGGACTGATTTTTTCCAGATTGAGTCTAATTCCCCGATACTTGCATTGTTCTAACTATACCGTACGAAGTGATGCCGAGTTAATATCCTAAGCACTCTTTTGGGGCTTGAGCTCTTATACTGTTGAAGTTTATTTCTACATCAACAAGCCAGAGCAGCAAATCAATTTACATACATTTCATATGGCATTTCTAAGTCTATATTTATTATCTTATAATTCATCACGTAGCATAAAACCAATTGTAGAGCCTTTCTCTACCAAAAAATCTAACACCTGTTCTACTTGAGTTTTAATGGTCTGATTTTTTTGATTTCACATCTATGGTAATCACAATATGTCTCCAAATACTTTTCAAGATAATATATAGTATTGATTAATAATCGAAAATGGCAGGAAATATCTGTACGACATTCTAGCGATAAAAAAAGAAACGAGCAAGCCGTAGCAAAATGTACGGTGAAAACCCATTTCTTACTATCAATATTAATTCATTTCTCATGTCCTGCCAATCCCTAATTTTTTTACAATATTTTTTGCAGAATCCCCATAGGGTATTTTTAACGCAATGGAGGTTGTCACATTAAGTACCAGAACCTATCACATCACCAAAGTAGCCTCTTGGCGTTACCATTTTTCCGTCTATATTTCTGGTGGCGCTGTTTCCGATAAACACTGTGGTAAACATATCCACCTTCGCATCCTTTAATTCCTTCAGGGAAAGGACAGCCATTGTTTCTCCTTCTCTTCCGATATTTTTTACATAACCACACACTGTTTCCGGCTTCTGATAGGTTAACACAATTTCGCAGGCTCTTTTCAAATAGTCTGCTCTTTTTTTGCTGGAGGGATTGTAAAGGCAAATAGCCATATCACTCATTGCAGCATGGGCAATCCTTTTTTCAATCAACCAAAGGGGTGTCATCAGGTCGCTTAAGCTGATAACTGCAAAATCATGGGATAAAGGCGCTCCTAAAACAGCTCCGCCGCTGCTTGCGGCTGTTACTCCTGCAATTACCTTTACTTCTGTTCCTGAAAAATCCCCCTGCTTCCCCTTCTGCTCCATCAGCTCATAGATCAGACTTGCCATTCCATAAATACCGCTGTCGCCACTGCACACCAAGGAAACCTGTTTTCCTTCCTCCGCTCTTTCCAACGCCCATAAACAGCGTTCTTTTTCCTGCTTCATAGGAGTGGAATAAAATTCCTTTTCCTTATAATACGGCTTTAACAATTCCACATAAACCGAATATCCGACTATCATCTGGCTGTTATCCAAAGCCTTTTTTGCTTCCATTGTCATCCCGTTTATACCACCGGGACCAAATCCTATGATGTATAACATATATTTTCACCTGATTGCTTTCTTATTATTTCCGATTGCCGTTTACCGTTCATTTCCGGATATCAGCCTGAAATCCTACAATAAATCTGACTCCTCACTGTTTTATATATCCATTGCCTGCTTTTTCCGCTCAAAAACATATTTCAATATCCACCGGCAGCCGATACACCGCAAGGCTCATTCCATCCCTTGTCTGCTTCCGAACCAGAAACTCTCCTTTTTCTTCCCCATAGGCTGCACTCCGCTCACAAACATTTTCCACGCCTACTGTCTTTTTTACAAATTCTGAAGAAGAAAAATCCCCTGTAAGGCTTCCTAATTGCTCCTTTGTATAAGTAACAAAGGGAACCTGCAAATACTCTGCCAGTTTTTTCAGGCCTTCCTCTTCTTTTTTATTTTCGATGGAACAGATGCTGCGAATCCTTTTTTCGGAAATGTCCTTTGCCTTTAATGTATCTGCCAGAAAAGAATATAATTCCTCTGCCCCTTTTCCTTTCCTGCATCCCATGCCAACCATAACATCCATAGGCATTAACCGGCATTCCCATGGATTTGGATTTTCTGCTTCTTCCAGTTCCTGATAAGAAATTCTAATCCGTATTTTACTAAATTCCTGTTCTTTGGCTTCATCCTCCATAAAAGCAAGCTCTTTCGGAAGCCTTCCCCTAATTGGGAAATCACTTTTCAGCCGGATTCTCTTTCCCTGCAAAATATCACCGGAAATTTCCTTTATCTTTTTCATATCCAGAATGCGTAAATGATTTTCTTTTGCGAAGTTATCCACGGCAAACTTATGGTTTAAATCGGTTGCCGTAGTAATCACCGGCTTTGCGCCTGTTAGGTAAGCGGTTTCCATGCACCAGCGGTTAGCGCCTCCTAAATGTCCCGACAGCAGGGAAATCACGTGCTCTCCCATCTCATCCATCACAAGCACCGCCGGGTCTTTCTCTTTTCCCCGCAGGTACGGTGCAATTGCCCTGACTGCAATCCCAGTGCTTCCAATCACTAATATCCCATCCACCTTTTGAAAGCATTGCTTTATAACATCATCCAGTTTTTCAAAGCTTTCCAGCCCGTTAGCGGCAAATTTCCAAAAGCTATAGCCTGTTACTTCCCTATCCATTCCATCCGGGCAGGATGCTCGCCAAAGCCCGGTAAGCTTCCTGTTCCATTCCATTCCTTTTTTTGTAAAAGAAATAATCACTATTTTCATTCTTCTATTCCTTGTCGAAACTCTGTAGTAAAGTGTTTATCGTACAGCTTGGAAAGCTGATAATCACTTTTCAAAAAGTCTCCTACCACAATCAAAGCCGTCTTGCTAATTCCATTTTTTGCCGCCATTTCTGGAAGCTCCCTTAGCTCTCCTCTTATAATTTTTTCTTCCGGCCATGTGGCTTTATATACAATGGCACATGGCGTATCCTCCCTGTAACCTCCCAAAAGCAGCCTTTCCTTTACTTCCGGCAAAAGTCCTGTGCTTAAAAATATCACCATGGAAGCCTCATGAGAAGCAAGAAGCTCCAAGGCTTCCTTTTTTGGCACTTTGGTACGACCTGCCATTCTTGTAATAATAACCGTCTGTGAAACCTCCGGCAGCGTATATTCTTCCTTCAAGGCCGCAGCAGCTCCACAAAAGCTGCTGACTCCCGGACATACTTCATAGGCAATCCGCTGTTTTTTTAAGGCATCCATCTGCTCCTTTATTGCTCCATATAAACAAGGGTCGCCTGTATGGAGCCTGACAGTCAGCTTTCCGGCTTTTTCTCCTTCTATAAGCACCTTCAGCACTTCCTCCAAGGTCATATAGGCGCTGTTGTATACCTGACAGCCCTCTTTTCTTTCCGCTAACAATTCTTCATTTACCAGAGAGCCTGCATAAACGATAATATCTGCCTCCCTTAAAAGCCTATAGCCCCTAAGTGTAATCAAATCTGCTGCTCCCGGCCCCGCTCCTACAAAATACACCATAATTATTTTATTTCCTTTCTGCAAAGCTCCAGCAAATCCGCTGCCTTTGAAGTATGTCCCAAAATACCTTGCTCATTGGAAAAAAAGATGGCTCCTATATGAAGTCCCTGAAAGGCTCTCCTTGTAAGATGTTCTTCCATCTTCCCAGACAATTCATTCATTGTTTCTTTTAACATTCCTTTTTCTTCCAGCAAGGTCACGGCTTCCTCAGTTGTATTGCAGGCAAGGATTTTTTTTGTGGTTTCCAAATCACAGCCTGCCCTTAATGCAGCAGCACATAAGGTTTCCATTCTGGCATCCGCCCATTTGGAATGAGTATTCATGACTCCTGCTCCCAGCTTTACAAGCTTGCCTATATGTCCTACTAAAAGCAGACCCTCCAGCTTAAATTCATATGCCATGTCAATGGTTTCCCCTATAAAATTACTGCATTTCATACAATGCTCCAGATTTATATGGAGCACGTCCCTTATAAAATCACTTCCGTAATTTCCCGGTGTGATAATAAGGTATTTTCGCCCTTCCGCCGCCTGCTGCTTCATTTCTGCATGTATAGTCTCAAGCAGCGCCCTTTCACTCATAGGCTCTACAATGCCGGAAGTTCCAAGAACAGAAATTCCACCTTCAATGCCAAGCCGGGGATTAAAGGTTTTCTTTGCAATTTCTATTCCCTCCGGAATCGAAATCACTGCAGACAATCCTCCTTCATAGCCCGCTTCTTCGGCTGCTTCCTGCAAGGCTTCCAATATCATCTGTCTGGGCACCCGGTTAATGGCTGCAGCCCCTACCGGCTGTTCCAAGCCGGGTCTGGTAACCCTTCCTATACCAATTCCGCCTTCTACCAGAAATTCCCTTTTTGTTCTGGAAACGGAAGCATACACCAAAATGCCATTAGTGACATCCGCATCATCACCACTGTCTTTTCTTATGGCACAGCTTACTGCTTCTTTTTGCCTTTCCATCCGCTCTATGGGAAGGGAAAGCAGGATTCCTTTTGGAGTGGTAATGGATACTTCTTTTATTTCGGTTCCTGATAAAAGTATACTTGCGGCAGCTTTGGCAGCAGCAGCGGCACAGGAGCCGGTGGTGAAGCCGCATCTTAGTTTGCGGTTGTTTTTGTAGATGTATTGGTTTAGCATGAGGAGGTCTCCTTTTGGGGAAAGTGTGGAGGGGGACGCAAAAGAGGGGTGTGGCAGGGTGGCGGCATTGTTTTTTATGGCGCTTTTACTAAACAGGCTGGGGAAGGAAGTGGATGGCTGCCGGGTCGGCATATAGCGCCGTCCGTGGCGCAATATGCCTAAAATTGCCATCCGTGGCAATTTTGCCCTAGGTTATCTAGCAGCCTGTTAAGTAAAAGCGCCATAAAAAACAATGCCGCCACCCTGCCACACCCCTCTTTTGCTGTTCTTCGGCTTCCACTACTGGTTGCTTGGTTTAAAGAAGGATATAATTGCTGATAACATGTACATTTATCATATACATTTACCATATACATAAAACTACCTTAAGGCTTTTCGATAACCAGCAGGAGCAGCCCACAGGCGCCAGAGCGGGTTTCGTACAGAGCATGTTTTCTGAAGGAGCCCTTATAAAAACGCCAGCGCTTAGCGAGGTAT
>JAMPFB010000056.1 GCA_023664735.1 Robinsoniella sp. | reverse complement strand
GCCCCTATGCCGCATCCGTTTATCCATCTTTACTAGAAAAGGCTGAACTGTTACTTATCTTTTGTAACAGACAGCTTTTTCTGGTAAAGATGGGGAAACTCTTTTTTAGTACAGTCTGCCACAAAACAGCAACAGAGGGAGGAGAGTGGATTGGCTTTCTTGTTTTTGATGGCACTTTTCCTTAACTGCCTTTTCGGTAGCCATAACCTTTCAAGGCTGTTTAGGAAAAGCGCCATCAAAAACACGAAAAGCCAATCCACTCTCCTCTCTCTGTTGCGTCCGGCTTAGCCGTTACCTTCAAAAAAATTCCTCTGTTGTATCCTCTTAACCACTACCAACCCTTAGATTTAATATAGATTTAAGAAATTTTTTCTTTTAATTCCTTCACATCTGTTTCCAGCATACGAACCTTTATTGCAAGCATTTCCACTTCATTGCTTGGTCTCATGGCTTCATGCAGATTTCGGGATAAGTCAAGGTGCCCTTCTGCCACACGTTGAATATTAACCCGAATTTCGTTCTCCAAAGTCAAATCAATTTTAGATACTTTTTGCTTGACTTCCTGCATATCGTCTTTCATATCATGGATCTCACTTTTCATGCCTTGCATGTCGTCTTTCATATCGTGAATCTCACTTTTCATGCCTTGCATATCGGATAAAATCAAATCCAGTTTTTCGCTATCTGACATCATAAATATCCTCCTATCCTGATTACTTTCTGCTACAATTAATACTATACCACAAACAAAATATAAAGTCTACTTAATTTTGAATATTTTTATACCTTATATCATTATTTCTATTTCCTCATTCTATACCGAAAATATAAAAAACTTATAACGTTACAAAAACTCCTCCTTACAGACTCCTACCACACCCTCATACATAAGCTTCCCACCTGAAAGAATACCACACTAACCAAATAAGCAAGCACTAACTGAAATACCAGCATCTTTGCTGTAAATTTAAGGGATCCGCTTTCCTTCTTTATGGTAGCTATCGTAGCAATGCATGGTGTATAAAGCAGACAAAACAACATCAAAGAATAACTATTTAACATGCCAAAATCCGGAATTCCCTGTCTGATGTGGGTCAAAATCACTGCCATTCCCTCCGGGGAGTTGGCATTGGAAATCCCAAACAGCACCGCAAAGCTAGACACCACCACTTCCTTTGCAGAAATGCCGGAAATCAAAGCAACCACTATCTGCCACATGCCAAGTCCGGCTGGCTTTAACACCGGCACCAGAATCTTTCCAATCATGGCTCCAAAGCTTTCCTCCGGGCCCGTCACCATGCCTTTCATGCCAAAATTCAGCAAAAACCAGATTAAAATAGATGCTATAAAAATAGTGGTTCCCGCCTTTGTAAGATAATCCTTTATTTTATTCCATACATAAATGCGGATTGTCTTTGCGTTTGGCTTCTTATACTCCGGCAGTTCAATGAGCAGGCTTTCGTTTTCCTTTCCCTTGTCCTTAAAATTCAAAATCAGGGCAATCAGAATTGCAATGAACAGCCCGATTACATACATGGAAAAGCTGGCAATAGGAGCATACCTTCCAAAAAACATATCCGCAAACAGCACATAAATGGGCAGTCTGGCAGAACAGGACATAAATGGTGCAATGAGCATAGTCCTTCTTCTGTCCTTTTCCGTTTCCAGCGCCCTTGTTGCCATAATTGCCGGAACCGTACAGCCAAAGCCCAGCACCATGGGAAGAAATGCTTTTCCAGACAGTCCTGCTTTTCCCATAATGCTGTCCATCACGTAAGCAACTCTTGCCATATAGCCGCTATCCTCTAAAATGGCAAGGGCAAGAAATAAAATAAATATATTAGGCAAAAACGTCAAAATTCCTCCCACACCTGCAATAATACCGTCCACAATTAGGGAAACAAGCCAATCAGAAGCATTTATTCCAAGCAATATCTGTTCCGCAAAGCCGGAAAAAAGAGAAAGCCCTTCCTCAAACGCACCCTTCAGGGCATCTCCCACTGTAAAAGTAAGAAAGAACACCAGTGCCATAATACAGAGAAAAATAGGCACTCCAAAAACAGGATGGGTTAGCAGCCGGTCCACCTTATCCGTGCTTGCTGCCTGCTTTTCCTTGTAAAACACCACTTCCTCCACAATAGTCTCTATGTAATTATATTTAGCATGAATGATGTCCTTCTCATAATTTTTATCTGCCACGTTCACAATGGACATGGGATGCTCCTTCCGTACCTGCTCGTCCCACTCAAGAAGCTTTATGGCATGCCACCGTATATGATGATGACCGGGATAATGGGCACTCAGCATTACCTGAAGCTTTTCAATCCTCGTCTCAATGGGCTCCGGATAGGTAAACGGAAGCTTTCCTTCCATCAGCCTTGGACTTTCCATATGGTGATGCTTTACTGCATGAAGCAGAATATCAAGCCCCTCCCTTTTTGCAGCGGAAACAGGCACCACTGGAATATCTCCCAGCATTTCCGGAAGTCGGTGCAAATCGATTTCCATTCCCCGCTCCCTTACCACGTCCATCATATTCAAAGCAAGGATTACTGGCTTTCCAAGCTCTAACAACTGTAACGTCAGATAAAGATTCCTTTCTAAGCTGGAAGCATCCACAATATTGACGATTACATCTATTTCATCATCCATGACACAGTTTCTTGTTACCTGCTCCTCAATGGTATAACAAGTAAGCGAGTAAATTCCCGGCGTGTCTACAATTGTCAGAGGAGTATTCTTATATCTGGCCTGTCCTTCTTTTTTCTCTACCGTCACTCCCGGCCAGTTAGCCACCTTTAACTTAGAGCCTGTAATGGCATTAAAAAGAGTAGTCTTTCCGCAATTGGGGTTTCCCACAAATGCCACATGTATCATTTCGCCCATTTATAGTTTCTCCCCCTTCACTTCAATGCTCTTTGCAATGTGTTTTCCAATTGCCAAACGGGTTCCCCGGACCTTTATAATCATAGCGCCTTTTCTTTTCCGGTTCAAAATCGTTACAATTGTTTTAGCATTCAGTCCAAGGGCCTCTAATCGTCTTGTAATGTTTTCTTCCACAAAAACTCCTGAAATCTCGTAAGAGTTTCCAATTTTTCCTTCATATAACGTCATATTCTCTTCTCCAAATGATAATTATTATCAATAGCTTTGCAAAAAACAACCGAACTTATCAGTCCGGTTGTAAACTTCACATGTACTAGAAGATACTTACTAATTTCTTCTTTTCTTCTAAGTATTCTTCTTCACTTAAAATACCGTTGTCACGAAGTACTTTTAATTTCTTAATCTTTGTTTCAAATTCATTGATATCCGTTGCCAATCCGGAAAGTGCCACTGTATCATAGGTAGAAGGCGCTGCTGGAGCCGGAGCAGGTGCCGGCTTTGGCATAGGCGAAGCAGCAGGTGTAACCGGTCTGGCTGCTGCTGCAGCGGCTACAGCGGCGGCTGCTGATGATACTCCCGAAGTATGCATAGGCGCCGGAGCAGGTGCTGGCGTAGGCGCTGCCGCTTGTGCAGACACTCTGATATCTGCTGAAGTCTGGGTAGGCGTTACCTCCACGGTACCTGTAGAAATACCATTGGACTGGCGAATCCTTTCTGTTAAGGATGCTGCCTTTTTCTTAGCATCAAAAATTGCATTCACAAGCTGTTCCACATCATCAAAGCCCGGCAGGAAACAATATCTGGAATATCTTGCATTTTCCCCAGTGTTATTTTCAATGCCTATCATCAATGTTTTCTTGCCCTGATAAGAAACCTGCGTACATTCTTTTACGTTCATCAGGTAATGTGACATATTATCCAAGCGAGAATTTAATCCCTTTGGATTATCACAAATTGCTACTCTTCCGCTAATACGCATATTGGAAATCGCAATCCTGTAATCTTCAGATTTTTTTAGAAACATTCCTTCTTTATATGACCATTCTTTTTGATATAAAATCTTTTCCAGCCTGATACATTTGTTACAAACTTCTCCGGCGGAATCACCTGAACAAATTAAACATTTCATAATTCAATTCACTCCTAACATATATTATCATTCTGTTAAATTCTTGATTAACATAAACATAATTTTCTAAATCTATAGTATCATATTTTTATCTGTTCGTCATGATTTTTTTTTGATAAATGTATACAATTTTTTTTCTTTTTTTTGTGCAACTTTTGTAATTTTCACTTGTTTTCAACCATTTTATTGGAACAATTTAGAAATATTGTAGATTTTTTCTTATTATTTCTATCGCCTTCTGAAAGCTGTTCCCCATCTAAAATCCTTCTACCTTTCACTCCTTTGATTTCTTCCAGATTTTGTCTCTCTTTTTCCAATTGCACTCTTCTTTTTTTCTTCCTTTTCCCGCACGCTTTCTCCAATCAGCTTGTAAACAGTTGCAGCAGCAGGAACACCGCAAAGCATTCCAAACACTCCGCCTATGCCGCCTCCTACCGTAACGGCAGCCAGCACCCATATACCGGGAAGTCCAATGGAAGAACCCACAACCTTGGGATAGATTAAATTTCCCTCAAGCTGCTGAAGGACAATAATAAACAAAACAAACAGCAGCGCTTTTGTGGGATTGACAGTCAAAATCATAAAAGCCCCTACAAAAGCTCCAAGATATGCACCCACTACCGGTATCAAGGCCGTTGCCCCTACAAAGGCTCCAATCATAGGCGCATAGGGAAACCTGCATAAAAGCATACCAAGCGTACATAATACTCCTAATACTACTGCTTCTGTACATTGCCCTATAATAAAGCTGGAAAACGTATCATCTGCCGTCTTTATCACCTTCTTTAATCGGGCAGTGTTCTTTTCTTTTAAGCATACCTGAATCATTCTGTCAGACTGACTGGCTAACGTTTCCTTTGCAGCCAGTATATAGATGGCAAAAATAAGGGCAATTACAAAATTGATAATTCCGTTTGTTAAAACTCCCACAAAAGAAAAGGTGGAATTTAAAATACCGCCTACTCCACTACCAGCATAGTCAAGGATTTTCTTTGTCATGCCAGGCCAGTCAATGTTGATTCCATTAATCCATTTCTCTATCGTAGGGATTTCCTTTGAATGATCCGCTAAAAATAGCTTTACCTGTTCAAATGCAATGGGAATTTCCCTGCCGATTACCAAAAATGCATTGACTAGCTCCGGCACAATTAAAGTAACTATTAACATTATAATTGCAAAAATCAAAAAGATAGAAAGAAAGATACTTACAATTCGTCTGCTTTTCTTTGCCCAAGCTTTCTGACTATTGGGAAAATAAAGCTTTTCCACCTTTTTTAAAACTATATTTAAAATATATGCAATTGCCGCTCCCAATATAAGTGGATATGCCACTCCCCATAGCTTTCCCACAACAAGTATAAGCCTGTCAAAGTATTTGATTACAAGAACCAAACACATAATAAAAATACTGGATACTATAAATTTTTTCTTGCTAAGCTGTTGTTCCATTTTCTTCTCCTTTATTTCTTGTCCTGTTAAATATGGTATCTACTTTCTGTTTTATAAATTTATGGCTGCTTTGTTTCTACCACATGGGCTCTGCCTCCATGCATTCCTCTTTTGCCTTTTCAAAGCTTCTTACGCTTTCTTCCCATTCCTCCTTATAAGGAAACCTTCCATCTGTCCGCTTATCTTTTATTTCATACCGCTCCCACAAATATTCTCCTATATGCTTGCTTATCCTTTCCGCCTGAAGCACATTCACATGTGCCTCGCCATCTAAAATTGTATTCAGGTTCAAAAACGGCACATCCTGTTCCTTTGAAAATACTTCCAGAGAATTATATAACATCTGCCTTTCCCGATTGCCATTGGGAGTTTTTAAAAAAACCAGCTCCACCTTTTCCTTCCTGCAAAGCTCTATGATTTTTAACAGCCATTTTTTCGCCCTTTCCGGAATGGCGGTGCATTCCTTGCACTGCACAACCTCTTCCTTAGCCTCCTCATTATATTCCCCGTAGACGATAAAGGGGGAATAACCTTTATTTACGTTGACGGGATTTTGGAAGGTATATACATATTTTCCCTCGTAAAAGCCGCTCCATGTGGAATGATATTTGGCAAGCTCAAAAAAATAAGAGTATTGCAGCTCTCTTGGCACTCCATCCAAAATAGCATGAACCTTGTTTATGGACCATGGAAGATCATCCAGATTCACATGGTTTATCCCCTCTTCCTCATAATCATCTCCATAAATGGTAAATACCTCTAACACCACTGCCTTTGGCCTTTGATGCTTCAATGCTTCTTTAATATAATAATAGCTGATACATAAAGGCTGCTCATTGGCAGCAAAATCATAGGACGTAATCCCATAGTCCCGATATAAAACTGCCGGCGACACATGGGCATAAAGCTGACTAGAGCCTACAAACACAAAATCCAAACTGTTTTCCGGCTCCTTATAAAATCCCCTTACCTTATTGGTAACGTCATATTCCCCTTCACACCTTTTATCCTTCATGATTTGGGTTGCTAGAGAAAATAACAGACAAAATATCAGACAAAAGCTGATGACTCGAATGCATATAGTTGCTTTTTTCATATTGGTTTATCCTATTGCTTTTTATTCTTAATCCCGACAATTTAAGCCAATCGTTTACTAAAAACTTTCCTACTTTATTCTTGTTGTCAAGTTTACCATAATTTTCTTATGTTTGCTAGGGGGATATGGGAAGAGATTTCTATAAAAGTAACAGTTCTCCCAAAACGAAAATCAAAAATCCTCCACTTTTCTTTTCATCCAAAATTTAGTATAATCAGTTGAAATGTCCGTTATCTGTACTTACAAATTACAGGTCACAAATCAGAGAGTTTCTTAGAATAAGTTTTTTAGAAAGTGATTGGTGAATAAATTATGATTTTATCTTGTCAAAGCGTTTGGAAGGCATTTGGGGAAAATGAAATATTGAAAAATGCTTCCTTTCACATAGAGGATTATGAAAAGGCCGCAATTGTAGGCATCAACGGCGCCGGTAAATCCACTTTGCTTAAAATTATTGTGGGAGAGCTGAGCGCCGATCAGGGGATTATTACCTTTGCAAAGGATAAGACTTTAGGATATCTGGCCCAGCATCAGGAGCTGCAGACGGAGCAAACCATTTATGAGGAACTCTTATCGGTAAAGCAATATTTAATTGATTTAGAAGAAAAGATTCGTACTACAGAGTTGTCCATGAAACAGGCAAAAGGACAGGCTTTGGAAGAACTTATGGAACAGTATACCCGTTTTACCCATCAATTTGAGCAGGAAAACGGATATGCATATAAAAGCGAAGTAACCGGAGTCTTAAAGGGACTTGGATTTTTGGAGGAAGATTTTTCAAAATCCGTTTCTACTTTGTCTGGCGGGCAGAAAACAAGAGTTGCTCTTGGCAAACTACTTTTAAAACAGCCGGACCTTATTATCCTTGATGAGCCTACCAACCATCTTGATATGGCATCCATTGCATGGCTGGAAACTTATTTGCGCAGCTACAAGGGCGCTGTTATCCTTGTGTCCCATGACCGCTATTTTCTGGATAAGATAGCCGAGAAGATTGTTGAAGTGGAGCATGGAAATGTCACTTCCTTTTCCGGAAATTATACAGATTATGCAAAGAAAAAGGAAGTACTTCGCATTTCGGAAATGAATGCCTATCTAAACCAGCAAAGGGAAATCAAACATCAGGAAGAGGTTATTGAAAAATTAAGGTCCTTTAACCGGGAAAAGTCCATCAAGCGCGCTGAAAGCCGTGAAAAAATGCTAAACAAAATAGAAGTACTGGATAAGCCGGTTACCTTAAAGGATGATATGAATTTTACTCTCACTCCAAGAATGATAAGCGGCAATGATGTTTTGCAGATTAATGAGTTAGCAAAAGCTTACGGCTCTCTCTCTTTATTTTCCCACGTTTCCTTTGAAATAAAACGTGGGGAGCATGTTGCCATAATCGGAAAAAACGGCACCGGAAAGACCACTCTGCTAAAAATCCTGAATGGACTGGAAACGCATGATTTCGGTACCATCCGCCTCGGTTCCAATGTGGAAATCGGATATTATGATCAGGAGCATCATGTACTTCATGAGGATAAGACCCTTTTTGATGAAATTTCCGACACATATCCTTCCATGACAAATACAGAAATCCGAAATACTCTTGCAGCGTTTTTATTTACACAGGATGATGTATTTAAACGAATCAAGGATTTAAGTGGCGGTGAAAAAGGCCGTGTCAGCCTTGCAAAGCTTATGCTCTCCAATGCCAATTTCCTGATTTTGGATGAGCCTACCAACCATTTAGACATTACCTCCAAGGAGATTTTGGAAAATGCCTTGAACCATTACGAAGGAACCCTGTTATATGTATCTCATGACCGTTATTTTATCAATAAGACTGCCAGCCGGATTTTGGATTTGGAAAATGGAAATTTCCATAATTATATTGGCAACTATGACTACTATGTGGAAAAACATGAAGAGGCTGCTGCTCTTCTACCCTCTGCGCCCTCTTCTTTAGATACAGCTAAAGCGCCGGAAACCATCAGTGATACAAAAGCAGATTGGCAGGAGCAGAAAAAGCTTCAGGCAGAAAAACGAAAACGTGAAAACCGCATCCAGAAAATCGAGGCAGAAATCGAAGCCGCCGAAGCAAGGCAGGCTGAATTAGAAGCAGAGCTTCTAAATCCGTTAAATGGCACAAATGTAGCAAAGCTTCAGGAAATATCCAAAGAGCAGGAAATGCTTTCCTTAAGACTCTCCGAGCTTTTGGAGGAATGGGAGGCTTTGCTTGAATAAACTATGGCGTTCTATATTAAAGGGGCATTGGAAAAATATTGGAAACTGAACTGTTACAGAAATTACGTGAAAAATAAATTTTTCTCTTGTAATTTCCCTGACAATTTGGTAATATAATTCTCGTGGCAGTTGTCACTTCGGGGTATGGCTCAGTTTGGTAGAGCGCTCGGCTGGGGGCCGAGAGGTCGCAGGTTCAAGTCCTGTTACCCCGATTTTTTTATGCCCTGCCAGCTCCCACGTCCTCTTATTCAGCTTTATTGCCCTAATAAAAAAATTACCATCCTATCATATCAGCACAGGATGGCAATTTCTGTAAAATCCTATATTTCTTTATATCTTCATAAACGGATCCATATACTTGCCAAATTCCTTTAAGTCTTCCTCTATCCGAAGAAGCTGGTTGTACTTTGCCACACGATCCGTCCGGCAGGGCGCTCCTGTCTTAATCTGTCCAGTGCTCATAGCCACCGCCAAATCTGCAATGGTAGTATCCTCCGTCTCCCCTGAACGATGGGAAACAACAGCCTTATAGCCATTTTTCTGAGCCATCTTGATGGCGTCCATTGCTTCCGTCAATGTTCCAATCTGGTTTACCTTTACCAGAATTGCGTTAGCGGCACCTAACTTTATTCCCGCATCCAGTCTTTTGGTGTTCGTTACGAATAGGTCATCTCCTACTAACTGTATTTTATCTCCCAGCCGCTTCGTCATTGCCTTCCAGCCATCCCAATCGTCTTCAAACAATCCGTCTTCAATGGAAATAATGGGAAATTCTTCAATCAGCTCTTCATAATAAGATATCATTTCATTAGAATCTCTCTGTACATCCGAGCCGGTCATTTCGCTTTCTCCCGGAAAATAGTACATACCTGTTTCCTCTGAATACAATTCACTGGCTGCTGCATCAATTGCTATCTTGATTTCGTCTCCCGGTTCGTAGCCTGCTGCTTCTATTGCTTCCACAATCAAAGAAAGCACTTCCTTTGAGCCGGGAAGGTCAGGAGCAAATCCGCCTTCATCTCCTACTGCTGTGGACAAGCCCTTATGCTTGCACAGCTTCTTTAAATTGTGATAGATTTCTGCACAAATCCGCAGCCCTTCATGAAAGCTGTCTGCCTTTACTGGCATAATCATAAATTCCTGCAGATCCACCGTATTATCCGCATGTCTTCCGCCATTTAATATATTCATCATAGGAACCGGAAGGACACAGGTATCCACTCCACCAAGATATCTGTATAAAGGCAGATCAAGGGCAAGGGCAGCCGCTTTTGCACATGCCATGGATACGCCAAGAGTGGCATTTGCGCCCAGATTTCCTTTGTTTTCCGTTCCGTCCGTTTCCATGATAATTCTGTCAATAATGCCCTGCTCCAGCGCATTTTTCCCGATTAGTGCAGCCTTTAATTTTGTATTGATATTTTTTACGGCATTTTGTACGCCCAGTCCAAAATATCTGGTTTCCCCATCCCTAAGCTCCACTGCTTCAAACCGTCCGGTACTGGCGCCGGAGGGAACAGCAGCCCTTCCGGTAATGACATGTTCTATAGTAACCTCGGCTTCTACTGTGGGATTTCCTCTGGAATCTAAAATTTCCCGTCCCTTTACATCTGTTATTTCCAAAAATAAGTTCATATTAAGCTCCTTTACTGTTTAACCTTCAGTATCTTTTTCGCTTAGTATGTCCTTTCAAGTTTGGAGTTATGCGGGCACATTTCTATTTTTTTATCAACAGGGATTTTCCTGTCATTTCAACAGGCTGCTCCATTCCCATTACTTCAATTAATGTAGGAATGATATCTGCAAGGCAGCCACCTTCTCTTAATGTATAGCCTTCCTTGTAATTTACCAAAATGAATGGCACTTCATTGGTAGTATGAGCAGTAAAAGGAGCGCCTGTTTCATAATCAATCAACTGTTCTGCATTGCCATGGTCCGCACAGATAAACATAGTGCCATCCACGCTCTTAAGCGCTTCCACCGCTTTGCCTACACATTCATCTACTGCTTCCACAGCTTTAATAGCCGCTTCCTCCACACCGGTATGTCCTACCATATCCGGGTTTGCAAAGTTGATAATGATGACATCATATTTTTGGGAAGTAATTGCCTCACATAATTTATCACATACTTCATAAGCGCTCATTTCAGGCTTTAAGTCATAAGTGGCAACCTTTGGAGAGTTTACTAAAATTCTGTCTTCTCCTTTATTGGGCTCTTCTACGCCACCGTTAAAAAAGAAGGTTACATGGGCATATTTTTCAGTTTCTGCAATTCTCGCCTGCGTCATGTTATTTGCTGCTAACCATTCGCCAAATGTATTGGTAACTGCAATCTTATGAAAGGCAATTTCTTTATTTGGAATAGTTGGGTCATAATCAGAAAAACATACATAAACAAGTGGAATCCTTGCGCCTCTGTCAAAGCCTGTAAATTCATCATCACAAAATGCTCTTGTAATCTCTCTTGCCCGGTCTGGTCTGAAATTAAAGAATACTACGCTGTCATTTTCCTGAATAAGCGCAACCGGCGCTCCATCCTTTACTACTACGGTAGGCTTTACAAACTCATCTGTTTCTTCTCTATCATAAGATTGCTGGATAGCTGCCGGAGCGCTTTCTGCCGTCAATCCTTCACCCTTTGTCAGCGCATCATATGCTAGCTTTACTCTGTCATAATTGTTATCCCTGTCCATCGCATAGTAACGTCCTGCAACGGAAGCTACCTGCCCTACACCGATTTTTTTCATTTCCGCTTCCAAGGCTTCCACAAATTCTTTGCCTGATGCCGGAGGAGTATCACGTCCGTCTAAAAAGCAATGCACATATACTTTGGATAACCCTTCTCTTTTTGCTAACTCTAACAAGCCATAAAGATGAGTATTATGGCTATGGACGCCCCCATCTGACAGCAGCCCGAATGCATGAAATGCAGAATCATTTTTCTTACAGTTCTCCACTGCCTTCAACAATGCTTCATTTTCAAAGAATGTGCCATCATTGATTTCTTTCGTAATTCTGGTAAGCTCCTGATATACGATGCGTCCTGCACCCATATTCAAATGGCCTACCTCAGAGTTTCCCATCTGTCCGTCAGGAAGCCCTACTGCCATGCCGGAGGCATTTCCTCTTACAAAGGGATATTCCTTCATCAGCTTGTCCATGACAGGCGTCTCTGCCTGTGCCACTGCGTTTCCCTTTTGATTTTCATTCAGTCCATATCCGTCCAGAATCATCAATACTGTTGGTTTTTTGCTCATTTTCATTCTCCTCTTCCATATTTTTATAATAATAGAATCTATTGCCTTCTGTTATTTATCTGATTATATCTTTTTTATTTTACTTTTTATCTTTCCCATCTGTTCTTATCCTCTATGGGCTATATGCACTTTTTTATTATTAGCGCATATACTATTTTTTCATACTTATATATTGTCTTTATGGCTCTAGCAGTTTTTCGGATATTCCATTTTTTAGTTCTGCTGTTCTTACGCTCTTTTGGCATATTCCTCACAAAAACTCATAGCCGGACACCTTTATGAATTATACACGTTTTATATTTATATTTCAAGAAAAACTGTTGTATTTTCATGAAAACACCTTTAAAATGAAATGATATGATAAATTTTATTATTTAATGATATGAGGTATTGATTATGGTCTCTTTCTTTGCAAGGCTGTTTATAAAAAACAGGGAGGATATCACCTCTCCCAACGTGCGCAGAAAATACGGAGTATTATGCGGTGCGGTCGGCATTTTCTTTAATGTATTTTTATTTGGCGTAAAGTTTCTAGCTGGAATGCTGAGCCATTCCATTGCCATTACTGCAGATGCTTTTAATAATTTGTCTGATGCAGGCTCCTCTCTGATTACCCTCATCGGTTTTAAGCTTGCAGGGCAAAAGCCCGATCCGGGGCATCCCTTTGGCCATGGCAGATTTGAATATATTTCCGGGCTTTTAGTTTCTGTTGCCATTATTTTAATGGCTTACGAATTGATTAGCTCTTCCATACAGAAAATCATACATCCGAAGGCAGTTGCCAGCAGTCCGTTAGTGATTGCTATCTTGCTGCTTTCCATCCTGATAAAGCTGTATATGTATTTTTATAACCATTCGCTGGGAAAGAAATTAAACTCCCCGGCAATGTGCGCCACTGCTTCTGACTCCTTTAGTGATATGATTGCCACCTCATTTGTTTTATTTGCAATTCTCATTAGCAAATCCACAGGACTTTTGATAGATGGCTACTGCGGAGTGCTGGTTGGCCTCTTTATTTTCATTGCAGGAATCCGCGCTGCAAAGGATACCATCAACCCACTTTTAGGGCAACCCCCTTCCAGAGAATTTGTAAAACAAATTGAAGAAATCGTTACTTCTTATGATGAAATTCTTGGAATCCATGATTTAATCGTCCATGACTATGGTCCCGGACGGGTTATGATTTCTCTTCATGCAGAGGTTTCCGCCCATGGGGATCTGGTAAGCCTTCATGATATTATTGACAACATTGAGCGAACATTAAAGAAGGGCTTGAAATGCGATGCGGTTATCCACATGGACCCTGTTGTTGAGGATGATGAAGAAACCAACCAGTTAAAGGAGCAGATTACCGCTTTCTTAAAGGAATATGATTCCGATTTAAATCTTCATGATTTCCGCCTTGTAAAAGGTCCTACTCATACGAATATTATTTTTGACGTACTCCTTCCCATGGAGTTCAAAAAAACCGATTTGGAAGTAAAACAGTATTTATCCGATAAAATAGCTTCACTAGATCCTAAATACTATTCCGTCATTGAAATAGACAGGGCCTACTGCTGATGTGCTGTTTAATCTACACTTTTCAAGGACTCTGCCATATTGATTTTTTCTAGCTTAAAGGACATGAATAAATTTACAATAGCAGTAAAGCCAAAAGTAAAAAGTAAGCTGTATATATAGCTTACAGGCTTTATATGCACATCAAAGGAAACCATATCTATCTGTATCTGGAGCATTACAAACGTATGCAGAAGCTTTCCAAGAAGCAATCCCAGCAAAGCTCCCAATGCCGTCAGCACCATATTTTCACGAAATACATAGGATGCTGTTTCGTTCTTAAAAAAGCCAAGCACTTTTATTGTGGCAATTTCACGAATGCGCTCCGTAATATTGATATTGGTCAGATTATAAAGCACCACAAAAGCAAGCAAGCCTGCACATACGATAATCAAAAGCACGATATAATTCAGGCTTTCCATCATAGTGCGAAATCGCTCCATTGTATCCTGATTGACAGTAACCGCCGAAACCTGTGCCTGATCCATCAGCGCCGCCGCTGCTTCATGAGTATCCCTTCCTTCTTTTATATTGATATATAAAGTCTTGTATTCCGGCTCATTTTTGTAAAACTCCTTATAGGTTTCTTTATTCAGATATACATAATTGTATACATAATTTTCAAAAATGCCCGATACCTCTGCCTTTATTTCTTTATATTCCTCATCCCGCAGTGTAACCGTATCACCCACCTTCAGATGAAATAAGTCCGCCAGATTATTGGAAATAATGATTTCTCCCTTCTTTGGATATGGCAATGCTTCATTTCGGACAGTATGAAGGTTTACATAATCTCCAATCTGTTCCTCTTCTCTGGCAATTACAAGGTTTACTGCTTTTATGTTATCCGTTCCCACCAAGTCTATAGAAGATTCATGTATCTGGCAATAGCCTTTGCCCCATGCTTCCAATATTTCTTCCACTGTGCCTGCTTTTTCTGTTTTCAGTTCTTCTTTTAGAGAGGCGCTCATCTGAAAGATTTGTATTTCTTCAAACTGCTGGACTGCCACATCTGCGATGGAATCCTTGATTCCAAATCCGGTTACCAAAAGGGCAGTACATCCACTTATACCGATTACCATCATAAAAAACCTTTTTTTGTAGCGGAACAAATTTCTTAAAGATACTTTATGAAGAAATTTAAGCCTTGACCACAAAAAGGGGATTCTTTCCAGTAAAATTCTTTTTCCTGCCCTTGGCGCCTTAGGCCGCATTAGCTCGGCTGCCACGGAAAACAACTCATATCGGCAGGAAATCCATGTGGTTCCTATGGAGCAAAGCAGGGATACCACAAGCGATACTATCAGAAGCTTTCCATTGAATACATAGGAAATCCCACACGTATTATACATAATCTGATAAGTCGCCCAAATAACCGCCGGAAACAAGCAGGTTCCTGCATAAAAGCCCAAAATACAGCCTGAAACAGCTCCGCTGCCTGCATAAAACATATATTTTCCCATAATGGCGCCTTCTCCATAGCCAAGCGCCTTTAACACTCCAATCTGGGTTCGCTGCTCTTCCACCATACGGTTCATGGTAGTAATGCATACAAGCGCTGCTACAAGAAAGAAAAACAGCGGAAATACATTTGCAATTCCTTCCACAATGCCAGAATCACTTTCAAAGCAGACATATCCAATATTTGCCTCTCTTGTCAGCACATAATAATCCGGTTCTTCTATTTCCGCAAGCTCTTTTCTTGCATCCCGGATTTTTTCCTCTGCTTCTGCTATCTTGTCATCAAATTCCGCCTGTGCTTCCTTATAATCTGCTTTTCCCTCCTCTAATTCCTCTTCCGCCTTTTCAAGCTCTTCCTTCTTTTCATCCAAAGCTTTCTGGGCAGATTGAAGCTGTGCTTTTCCAGAAGCAATTTGCGCGAGCCCCTCCTCTATCTGTTGATTAGCCATAGCTAACTGGGGAATTTCCATCCCAAGCTGTTGTATCTGCATGGAAATTTCCTCTTTTTGGCTAAGTAATTCCTTTTCCTGAGCATTTAGCCTGTTTCTCTGATTCTCTATGCTTTGCTGGTTCTTTGAAATTTCCTGTTTGCCATCATCAATTTCCTGCTGTCCATCCTGTATTTCTTTATAAGCATCTGCTAACTCCTTTTTCCCCTCTTCCTCTTTATCCGAAAGCTCTTTTTCCGCCTCCTCTATTTCTTCATTGGCATCCTTAAAGATTTTCTCGTACCTTTTATTTACTCGTTCCTTACAGGCCGACTCCCAGTCATCCTCTGCTTTTTCCATAAAATCATCATATTCTGTGGAATAAATCTGAAAATCCTGATTCAGCCTTACGAAAACCTCTGTATAATAATCACAGTCAAAGGCCGCCTCCTGCAAATAGAAAAAACCTGCTATTTTACCGTTTCCAATGGACGTATTACCTCGCTCGAAATTCATGTAATAAGGAGACTGCACAATTCCTACAATGGTGTATTCCATCTGATGAAACAACTCTTTTGTATCCTCTGAATTATTATCAGAAAAAGTCACAACAGACCCTATTGCCTCTTCCGTGTATAAATTGGAATCCACAACACATTCCCCTGCATTTTCCGGCATCCTTCCAGCCTTTAACACCAACTGATTTATTTCTTTCGTTATGGAATGGACTTTTGCCGCCGCTTCATTTCCTTCCTGATTGATATATAAAACATCTGTCCAAATGGCACCCTCTGCTGCTTTTACATGGTTTTCACTGCAAAAGGCTTCCACATCTTCTTTTTCAAAGCCCAAGGTGGAAAGGAGGCGCAAATCATAAAAATCCGTTTCTTTTAAATATTGGTCTACAGCATGTACCATTGCTTCTTTTGTTACCTTTAAGCCTGCAAAAAGGCCTACCCCCAAAGCAACAATGGCAAATATGGCAAGATACCTTCCAAAGCTCTGTTTAATTTCTCTTATAGTCGTCCTTTTCATCATGGATTTCATGTTCTGTTCCTTCATTCCTTCCGGCTGTATTTATCCTGCTGCTTACTTTCCCCTGTTTCCTTTCTTCCTCTTACCATTCAATCTCTTCTACGTTTACTATTTTCTCATTTAACCGGATATTTTGAACCGTTCCACTTTTTACGGTAATAACCCGGTCTGCCATTGCTGTCAATGCCTGATTATGGGTGATGACTACGACAGTCATTCCAGTATTCCGACAAGTATCCTGTAAAAGCTTCAGCACCGCTTTTCCTGTATTATAATCCAGAGCCCCGGTAGGCTCGTCACACAGCAAAAGCTTTGGATTTTTTGCCAATGCCCTTGCAATGGCCACTCTCTGCTGTTCCCCACCGGACAACTGCGCCGGGAAGTTCCCCATCCGCTCCTTTAGCCCTACTTCTTCCAGTACAAGAGCCGCATCCAACGGCTCCTTGCAAATCTGTGCAGCCAGCTCCACATTTTCAAGCGCTGTTAAGTTCTGTACAAGATTATAAAACTGAAATACAAAGCCAACATCATATCTTCGGTAAGCAGTTAGCTGTTTTTTATTCAGCCGGGAAATATCCTGCCCATCCAGTATAACGCTTCCCTCCGTTAAAGTATCCATACCGCCTAGTATATTTAAAATCGTGGTCTTCCCCGCTCCCGAAGCTCCAACGATTACACAAAACTCTCCCTTTTCTATTTGAAAGTTTACATTCCTTAATGCCTCAATTTTCACTTCTCCGGTCTGATATGTTTTTTTTACGTTACTGAATTCTACAAATGCAGCCATTTTCTTTTGCTCCTTGCCTTCTATTTCTTTTTCACGTTATTGCTCTATAAGTTTTATAAAAGATGCCCCTTTTCCGGTCTGTGCGCCTGTGGCATCGTCTGCCTGCTTTATGCTGTTTGAACATTATGGTTTTTATTATAGCGGAAATTTAGGGGCTTTTCTATAAAAATTCGGTTAAATGTGGAGAAATTGGTAATTGTTTGGATTTTTGGAATAGGAAGCTTTGGAATAGGCGGCTTTGGAATAGGCGGCTTTGGAATAGGAGGCTTTGGAATAGGAGGCTTTGGAATAGGAGGCTTTGGATATACGGACGTGGGAGCTGGCAGGGCATAGGATAGTCTTCCGGGCACGCTCTCGCT
>JAMPFB010000055.1 GCA_023664735.1 Robinsoniella sp. | reverse complement strand
GCGTTTTTATAGAGCGAAAGCGTGGCGACGTAGAAAACGTGCTCTGCATAAAACCCGCTCTTCACATGTGAGCTGAACTGCTATGCTATTTTAATCTTCCTCTTCAATTTCCATTTGTATGATTCTGCTAAGATCAACATAAGAATTATCAAAATTTTCGTCCCTCTGTATGGATTGGACGGTTACCTGAATCTCCTTTCCCACATGCTCCGAAAGAAGCTCCTCCAGATTTTTTTTATTGTCCGGATGCTGTGAAAAATAGTCAAAGGGCAGTCCATCCTGTAGGACTACCATCAGGCGGTTATCCCCACCCAAACTGAGTCTTGCGCCTTTTAAATATTGTTTCATAGGAGATACGGTTCTGCTTATGATTGCATCCCATTTCGATACAATTGCTTTCACATCCTCCGGAACAGCCTTCGGCATGGGCGGTCTTTCTTTCTTTACCTGTTCCTCCTGTCCAGTAGCCTGAGTCTGACTGTAGTTAGCCGCTGCTACCGGGATGCCGTTTTCCACTTTCTCTTCCAAGTCCCTGATACGTTCTAACAGACTTTCCTGATTGGTTTCCATGGCTGGGCGGCAGACCTTAATCAATGTCATTTCAAGAAGTATCCTTTTTGCCGTAGCATACCTCATTTGTCCGGAAAGCTCTGAAAAAATACGAATGTACCGCATAATGGTATTTTGTTCCAGCATTTCAGCTTCTTCTTTCAAAAGCTCCATATTTTCCGTAGAAGCTTCTATGATTTCCTCTGCATGTTCAGAAGATTTCACCAGAAGGAGATTTCTTAAATACCATATGAAATCTGATACAAACTGGGTAAGCTCCCGCCCTTGCATAACCATTTCCTCTAACAGAGTGATACATCCTAATACATCCTTATCTATCATATGCCGGAGCATTCTGCTAAATACCCCGCCATCCACTGCACCTAATACGTCCAGCACCATATCGTAAGTGAGCTTTTCGCCGAAGTGAAAAGCAATGCATTGATCCAGCAGGCTTAATGCATCCCGCATGGAACCGTCCGCCGCCTTTCCAATATAACGCAGCGCCTTTTCCTCTACCTCCACCTGCTCCTCTGCCATAAGCTCTTTCAGTCTTCCCGCAATAGTATCTATCGTAATGCGTTTAAAGTCATACCGCTGGCATCTGGATAATATGGTAATGGGAATTTTATGGGCTTCCGTAGTAGCCAGTATAAAAATCACATAGGAAGGCGGCTCCTCCAATGTCTTTAGCAGCGCATTAAAGGCTCCAATGGACAGCATATGAACCTCATCAATAATATATACTTTATACTTTCCTTCCGCCGGCGAATAGGAAACTTCATCCACTATTTCCCTGATGTTATCCACGCCATTATTAGATGCGGCATCAATCTCAATCACATTCATGGATGCGCCTGCAGCAATCGCCTTACAGGAAGCACATTCTCCACAGGGGCTTCCGTCTATGGGATTCTGACAGTTTACCGTTTTTGCAAAAATCTTTGCAATAGTGGTTTTCCCTGTTCCTCTTGTACCGCAAAACAGGTAGGCATGACCTACCCTGTCTGCGGTTATTTGATTTTTTAATGTTGTTACAATATGCTCCTGTCCTTTTACGTCGTGAAAATTATTTGGACGGAACTTTCTGTAAAGAGCCTGATATGACATATTAATCTCCGAAGCTGATGCCTAACATTTTTGCTTCTTGTACAATAGAAGCATCCGGAGCAACTGTTTTCAATTTGCCTGCTACTTCTTCTAATGGCACCTTAATAATTTCTCTGTTTTTGATTCCTACCATAAATCCATATTTTCCTTCTAAAATAAGCTTTCCTGCTTCGGAACCAAGCCTTGATGCAAATACACGGTCATAAGGGCATGGGGTGCCGCCCCTCTGGGTGTGTCCCGGTACAGTCACACGCACATCATAGCCCGTCTTTTCCTTAATCTTGTCTGCCACTTCATAGGATACGGAGGGATATGGGTAATTTTTCATCTTTTCCTTCAGTTCTTTTTTGGAAAGCTTTGCATCCTCTTTGGAAATTGCGCCTTCTGCTACTGCAAGGATTGTAAATTTGCTTCCCCTGTTATGTCTTTCGTCAATAGCCTTCACTACCTTATCAATATCATACGGAATTTCAGGAATCAGAATAATATCCGCTCCACCTGCCATTCCAGCATTTAATGTTAAAAAGCCTACTTTATGTCCCATAACCTCTACGATAAATACACGTCCGTGGGATGCTGCTGTTGTATGAATGCAGTCGATTGCATCCGTTGCAATATCAACTGCGCTTTGGAATCCAAAAGTCATGTCCGTTCCCCAAAGGTCATTGTCAATGGTTTTCGGCAGGGTTACTACATTGAGCCCTTCTTCTCTTAAAAGATTTGCAGTTTTATGGGTTCCATTTCCTCCTAAAATAACAAGGCAGTCCAGTTTCAGCTTGTAATAGTTTTGTTTCATTGCCTCTACCTTGTCCAGACCATTTTCATCCGGCTCCCTCATAAGCTTAAAGGGAGTTCTGGAGCTGCCAAGAATCGTACCGCCTTTTGTTAAGATTCCCGAAAAATCCTGACTGGTCAGCATACGAAAGTTTCCATAGATAAGACCCTTATATCCATCTAAGAAGCCGTAGATTTCCACATCCTGTTCTGCATTCATAATGCTTTTTACCACACCCCGCATTGCTGCATTTAATGCCTGACAGTCACCGCCGCTTGTTAACATGCCAATTCTCTTCATGACTCGTCCTCCTTTAATCGTCCTATTGAAAAACATTGATATAGATAGTCTTTCCTATATCTGCCGTATTTTATTATAGCTTATTTTTCTTTTTATCACAACTTAAACTTTGCGATAATTTTGGCGATAATTTGGTCGTTCAAAATCCATTTCATATGCATCTAATCCAATCAACCGCAGCTCATTTACTTATCAGCCTCTGTCATCCCGCCCTCATAATCACAAAAAATTATTTTACTGTAATTATCGAACACATAAATTCCGGATGCTAGACTGGCTTTTATATCTTTAACCGCCTTCCCTGTAAAATCTGTTTCATGCAATACTTCATCAGCATCCATATAATAAATATGAGATTGGTCTGCTGCACAAAAATAAACCTGTTCCTTACAGATTATAACTTTATTTTGTCCTTCAAAATCCGCACATGTCAATGCGTTGTTATTTGTCCTGTCCTTATAAACAATATAATGGGCATTGATAATAAATTCATCCGCAATGATATCCTCATGTACCGTAAGTTCTTTCGTTCCTGTTTTATATTCCACTAGACGGGAGACCGTATCTGTATAATAAAAAATCCCATTATAAAATGACAGATTTATCCCGTCACAGGTAAATAACAGCTTCCTGTCCCCTGTCACAAGATTAACACCGTATACCTCTCCATCCCATGTCACAAAGTAAAAAGCATTTTCATATACAAAAAACGATGTCAAGCCAGAATAAATATCAAAGTTTTCATTTTCACGTTTGTCGATTCCAAATACATCTCCTTTTGTAGTCTTAACCGAACAGGAAAACAATTTCCTTGTCGAAAAATCCTCTAAGCATACCCTCACTAATGAAATTTCATCACGGTCATCTGCCATGTACTTATCTTCTCTATCCTTCGTCATTTCCAAATAGTAGGCATATTGTTCGTCTGCATAAAATGCACTTACCATTTCTTTATTCTCTCTATAGGGATCTTTTACCAGCCTTGTCATTTCCCCTGTATTTTTATCTTTTACCACAATACAGGCTCCCTCGTCCTGAAACTCTTCATACAACAGGTATTTTGCCGTCTCATAGTTTGTGCTGTTTACAAGATTAAATATACATGAATTTGTGGTATCTTTCGGAGCGCATCCTGTCATCGTACTTATCCCCAGCGCCAATATGACAATACAGGAAACCGCTTTTTTCCTGAAGCAAATCATGGGAGTCCAGCAATTGGAATATTTATAAATTACATATATGGAAAGAACCAATATTAGAAAGACATCAATTCCTAAAATAACTACTTTCATTTTTCCTGATAATTGCAAAAATGTATAAATTTTTTCTCCGGAATATTCTCTTACGTTAAAACTGCTGCCCCTGTAAAATCCAGTTCCCAGCAAAGCCCCCAGCGGTCCCGGAATGTAGTATTTTACAGAAGCATTTGAAATTCCCACATACGGTAAGATAATGCCCGCAATGGAAACAATCATGGTAAGTGCATATTTCCTGAACAAAAGCAAAAGTGCACTTATGATTACGCCCCACATGATACAGCCAAGAACTTTCCAGAGAAGAATACCAAGACCTGCTTCAAACAAAGAAACATTTCCCGCATATTCTTTAAAAAATGTCAGACTCTGAAGAGGGTATTCCCCATGAATAAATCCATATTTCACCTGTAAAAACGCAATTCTGATAATATATTCCAAAATCATGCTGATGACACTGAAGGTCATCACTACAAGCAGCTTAAAGAAACCTAACTTTCGCTCACCTTTTTGGGACATGCGAAGCAAAATATCCATTTCACTATAAATCTCTACCCCAAAGCACACACACGCAATTATCATAATAAAAATAACAAGGGGAATATCCAGAGTTTCGTTGGAAAGCAATGCATCCCATGCATTTGTATTAAGAAGATACCGGTTCGTTTTGTTTTCCTTTGCATCTGCATACTGCTCATAGAGCACAAGAAAACCCTTCTTTTTCTCAAGGCAGGAATTTAATTCCTTTATTCTTTCCCTGCATTCCGCAATCGTAATTTTCCCATCCGAAGCCTTCTGGTAAATTGTCTGAAATTCACTTTCCATGACGGCATAGCTTTGGGACGTGTCATCAAAAAAGCGAGAGGTCTTCTCTGTTATTTCTCCCTCTGCCTGATTCATGTAATATGTATATCCTTCAAGGTAATTTTCAATATCTATATTAGCCGGTTTATCATTTATTGCAAACAGGATAAAAGCAACTATTTGAAATCCAATCATCAAATATAACAGTTTATGATGCAGCAACAGCTTCCGAAATTCATATCTATTTAAATCCATATTTTCACCCCTGTTTCCATCTACGGCTCATCAAAGCAATGGCAGCAATCATAATTCCCCCGGAAAAAATATACGGAAACAGACTGTTGCACACTGGATAATTAAACAGATTGATAAACTCCTGCCTTATAAAAAGCTTACGGCAAAAAAACAGGGATAAAGGATTCACATACTTTAATGCCCTTACATTGACGGTATATATCCCTATGATTCCTGCAAGACCTGCCATATTAACCACAAGCACAGATAAGGTATTCTTTCCAAACAGCGAAACCATCATAAAAAGGAATGCAATTGCATAAATTCCAATCAGCCTGCTTATCACGCATAAAACATAAAAAGAAATCAGACTCATATTCAGCAACGTATCCTGAAAGCCCTCCAGCATATAAAGCGGTTCCAAAAAAGCTGCCATATCTCCAAAGTCAACCCAAAAAAGCAAGTAATCCTCTGTCGAAAACAATATGCATATGAAAAACACAAACAGCATACAGGATATGATTTTTGCTGCAAATGAAGCCTCTTTTCCTTTCACAGAGGTTTTCAACAGCAGATTCATTTCTGTTTCTTCTTCTTTTATAAAAACCGAGGAACATCCATACAGGCACAATAGTATCATAATAATTGTGGAAAAATCATAATAGAACAATGCCCGAAATCCATCGGTATTGTAAAAACTGGTAAGCTTTCTTTGATAAAAGGCTTTTGCAATATTATAGTTTACTTTTTCCTGAAAAAGGTTGTTTTTGCTTTTGTAGAAGGAAACATTTTCCACAGCATTTTTTACCACATGATTGGCATAATCCTCATATCCAATTTCGTAGTTAATATCCTTCATAAAACACCATTCCATAAAAAGGTAATCACTAAATGTATTATAGGTCATGCTGCCCTCCTCAGCTTCTGTGGAATAGGTATTCCCGGCGACTTTTTCACTTAATGGCTGATAAAGAGCCATAATATCCTCTAACTTCTCATTGGTTAATTCTCCTTTGTATATTTCATACAGCTTATCATAAGCTTCCCGGAAATAATGTTCACTTAACGTAGAAAACGGGGACTGTTGCTTTGATACATCAAATATCTTTATGGCATTGACCACTAATAAAATCAATACCATAATGAACATTGGCTTTGTCAGAAAATGTTTTCTGCTTTCATAATATACTAATCGTTCCATTTTTTATCCCCTTTGCAATAATACAAGAAGACATCTTCCAGTCCCACTCCTGTCACAACAGCATCTTTTGCCGGCAATGTATCCGAGACGACCCGCACTTTTGTGGCGGCGCCTTCCCTTTTTAAATTACTGACACTGCTAAAATCCAAATCATCCATAGCCTGTTCCTTGTTTCTGGTAACTTCCCATACCTTTCCTGTAATGGAACCTTCCAGCTCCTCTATGCTTCCTTGACAGGCTATATTCCCCTCATCCATAATAATGACCCGGTTTGCTATATATTCCACATCAGACACAATATGGGTAACGAGGATGACAGTTCTGTTCTTTGCAAATTTTGAAATCAGATTTCGGAAACGGATTCGTTCCTGAGGATCCAGCCCGGCAGTAGGCTCATCTAAAATCAGCAGTTCCGGTTCGTTCAGCATCGCCTGGGCAATCCCCAGCCTTTGTCTCATTCCTCCGGATAATGCCCCGACTTTTTTCTTTTTAGCATCAGTTAAGTTTACTTCCTCCACCAGCCAGTCTATCTTATTTTTACTTTCCTTCTTTGGAAGTCCTTTTAACGCAGCCATGTAACATAAAAATTCATACACCTGCATTTCCTTGTAAAACTGTGGATATTGTGGTAAATAACCAATTTTATTTAGAAACTCCCTGCTTTGTGAATGAATTGGCTTTCCGTCAATCAGTATCTGCCCCGAATCTCCCTTGATAATTCCAAGAAGTATTCCAATCAAAGTGGTTTTTCCTGCTCCGTTTTTACCAAGAAGGCCATATACTCCTTCACTAAATCCCATGGAAACAGATTTCAGCACTTCCTGCTTTCCATATTTTTTGCAAATATCTATTAGTTGTATTTTCATCCTGTACACCCTCTTTATAAAGCTGTTTAGAATTGCATAATGGACAGCACATCCTTGCCATTTTCCTCTAATGAGCCAAAATAAAGCACTGCTATATTCTGATTTTCAAATACATATATCCTTGGATGTCCATAACTTTCGGAAGATAAAGCATTATATGCCTGTTCCCCCATAAGTTCACCTGAGTCAGTATGATAAAATCGAATATTCCATCCCTTATCTCCATTTTCTTCTGATGCGGCAAGTATGTTTCCTTCACTGGACGAAAACAGATTATTACTTTCTTCTTTAGATTTCAGCTGTATCACTTCCGTCTTATTATCTGAAAAAGAATATTTCATGACTTTCCCTGTTGGACTTGTAAATCCACAGTCCTGACTAATCATTGCAAATTCCTGAAAAGCGTTCATGATATTATATTCATCTGCCGCTTTTTCTACATAAAGTTCTTTTCCATCCAGCGCAACGCTTCCATATCCGGGAATGCTTTCTTCGCCATCTCCCACCGGATAATTCAGACAAGCTGCCCCAAAAATAATTTTGTCGTCATTTTCTCCAAATGCAATCTCATTTCCAATTCGGAATTGAAGCTTATTATCATAAACCAGCTCTTCATCCTTTCCACAAAGAATTTCTTCTTTCTCTTTTGTCTCAGGATTGCACAAATATAATCCGTTTAAATTATCATCATATACAGCTAGTTTCCCATCCATGCTTACTGCAACATCTGTGGCGAGAAAAGGATTAAGCGCAAACATTTCAAATATATTGATTTTTTTTAGCAGATTTAACTGGTTATCATAATAAAGCGCCAGTACCCTTGGCTGTTCTTCATCATTTTCATCATAAAATACAAAGGTATCTTCCGACTCACGCTCTTCTTTTCCCACAATAATAATATTTTCATCATTACCATATACTTTTATTTTACCTTTTACCTCATTGCAATCCGGTACTTGTGCCAGTATTGCCCCAGAAGCTATATCAATTAAATACATTTGGTCTGTTATGACTAATAATCTGTCTTTTCCTGCATATTCTATATTTGCAACAGCCTCAAATTGGCTTAAGGTATCTTCCAAATTTCGGAGAGCAGTCTCCGGGTTCATTTCTTCTTTTTCTTTCTTTTCTTCCTTTTCAAAAGTGATATTTCTTTCTTCTGTATGCTCAGAAGTGACAACCTTCTGCTCATTATCACTGGAACATCCGGTTAAAAAAAGTGCCACTGCCAGCATGATTATACATTTTCTTTTCATCTTAATTTTCACCTCTATATAAATGAATGGACGGAAACTTCATTGTACTTATAGGATCATCCGGATAATCCTCTGCATTAACCGGTATTGCAACTGCATAAAATGATGCATCTCTTACCTGAGATACATCCATATCAAATTCCAGTATGTTCATTTTCCCTGTAGCAAGTTCCAGCTCACATACTTCTCCTGACTCATCCGTAAGCAGCTGATGATTCAAATAAAAGCAAACCCTGTACTTTATGCCCGGATGCCCCATCATAATATAGGCAACATGCACTGTATCTTTATCCAAAATATCTGATTTTCTATCTAACAGCATAGAAGCTCCATCAATTTTCAAATCCGCATACACATACGTATCCAAATCCGGCTTTGCTTCACCTGTCATATATTCCATCTCATCTTTGTCTATTTCTGTACTTTGTGCATATACCGTTTTCAATAAACATATGTCATCATCCACCTTTGGCATTGCCTCCGCATTTTCCTGAAACACAATAGCATAATTTGCTTCTAATGCTTGATGCGACATTCCATAGTCAAAAGTATTTGTCATATCAGGAATAAAGGAAGGGTTTGCAACGCTGACAATTTGAATACTTGCTTTATCTCCATTCTTTCCTGTTACTGGTATAAAGGAAATTGTAAAGTCCACATTCTGATTTTCAGCACCTTCGATTATATGCATATACTTATACTCTTCTTCTCTATCCTTAATCATATATGGCTGCGGTATTCCGTTCATATATACCAAAAAGCCCACACTGGTACATATCCCACTACCCTGCATGAAATAGGGTATTTCTAATGCTCCACCTTTATATACAAAAGAATAGTCTTTTTCATCTGATGTCCAATTAACCCCATGCTGCAAGGTGCCTATATATTCCGTTTTAGTAGATGCTTCATCATCCCCTGCATTACTTTCCGTTTCTTCCACACTTTCAGAATCATGAATTACAAATTCATCGGTTGATACTTCTTTTCCGCAGCCAGCCAGAAAAAGTGTCCCGCAAACCAACCCGGCAATTAACATTTTGCCAATTCTCATAATATTTCCCTCCAGTTAAAGCACGCCTGCAAAAGAACCTGCAAGCGTGCCATTACATTTTTTATTTCAAAGTTGTATATGTATATACTGCGTAAGCCGGATATTTACTTCCGCCCTGAACGCCATGAGCGCCATAGGCACAACCAACACGGGATGGCATATTTTTCCAATCCATCTGAATAGATTTTCCTCCTCTGCCAGTTTTAGCCTTAGTCTCAATTACATTTCCACCAACCGACTTTTTAAAATCAACTGACAAAGTTAAATTTGCATTATCCGGATTCTTTGTAACAGTTGTTTTTGCGGAACCTTTTGTTTTTGTTCCAGACAATGTTCCAGTTAATGTTCCATAAGCTGCTGTAGTTTTACTAGCCGCCAATGCGGTTGTCGGGAACATTGCCCCTGCCATAATGGAGGCTGCCATTGCCATAGCAGCAATCTTCTTTAAATTTCTCTTCATCGTAAATTCTCTTCCTTTCGTTTTTCACCTGCCAAATGAATCAATTCAGCAAGCATTGAAATATTTGTTAACGTGTGACTTGCAAGAATCCCTTCGGCTCCTTTTACAAAATTTGTCAAATACAACAGCCACATAATAATGCTTTCGGCTGTCCATACAAG
Source organism: Robinsoniella sp. (assembly GCA_023664735.1). Classification (GTDB taxonomy): domain Bacteria; phylum Bacillota; class Clostridia; order Lachnospirales; family Lachnospiraceae; genus RGIG3040. The sequence continues at coordinate 7,995 of JAMPFB010000055.1, read as the reverse complement.
AATTGCCCTCTTTCTATATACAATACATTCTACTTCATCTAGTATTTTATTTCTGTTTTGAACCGGTGCAAAAAGAAATACAATCAATCCTGTCATGAGCCACAATGCAATCAACATTGTTTCCGGAATACGAATGTACTTAATCATAAGCAGCATTGTTATGGAAGACGTTACGGTTAATGTATAACATCCCAGTACAGATTTTGCATGAAATCCTCCTGCATATTTCCTTAGCATAACAAATGCTGCCATATAGCAACATGCTGCTGCTGCCTCATGTAATAAGAAAGCCAATACTAAGATTGAAATTGTATCCAGAGCATTCATAATCATCTGGAATATTCCGTATTCATAGACTTCTCTTTCCTCTTCTATAATTACCTTTTGGAATATTAACCAGTTTGTAAGATTTCTTGAAATTCTATCCATACCTAAAACTTCCTAAGTTTCTTCAGCTCTTTAGGCTCCTTTGGCTGATAAAAATATAATGCACATGCAGAATTTGCATTTTTGACAGCCGTATTCTTTGCTCCCTTTGCAATTACAGTTGCTACTATATTTTTCATAACTCGCTACCTCCTTTTCTTTGATTCTGCCTGCCATCAGGTCGGGTCTTTGTGCAATTTTCCACTGGAAATTAGCGCGCTTTATTTCCACGATTCCATCTGAGGAATGCCCTTGCTTAAGACAAACATATTGTAGCAAATACAATTGTAGAAATTTTTCAGTTGTATAAATTCATATAGATTTTTGTAAAAATTTACAATTTTTTTTATAAAAAGCAGGAAACCGCTTCCATTTTTTCTCCTAAATGAAAGCGGTTTCCCATATAATAAATATTTTTTCTTACAGGTACATCATCACATCTACAGAAAACAAATTTTCTTCTGCAAGAATTTCCAATATCCCATTATACTTTTCTATCGTATTTCTTACACTCTTAAGACCTATTCCATGCAGCTCCTTATCTTCTTTTCTTGTGGCAAAGTCCTCTTCTGACGTTCTAATAACTTCGTCAAAAGAATTTTTTATATTGATTAATATACAGCCTCCTTCATACTTCATAAGAAAACTAATCGTTTTAAACCCATTTAATCTTTCACAAGCCTCAATAGCATTATCTAAAAGATTTCCCAGAATAACAATGATATCATCCTTGTTAATGAAAAAATTAGCCGGAAGCATAACACTTGCTTCAATTTCTATCTCCTTTTTTCTGGCATTATCCAGTTTACTATTAATAATACTATCTATTAAAAGATTTCCGGTATTGCTATATATCTGGTATTCGTTTACCTTATTTTCAATTTCAGACACATAATCATGTAAAAGCCGGACATTTTCCTGCTCTGCAATTCCCTGCAGTACTTGAATCCGATTTTTCCAGTCATGTCTAAACTGGCGTTCCAAATCCTGCTTTTCCTGAATAAGCGCAGCCTCTCTCATATAATACTCTTTCTCTTTTTCTATCAGGTTTGTCTGCTCCCTGCTGTCAAACAATTCAATCAGACAATCCTTTAAATAGATAATAAGATAAACCGTAACTTCCGAACTAAGCAAAATTGCCGACTCTATAGCAACATTCTTTTTCGTTCCAATACACAAAATCAGCAATTCACATATCAAGGTAGAAAATACAATGATTTCTAATACGACCACCTTAATGGAGTACTTAGTCATTTCTTTTTTTATAATCAGCCGCTGTATTATTACAGCCATAATCCAAAATAAAATGCAGCTTAAAAATTGTGCTATGCTCTGCTCATTTTCAGCCTTTTCCATAATCCCAAGGCTTCCAACGCCTATCAGCCCGGCTATTATCATCTCACCCAGCGCCAACAATCCCCATATCCCCAAAGTAACCACTATCTTTTTCCGCATACTCGCTCTGTAACAACAGGTAAGTATAAAAATCAATAAAATGCAGGTAATTAAGTTTATCCAGACGTAGGATATCAGATAATCCACCATAAGCATACCAATCATATTTATCATTATGGCAAGCAGTAAAAATCTCTTGTCATACAATTTATCTTCAAACAGCTGTTTCAGCAGGCGCACAATAATATATATCTCAAAAGCATTTGCAGCAAATTTATTACAAAATTCCAACACCTCTATCATCTACTTCATCTCTCCCTTTTTGATATCCAAAAACTGTTTTCGGATCGCGCTGCGCCTTGACTGGCTGATAGGAATAACCGTTCCATCTATCAGAGTTGCCTTGTCGTATTCCATTTTCTGGATACACTGATAATTTATAATAAAGGATTTATGCACATATAGAAATTGTCTTCCTTTTACCTGACTATATATAGTCTCTAAGGAACCATAAAATTCCGCCGTACCATTTCTTTTATGCATAGAGATTTTTCTTGAACTGCTGGAGAAATAAATGACTTCCGACAATGACACCTGAAACATAGTGCCTCCAATTTTGTACTGGATTTTTTCAACCTTTTGATTGTTAAGGATTAGGTACTTATCCATGACTCTTCTTACATCCTTCTCTCCAAATGGCTTTACTAAAAAATTGATTGGGTGGTACTCAAACAGTTCCAAAGCATATCCCGTATTTCCCGATATGTATGCAATCTGAACTGTCTCATCATGCATTACTTCTCTGATAAATCTACCTACCTCCACTCCATTCTTCCCTTTGTATTCAATATCCAGAAAAATCAAATCATATTTTCCATTTTCATACTGGCTGCATAAATCATCACCATTGTCAAAGCATTGAATTTCCGCTTCTATATCATTCTCGTCACATATCTTCTGCAAATAATTCTCAACTGCAAATTGAATCCTTATATCATCATCACATATTGCAATCTTAATATGCATATTTTCACTCCCCTTATTTTGGATCAAACTATTACTTTGTACCTATTGTGCTAAAATCAGACTTTTATTAGCCACTATTCCGCCATGCATAATAAGTGTCATTTGCTTCATACGTACACTACCTTTTGATAAATGCCTAAATTTTATGATATATTAGTTAATAATCCTTAGATTTGCCTGCATTTCCCTGAATAGTATATCATATTTATAGTTATACATCTATAGTAAATTTTTTCTGTCGATACAAAAAAATCATCACAATAAAAAATGAAATAAAGAGAAACGTGCCTTGATAAATATAAAATTATATTTTCAATAAAGAAATCGGAGAATACGAAGATATTTTAGATATTAAAATATAAGTTAAAAGTTGATATTTGAGAATTGCCGCCATTCCTATTTATTAGGCTATATGATTTTATCTGGTTTGTTGTTCCTGTAACAGACGGTATGTTAATTATAAACTATATAAAATAAAAGTTTAATGGAACAGCTCGCATATGTCAGGTATTGATCATAGTTGCTTTCTATATTTTTCAAATAAAAAAACAAAAATAATCAATACCTTGTAGCTTTAAACGGAAGTCAGGTAACTACACCTACATTATCAAAATACGTTTCTTACAATGAAGCAGCTGCCTGTCTTTCAGATGACCCCAAAGAAGAGATAACCGCTGTCAATATTTCCTCCGCCACATCCGCCTTGCTCATCAGTTCCAGTTCCCTTGCCCCTTCCTTTGTAATAAGCGTAACTCGGTTCGTATCCGTACCAAATCCCGCTCCTTCATCCTTTAGATTGTTGGCTGCTATCATGTCCAGATTTTTTTTATAAAGCTTTTCTCTGGAATTTTCCAGCATATTTTCTGTTTCCATGGAAAATCCACATAAAAACTGATTTTCTTCTTTTGTTTCGCCTAAGTATTTTAAAATGTCTGTTGTTTTTGTCAGCTCTAGCGTGATTCCATTTTCTTTTTTCTTGATTTTTTCGCTGCTGCTGTTTTTTGGTGTAAAGTCTGCCACAGCAGCAGTTTTGATGATGATATCCTGATTGGTTTTTACTGCTTTTACCGCTTCAAACATGTCTTTTGCGCTTTCCACCCTTATGACCTTTACAAAGGGGGGCGCTTCTACAGTCATATTTCCTGCAATCAAAGTGACCTGCGCTCCCCTCTCCATGGCGCAGCGGGCAATGGCACAGCCCATTTTTCCGGTGGAATGGTTGGTAATGAAACGCACCGGGTCAATTGCTTCTCTGGTAGCGCCTGCGGTTACTAACACTTTTTTTCCGAGCATATCTTTTTCATGGCGGATTTCTTTTGTTATATAATCAAACAGCACTGTTTCATCGGGCATTTTTCCGGCGCCTGTATCTCCGCAGGCAAGCCGTCCCTTATCCGGCTCGATTACTTCCATTCCGTATTTTTTAAGCTTATCCAGATTATCCTGAACAATCTCATTTTCGTACATATGGGTATTCATTGCCGGGGAAATGATTTTTTTACAGGTACATGCTAGAGCTGTAGTGGTAAGCATATCGTCCGCAATGCCATTTGCCAGTTTTCCTATGACATTTGCAGTGGCAGGGGCAATCAACAGTACATCTGCCTGCTTTGCAATGGAAACATGCTCTACCTGAAACTCAAAATTCCGGTCAAAGGTATCAATCAGGCACTTGTTTCCAGTCAGAGTCTCAAATGTAATGGGGTTGATAAAATGAGTGGCATTTTCAGTCATAAGAACATGTACATTTGCATTGCATTTTACCAGCCTGCTGGCAAGGCCTGCAATTTTATAGGCAGCAATACCTCCTGAAACACCAAGCAATACGGTTTTTCCTTCTAACATGGTTCTACCTCGTCTTCAAATAATCTCCCATATTTTTCATAGCGGGACCTTTTTACGATTTTATTTTCTTCATCTACAAACACTACGTGAGGCTTGTGCTCTTTTGCTTCTTCTCTTGTAAGCTCGCAATATGCCATTAAAATAATGTGGTCGCCGGTCTGTACCTGTCTTGCAGCCGCACCATTTAAGCAGATCATTCCGCTTCCGGGCTCTCCTGCTATTGTATAGGTTTCAAACCGATTGCCGTTTTCCACATCTACTATCTGGACTTTTTCATATTCCAAAATATCGGCAGCTTCCATCAGCTCCGGGTCTACTGTAATGCTTCCTACGTAATGAAGCTCTGCCTGTTTTACAACTGCCCTGTGGATTTTTCCCTTTAACATGGTTACTGTCATATATAACTCCTTTCTATGCTGCGTTTATCCGTTTATACAATCCGTAATAAAATTGTCTATTAAGCGTGTTTTTCCAATGTAAACAGCAATTGCAGTCAGTACCTGCCCCTGTACCTTTTCTATCGGCTCCATATTTTCAAAATTTACGGTTTCCACATAATCAATTTTTGCCAAAGGCTCTGTTTCTAGTATTTTGTTGATTTCTGCTTTTATGGCAGAGGTATTTTTTTCGCCTGCATCTATCATCTGCTTTCCGGCTTTCAGGGCTTTATTTAAAATGGTGGCAGCCTTCCTTTCCTCCTTGCTTAAGTAGGTATTTCTGGAGCTTTTGGCAAGCCCATCCTCTTCCCTTACAATCGGGCAGGCAACAATTTCAATATCAAAATTTAAGTCCCGCACCATCCGTTTGATTACTGCAAGCTGCTGGGCATCCTTCTGTCCAAAATAAGCTTTGTCAGGAGATACGATATGAAACAGCTTAGAAACTACAGAACAGACTCCCTGAAAATGAGTAGGTCTTGTTTTTCCGCAAAGCCCTTTTGTCAGCCCGTCCATATTAACATAGGTACAGTAATCCTTGGCATACATTTCTTCCGGCTCCGGATAAAAAATCAGGTTAGCACCTGCTTCCTCACAGACCACCGCATCCCGCTTTATGTCTCTTGGATAGCTTTCCAAGTCTTCCGTAGGGGCAAACTGGGTGGGATTTACAAAATCGCTGACTACTACTTTATCGTTTTCCTCTGCTGCTTTTACAATCAGGCTCTTATGCCCTTCATGCAAAAATCCCATGGTAGGAACCAGCCCTACTGTTAAGCCTTCTTTTTTCCATTCCTTTACTTGTTTTCTTACTTCTTCTATTGTTTTTACGATTTCCATGTGGTTTCCTCCGGCTAACTTTTATTATTCCTTATCGTTTTATTGTTTATTAAAATTTAGTACAGCTTTTCTATAACGGATTCATCTATTTTAAAGGTGTGTTCCTTTGCCGGGAACGAGCCCTCTTTAACCTCTTTTATATAATCCCGGAATCCGCCCTTCATTTCCTCCCCAAGAGTGCGGAACTGTTTTACAAACTTTGGAACAAAATCAGAGTAGAGTCCGAGCATATCCTGATATACAAGCACCTGTCCATCACAGCCTGCTCCAGCGCCAATTCCAATTGTTGGAATTTGTATATTTTCAGTAATAAATGTGGCAAGCTTTTCCGGAACACATTCCAGCACTACTGCAAAGGCTCCTGCTTCCTGAACTGCCTTTGCTTCTTCTAACAGTTTTTTTGCTGCTTCTTCCTGTTTTCCCTGAACGATAAATCCCCCAAAAGAATTAATGGATTGGGGTGTCATTCCAAGATGGGCGCAGACCGGAATGGAAGCATTGACAATAGCACGAATTTGTTCACAGACCTCCATGCCTCCCTCCAGCTTGACAGCATTGGCGTGTCCTTCCTTTATCAAACGACCTGCATTGACAACCGCATCATAAACAGATGTCTGGTAGGACATAAAAGGCATATCTGCTATGACCAGTGTTTCTTTTGCTCCTCTTGCCACTGCTTTTGTATGGTGTATCATGTCTTCCATAGTAACGGAAAGGGTATCTTCATATCCAAGGCATACCATGCCCAGAGAGTCTCCTACCAGTATGGATTCTACTCCTGCTTCTTCCAAAAGCTTTGCGGTGGAATAATCGTATGCAGTAAGCATAGTTAATTTTTCCCCGTTTTCTTTTGCTTTCTTAAATGTATTCACTGTCGTTTTCATAATCCTGCTCCTATCTTAATATATTTTCTAATTCTCCATAATTTCTATCCGGATGCTTTTCTTCTGCAATTTCAATGAGAAGTCTGCCCAGACTTTTATAGATTGCCCTTTCTTCTGGCGACAATTCCTCCATATGCCCGGAAACCGTGGAAATGTCATTTCTTTCTATGGGGCCTGTAAGAGCTTCCTTGACTCCTTTTTGAAGGGCATTTTCCAAGTTGCTTGAGACTAACGGACCTAATATTTCGTAGGCGTCTTTTTCCGAAAAGCCGCATTGTCTTAATAGTCTGACGGAGGTTTCCAATAATGCCAGCATATGGTTGCTTGCCATGCTTGCTGCAGCATGGTATTTTCTTTTATTGGTTCCTTCCATTTCAAATACCTTATGTCCAAGCTCTTTAAAAAGAGCGCCCATGGTATTCACTGCTTCTCTGTCGCCTTCCATGGTAAGCACTGCCTTATGAAATTGTAAATAAGCTGAAAGTTTATGGTCAAAGGGATAAATCGGATGAATAGAGCAGGCAAAAGCGCCCGCTTCCTTTCTATTAGAAAAAACATCGCATGACAATGAGCCGCTAAAATGACAAATTGTTTTGTTGTTAATTGGATTTTCGGCAATTTCATCCCATATTTCTCCAATGACTCCGTCAGGAGTCGTTATAAAAAGGGTATCATTTGCACAAACCAATTCCTTTAATGTGTAAAATTCTTTTGTTCCGGTAAAATGGCACGCTTCCTGAATGCTTTGCCTGCTTTTACTGTAAAATCCTGTTACGGGAATTTGGTGTTCCTTTAAATATTTTCCTAAGGTAACACCTACTTTACCGGCGCCTATAATTCCTATTTTCATGCTATCACCTCCAATTGATTGTAATAATCCTAGGTAACAGCACATTCTCATTGATGCAGTTTCTTCCGAATACCACTCAAGGAGACTATAACATAAGAGGGGGAAAGTTGCAATTGGTTGTTTTTGAATTTGCGTAGATTGTGTAACAGTTTAGCTTTTTCTAGGGAAGATGGATGAACGGATGTGGGAGATGACAGGGCATAAGGGCTTTGGAAAGCGGACGTGGGAGACGGCAGGGCATAGGATAGTCTTCCGGACACGCTCTCGCTCTGCAAAGACGCAGCGGTACTAG
>JAMPFB010000054.1 GCA_023664735.1 Robinsoniella sp. | reverse complement strand
TAAGAAAACATGCTCTGTATGGTCCTTCCTCTGCGCCTGTGGGCTGAACTGTTACCATGCCTGAAAAAGCCTGAACTGAAAATATTGACATTTTCCAAAGCAAAGTATAAAATTAAACCTAGTGCATTATATCCAAACAACCAAAATGGATATGTGCATCAGGCTTGATTTTTTAGGAGGATGAAAAAATGGCAGTACCGTACAATCATCGAGAGATTGAACAAAAATGGAGAAAAGAATGGGAAAAAAATCCCGTTAACGTAAACGACGGCAAAAAGCCTAAATATTATTGTCTGGATATGTTCCCATATCCATCTGGAAATGGATTGCATGTAGGACACTGGAGAGGATATGTCATTTCGGATGTATGGAGCCGTTACAAAATGTTAAACGGCGGTCATTATATCATTCACCCAATGGGCTGGGATGCTTTTGGACTGCCGGCAGAGAATTATGCCATTAAAATGGGCGTCCATCCTGCAAAGTCAACGGCAGAAAACGTGGCAAATATCAAAAAGCAGATCAATGAAATTGCTGCTTTATATGATTGGGATATGGAAGTGAACACGACAGATCCCGAATTTTATAAATGGACACAATGGATTTTTGTAAAAATGTTTAAGGAAGGTCTTGCTTATGAAAAGGAAATGCCTATCAACTGGTGTCCTTCCTGTAAAACAGGTCTTGCCAATGAAGAAGTAGTAAATGGAAAATGTGAGCGCTGCGGTGCGGATGTGACGAAAAAGAATTTAAAGCAGTGGATGTTACGCATAACCAAATATGCGGACAGGCTCCTTGCAGATTTGGATAAGCTGGACTGGCCGGAAAAGGTAAAGAAGATGCAGGCAGACTGGATTGGGAAATCCTACGGCGCAGAGGTTGATTTCCAGATAGACGGCATGGAAGAGGCAATTACCGTTTATACCACAAGACCGGACACTCTCCATGGCGCAACCTTCATGGTTTTGGCGCCGGAGCATGCACTGGCTGCAAAGCTTGCTACAGAAGAAACAAAAGAAGCAGTAGAAAAGTATATTTATGATGCGTCCATGAAATCCAACGTGGACCGTCTGCAGGATAAAGAAAAAACAGGTGTATTTACAGGCTCCTATGCAATCAATCCTTTAAATGGAAAGAAGGTACCAATCTGGTTATCGGACTATGTGCTTGCAGATTACGGTACAGGCGCCATTATGTGTGTGCCGGCGCATGATGACCGTGACTTTGAATTTGCAACCAAATTTAATATTCCCATTATTCAGGTTATAGCAAAGGATGGAAAAGAAATCGAACACATGACGGAGGCATATACCGAAGCAAACGGCACCATGATAAATTCCGGTGATTGGAACGGTATGGAATCCGCCGTATTAAAGAAAGAAGCTCCTGAAATGATTGAGAAAATGGGCTTTGGACGCAAGACCACCAATTATAAGCTGAGAGACTGGGTATTTTCCAGACAGCGCTATTGGGGCGAGCCTATACCAATTGTTCATTGTGAAAAGTGCGGAGCGGTTCCAGTGCCGGAAGAAGAGCTTCCGCTGTTATTGCCGGAGGTAGAATCTTACCAGCCTACCGGAACGGGAGAATCTCCTCTTGCAGATATTACGGAATGGGTCAATACTACATGTCCATGCTGTGGCGCACCTGCAAAACGGGAAACCAATACGATGCCCCAGTGGGCAGGTTCCTCATGGTACTTTTTGCGCTATGTGGACAACAAGAATGACAAGGAACTGGTAAGTAAGGAGAAAGCGAATCAGTATCTGCCTGTAGATATGTATATCGGCGGTGTGGAACATGCTGTGCTTCACTTGTTGTATTCCCGTTTTTATACAAAGTTTTTATATGATATTGGCGTGGTGGATTTTGAGGAGCCATTTACTAAATTATTCAATCAGGGAATGATTACCGGAAAGAACGGCATTAAAATGTCAAAATCCAAAGGAAATGTAGTAGCTCCTGATGATTTGGTAAGAGATTATGGCTGTGATTCCCTTAGAATGTATGAGCTGTTCGTAGGACCGCCGGAGCTGGATTCAGAATGGGATGACAGGGGAATTGACGGAGTATACCGCTTTATTACCCGTTTCTGGAATCTGGTTATGGACAATAAGGACAGCGGCATAGAAGCCACAAAGGAAATGCTGAAGGTTCGCAATAAGATGATATTCGATATCAGCCAGAGACTGGAAAATTTCAGCTTAAATACAGTTGTCTCCGGTTTCATGGAATACAATAATAAACTCATTGACATGGCAAAAAAGGGTGGTGTGGACAAGGAAACCTTAAAAACAGCAGTAGTGCTGCTGGCGCCTTTCGCCCCTCATATCAGCGAAGAGCTTTGGCATGAGCTTGGAGAAACAGACAGTGTGTTCCATGCCGTATGGCCTGTAGCAGACGAAAAGGCAATGGTGGATGATGAAAAAGAAATTGCCGTTCAGATTAATGGCAAGACCAAAACGGTCATTACTGTGCCGGCGGATATTGAGAAGGACAGTGCCATTGCAGCAGGAAAGGAAGCCCTTGGGGATAAGCTTTCCGGCAATGTGGTAAAGGAAATTTACGTGCCGGGCAGGATTATCAATATTGTAATGAAATAAGCAGGGGGAATAGGGTTTCATTTGGGGGGGTAGGAAAAAATAGGATTATGAAAAGCAGTTAAAATTGAATTCTAACAAAGATGAGCGGAGGAAAAGATGTTACAAGAGCTAAAAGAAAAAAGTACAAAACATACAAGAGGTGCGGTTATCGTATGTGTGATTATTTCCGTTGCGCTGCTTGTAGGCGCATGGTTTGCAGGCTTTAACGTGCTGGTTAAAGGAAAAGCATATTTGAATGAGATGAAGGATGAGGAATTTGGAAAAGAAAAGCAGTATGTAGAGGCAGACATTTATGCGATTATGGATTATTATGCTTATACAACAGAGGATGGAAAGACTACAGAAAAGGAATATATTATTCCGGTAGGAGAGGAGTCTTACATAGGTCTTGTTGTAAAGAAATCCAATCTTGACCAGTGTGATAAAATCGTACAGCAGACATTAGACTATATGAATGGAGAAAGTGAAGAGATTTCTAACGTTTTGCATGTAAAGGGAACGATTCTGCCAATGAGCGAGGACAGCCTGAAATACTATAAGCAGTATTATGAGGCGATTGGATGGAGCGAGGAAGAGCTGAAGGCGTTTCTGCCCTATTATTTGAAGGTGGATTATATTGGCTCATGTCATTGCTCCGGAATTTATATGTTATGTATTTTTGCAGCGATTCCTGTTCTCATAGCAGTTTGGAAGCTTTTGAAAAATGCAAGAGGCGGTTATTATAAGATGGTTACCCAATACTGCAAAAAAGCCCCTGATTATGATCGTGCCATGGCGGAGCTGGAACGCTTCTATCAGGCAACAGCGCCTGTATACGGATTTCGGATTGCAAGGGATTTTATTATGGCGCCTAATGGAGCTGATACAATATTAATTGAAAGCAAGGAGCTTTTATGGGCTTATAAGATAACTACGACACACCGAACCAATGGAATAAAAACCGGTACCTCTTATTCCGTTATGTTAAAGCTGCGAAATGGTAAAAATTACAATTTAGGTTTAAGTGAACAGCAGGTAGAGGATATTTTAGAGATAATCGGACAGAGGCTGCCCTTTGTATTTATAGGATTTGATAGAGAATTAGAAAGGGCTTACAATAACAAGAATAGCAGGCAGGAGCTGATTGCAGCGGCGGATAGGAGAATTGCAGAAATGAATATGGCAGAAAACGATATGCTGCAGATGAACATGCCCGAAATGAACATATAGGAATAAACGGATAGGATTTTTAAGAGCATTCCCCGATACGGGGCAGTGCTCTTATTTGTTGAATTTGTTTACCTTTTTTGGAACATCTTAATGATTTTGTCCATTTTCTGGATTTCATCGGCAGAGCTGTTTTCTTTTAAAACAGCAATAATCGTATTTACTTCCTCGCTGCTAAAAGAAATATGTTCTTTTTTTGCACGGTTAGCCAGTGCTAATAAAAATGGAAGTCTTTCTTTTGGGCCGATGGCATCTATTTCAAAAACAAGCTTTTGTAAAAAATCCAGCTTTTCATGGGGAATATGCCGGATTCTTTCATCCTCTTTCCAAGTATCATTTTTCATCTGAGCTGCCTCCATCCATAAACATTTCAAATAAAGCCATTTGTTCATCCGATAAGATACCTTTTAACATATCAGGTGAAAAACCGCCTCCGCCGCCTGTATCCGCCCCAAACATATCCGCACCAAATAAATCCATCATAGACTTCATTTCCTGAAAGGTTTTGAAGCTTTTTAGCATCCCGCTAATTTTCTGGATTCTTTCCGCTTCCTTTTCACTGCAAAATGGCATGATCTCCTTTAGGAAAACATCCATTCCATAGTTTTCCATTCCGCTGCAGGCACAAAGCTGGTTCTTTAAATATCTGCCAAGGGAAAGCGTATAGCTTAGCTCCATATACTTAATGAAAATAGCTCCATAATACTGCTTATCCGGCGGCATAAGAGGAAGAGCCAGCTTTAGCATCTGGATATGGTTGCTTGTATATAATGTATCAAAGGCGGCAATTTTATCGTTTTCCATAGAAAACTCCTTTGTGTTCATTCCTGTTTCCCTTGTTCAAAGGGATTTTCTTTACTATAGTGTATGCAAAAGGGCGATGTGATAGTATCGCCCTTTTTAACATCACATTCCCTGACTTTTCACAGAGAGTCATCTGATTTTTTCAATGCCAGTCATTGACAGGCAGATTTACTGCAAATAATTAGCAGCCAAATCCATTGCCGCCACAGCAGCAGCTTAAGATAAGAAGTAAGAAAATCAGCTCACAGCAGTTGTTGTCGCCGTTGCCAAAGCCGTTTAAGAAACCGCCGCCACAGCCATTATCGCCATTGTTTCCGCAAACTGCCAATAAAATAATAATCCAGATGATGCTGCTGCAGCCACAGCCAGAATTGTTGTTTGAGCCACATCCGCAGTGGCTTGCTGTTAAATCACTCATATTGAGCCTCCATAATTTTGATTATGCTTTATACTATGTAGCCGGGCATGTCAATGTTTCCGCCAATATAGAAAAAATTGGAGAAAAATTCTAAATAACAAAATGTGGCTTTGGGCTTGAATTTATTTCAAGATATAGTAAAATAAAGGTATATGTAGAAATTTGACAATGGGGTATGTTTTGTGGAATCAGGCAGATGGAAGGCAGGCGGGCACAGTTTCCAAACGAAGGCAGAATACGAAGCCGCCCTTAGGGATTTGGAGAAAATCCGCTTATTAAAGGAAAAAATCAATTATTCAAAAAAAGAAAGCATACTGGAATTATATAATAGGATGCAGACTGACAGCATATCTTTTGAAACCGTTCTTGGAAGAGAATTTGATGATGAGATTTACGAGCAGGTCAGGAAAATCCGGGCCGGGCAATTTGAAGAAGCAAAAGCAGGCGGGAAGCAGACAAAGCGCAGGCAGGGATTGGATGGCTCATCAAAGAGGGAACGGCACAGGCAGCCTAAGGTAAAGGTGCTTACAAGAGGGCAGTACATAGTAAGAAAGCTGCTGATGGGCGCTTTGCTGCTGGTAGCGGCAGGATGTCTGGGATATTTTACCATTTACTGCATGGAGGCTGTTGAAAAGGACAAAGAGCAGCGTCAGATGGCAAAGCTGAAGGAAAATTCCAAGCTAAATGCCATGGGCGGGGATGAAGTGGTAGTACATCTGGATACGGAGGAAAAAAGCTATGTGGTGCTGGAAAAGTATAAAAGTTTATATAAAATTAACAAAAACCTAATAGGATGGCTGAAAATTGACGATACAAATATAGACTATCCGGTTATGCAGACGGTAAATAATGAATATTATCTGGATCATAACACGAAGCAGGAAAAAGACAAAAACGGAACTTTGTTTTTGGATAAGGATTGTAGCATTACAAGGACCAGTACGAACTATATTATTTATGGACATCATATGAAGTCCGGAAAAATGTTTGGAGATCTGGACCGTTATAAGGAAGAGGACTTTTACAAAAAGCATAAGACTATTTCCTTTGATACTATTTATGAGGAAGGGAATTATGAGGTCATGTATGTATTCCTATCCAAAATCTATTACGAAGAAGAAGTAGTGTTCAAATATTATCAGTTTATAGATGCGAATTCGGAACAGGAATTTGATTCTTATATGGAAGAAATGGCGCAGATGTCACTATATGATACAGGAGTCACAGCGCAGTATGGCGACCAATTGTTGACCTTGTCCACTTGCGATTATGAGCAGGAGGATGGCAGATTTGTCGTAGTGGCAAAGCGGATTTCGTAAAATAAAGGAGAAGATTATGGCAAAGAAAAGAAAACCCAGAAGATTAAAAGCAAAAATCAGGAAAACCATATGCGCTACTATGGCTGCAGTGTTCATGATTTCGGCAGTTTTGGTGGCAGCAATTCCGGTGCAGAACGTGCAGGCGGATGATGGCTCTATCCAAATCGGAGTGTCACCGGAGGAATCCAGCATTCCGCAAATCTCGGCTGATGGGGCTACCCCCATTTATACAACCGGAGATGGTATGTTTCAGTTTGCCTATATTAATCGGCTGAACAGTTCTGACAAGATTGCTGTTATAGTAGGATATGTGGCAAGCAGAAGTCTGGATGGCGGAGTGCTTACTATTCCAGATACGGTAAACGGATATAAAAAATTGACGGATACTCACGGAACTGATTTAGGGTATGTGGCATCCTCACAGGATGGTACTCCCCTTTATTATGCGGTTTATAAGGAGGTTGAAGTGCCTACTGGAAATACGATATGGTCACCGGTTTATGATGATGATGGAAATGAAATCGGCACGGTCAGCTCCAATGAAATGAAGAAGGAACAGCAGCTTGATGGTTATAAACCGTGTTTTTACAGCGCAGAATATAGAAGCCAGTGGGAAGGGCTTGGAAGCGAAGAGTTTTTCTATAAATTGGATTCAGACCGGCCGGATTCTGATTTGGACAATTACAGGGCAACTACTACGGATGATAAAAAGTGGGTAAGGGATGCAGAGGTTGCTTATGTTTCCAACCAGCATGTAAAGAGCAAGACAACGGAAAATGTGAAATGGGACTGGGTATTAGATGAAACGCCGGATGTTGGCGTATTCTCCATGGCTGGAAATATTATCACGTTAAAAACAGGAGAAAAGCTGTTAGGTATTGGAGACAATGCTTTTAGGGGCTGCAGCTCCCTGCAGGCTATCGTGCTGGCAAACGGCGCTAATACTATAGGCAATTATGCGTTTGCAGAGTGTATTAATTTAAAGACGGTAGATATCAATCTGCATTCCAGTGTTTCCAAAATCGGACATCATGCATTTTACAACTGCAGAGGGCTTCGTTCCTTTACAATGCCTATTTTTACCTCTTATTTGGGAGATTCGGCATTTGAGGGCTGCTCTGCCATGACGGATGTTGTGTTATACGGAAAGGATGAGGCGGGAGACGAGTACAATGTTTCCTTAAAGAAAATAGGAGCTCATGCTTTTAAAAATTGTACCAGATTAAAAAGCCTTGATTTTCCGGAAAGCTTTTATCAGGAAAACGAGGATTTGGATCTTAGTCTTATAGAAGGCTGCAGTAGTCTGGAATATATTACAATTAATAATGATTCCTTGAAATTTTCAGAAACATTAGGGGGAACCTTTGGTTTTGAAGAGTTTATCAATCAGGTGAGCGAGCAATTCTATTTTGCGGGATATGGCGTATCGGCAATTCATGATGTGGCTACTGAGGAGGGAATCGCATTTAAATATTTGGATGACCCTTACCTGTATGAGAAGGTTGTGGAAGAAACAGACCCAAATACTGGCGTGGGAACTGGAAAGTATATTACATACCGGGTGGACGAAGACAATAATCTCCGCTATTTCAATATGGAAGAAGGAGTAGAAAATGTAGAGATTCCAGGTGCAATCGGACCTTATAATATTACTAAAATCGGTTCTGATAGTTTTCAGGGAAATTGTGACCTGCGGAAAATAACGATTCCTTCGTCTATAACAGAAATCGGAGAATATGCTTTTAAAGGCTGCCACGGTTTGGAGGATGTGATTTTCCAAAAGCCTATTAATTTGACGGATATCGGTACGGGTGCATTCCATACGCAGGATGCTACCTGTTCCCATGCTTCCACTCTTACCAGAACTCCGAAGCTGACCTTTACCGGAACAGTTTCCCCGTATTCAAAACCTTTTGAATATGCAATGGATCCGGCAAATTATATTAACAGAGGCAATCAGGAGCAGACCTACATAACCTTCTATAGCGGCTGGCCCAGCAATCTGACGGTTCGTTATAATCCTGCAACGGATTTAAATGAATTAGTGGATTATCCTACTTATGAGTCTTTAAGGGGCGGTACGATTTCTTTCCCTGATACGACTCAGGAGCAAAAGGTTGCAGCAAGGGATGCCGTAAAGGTATATGAAGATTATAAATCGGGAAATTCTTCTGTACAGCCGACTCAGGATCAGTTTGATATTGTTAACTCTGCATTAAATGTCAAGCTGCCTAATGGAATTGAATCCATAGCAGTGGGACTTTTCTCAGGCAAGGATGAAGAGGGCAGGGATGTAAGCTCTGTTTCAGGCAATTCCTTAAGAGGTGTCAATAATCGTATTGAGAGTATTGAAATGGAGTCTGTGCTGAGCATTCCGGCATATGCTTTTTACGGATGCGAGAGATTGCAGACTGTAATGACAAAGAGCAGCGGCAATGAGAATGGAGAGTATATTGGCAATTATGCTTTTGGCAATTGTGATAACTTGATGAATGTAAATTTATCTCCGAATTTAACCGAATTCGGCTTGAGGCCTTTTGTTGATTGCGAGAAACTTACATTTGTAGGATTCCCGGAAAGCCCTTATTTCGTATGTGATAACGGTATTATTTTCGGGACAGAAGACGGAGTGAAGACCAGAATTATAGAATGTTTGGAAACAAGAGGTCTTACAGGGGATTATGCAGTTGGTTCTAGTATGGTGCAAAAAGGTGAGTTAGAAACTGTAAGGAGCATTGCAGATGAAGCATTTATGGACTGCGTGGGAATTGGTGACGTGGATTTATCCTTGTCTGCTATTGAAGAGATACCGGTAAGCTGTTTTGAAAACACTACCACATTGTTTTCTGTCGAGATACCGGAAACAGCAAGGGTAATTAGGGAAAGAGCATTTAGAAACAGTGCAGTGCGTTCCCTTAGGATTCCAAGCAGTGTCAGCTTTATAGATTCTACGGCGTTTACCAATGAGAATGGCACTGTCAATAAAAATATTACCATTTCCTGTGAAGAAGGAAGTGCGGCAGAAACCTTTGCCAAGTTATATGGACTTACATTAGGAGATATGATTCAGCCAAGCTTTACTGTTGTATTTTTTGACTGGGACGATAGTATCTTAAAGACGCAAAAGGTAGAAAAGGGCAGTGATGCGGAACCGCCTGCTGATCCGGTAAGAAAAGGCTATACTTTCATAGGATGGAAGGGCGATTATACTTCTGTAGCAAGGGATATGTCTATTTATGCTTTTTACGACAGAACCGATGAGGATGTAAAGGGAACTACCTATAAGGTAATCTTTTATGACTGGGATGATAAGGTTCTTGACGAGCAGGATGTTATGGATGGAAAGGATGCCCATACGCCTCCTTCACCTACCAGAGAGGGATATATGTTTACGGGCTGGAGACCGGGATATTCCAACGTAACCTCTGATTTGTCCATATATGCTCAGTATGAAAAGCTGGATCCAGAAGATAAGAGGATTACGGTAACTTTTTACAATTATGATGGTACAGTGGTCAGCACCCAGAAAATCGATCCGGGAGCATCCGCTATGGCGCCTGCAGATCCCACAAGGGAAGGCTATAAATTTACCGGCTGGATACCAAGCTATCTGAATCTGACAAAGGATACAGATATTTATGCCCAGTTTGAAAAAAGCGAAATAAAAGGCTCTAGCAGCAACACTTCCAGCAGCGGGACGAATAATAATGACGATAATAACAATTCCAATACAAAAGATACCTATAGCGTTACAGTAAATGGAGGCTCCGGCAGCGGAAATTACAAAAAAGGTTCAACAGTTACCATTACGGCAGGAACAGTTTCAGGAAGAACCTTTACCGGCTGGACAGTAAATTCGGGTGGAGTGACTCTGGCAAGCAATACTGCTTCGCCAACAACCTTTATTATGCCGGGCAATGCTGTTGTCATTACAGCGAATTTTACAAATAGTGGAACTTCCACGAATACAAGTTCAAATGGTAATCGGACTGTATCAGGGAATACCACAAACAGGGTTAATAATAGCAATAGCACAACAACGGGGAAGAAAGGCAATGGAAATACCACGGTGGACATTACAAAAACAGGTATTTCCAACAGAGGTATTGCTTCCGCAACTGTAAATGGCTCTTCCGATAATTTCATTGTAAAGATTACGGACAGTGAAGAGGCTAGAGCAGCAATGGAACAGGCATTGTTAGCGGAATACGGAAGCTTAGACGACATTAAGTTCTTTGCTATGGATATTTCGCTGTATGACTCTACAGGTACAAATAGAATTACCAATACAGCAGGGCTTTCCGTAAATATTACTATACCGCTTCCGGATGCCCTTGCAGAATACGCAGGCAACAATAAGGTAGCAGGTGTAGTGAACGGCTCGCTGGATAAATTATCGCCAAGGTTTACAAGTATTAACGGTGTGCCATGTGTTTCCTTTGTGGCAACTCATTTTTCACCATATGGTGTTTATGTAGATACTGCCCACTTATCAGCAGGAGCTACCATTGATGCAACGCCTACAACCGGCGATGGACTTCATCCAAAATGGTTTTTGGTAATCGGTCTTGCAGCTTTATCCATTCTAAGCTTATGCATGATGGATACAAAGAAAAAAGTAATTATTAAAGTATAAAGTATAGGAGAATTTATGGGGAAAAAAATAAGAAAGAGCATTTCTGTATTGTTATTGGCGCTTGCAATAGCAGTCACCCAGATTCCGGCTTCTAGTGTAGGAGCCGTGAATCACTCTGATTTTGTAATAAATGGAACAACATTGATTTCTTATGAAGGCACAGATTATTCTGTGTCTATTCCCCGTTCCGTTGAGACAATTGCACAGGATGCTTTTGAAAACAATATGGTAGTAGAGCGGATTACGATTCCAAGGACAGTGGAACAAATTGGAGCCGGAGCTTTTGCAGGCTGTGGGAATCTAAAAGAAATCAATATTCCAGCCTCTGTAACGGAAATCGGTTCAGGCGCTTTTGCAAACTGCCCGAAATTGAGCACGATTCTGGTAAATCCGGATAATGAGCAATTCCAATGTTTAAATGGTGTCCTTTATAATAAGGACAGAACCAAGCTTTATCAGGTACTGGCAGGACGTAAGGGGGAGGGTTATACCTTTCCGGATTCCGTAAAGGACGTGGAAAAATATGCATTTTGGGGCTGTGATAATATAAAACAGGTTTATTTTGGAAAAGGGCTTACGTTTATACCTGAATATGCATTTTCCAACTGCAGGGGTCTTAAAAACATTACGCTTCCAAATATGGCAGTGTCTATTGACTTAAAGGCATTTGAGGATTGCGTAAATCTGGAAGAAGCATATATTCCGCCCTCCGTACTTTCTATTCATGAAACGGCATTTGATGGCTGCGGCAGGCTGAAGCTTTTGTATGAGGAAGGAACCTTTGCTGCAAAATATGACGAAACCTTTGAAACAACCAACGTTTCCACTACGGATTATGAGGAAAGTGAAAATACCCAGATACGTCCAAGTGAAGCTGGAAAGCAGGCAGTAAGCGGAAACGAGGCGCAAGAGGCAGAAAATAGCGGTTGGATTTCTGATGTGAGCAATTTGGACGTTACGAAGCTGCAGGACGGAATGGAAAGAACGGAAAGCAGCGATGTTATGGGAAAAACAAAGATTGTTTCTTCACAGGCAGTAGTATTTTTGGATAATACAAAAATGCAGGTGCAAAGCGGCGAAAGGAAAGCAGCAAAAACAGAAACGAACCAGCCCTCTGACGGGATAAGCGCTGAAGAAAACCGTCCAGACACTTTCTATGAGGATGAGGAAATCGTAGAAAAATATGTGATAGTGGATGGAAAAACCATAGCAGACAGAGCATTTTATCAGAATGATGATTTAAAGGAATATGATATTCCACAGGGAATTGAAAGAATTGGAGATTTTGCATTTGCCTATACCAGTTTATCATCCATGCAGATACCATATGGAGTGAAAAGTATAGGCTATGGGGCATTTTATAAATGTAAAAACCTTGCTTCCGTTACCATTCCCCAGACTGTATCTACAATAGAGCCTTCGGCCTTTGATGATACAGCATGGTTGGAAAACTGGAGATACGGTCCGGACGTAAGCGATTTTTTAGTAGTTGGCAATGGAATCTTAATAGGATATAAAGGAAATGCTGCAAGGGTAATACTTCCAGAAAATGTAAGAAAAATTGGAGCCAATGTATTTGAAGGGCACAGTGAGATTACCAGTGTGAGCCTTCCAGATAAAGTAGAAGAAATTGGAGAAGAAGCATTTAAGGATTGTACAGCGCTTAAAAGCGTTACAGGTGGAAATTATTTGGAAAAGATTTGTGACCGGGCATTTTTAAATTGTCCTTTAGAGACCATCCGTATTCCGGCTTCCGTAACACAAATAGGGCTTCGTGCCTTTGATCAGGATAATAATGGGAAATCGGACAGCGTAGTATTTTTAGGCAACACCCTTCCAAAGATTTCCTGTGAAAAGACCGCTGCCAGATTTACCAATGCTGATTACAGGAAGCCTGTTTTCAACAGCGTGGAAGTGGCAGTAGTGAACAATGGAATAGAAGATTTGACAGATACGATATTAGATGATAAAAATTTAGGCTTTCGGGGAATTGTTTGCAGCATATCCAAAGAGCCTTCCGGTACGTCCAGAGGCACTGTTTATGTAAAGTATGTATCCAATGGCGAGAATGGTTATCCGGTAGCTGTGCCAGAAGTAGTATGGATTTACGGAAAAGAGTATGATGTTGAGTCTATCAATAAAGAAGCATATCATGACTTTGCAGGAGATGCGGAGCAGGAGGCAGCCTCTGACAATCAGCAGGAAGCCAATGGCGAGCCGGGTGAAACTGCTGATATGGAAAATACTGATGAAAGCAGTGTAGCACCAAATGTTCAATTTGAAGTCACCCATCCGGATTATAAAGAAAACGAGACGGTAGGAGCTTCTTTCTCAAGCAATGCCGGGGATTATATTGTGACACTTTCACAAAACAAAGAGGAAGAGGCACGATTAAAAGAAGCTTTGGAAAAAGGATACGGAACCGTTACCGAAGACAATTTCCTGTCCTTTGATTTATCCATGAAAATGAAAACTGGCAATATGGAAATTCAAAATCTTGGAAAGGAGCGGCTGACCGTTACCATTCCAGTAAGCAGTACATGGATAGATACCCCTATTGTTGCCGTATGTCTGGATAACAACGGGCAATTGGAATTTTCTGCCTGCAAGCAGTATGCATCAGGGAAGAATAGTTATGTAACCTTTGAGGCAAAGCATTTTTCACCTTATGGACTGTATCAGGGAGAGAATGTGCCACAGTCCTTTAAAGAGGCTTTTGATGCCAAGATAGCTATGCGAAAAGGTGCAGAGTACGATATTGATTATGGAAGAAAGGACATATCTCCGGATACGGGAGATTATTTAGAGCCTAAGTGGATTCTGGCAACAGGGCTTTTGGCGCTGGCACTGTTCTTGTTTTTTAAGAAGGATGGGAAGGATGTTCTGGTAAAATAAATAGTGTCTTGGGATGTAAAGGAGGAAGAGGGATGGTTTTTTTATCCTCATCTTCCTTTTTTTCTTTTATAATAAAATTTCACATAGGAGGAGAGAAAAATTGTTTGTAGAAAAATTATTTCAAAAAAATAAGAAAAGTGATATGGAAAAATACAAAGAGGAAAAAGAAAAAGCAGACTTAGGACAGGCTTTTATCATGCTGGAAGAGCTTATTAACAGAGTACCGGACAATGTCGTATATACAAAGCAGACAGAAGCTGGAACTTATGTTTTTGCCAATTACTGGAATGATGGAACATTGATTATGTATGATCCGGAAGGAGACGATGGGGAATATATTGGCAGAAAGCTAAAGCTTATATACAATTTAAATTATTATCCTCAGGAAATGATAGATGTGTTGTTTAAAAATGTGAAGGCATCAAAGGGAAAAGAGGATGTTAAATGTGTGCTTTCAGAATTAGGCAGCTATATTATGGATTTATCCAAGTCTGAGGAATATGCCATCTATAAGGAAATGGGGCAAACAGAAGGATTTTTGGATGCTTGTCTGGATATAGCCATAGGTACAATAGTAGAAAATATTGATTTGTTTTCCAGATGTGTAGAGGCAGTTCTCTATGAAGGAAATGTAGAATATGCGGTGAAATGGATAGAGCGTTTTTTGGATTTATTTCGGAATGAGAAAAATATATGGAATGAGCTTATTGAAAGCTGGTTCTGGATATATATTATTGTGGATGTGGATAGTAAGGAGCGGTATATCAGGCATTACACAGAATTAAAAAAAGTGTTAAGTAGGGATGGTTATTCAGAATTTGTAAGTGATTTGGAGAAAGAAGAAGACTGGCATGAAAAAGAAGATTCCGAAGAAGAGAAAAAGGCAGGGAAAATCTGCGCAATTGTAGAAATTTTCAAGGAAAATCCAGTGCTGGCAACAAAGCAATGGATTGCAATGATTAAGGAAAAAGAAGCAAATAAGGAAATGGAAAAATGGCAGTGGTATTTATGTTCAGATTTTTTCAATGAATTGTGCTGTGAACTTGGAAGCAACAGAGGATTTGTCTTATTTTTCAGAGAATTTATGAAACATGAAGAATGGTTTCCTTATCTTGTATATGCAAGGGAAGATGCCTATGATCTTGGAGATAATCTGGTAAAACTGAGAATCAATAAAAAATATGAGCAACAGATAGATGAAATCGTAAGGCTTTTACATAATGAATGGAACGAAGAGGAGTGGGAAGAGTTTAAGAAAGGATATGGGGATCTGACTTATGACGCATGTGTCATAGAGGCAGATACATTGGAACAGTTTGTGGAAGAGGAAGCTTATTTGGAAACACATAAGAAACATTTTCAAGAGATGTTTTAAAGATTAAGGAAAGAAGGTAACAGTTCAGCCCACAGGCGCAGAGCGGGGTTCTCACAGAGCATGTTTTCTACGTTGCCACGCTTTCGCTCTATAAAAACGCAGCAGTGCTAAGCTCGAAAGTACCTCGCTAAGCGCTGGCGTTTTTATAAGGGCTCCTTAAGAAAACATGCTCTGTGAGAACCCCGCTCTGCGCCTGTGGGCTGAACTGTTACGAAAGAAGTCTGGTTTTATCAAGGTTGTTGCGAAGGATAAAAAATTTCATGGAAAGAATTCCATGATAAAGGCATATAGTAGTAAGATATGAAAAAGAAACACAAGAAAACTCCTGTCATATAATAGAAAAAACAGGAGTTTTTTCGTGGAAAGGGTAAGAAATCAAATAGGTTATCAGGAAGCGCAAAGACAGGGGCTTACTGGATATGGAATAGGAATCGGGGTGTTGGATTCCGGTATTTTTTTGCACCCGGATTTTGATTATAGAGTCAGAGGCTTTCGAGATTTTGTGTATGGAAAGGAAGGACCTTATGACGATATGGGACATGGGACTCATGTATGCGGGATTTTGGCGGGAAATGGAAGATTGTCGGGAGGAAGATATATGGGCATGGCTCCCAGAGCGGATTTATACGTAGGCAAGGTGCTTGATAGGCAGGGAAGCGGCGATATCGATATATTATTGCAGGGGCTGGAATGGCTGTTAGAAAATAAAAATATTTTTCACCTGAAACTAATCAATGTTTCTGTTGGCACGAAATGTCAGGAGGACGATGAGGAGTGGAAGGAAAAGGAAAAAAGAATTAAGGAGATGGAAGAAAAAATTTACCGGGCGGGAATTTTGTTAGTTGCCGCTGCAGGCAATTTCGGTCCAAAGCCAAAGTCTTTATCCTTGCTTGGAGAGGATGAAGATGCCATTTCTGTAGGCTGCCATGATGGGGCATTCAGGGTGCCGGGCAGAAAAATGTGTGAGGATTATTCTGGCAGGGGACCAAGCAAATATGTAATGAAAAAACCGGATATCGTGGCTCCGGGAACAGAAATCATTTCCTGTGGGAAAAGAACCTATGTGAGAAAAAGCGGTACTTCCATGTCAACGCCTATTATAACCGGAGCATTAGCATTGGCTATGGAGAAATACCCAGATAAATCGCCGGAAGAAATCAAGCGGAAGCTGATTTACAGTGCGAGGGATTTGGGAGAGGCATTTACCAAGCAGGGGTGGGGGATGTTGGATTTGAAGCGGTTGTTGAATTAGTTTGCGGAAGCGGTTTTTTGGATTTTCAATTGCTTTGTTATATGGGAAGGATAAGGAGGGGCGAAAGGAAGGGGAGGGACTGACGAGGGGACGCAGCAGAGGGATGAGAGTGGATTCCACTCTCATCCCTCTGCTGCTGTTTCGTCTCATGCTGTAGCTTATGAGAGGTGCTGCATAATGCAATATCAGAAATAACAAGAAAGAAGGCAAACGGATATGGTCAGCAATGAGAAAGGGGAAATGGATTGTAAAGTACAATTTGTTGCTGAGATAGTCATATTATAAGCGAAAGAAAATCCTTGCGCATAAAGTCTTTTGGAGTAAAAGATATGAGGTGATGTGGGCGGTGCATACGGACACACCGCATATCCATGTACATTTCATTGTAAGCAATTGCAATGCGAAGAACGGCAAATCTTTCCGCAGGAGATGTTAGAGCTGAAAGGGATGTCGCAGTATTTTGAGAAACAGTGCAGGGAGCGTGGATTGACATATTCCATTAAAAATAAGCAACAAGGAACCAAACTTGACAAAACAACAATTTTATATAAAAATGTAAAACATATAGAAAGATAGAAGTGGCCTAATTGGACAAACATAGAAATACTATAATTACTGTTAATGATACATTACTTAGAAAAATTGTGTATTCGATATAGAGGAGCTTCTTCAGTTGCGTCAGGATACGTTAAAAATGGAAGAAAAAGTGATACCAATTTTGCCATTGCGTAAAAAGAGTAAAGATGACAGGGAAAGTGATTTAGGAGAATTATTGTCGAGAGACTAATTGTGACAGCACTGCTGACACAAGTTTAAAAGGTAATTTTTATGAAAGAAGTTAATTTGGATTTTTCGCAAGTCACTGATATTATCGAAACAGCAAAGAACAGTGCGTATAAGAAAGTCAATGAGGAATTGATCAATATGTATTGGAATATAGGGG
Organism: Robinsoniella sp.; assembly: GCA_023664735.1. Classification (GTDB taxonomy): domain Bacteria; phylum Bacillota; class Clostridia; order Lachnospirales; family Lachnospiraceae; genus RGIG3040. Next base: position 851 of record JAMPFB010000054.1, on the reverse strand, counting down.
CATTTTTAAGCAAAGAGGCTGAGAATGCAACTTTTGGAGATGCATATATTGATTCGATATCAGAATATATACAAGGGCATTTTCCGGGAATTAAGGGATTTAACAGGCGTGGTTTGTACAGAATGAAAAAATTTTATGAGACATATGTCGGCGATGAATTTGTGACAGCACTGCTGACACAAATTAGCTGGACAAATCATCTTGCGATTATGTCAAAGGCAAAGACAATGGAGGAAAGGCATTTTTATATCACTTTATGTATAAAAGAAAGCTATTCGTCAAGGGAATTGGAAAGGCAGATGGAAAGCGCATATTATGAGCGTTATATGTTATCAAAAGAAAAAATATTGCCGGAAGCTGTAAAGGGATTAAAAGAAAATCCATTTATGGATACTTATGTGATAGAATTTTTGGATATGTCTCCAATTTATAAAGAACAAGATTTTAGAAAAGCATTGATTCAAAATATGAAGGATTTTATATTGGAGTTGGGGAAAGATTTTACTTTTATTGATGAGGAATACAAAGTACAGGTTGGAGGAGAAGATTTTGCGATTGACTTACTCTTTTTTCATAGAGGGTTACAATGTCTGGTAGCGTTTGAATTAAAAATTGGCAAGTTTAAGCCGGAATATATATCAAAAATGGATTTCTATTTAGAGGCGCTTGACCGACAGAAGAAAAAGGAGCACGAAAACCCAAGTGTCGGCTTAATATTATGCGCATCTAAAAATGATGAAGTAGTGGAATACGCAATGAGCAGGAGTATGTCGCCGATGCTGGTATCAGAATATAAATTACAGTTACCGGATAAGAAGATATTGGAAAGAAAATTGCAGGAATTAGTCAAT
>JAMPFB010000053.1 GCA_023664735.1 Robinsoniella sp. | reverse complement strand
GCGAGAGCGTGCCCGGAAGACTATCCTATGCCCTGCCAGCTCCCACGTCCGTTCATTCAACTTCATCATAAAAACTGTTACACACAGAGAATGTTTTTTAAGAAAAAATATAGATGAAAAATTTGCCAGACAGTATATAATAGGGATAGAAGACGACACGGTTTCGCGCCTCTTTCTTATGCCCAAATGGTAAAAGAGCTGCAGGATAAATAAAAAAAGCGGGGAAAACGATATGGAGATAAATGAAATATTAGCCGGACTAGACCGGTTGTTTGAAAGAAAGGAAATGGAAAAGGTGGAGCCTTATTTGCAGGAGCATTTAAAGAATGCCATGGAGACGGGCGATGCTTCGGCGGTCATTACGATTGTCAATGAGCTGATTGGGTTTTATCGGAGCATGGAGCAGCATGAAAAAAGCATGTTTTACTGCAATCAGATTCTTTCCTTTATGCAGATGTGCAAATTAGAGGGAACGGTGCCTTATGCTACCACCCTTTTAAATGTTGCCACAGCAAACAGGGCGGCAGGCAGGCTGGCAGAAGCAATGGACTATTATAGGGAAGTGGAAGCCATATACGAAGAGAATCTGGAAAAAGATGATTATCGCTATGCCGGACTTTTTAACAATATGAGTCTTGCGTATGAGGCAGATAGAAACTATGAAAAGGCAGCAGAGCTTTTGGAAAAGGCTCTTCCTATTATGGAGAAATATGGAAGTGGAGGCAGGATAGAGTTAGCTACAACTTATACCAATCTTGCAGCCTGTTTTTTGAAATGGGAAGAGGAAGAGGGGGAAGCTTCCGGTAGGCTTTGGCAGGCAGAAGAATATGCAAAAAAGGCAGAAGCAATATTCAAGGAGGACGGAGAACGGGATTACCATTATGGAGCGCTGCTATCCCTGATGGGAGAGCTTTGTTTTAGAAAAGCGGCATATGAGTTAGCGGTTGCTTACTATGAAAAGGCGCTTTTGTCCATTTATGAAAATATGGGAGTTACAAAAACCTATCAGGATACGAAAAGACGTTTGGAGGAAGCCTACCGTAGGTCAGGCATCCATGTACCCAAAAAGGGAATGGATTTATCAAGAGAATATTATGAGCAGGTGGGAAAGTCCATGCTCCTTGAAAAATTTCCGGATTACTTTTCCCAGATGACTATAGGGCTTGTGGGAGAAGGCTCGGATTGTTTTGGCTTTGATGATAAAATATCAAAAGACCATGATTTTGGACCAGGCTTTTGTATTTGGATTACAGATGCTTTGTATGAGGAAATTGGGAAAGAACTGCAGGAAGCATATGAACAGCTTCCGCCTATATATAAAGGAACCATCAGGATGACAACTGCGCAGGGAAGGGGAAGGGTAGGAGTATTTAAAATTGGTTCCTTCTATCAAAGGCTTCTTGGACTTTCTGTCATACCGGATTCCTTAGAAGAATGGGCGGCAGTGGAGGAATATAGTCTGGCGGCTGCCACCAATGGCGCTGTTTTTCAGGATTCTCCAAATGGTTTTTCCATCATAAGGGAAAAGCTGCTTTCCTATTATCCACCAGAGCTCTGGCGTTCAAAGCTGGCAAGGGAGGCAGTGCATATTTCTCAATCGGGACAATATAATTATGGACGTATGATGCTTCGGGGAGATGTGGTTACCGGAGAAATAGCAATGGGTGAATTTGTAAAGCATGTTATGTCTATGGTATATCTCTTGAATAAAAGTTATGCTCCTTATTATAAGTGGATGCACAGAGGAATGAAGGAGTTAGCGTGGGGCAACCGGATTGGGAAGCTGTTAGAGGAGCTGTCATTGCTTCCCTCACAGGAACAGGCATGGATTGGTATGGAAGAGGAGGAAATGCAGGGAAAAATCAATGAGGGAGACCGTAAAGTGATGCTTGTGGAAGAAATTTGTACTCTGCTGTTAGAAAAACTGAAGGAAGAGGGGTTGGCAGCCGGAGAGGATAACTATCTGGAGCATCATGTGAATGAGATTTTGGAGAGTTAGATTGTGAAAGTTTAACAAGGTTGTGAAATATTCAGATGCTTGGTTCTGTGGGGAAGCTGATATGCCGGGCATTCCAATGAGCCTTTGGGCAAAAATTGTGTCAGCAGGGGCTTCCACAATTTTAAAGTCTCATTTCCATGGCATATAAGCTTCCCCACAGAACCAAGCATCTGAATATTACGGAAGGCTGTTGAAATGAAGCGAGAGTTTGAAAATACTTTATATAAAAGGTTTAGGAAAAAATATATATAAGATAGGAGTGTTTCAGGTGAGAGAAGAATCGTTAAAGAAAGGATTAGCAAAGGAAGAATTATCAAAGGAAGAGCTGATAGACCAATTGATTTTATTGGAATGGAAAGCATTTGACAAGGTGGAAAATGAAGGGGGAAGGGCGGACTGCCAGAATAACTTTCTGACCTTTCAGGTAATGAGAAGGAGTCAGTATTTAACGTGGAACGAAGAGCTTCTTACCAGCTTTATTCAGGATTTTCTTGAGGCAAATGAAAGAGGCTGGAACCTGATTACGGAAAAATATGGGCGCATGATGGAGTCTACGGCGCCGGAAGAGTTTGAAAAGATTCAGGGGCAGTTTCCTGTGATTTCACCGGAAAAGAAGGCAATTATTGAGGCGATTGTGGAGATTCAGGTAAAATGGGATGAGGAGTTTGCAAAGGCTTATCCGCATCTTTCCAGTCAGGGAAGGAGTATTCATACAAGGGAAGATAATCTATATAATACATCCTCGGAAACATATTTAAGAGGAGAGCTTTCTACTTATTCGGATAGGACGTTAGGGCTTTATGGGGCATTTGTTGCCGATTATGCAAGGAGAGGGGAAAATTTAATTCAGGATACGGTAAGGAATACAGTGGTTTTGTATGGATATGCATCCTTAGAGGCAGCAGAAAAGGCTTTGGAAAAGCAGGAAGGGAAATAGGATAGGGGTAACGCAACAGTGCTAAACTCGAAAATACCTCGTTAAGCGCTGGCGTTTTTATAAGGGCTCCTTCAGAAAACATGCTCCGTGAGAAACCCACTCTGCGCCTGTGGGCTGAACTGTTGTAAATAGGGCTGGAGCAAAAGACAGAACACAAAATTAACACAAAACTGCCATATATTGGACACAAATTTCCCACAAAATGAACACACTCCTTTTTTACAATGTTACTGACTTGAGTGCATGTAAAAAAGGAGGTTTTTTATGAAAAGGAAAAAGGTGATTATTGTACTTGTCTGCTTGCTATTCGTGATGGCAATAGGAGGTATTGTAATCCACAATAGAAGCAGAAGAAGCGTAGAAGACCGAAGAACCTTTGTGCAGACAGCTACTTTAAATAAAAGGACGGTTATGAATACATTAAGCCTAACCGGTACGGTGGAAAGCGCTACGAGTGAAACAGTCACCTCCTCCTTAAACGATGTAACGGTGCAGAAGGTGAATGTACAGATAGGCGATGAAGTAAAAGCAGGTGATGTGATTTGCGTTTTTGATGCGTCTGACTTAGAGGATAGTCTGGCAGATGCACAGACGAACCTGAATGTAAGCCGCACAAAGGCGAAAAATGAAGTAGAGTCTGCCAAAGAAGCTTTGGAAAATACGAAAACCTCTGCAGCAGTTTCAATGGCAAGAGCAGAGGATAGTGCAGCGGAGGCAAATTCCGCCTATTCGGAAGCATTGGAGAAATCTAATCAGGCATATAAGGAATATGAGAAAGCAGCTCAGAAAGAAGCTGACTTAAAAGAAAAGACATCTGCCTGTAAGCGAAGCCTGAAGGGAGCAAGGGAAGGATTGGCTAATTTAAAAGAGACTCTTTCCCAAGTGCAAAAGGAAGAGGAAAAAGCCAAGGTGCAGGCAGATATAGAGGAAAAGAGTAAAGAAGTAGAGAGTCTGAAAAAGGAGTATGAAGACACAAAAAAAAGCTATGAAGACGCCGGTAAAAATACAGAAGAAAAGCTGGCAGCTTATGAAGCAGCCAAAAAGGAAGCAGACAACGCAAAAAGCTCTTACAAAAAAGCGGTTTGGGAGAAGGAGGATACGGAAAGAAACAGCGCTGAAAACATATCAGGCAAGGAGGATAATCTGGAAAATTCCCAGTTAAACACGATAAATAGTTCATCTAATGAAGAAAATCAGGTGAAGGAATTAAAGGAGAAGATAGAGGGCTGTACCATTAAGGCGCCTGTTGATGGAATTGTTACATCCTTGTGGGTAGAGGAAGGGGGAGCATTTTCCGGCGGCGAAGTAGTAACGGTGCAGGATAATGACAGCTTTATTGTGTCAGCAGATGTGGATGAATATGATATTGCTGATGTGGAAAAAGGAATGCGGGTTGTTGTAAAGACAGATGCAACAGGCGATGATGAGCTGGAAGGGGAAGTGACTTTTGTTTCACCAACTCCTGCGGATAATTCGGCTGTACAGGGAAATAGTTCTAGTGAATCCGGTTATCCGGTGGAAATTAAATTAAATACAAAAAGTGACCGGCTCCGTATTGGAATGACAGCCAAGGCAAGCATTGTATTAGAAGAAAGCGCTGATGTGTTTGCTGTACCTTATGATGCCATCCATACAAATGCTGCCGGAGAAAGCATTATTTTTATTAAGGAGCAGGGCGGCAAAAGAGAAACAGAAAATAAAGAAATCACTGTTACACTGGGACTTGAAAGTGATTATTATACGGAAATTGCCAGTGACCAATTAACAGAAGGGATGGAAGTTATATTAAATGAACAGAACAATTCCGGAGAAACAAATGCTGAGGAAAAAGGAAAAGAGGAAGGCGGTATGTTTGGTGGATTTGGAGATAGTCCGGGAGGAAGAGGAGACCGAGGTGGCGGTTCCGGCGGCGCTCCGGGTGGTGCTCCAAGCGGTATGCCGGGCGGATTTTAGAAGGGAGGCTGCCAAGTGTCAAAGGTTATGATAGAGTTAAATTCCATTATTAAACGATATTATATAGGAGAACCAAAGGAGCTGGAAATTCTTCATGGAATCGACTTACAGGTAATGGAAGGAGAATTTGTTTCCATAGTAGGTGCTTCCGGTTCCGGAAAAACTACTTTGATGAACATTGTAGGGGCATTAGATAAGCCTACAGAGGGCAGCTATTTGTTGGAAGGGATGGACGTAGGCAAAGCAAAGGATGTGGAATTGTCCAAAATAAGAAATAAAAAAATTGGCTTTGTATTTCAGACCTATAATTTGGTTCCCAGAGTAAGCGCTTTAAAAAATGTAGAACTGCCCATGCTTTACGGAGGAATGGAAAGAAGGAAAAGAAAGGAGCGCGCCAGAGAGCTGTTAGAGCTGGTAGAAATGGAAGATAGAATGAATCATAAGCCGGATGAACTATCCGGAGGGCAGAAGCAGCGTGTAGCAATTGCAAGGGCCATGGCAAATAATCCTTCCATTATTCTTGCAGACGAGCCCACTGGTGCACTGGATTCTAAAACAGGACGGAAAATTATGGATTTATTCCATAAGCTTAACAGGGAGCAGGGGAAAACCATACTGCTCATTACACACTCAAAGGAGCTTGCAGGGGAAACTGAAAGGATTATTACGATAAAAGACGGCAACATAATAGGGGAGGCTGAAGGAAGAGCATGTTAATTGTGGAAAATATAGTCATGGCATTATCCAGCCTGCTTTCCAATAAAATGCGGGCGCTTTTGACCATGCTTGGCATTATTATAGGGATTGGCTCTGTAATTGCCATTATGACAGTTGGAAATTCCATTAGTAAGTCCGTTTCCACAACAATGGAATCCATGGGAGCCAATAATATAACGGTGGGGCTGAGGCAGAAATCCACAGAGGATCAGATAGGAAAAAGCGGCGCCCGGTTTGAAGGCGGACCAAGAGGAAGAAGCATAAGCGATGAAGATTTGATTACAGATGAAATGCTGGAAGAATTAGCCGCTGCTTACTCGGAGCAGATTGAAAGCATATCCCTAAGCGCTTCCATGGGAAGTGGGAAGGCGGAAAAAGGAAAGCTATATGCCAATGTTTCTGTTCTGGGAGGAAATGAAGGATATTTTCAAATAAATGAGCTTACGATTACGGCGGGGCGAGGACTGACAGAGGTGGATCAGGAAAAAGGCAAGAAGGCGGCAGTTGTTTCCGACAAACTGGTAGAGAATATGTTTGAGGGCAATGGAGCAAGCGCCATTGGAACTGAGGTGGATGTTTCCATAAACAACCGGTATTATACCTATACCATTGTGGGAGTCTATGAGTACAGCTCAGATGCCACAGTCTTTTCTTCTGATTCGGAAGAGGACATTACTACGGAACTCTATATTCCCTTAAAGACCGCACAGGCCCAGAGCCATTCTACGAAGGGCTATGAGCAGTTTACAGTTGCTACTGCTACAGGTGTGGAGACGGAAGCTTTTATGGAACAACTGGAATCTTTTTTTGACAGATATTACCGGAAAAATGAAAACTATCAAATTAGCGCATCCAGTATGGAAACAATGCTTTCTTCCATGACGGATATGCTTTCTACTGTATCCATTGCGATAGCCATTATTGCAGGGATTTCTCTTTTAGTAGGGGGCATTGGGGTTATGAATATCATGCTTGTTTCCATTACGGAGCGAACAAGGGAAATTGGTACAAGAAAGGCATTAGGCGCCACTAACGGTTCTATACGGCTGCAGTTTATTATGGAATCTGTGGTAATCTGTCTTTTAGGTGGTATTATTGGAATTGTTTCGGGCATTGGACTTGGAGGCGTTTTGTCGGATGTGATGGGCTATGAGGCAAGGGCAAGTATGACAGGCATTGTGGTGGCTGTTACCTTTTCGGTACTGATAGGAATTTTCTTTGGTTACTATCCTGCAAATAAGGCGGCAAAAATGAATCCGGTGGAAGCGCTGCGATATGAATAAAAAATATTGCCAAAATCAATATTTTCGGATAAGATAGAAAAAGATGAAAAAAATAAGGAAAAAGGAATGAATCATGAAGAAAAAAATAATTTTTACAGCAATATTAGCAGGTATGGTTATGGTACTGTCTGCCTGCGGAAGCAATGAAAAGTACAACACCATAGATGCCAGTCTGGAAAGCAAGGTGACAGAGCTTGCCCAATATAAAGGCTTGTCCTATGAGCCGGAAGAGGTAACGGTTACGGATGAAGAGATAGAAGAAGAAATGGATATGGAATTATCTTGGTATGGTACCTATCAGGCTCTTCCGGATAAAACTACGGCGGAAAATGGAGATACTGTAAACATCGCCTTTAAGGGAACGATAGACGGTGCAGAATTTGAAGGCGGCACTTCGGAAAGCTATGACCTGACCCTTGGGGAAGGTGAGATGATAGAAGGCTTTGAGGAAGCAATCGTAGGAAAAAATGTAGGCGATACCGTTACAGTGGACTTGGTATTTCCTGAGGATTATTTTGATGAGGAAGCAGCAGGCAAAAACGTAACCTTTGAAATTACCTTAAACCAGATTGAAGAGTATGTGGAGCCGGAGCTTACGGACGAATTTGTAAAAGAAAATCTGGAGTATGACAATGTTGAAGCTTTCCGGGAGGAAACAAAAAACAGCCTGATAGAGAGCGCTACAGAGGCTGCTAAGGAAGAAGCACAGGCAGCACTGCTTGAAGAGATTATAGAAAACAGTAAATTTGAAATGGTAGAATCTGAGGTTTCGGATTACCGGGAAGCGTTGATTGAAGAATACAAATCCTATGCGGAAATGTATGGAATGGAATATGGGGACTTTCTGGAAATGTTTGTTGGAACCACGGAGGAAGCATTTGAGGAAGAAAGTAAAAGTCTGGCGGAAAACAGCATCCAGACCACACTGATTTATCAGGCAATTATTGAGAAGGAGGATCTTGGTGTAACGGAAAAGGAATACCAGAAGGCAGTAAAGGATATGGCTGAGGAGTACGAATATGACAGTGTGGAAGAGTTTGAAGCGGACTATGACAAGCCCTCCATTATTGAGGAGCTGCTTTATGAAAAGGTTATGGATTTTATTATAGAAAACGCAAAAGGCAAATAGGATAACGGGAGATTTCCATGGTGCAGGTGCTTTCCATATATCACGATTTTGGGGTATGGAAGGCACTTTGCGTCATATATTGTGGTAAAAAGCAGGAAAACGGGAATATTTTAAGAAATAAATAAGAATTTTATAGTAGGGAACTACTGACATTTATATGAGTTTGTGCTATGATGGTACAGGAAATCAGTCAGAAAAAGGAAAGTGAGGAAGAATGGCAGAAGAAAAAGGAAAAGCTGTTATTCAGGTAAAGGATTTGTATAAGATTTACCGGGTAGGTGACAGCAAGGTCCGGGCATTGAATGGTGTGGATTTTTCCATTTATAGAGGTGAGTTCTGTGCGATTGTAGGTACTTCCGGATCAGGGAAGTCCACTCTGTTAAATATGCTTGCCGGTTTGGAAAAGCCTACCAAGGGCGAAATCATCATTGCCGGAGAACATATGGAAACTAAAAATGAAAATCAGCTAGTAAAGTTTCGGAGAGAGCATATTGGATTTATCTTTCAATCCTTCAATCTGCTAGGAACTATGAATGCCTTGGAAAATGTAGCATTACCCCTTACCTTTCAGGGCATGGATCGGGAAACTAGGCTTGCAAGAGCGGACAAGGTATTGAATTTGGTGAATCTGAAAAAACATAAAAAGCATAAGCCTAATCAGATGTCTGGCGGTCAGCAGCAAAGGGTAGGCGTAGCAAGAGCATTGGTAGTAAATCCGGAAATTATTTTTGCAGATGAGCCTACCGGAAATCTGGATTCTAACACATCAGAAGAGGTTATGAACTTAATGAAACGTATAGTAAGGGAGCAGAAGCAGACTCTTGTGATGGTTACTCATGACAACCACCTTGCAAGCTTTGCAGATAGAATTTTCCATATCAAAGACGGTAAGATCATTAAGATTGAAGATACGAGAGAAGAGCTTAAGGAACAAGTAAAATAGATTTAGAAAGAAACAGGAGCGGTAAAAAATGAAAAAGGCTTTATTGGAAAAATTAAGGAGAGCAGGAATTTTAATGTTGTGCACCACATGTCTGGCAGCTTCAATGCCCACAAATGTGCATGCCACAGTAACGAAAACCCCGGTTAATCAGGATTCAGATGATGATTCGGATGATGATTCAGGAGATGAAGGAAATAAATCAACAGGAAGCACTCCGGAGGATGGCAAGGAACAGACTGGCGGAAGCGAAAACGTTTCCGGTGAGGATGAGAAGGAGCCGACAAACAATTCGGGTATGGTAGAGGATGGTGTTTCATCCACCAGCGAATTTTTAATTGTAGGCGACTGCGTACCTACGCCTACAGCAAGCTATGGACAAGCCGTACATGTAATTTTGCCCATTTATAACATGGGTGTGGAACCGGTAACCAATCTGGTAATTACGCCAACCGTATCTACGAAAGCGGAAGAATGGCCTTTCCGTTTGGATACTGTAGGACTGGTACAGTGCGTGGATGTGATTCCTCCAAGCCCCAATAAGGATGTTGCCTATGCAAACCGCCGGGAGGTAGAGTGGGATCTTGTACTGCGGAATGACGTGTTAACTGGATATTATAAGCTGGAGTTCAATGTTTCTTATTATAGAAACAATGCAATTGAGACTGCAAACCTTTATACGTATATCAATGCAAAAGGGGCGCCGGGAAGCGGTTCCTTAGATACTTCTGACGGAGAGAAATCTTCCAATCCGCGTATTATCGTAACAGGCTTTGATACAGACCCTAAGGAAGTGTTTGCAGGCGATACCTTTAATCTGACTATTCATGTGCAGAATACATCCAAAAGAACGGCAGTAAATAACGTAATGTTTTCCTTAGAAGCAATGCAGGAGGGAAAGGATGAGGACACCACTTATGCCGCATTCCTGCCTACATCCGGTTCCAGCACAGTTTTTATGGACAGCATTGGAGCCCAGCAGAATGCGGATATTAAAATAGAAATGACCGCAAAGGCGGATTTGGCTCAAAAGCCTTATGTGCTTGAAGTGAAGTCGGAATATGAGGATTCACAAAACAATCAATATACCTCATCTTCCAATGTATCCATACCGATTAAGCAGATAGCAAAGTTTGACGTAAGCTCCATGGAAGTTATGCCGGAGACTATTAATGTAGGCGGCGAATCCAATGTGATGTTTAGCATTTATAATACTGGAAAGACGACTCTTTACAATGTTCAGGTGGAATTTGTAGGAGACAGTGTTTCCGGAGGCGATACCTTCCTTGGAAAGATTGAGCCCGGCGGAACCGGTAATGTGGATGCCATGGTTACGGGGGCGCAGCCTACCATGGACGAAGGAATTATAAAGGCTGTGATTTCCTATGAAGATGATGCTGGAAATAAATCAGAGGTAGAAAAGGAACTGACTCTTTATGTTCAGGAAGATATGCTGAGTGATGATATAGGTGACATGGAGATGATGGATGAGATGGAGGGGCAGCAAAAAAGAACTCCCAGATGGCTTATCATCGTAATCATTCTAGTAGTCATTATCCTTGCAGTTGCAGGTATTATTATATTTATCAAGATAAAGAAAAAGAAAAAAAATCAGGCGGAATTAAATGAGGATTTGGATGATTTGCTGGCTGAGGTAGAAAAAGAGCGGGAAGAGCAAGATGAGTAAGGAGCGTAACCCATGAGATTTATAGATTTGTGGAGAATGAGCAGCAGCAACCTTTGGAAAAGAAAAATGCGTACTATATTGACTGTTCTTGGCGTAGTAATTGGCACTGCCTCCATTGTAGTCATGATTTCTCTGGGACTTGGCTTGAATAAGTCCATGATGAAGGAGATTGAGGAAAATGGAGGACTAACGACCATAACCGTATATCCTGATTATTCCAGCGATACGCAGGGTGACAGTACGGAAAAGCAGCTTTCGGACGATTTGGTAGAAACCATTCGGGAAATTGAGCATGTAGATGTGGTTTCGCCGGTGTTGAACATTAATGTAGTAGCCAGATACGGTAGCTATGAAAATCAATATATGTTCGTGGTGGGGATGTCAACGGAAGCTTTGGCAAAAATGGATATTGAATTAAAGGAAGGAACAGTGCCACAGGAAAATGCAGGGAAGCTTCAGTTTTTATATGGAAATCAAGTCATTAACGAATTTTATAGTAGTAAGGGCGGCGACTCTTATTGGGAAACAGGGGAACTGCCGGATATTGATTTGATGAATGATACGATTTTTATTGTGTTTGATACGGATGCATACTGGAACAGTAAATATGATGACGGCATGTCTTCAGAAAATGGAACGCCTGTGGTTCCGCCTAAGAAGTATTTGGTAGAGACATGCGGTGTAGTGGCAGGCGGACCAGAGGAGTATGGCCAGTACAGCTGGAATGTATATTGTGATATAGAGGAGCTGATTAAGCAGCTGAAAAAGGTATTTAAAAATAAGGCGATTCCGGGACAGCCTACCACCACATCAGGAAAGCCCTATAAGGAGCTGTATTACAGCAGCATATATGTAAATGTGGATAATATCGATAATGTGTCTGAAGTACAGAAAAGTATTGTGGAGCTGGGCTATCAGGCGGACAGCAATATGGAATGGGTACAATCCCAGCAGCGCCAGTTTGGATATATTCAGGCAGTGCTTGGCGGAATTGGAGCGGTTTCCATGTTAGTAGCGGCTATCAGTATTGCCAATACTATGATGATGTCCATTTATGAAAGGACAAAGGAAATCGGCATTATGAAAGTATTAGGCTGTGATTTAAGGAATATTCAGTCCTTGTTTCTAATGGAGGCAGGATTTATTGGGCTGATTGGAGGCATTATAGGCATTGTCCTGAGTTATTGCATTTCAGGTATTATCAATGTGGTAGTAAAGCAGATGGGAACCGAGATGCAGCTTTCCTTTATTCCAATCTGGCTGTCGGGCTTAGCAATTGGTTTTGCAGTTTTAGTAGGTATGGTGGCAGGCTTCTTCCCATCCTTAAGGGCAATGAGGCTGAGTCCTTTAGCGGCAATCCGAAATGATTAGTATTTGAGAAAGAAATCAAATACATAATTTTAACAAAAACTCTTCATACTATTAACAGAACGTTGATAGATGAGGAGTTTTTTTATGGCAGGAGAAATTCTATACATTAAAGCGGAACGAGATGTGGAAGTAAACAAAGAAGCCGTTTTTCTATCGGACATTGCCAAAATGACCTGTACGGATAAGCATGTATGCAGCAGGGCAAAGGCATTAAAGGTATTCCAGTTTCACAAGGACAAAGAAAAAAGACAGGTAATCTGTATTTTAAAAATAATTGAAAAGCTGCAGGAGATGTATCCTACGCTTACCATTGAAAATCTAGGGGAAACAGATATACTGGTGGAATACGTGGCTCCCAGAAGTAAAATGCAGCTAAGCGCAATATTGAAAATCATTTTTGTTTCTCTTGTAAGCCTTTTGGGAACGGCATTTACGATTATGGCATTTCATAATGATATTGGAATCAATGACTTATTTTCCAAGCTCTATGAGATGATTATGGGGCAGCCTTCTGACGGCTATACACTTTTGGAAATTTCCTATTCTATCGGTCTGGCAGTGGGAATCATAGTTTTCTTCAACCATATAGGGGGAAGGCGCATTACGAAGGATCCGACGCCCATCGAGGTTGCCATGAAGACCTATGAGGATGATGTGAATACGACGTTAATAGAAACGTGGAACAGAGAGGGAAAGTCCATTGATGTTAATTAAGTATTTGTTTTTAGCAGCCTTTGGGCTGTGTGCCGGCTTCTTTGTGGCAGGGGGAGTGTTTACCGTATTAATTTCCGTTGGTCTGGTGCCCAGATTTGCAGGAAAGACCCATACGGCAGATAAAATATTTCTGTATGAGGAAATGGTGGTATTTGGATTGATGCTGGGCATTGTCCTTAGCATTTTCCATCAGGTGCTGCCAATTGGAAAGTGGATTGTGGGAAATGAAATAATCAGCGCCCATACATGGAATGTGATAGGTAATGGAATCCTATGCATATATGGATTTTTTGCTGGAATTTTTGAAGGTTGCCTTGCACTTGCCATTGCGGAAATGCTGGATTCCATTCCTATTTTTGCAAGAAGGATTTCCTTTCGGAAGGGTCTTGGAATCATAATCTTAGCTATGGCAGTGGGAAAGATGGCAGGCTCCTTGATTTACTTTGCCAATAAGATTTATTTATTTGGGGGTTGAACTGTTACAGAAAGAAAAATTGAAAAAGGGTTGAAAATGGTTATGAATAAGGCATGGAGGTAGAGAAATGGAAGAATTAAAGAATATGAAACATAATGATGAAACCACAAAGGAGCAATATAAAGAATATGTAAAAACAGTTACTCCCACGAAAAACCTAGGGCTCCAGATGGCAAAGGCATTTTTAGTAGGGGGAATCATTTGTGTCATAGGACAGGGCATATTAAATTATTGTAAAAGCTTAGGCATTGACAAGGAAACGGCAGGAAGCTGGTGTTCGCTGCTGCTGGTGCTCTTAAGCGTTTTGCTGACCGGCCTGAACATCTATCCGGGCATAGCAAGCTTTGGAGGCGCAGGAGCTTTAGTACCCATTACAGGCTTTGCCAATTCCGTAGCGGCGCCTGCCATCGAATTTAAAAAAGAAGGACAGGTATTTGGCGTAGGCGCTAAAATCTTTACCATAGCCGGCCCTGTTATTCTGTACGGAATGTTTGCAAGCTGGCTGCTTGGGTTAATCTATTGGGCAGGGAAATGCTTTGGAGTCTGGTAAAGGGATGAACTGTAATTCTTGTGAAAAATGTTTGCTTGAATGTATTGCAATATGCGATACAAAATGTTATGATGTGAAAAAGAAAGGTGGTGTTTATACTATGGCAGCAAGAAGTGCAAATGTAAATGTTAGGGTGGAGCCAGATATTAAGGAACAAGCAGAGGCAATTCTTGAAAAACTTGGGGTGTCAGTATCTACATTTATTAATATGACCTATAGACAAGTGATATTGAAAGAAGGAATCCCCTTTTCTGTTACGGTTTCTTCTATGCCGAAAGCAAGAGACACAATGACGGATGCAGAGTTTGACCATATGATGGTTGAGGGATTAAAACAGGCAAAGAGTGGAGAAAGTTCTCCATCAGATGAGTCGTTTGAACGGATTTTGGAGAGGCTGGGATGAAGCGATATGTAGTACGAATGACGGCACAGGCAGAAGAGCATGTTTTGAAATACGCAGAATATATAAAATATGAACTTATGAATCCTCAGGCATCAGTAAGATTTGTAAATGATATTCGAGCAGCTGTTAATCGTCTTGAACATATGCCGAAAAGAAACCCACTGACAGATGAAGAACCTTGGCGGAGCATGGATATTCGCAAGATGGTTGTTAGGGGATATATTATTTATTATTGGGTAGAGGATTTGGAAGAGATGGTATATGTGATTGGTGTTGTATATGCGAAAAGGGAACAGGCAGAAATATTGGAAACTATGGATTTGAAATAATTTATAGATATTAAAAAATCTTGGTACATTGAGTATTTAAAGAGGGTTCAGAAATTTTATAGACGGATTTTACATCAATGTGACCCGTTAGCTGTATTGTATCAAAATAGAAAGAACCAACATAAGAATCAGGCGATAAATCAGTCGTACATAAGTGAGTATAAAGCGGAATATACATACAATAGAAAAGATAATGAAACGAAAAATTCCAATAATGTAATAATTGCAGTTGTGATAAATTTGCTTATTGCCTTAATTGTGATCACTAGTTTTATTATAATGATGAAGTAGCGGCAGGGGGATTGGGTAAGAAGCCGGCAGACTTTTCTCTATTATCTGCCGGCTTCTACGTTTTCTTACCAAATCCCTTATCTGCCTACGGTCTAACATTTTTCTTGAAACGTGTCAAAGAATACTTGGAAGCAACCTTCTTCCAACTGGAAACCCCAATAGTCTTTAAATACTTCTTCGTGTATTTCTCAGCCTGCGGCGTATCCATATACTTAAATACATCATAAGCCGGCTTTTTGTTGCCGTAAATATCGCACAGTCCAAAAGCAAGTCCTTGAGCAAGCTCGCCATCCGCATCATAATCGGAGCGGAAAATAACAGAGTCTATCATGGAATTAAATTCTGCCTTATAGTAAGTATAAGCAAGAGCAGCACATTGAACGGAATATCCGCTGGTGGAGGTAAATCCCTGTTCGGATAAAATAATCCGGGTTTTGCTGCCAAATTTCTTTTTCACATAGTTGGTTAAGACAGTCAGGTTTTTAGGTGAAACAAACTCACTATTGACATCATCAGATACATATCTGTCATTCCATGTGGCGGCGGAGGTTAAAATGGAAGGATAAGCATGGTAGGCAAGGTTCCACTGTATGTTTTTCTGTTGTGATTTGATTTCCTTATGGAATGCATCCATAAAGGGTCTTGCGCCCCAATCCCCATGTCTGTCAGACCATGTGTGATCCATGCAAATGTATACTCTGGCATTCTTATAATTGCTCTTTACCGCATAATACAGAACTCGGAACGTATTGGCATAGGTCTTGATGAATTTGTCACGGGAAATGTTGCCTGCATAGTACCAGACATTATGAATGTTCACTTCATTTCCCAAAATCCAGTTGTCTAAATGGCAGTTTTCTTTGGAATACCGTTCTGCCAGAAAAGAAAAAGCGGCTTCCAGCGTTTCTCTGGCTTTTTTCTCCTCTGTATTCAATGCATAATAAGCATGACCGCCCAAGCGGGCGCTTTTTAAAATCAAATATTGGTTTTCGCCGCTCCATGTAATCATAAATTGTCCGGTTACAGTTATGCCAAGCCGGTTAGCTTCGGATATGTAGCTGCCATAAATATCGTTAAAATAATAGGTATTTCCATTGTATAAATAAGGTGTTGAGCCATTTAAGACTTTATTTAAGTCAATATTGATAAAGGTGTGCTGCACTCCAAGAGAAGTATCGAGGCTTCCCTGCAATCCTTTTTTGGAGGTAGTTTTTGGGAAGGCGGCAGTATAGGAGGCGGCAGCCTCCGGATTAGTCAGATAGGAGGTTTTGCTGATTAGCTTATATTTCCCCTTTTGCTTTATCGCAATAGCATATTTTCCCTGAACCAGATTTGTGCCGTCCTCTTTCCTAAGGGGAAGATTAAAGGTAACCGTAGTGGTTTTCTCGCATTTTTCCACCATGCTAAGTACTTTCTGGCTGTTAGGGTCTATTTTTACAAGATAGTAAAAGTCATCGCTGCTTTTTACTCTCTTTTTTACCTTTGCCTTCAAATATAGATTGGTTCCCTTTGAAACCTTACAGCTCTTTAAAGCAGCGGAATTACTTTGGGCGGCATATTCCTTCACTCCATTTTTGATTTTGCAGGCAGTTACAGCAGAATAAGGGCTGTAGCATTTTTCCCCTGTGGAATCTATATTGTAGGAGCGCATTTTGAAATAATAGGTCTTTTTTAATAAGTTGGTGCAGGTGCGTGAGGAAGAGTTTTTTTTCAGGGAAATAGTGTGCATATTCTTTTTAAAACTCTTTGTATAGGAATAGTACAATTCACAGCCTGCCGTATCCGGTGTCTGGGAATACTTTACAACAGCCTTTCCTTTGCCGGAACCTTTTACGGACGTGATAACCGGCGCACTAGCAGGAGCGGCGCTTATCCATTTTGCATAAACGGTTAAATCGCCGGTAGTTTCTTTGGTAATACCGGTAATGGGAAGGGTAAAGGAGGAATCCAGAAACCAGCCGCCAAAATAGAAGCCTGCCTTCACCGGGCTTGCAAAAGTAAATTCGGAGCTGTTGGATTTATATTTTGTAGGATTATATGCTTCATTAGTATCAGGATTTTGGAGTACTTCCAAGTAGCCACCGTTATATTCATATGTAATCGTATAATTTTTTTTCTTTGTAGCCTCTAAAGAAGAAGCAGCGCCAGTATTCTTATCCGGAGAAATTGTATTTTCGGATATGGTATCTTCAGGTACGGCATTTTCCGATATGGTATCTTCTGATACAGTGTTTTCCGATATGGTATCTTCCGATATGGTATTTCCGGATAGGAAATCAGCGGAAATACTGCCTTCTGACAAGGAGTATTCAAAAAGGCTGTTTTCAAAAGGAGAATTTTCTGACAGACTGTTTCCTGACATACTATTCTCTGACAGGGAATCATCTGATAAGGAATCATCCGATAGGGAATTAGCTGACAGAGAGCTTCCCCAAAAGGGGTATCGGGAAAAAAAGCTGTCTTTCCAAAGAGTACGGGTATTCAGATAGGCATTGCTCGTAAAGCCGGAAGCTATGCTTAAGAAAGCTATACAAAAGCATAATAGAAAAGAAAGTGCCTGATTATATTTTTTCATAATAAAATATCCTCCTTCATGTCCTTTCTTTATTATACGAAAAAAACCGGTTTGCCGCAATGAATAAAAAGAAAAACTAAGGAAATCCTAATAAGAAAGATGCAGGTTCCTGATGCGGGAATGGAAAATAGAAGGAGGAGATATTTTGAGTAAAGAAGAGGTACAGACAGCAATTTTTCAGCAGGGGAAACAAAGCATAAAGCTTCCTATGCCGGTTTATATAAGGGCCTCAGCCTCCGTAGTGGGAAAAAAGGAAGGAGAGGGTCCATTAGGCGCTCTTTTTGATATGATTGGCAGCGACGGGCTTTTTGGCGCAAAGAACTGGGAAGAAGCAGAAAGCACCTTACAGAAGGAAGCGGTGAGTCTGGCAATTGGCAAAGCAGGAATGAAAAAAGAAGATATCCGTTACCTGTTGGCAGGAGATTTATTGGGACAGGAGGTGGCAACCTGTTTTGGGGTGGCGGATTTTGAAATTCCATTCTTCGGTCTCTTTGGCGCCTGCTCCACCTGTGGAGAGTCCTTAGGACTTGGAGCAATGACCATTGGCGGCGGCTTTGCTGGAAATGTGGCATGTGTGACTTCAAGTCATTTTGCAAGTGCCGAAAAGGAATTTCGCTTTCCTTTGGAATATGGAGGGCAAAGGCCTCTTACTTCAAGCTGGACAGTAACAGGAAGTGGGGCATTTATCTTATCTAGCACGCCGGGACAAAAGCCCAGGGCAAAAATTACCGGCATAACTACGGGAAAAATTGTGGACTTCGGTTTAAAGGACAGCTTTAATATGGGCTGCACCATGGCTCCAGCAGCAGCAGATGCCATTCATGCCAATTTAAAGGATTTCCAAAGAAAACCGGAGGATTATGATAAAATTATAACAGGGGACTTGGGAACAGTGGGAAAAGAAGCGTTGCTTGATTTGCTACAGGCAAAAGGCGTGGATATTTCAGACAGACATATGGACTGCGGCATTGAAATCTTTGATTCCAAAACACAAAATACCAATGCAGGAGGCTCTGGCTGCGGTTGTGCAGCAGTTACCCTGTCTGCCTATATTTTAAAGAAAATAGAAGAAGGTATTTGGAAACGGGTGCTTTTCGTTCCTACAGGTGCACTTCTTAGCAAGAGAAGCTTTCAGGAAGGAAATACGGTGCCGGGAATTGCGCATTGTGTGGTGTTGGAAGGGATTTAAAGTAATGGAGATATGGTGAATGGTAACAGTTCAGCCTGTTTTTTTGAAGGTAGTGGCTAAACGGACGCAACAGAG
>JAMPFB010000052.1 GCA_023664735.1 Robinsoniella sp. | reverse complement strand
AGATGAGCATATTTGAATATGATGAAGAATTGCATAAAAGGACTCTGATTGAGGAAGGTATGGAACGTGGAAGAGAAGAAGGAAAGTTGGAAGGAAGGCTGGAAGGAAAAGCAGAAGCCCTGCTGGAACTATTAGAAGAGTCAGGCGATATTCCAATTAAGATAAAAGAAAAAATTTTAGCAGAAAAAGACATGGAAACGTTGAAAAGATGGATTAAGCTGGCGGCAAATGTAGAATCAATCCAACAGTTTTTAACAGCTATGTAAGGGAATGTAAAAGCAACATAAAAGAAAGATAAAAGAAATATAAAGGAAACGCCCTACGGAAAAGGCATACTGTAGGACGTTTTTTTTGTATAAGAGACTTATCCATCTTTACCCAAAAAGACTGAACTGTTACCATCAAGGACAAAAAGAAAAAAGGGCAAAAAGAAATATAACTCTAATTGTTGAATTGGATATTTTGTGGTATACTATTGTTAAGAAAAAAGGAAAATATGCAAATGATGAAATTTGAGTGGGATGAAAATAAAAATATAATAAATAAAGAAAAACATAATATATCTTTTGAAACTGCAGTCTATGTTTTCGATGACCCTTATTATATCGAAATGTTTGATTTTGAACATAGTGTTGATGAAGATAGATACATTGCGATAGGTAAAGTGGGAGATGTGTTATTTGTAGTGTTTACGGAAAGGAAAGACGCTATCAGGCTGATTTCAGCCAGACTTGCAACTGAAGCAGAAAGGGGACTTTATTATGATCAGGACATTAACTATTGAGAACGGAGAAAAACCTACAGAAGAACAGCTCAAAGAGATTGAAGAAGCCAAAAAACATCCGATAGTTTTTGATGAAGACAGTCAAGAGCTTTCCCCAGCCATGATGAAGGCTTTCAAAAGCGCTGTTATCCAGCGAAATCGTAAGAAAAAGGCTTAACTATCTCTCCTTCCCTTTGCGCATAGGAAACTTTTATGGTATCATGTACACGAAAGCCATATAC
The DNA here is from genome assembly GCA_023664735.1 of Robinsoniella sp. Lineage (GTDB taxonomy): Bacteria > Bacillota > Clostridia > Lachnospirales > Lachnospiraceae > RGIG3040. The sequence continues at coordinate 17,676 of JAMPFB010000052.1, read as the reverse complement.
GGTTTCCATTCAGACAATCAACATTCAGGAGAGCGGTTCATGGGAAAGAAAATTGCAAAAGGGTTTTACAGCCTTTCCTATATTCTTTTTTGTGTCTTCGCAGCAGCTATGCTTCTTTTTGGTCTTGAAGTATGGAATGATGCGGAGTTTTTATTTGCTACGCAAAAACCCATAGTGCTTGCCTTAATCGTGGCAGCAGGGGCATTTTTCTTAGGAGCCTTTTTTCTAAAGCTGAGCCATGTCCTTCATAACAGCAAAGAAAAAAGACTTTGGACAGCCATAGCGTTCATAAGCCTTCTTATGATTATTTTACAGTTTCTTGCATTGCATGTACTGGAAATTTCCTATTTGTGGGATGGGGTAAACGTATTTTCCAGCGCTGTTTCCCGGTTAAAGGGCAATGATGTAGTAGAGCTGTATTTCTCCCGTTATACCAATCAGAACGGCTTTTTAGCAGTTACCTACAGCTTATTAAAAATCGGCAGGCTGTTTGGATTAGCAGAGGCTGACTATGTATACTATTTAAATATCTGGAATCTGATTTTTATGGATGGGGCAATTGCTTTGGCAGCAGCCATTCTTTACAGGCTCCGAAAAGAAAAAAAAGCGGCAGCAGTCCTGTTGTTTCTGATTATTACTGCCCTTAATCCTTTTATATATCTGTGGACGGCTTTTTATTACACCTCTATTTTGGTAATGCCGGTTTTCCTTGGAATCGTCTATTTGCTGCTTTGCATGGAAGAACAGAAAAAATGGCAGATAAAAATGGGACAGACTGTTATGCTGGCAGTCCTGTTCGTGCTTGGCACAAGATTGAGACAGACTACTGTCATATTGGCGATTGCGGTTATATTGACAAAGCTTGTGACAGTGGGATTTAGGAGGGAAAAAGGTGCTGAAGCCACTGTAAGTAAAAGAGGCTATCTTACAGTGGTCTATATAGCAGTTTTCTGCCTTTGCCTATTTCTCACAAATTATGCCTGTAAATCCTATGAAACAAAAATCAACAATTTAGATACTACAGATACTGCATTTCCGGCAATCCACTGGATTATGATGGGACTTGACCACGGCGGCGAATATAACAACAGTGATGCAGATTACACCGCTTCTTTTTTGACCCATGAGGAAAAGGTTCAGGGAGATATAGAGCTGCTGACAGCAAGATTGAAGCATTTTGGCATAAGGGGAATTTCCAAAACGTACCTGCAAAAGTTTATAAATACATGGGTATCCGCTAGCAATGCCTATCCCTTCCGGCTTTCCGTCTGTCAGAAGTATACGGCTGTCCATGACTTGGTTTTTGGGGATAAAAAGGATTTTGTAATTTACTACCATCAAATATATCAGATTTTTCTTCTGTTTTTTATCCTTTCAGGGGCAATAAGAAAATGGAAGGAGAAAAAGCCAGATGGCATTTACATTCTGCAGCTTAGCTTCCTTGGAACTATTTTGTTTCATCTGCTTTGGGAAGCCGGTCCCCTTTACAGCGTCAGCCTGCAGATAGTTTATTTCCTGCTGGGAGCCTATGGAATTTTAAATTTCCCGCCAAAGCCAGCAACAAAGAAGCAGGCTATCATGCAGCCAGCAGAGCATACAGGAGCACATGGAAGCAAAGGCTATTTAAAAAACACCCTCTTTTTTGTAGGCATTTGCATAACAGCCCTGTTTTTTCTATGCAATATAAACACCTTTACAAAGGAAACAAAAGAAAGAGAAAAAAGAGTGGTAAACCAGTACTTAGCAAGCGACAACCTGAAAGTACAAAAAGACGAACAGGTTTCCCAGACTTTTCTTGCTACAAGGGATTTTAATTACCTGAATATCCATCTGTGCAACCATGAAAACGAAAAAAACACCTCCATATATCAGTTGACCCTGTCCGGGGAAAAGCATGGTATTGTTTACGAGGAAACTATATATGCAAAAGACATTTTATTAGACAGCTTTCTTATGAGAACCTTTGAGACAGTTTCCATTCAGGACCCGGAGCAGTTTACCCTGTCTTTAAAGGCGCTGGAAAGCCAAGGAGATAATTTTCTGGAAGTCATCTACTTTCAGATGAAGGATTACAACCCCTATACGAAAGGTATATTTGCAAAGGATGGAAATACCCTAAAGGGCGATATGTTCCTAATGATTAGCGAAAAAACCAATGCCCCCTATGTGGGAAGAAAGCCTTATGCTATTGTGGCAGGTCTTTTCTTATTAGTGGAACTGGCAGTCTGGCTGTTTGTAGCAGGTGCAGGCAGAAAAAGAAGTCCCGATAATAACAACAGAATAAATGCGGAGATAGAATAAGTGTCAGAATAGAATAAAACAGTAGCAGAATGAATACGAAGATAAATGGAACTGCAGCAGAATGAATACAAAGATAAAATAAAACCGCAGCGAAATGAATAAGGAAGCAGAATAAAACTGCAGCAAAATGAATACAAAGACAAAATAAAGCAGCAACGAATAAGTACAGAAACAGGAAAGGAAATACAAGGCAATGAAATGGAAGAAACTAACAATCAAGACAATCACATCCGCAGAAGACATCATCATTTCTACCTTATATGATATTGGTCTGGAAGGTGCTCAGATTGAAGACAATGTTCCTTTAACTGCATGGGAAAAGGAGCAGATGTTCGTGGACATCCCGCCAATGGAAAAAGAGGATGACGGCATTGCCTATTTGAATTTTTTTGTGGAAGTGCCGGACAAGCAGGAAACAATAGGGGAGAAGGAACAGGCAGAATCCATAAAAGCAGAAAAAAGTGAAATGAAAAAAAACGGTGGAAGGAAAAGCTCTGAAATAGAAACAGAACCAATCAAGCCGGGGCTTTCAGAAGCAGTGGACAACTCCTACACACCGGTTAGCAGTGGCAAACCTGTCGATATGGAGCAACTGCTAAAACAGGTGGAAGAAGAGCTGAATGACTTGAGGAGCTTTATGGATATAGGCGAAGGCGCCATAACGGTTTCGGAAACAGAGGACAAGGACTGGATTAACAACTGGAAGGAATATTTCCATCAGTTTGCCATAGATGATTTGCTTGTAATTCCATCATGGGAAGAAGTCAGCAAGGAACATAAAGGGAAAAAGCTTTTACATATCGATCCGGGGACTGCTTTTGGCACAGGAATGCATGAGACCACGCAGTTATGCATTCGTCAGATTAAGAAATTTGTCACAGAGGATACAAGACTGCTGGACGTGGGAACAGGAAGCGGCATTTTAGGAATCGTTTCCCTGCTCTATGGAGGAAAAAGCGTGGTGGGGACGGATTTAGACCCCTGCGCAGTAGAAGCCGTAGCAGAAAATCTGGAAGCTAACCGGATTTCAAAGGAAGCTTTTACTATGCTGATTGGAAATATCATTACGGAAAAGGAAGTTCAGGATCAGGTTGGGTATGGCGGCTATGATATTGTGGTTGCCAATATACTGGCAGAAGTGCTTGTTCCACTGACTCCGGTTGTGGTAAAGCATTTGAAGCAGGGAGGCATTTATATTACCTCCGGCATTATTGCCGAAAAGGAACAACTGGTGGTGGAAACGGTAAAGCAGGCAGGGCTTACGCTTATGGAAGTGACTCGTCAGGGAGAATGGGTCAGTGTGACTGCAAGGAAAGAGTGAGAACATGTATCAATTTTTTGTATCCCCGGAGCAGATTCAGGGCAATCGGGTCATTATCAGCGGAAAAGACGTAAATCACATTAAAAATGTGCTGCGGATGAAGAGCGGCGAGGAAATAAACGTAAAGACTGGCATGGACGGAAAGGAATACCGTTGCGGGATTTTGGAATTTACAGAGGAGGAAGTCATCTGTGAGCTTTATTTTGTGAAGGAAGAGGATGTGGAGCTTCCAGTAAAGATTTCCTTATTTCAGGGACTTCCCAAATCTGATAAAATGGAATGGATCATACAAAAGGCGGTAGAGCTGGGGGTTTATGAGATTATCCCTGTAGCCTCCAAACGTGCTGTAGTGAAGCTGGATGAAAAGAAGGCAAAAAGCAAAGTAGCAAGATGGCAGGGTATTTCAGAAGCAGCGGCAAAGCAAAGCAAAAGAGCCGTCGTTCCACAGGTCACCCTCCCCATGTCCTTTCGGGAAGCATTGGCTTACTGCAGGGACATGGATGTAAAGCTGATTCCCTATGAGCTGGCAAAGGACATGGAACAGACAAGAAAGGCAATAGCGGGCATTGGGAAAAATCAATCCGTTGCAGTATTCATTGGACCGGAGGGAGGCTTTGCTGAGGAGGAAATAAAAGAGGCAAAGGCAGAGGGAATGCTTCCGGTTACGCTTGGGAAAAGGATTCTCAGGACGGAAACGGCAGGCATGTGTGTACTTGCTTTCCTTTTGTATCAGTTGGAAGAATAATGGCATATATTATCATAAGGTGACGGAAAAGGAAGAGGAAAGAAGAACAATGGAAATATATTTAGATAATTCTGCTACCACCAGAGTGTTAGATGAAGTTGCACATCTTATAACGGAAATATTCACAAAGGATTATGGGAATGCGGCAAGTATGCATAGGAAAGGTGTCAGTGCAGAACGCTACATCAAATATGCAAAGGAAGCCCTTGCAAAAATCATGAAGGTAAAGGACAAGGAAATTTACTTTACTTCTGGAGGAACGGAATCCGACAACTGGGCGCTTATAGGAGCCGCTTATGCCAATATGAGGGCAGGAAGGCACCTGATTACCACACAGATAGAGCATCCTGCTGTTTTGCAGACTATGGATTATCTGGAAAGGCAGGGCTTTGAAGTAACTTATCTGCCTGTGAACAAGGAGGGCGTTGTCTCGTTGGAGGCATTGAAAAAAGCTCTTCGCCCCGATACGATTCTGGTTTCCATTATGCAGGTAAATAATGAAGTGGGAGCCATACAGCCCCTTGAAGATGCAGCCGAGATAATAAAGAAGCACAATCCCCAGACCTTGTTTCATGTGGATGCGGTGCAGGGCTTTGGAAAGCTGCCTATGTATCCAAAGAAATGGGGAGTGGATATGGTATCCATCAGCGGCCATAAAATTCACGGTCCCAAGGGCGTGGGGATTTTGTATATCAGGGAAGGGGTAAAAATCAGGCCTATTATTTATGGCGGAGGACAGCAGAAAAACTACCGTTCCGGTACGGAAAATGTTCCGGGGGCAGCAGGACTTGCCAAAGCAGCGGAAATACTGTATAAGCATTTGGAGGAAGACAGGGAAAAGCTTTATGGGCTGAGGAGCTATTTTATCCATGAGCTTTTGCAAATGGATGGTGTGCGTATAAACGGTCCCATTTCAGAAGGAGCGGCGCCTCATATAGTCAGCGCCTCCATAGAAGGAATCAGAAGTGAAGTGCTTCTCCATGCTTTGGAAGAAAGAAATATCTTTGTTTCGGCAGGCAGCGCATGTGCATCTAAAAAGCATACGGTCAGCGCCACCTTGCAGGCGATGAAAGTAGAACAGTCCCTTTTGGATTCCACCATTCGTTTCAGCTTTTCTATTTTTACTACAAAGGAAGAACTGGATGAAACGTTAAAAACACTACGGGAAATCATCCCCATGCTGCGCAGATATAAAAGATACTAACATTATCAGCAAAATGGCTGATTTATCATACTCATGGAAAGGAATACACATATGTTCAAGGCATTTTTAATCAAATATGCAGAAATAGGAATTAAAGGAAAGAACCGATATTTATTTGAGGAAGCGCTGGTTGACCAGATTCGCTTTGCCTTAAAAAAGGTGGAGGGGGAATTTAAGGTTCATAGGACTCAGGGAAGAATCTATGTAGATGCCCTGTCGGAATTTGATTTTGATGAAACCGTACAGGGACTACAGAAGGTATTTGGCATTTCCGGCATTTGTCCGGTAGTATATGCGGAGGATGAAGGCTTTGAAAAATTAGGAAAAGATGTAGTGGAATTTATTGGTCGGGTATATCCGGAAAAAAATAAGACGTTCAAAGTACACGCAAGGCGTGCCAGAAAAAATTATCCCATGGATTCCATGGAGATAAACTGCGAGCTTGGAGGCGTGATTTTAGATGCTTATCCGGAAATGAAGGTGGATGTCCACCATCCTGAAGTTGAACTGAATGTGGAAATTCGAGAAAAAATTTATATATATTCCCAGATTATTCCGGGACCGGGAGGGATGCCTGTAGGTACAAACGGTAAGGCAATGCTTCTTTTATCGGGAGGTATTGACTCTCCCGTTGCCGGATATATGATTAGCAAACGAGGGGTGAAAATTGATGCGGTTTATTTTCATGCGCCGCCTTACACAAGCGAGCGGGCAAAGGAAAAGGTAGTGGATTTGGCAAAATACGTGGCAGCATATTCCGGTCCCATGAAGCTTCATATCGTTAATTTTACAGATATCCAGCTTTATATTTATGAGAAATGCCCCCATGACGAGCTGACTATCATTATGCGCCGTTTTATGATGAGGATTGCCGAGAGGATTGCTTTGGAAAGCGGCTGCCTCGGACTGATTACCGGGGAAAGCATTGGACAAGTTGCTTCCCAGACTATGCAGAGCCTTGCCGCTACCAATGAAGTGTGCACCCTTCCGGTATACCGTCCCTTGATTGGCTTTGACAAACAGGAAATCGTGGAGATATCGGAAAAAATTGATACCTATGAAACGTCGGTGCTCCCTTATGAGGACTGCTGCACCATTTTTGTGGCAAAGCACCCTGTTACAAAGCCAAACGTAAAGGTAATCAAGGGGCATGAAAAAAATCTGGCAGAAAAAATAGATGAAATGGTGGATATTGCCTTAAGCAGCAGAGAAATCATGGATATTGAATAAGAAAAGGTGTTTTTGTAACAGTTCAGCCCACAGGCACAGAGCGGATTTCCCATAGAGCGTGTTTTCTGCGTCGCCACGCTCTCGCTCTATAAAAACGCAGCAGTGCTAAGACCGAAAATACCTCGCTAAGCGCTGGCGTTTTTATAAGGACTCCTTTAGAAAACATGCTCTATGGGAAATCCGCTCTGTGCCTGTGGGCTGAACTGTTACAATTTTCAGACTGTTTGGGAAGAAGAGGCAGATAGAAGAAATATAAAAGAAACAAAAAGCAGGGACGCTTGTCCCTGCTCCTGCTGATTATAATTACTCAATTATGTACGGCTTTAAAACTTCTAATACATCATCTACGTTATCTTCTGCATGGATGTTTAAATCAATGGATTTGGATAAATCCAGACTGAAAATACCCATGATGGATTTTGCATCAATAACGTATCTGCCTGAAACTAAGTCGAAATCATAATCAAATTTGGTAATATCATTTACGAATGATTTTACTTTGTCGATTGAATTTAATGAAATTTTAACTGTTTTCATTGGAATTACCTCCTTCATAATTTAAATACCTTCATTTCCTATACTAATGGTTCAAAGGGAAAAAGTCAATACGAAAACAGTACAAAAAAAAGAGAGGTTTCATATGAAAAGTGTGGCACTACATAACTTAGGCTGCAAAGTCAACTCTTACGAAATGGACGTTATGCAACAAATCTTACAGGAAAACGGGTATAAAATTGTACCATTTGATGAATTTGCAGATATTTATGTGATTAATACCTGTACGGTAACTAACATGGCGGACAGAAAAAGCAGACAAATGCTCCATCGTGCCAAAAAGCAGAATCCGGATGGAATCGTGGTGGCAACCGGCTGCTATGTCCAGACCGGCGAAGAAGCGGTTTGTCTTGATGAGGCAATAGACCTTGCAATCGGGAATAACCGGAAAAAGGATATTGCTTCTATTTTGGAGCAGTTCTTCCGGCAGCGTGAGGCGCTTGCAGGGGAAAAGAATGTGATTTTCCAAAATAAGGAAGCGTCAGCGAAGCAAAAAACTTTAGCTGACACTACGATTATTGATATTAATCATACCTATGAGTATGAGAGAATGTTTCTAAAGGAGACGGCAGAGCATACAAGGGCCTACATTAAAATACAGGATGGCTGTAACCAGTTTTGTACCTACTGTATTATCCCTTATGCAAGAGGCCGGGTACGCTCCAGAAGTGAGGAAGACATTATAAAGGAAATTACGGATTTGCAAAAAAGAGGGTATAAAGAAATCGTGCTGACCGGCATTCATTTAAGCTCCTATGGGGTGGATTTTGAAAAGGAGCCTCTTCTTCTTCCTCTGATAAAAAAAATTCATGAAATAGATGGAATAGAAAGAATCCGCTTAGGCTCCTTAGAGCCAAGGATTATTACGGAAGAATTTGCCAAGGCGCTGTCCTCTATGGAAAAAATCTGTCCTCATTTCCACCTGTCCCTCCAAAGCGGCTGTGATGCTACTTTAAAAAGAATGAACCGCCGTTATGATACAAAGGAATTTGAAGAAAAGGTTCAGATTTTGCGCAGGGCATTTACCCATCCTGCAATCACAACAGATGTCATAACTGGATTTCCCGGAGAAACAGAAGAGGAATTTCTGCAAACAAAAGCATTTTTAGAAAAAATCCGCTTTTTTGAAATGCATATTTTCCCATATTCCAAAAGAAAAGGAACAAAAGCAGCCCTTATGGAAAATCAGGTTTTGGAAGCAGTGAAAAAGGAAAGAAGCCGTGTGCTTTTAGAATTGGAAAAGAAACAGTCAGAAGCATTCCGGAAAGAATATGTGGGAAAAGAGCTTTCTGTATTATTTGAAGAACGAAAACAAATAGATGGGAAGGAATATGAAATAGGGCATACAAAGGAATATGTGAAGGTTGCGGTTTTGGTGGGAAATGAAGAAGGGGGATTTTCTAATGAGATTAAGATGGTGTCTGCTAAGGGGATGCTTACGGGTGAAATGATTTTAGGGGAGCTGCTTGAGTAAATGTTTAGCTGCTTTCCCACGTCCGTTTATCCATTTTTACCAGAAAAAGCCGAACTGTTACATTTAGTGACTTAAAATCGGATTAACACTTGAATATTTACTAAAAATCAGTTATAATTATTCCGTAGATAAGTTTTTCCTGTACTTTACACAGGAGGAATCTATGAAGAAAACATTTCAACAATTAAACTTAAGCAACGCATTTTTATTTGCAGCTGCCTTGGAGGACTCGGAGACCTGTCGGCTGGTGCTTGAAATTATTCTTGGTACCAGACTTCCTAAGGTGAAGGTGCACGCAGAGCATAGCATTTTAGTAAACTCAGATTTTAGGAGTATCAGGCTTGATATTTATGCCAGTGATGAAGCGCAGGTAAGCTACAACATAGAGGCGCAGAATGATGACAAAAAGAATCTTGCAAAGAGGAGCCGTTACCATCAGGCAGAGATGGACGTGGCATCCCTGAAGCCGGGAGATGATTTTAATGATTTAAAGCCTAGCTATGTAATTTTTATCTGCACATTTGATCCATTTGGTAAAGGGCTGTACCGCTACACTTTTGAAGAAAGGTGCATGGAATGTGATATGGGACTCGGAGACGATACCAAAAAGATATTCTTAAACACCAAGGGAAAAAATGAAGAGGATGTCCCGAAGGAGCTGGTACATTTCCTAAGGTATATGGAGCAGAGCAATGACGAGTATGTGTCGCAGCTTACTGAGGAACCTATCATAAGATTGCATGAAAAAGTGACGGAGCTGAAGACGTGGCGGAAACTGGAGGCGAGATATATGACCGTAGAGGAATGGGCAAAGGACCGGGAAACTAGAGCAAGGGAAGAAGCAAGTCAAAAAGCAAAGCAAGAGGCTGTATTGGAACTGCTGGAGGAATATGGAGCCATTCCGGAGCATATTCGGGAGGTTATTCTGTCGCAATGGGATTTAACAGTGTTGAAAAGATGGCATAAGCTTGCTGCTAGAGTCGAAACTATGGAGCAGTTTGAGAAGGAAATGTAAGAAGCTTATTACATACAAAACAATTCAAAGGCTAACATAAAAATCTAAAAGCAATATCAACATTCTATTGGTGTGGTTTGTGACCGCACCAGTCAGAATACAATTCGTAAACAATTCACAAACAATATTCAGAAAAAAGTGCAGGAAAAACTATCTATATAAATAATAATCAAGCCATCAGAGACTTTTTTCTATCTTTTTAATCCCCCATTCATACCCATAAGCAGCCAACAACACATAAAATGGCAGATAGTTAATTAAATACCGGCTTCTGCCTTCAAAAATTAGGATAAACAAAAGGCTTCCCCAAATAGCGCATCGCACTACGGTAAATAATTCCTTTCCAGAATCCGTTTTCTGTAAAACCGGAGAAAGAGCCACACCTAAAAATATCAGAAACCAAAGTCCCTGCAGCACATACGTATAAAACCGGTAATAGGCTCCATTGGGATAAACCAGTTCCGTAAGCAGATTTTCTCCTGCTCTGGACCAGTTAGCAAAGCCTCCCTCATCTCCCCAGTAGAAATCTCCTTCCGAGGTTACCTGTCTTGCTTTTTTATTGAGAAAGTCCAGATATCCGAGGATGCCAAAGCGCTTCATACGTTTTGTATATTCTTCCAGATTGGCTTTTTTTGCCTCCTTTGGGTTTTCACAGGACATGGTAATGTTGATATCATCCATGTTAAAGCCGCCATAATAAAAACCGGTCTCGGTCTTTTGGATATTTGTTCCCATCATAAGATAGTGGGTTATGGGAACGGACAGATTATGGTTTAAATCAAACATATCCAAAGTATCCACATAGCTGTGGAACCCTTTAAAGCCTGCCAGCAGAAAAAGCCCGCAGCCCACAAAATATCCCAGCCTTCTTACAAATAATCTTCTCAAGGTCTTCTTAGCTAAAAGCTGTCTGAAGTGGAAGCAAAGAAAAATAATGACAATGGCAATAAGCAAAATAGCAGTAGTGGGCTTAATCAAAAAGCCACACAGAAGGCAGAGGGGAAAGGAAAGGAAGGGAAACAGTTTCTTTTTTTCTTGCTTCCATTCTGAGAAAATCCTACAGTAATAATAAAAGCCCCCAATAATAAACGGCATGGAAAGAGTATCGGTATAAGGCACAATCAAATAAGGAGTAAAGCCTAAAAATAAAATGGAAATCCATAGAGTAATATAGGAAAATTTCTTAGAGCCTATAAGAAGAGCCGATTTTGTAAGAAAAAGAATTGCAAAATCCACCATAATCGTATTAAAAACAGAATAGGCAAGCCACATATTATGAAGCCCAAGAATACGGAAACAGTTGCCAAGCCCCTTTAGGATAAGGAACAAAAACAAATTGTGTGGATATTGAGAAAAATAAGTATTATAGGAGCCGATTTCATCAGCAAGGGCAGGCGTAATCAGATTGTTACAATCCCATCCGATTTCTGTGCTAATAGAGCATACAAAGAAAAGCTGTAGGAAAAACAGACCTGTCAGAATGCAATATACTACTGGTGTATAATATTTTATAAGAAAGGCAGAATATTTCTTTTTTACCAGACAAAAGAAACCAGCTCCTAAAGCAAGAAATATACCCCATAAGAAACTAAAGCATATTTGCTTTAAGGGATGGAATAGATTGTTGCTGTTATTCAAAAACAACATTTCCAGCCAGAGGAAGGAAAACAATAGGAAAAAACAGGTATTGAAAATGGATATTATTTTGGGAGTTGTTTTCATAAAATAACCGCCTAGTATTGATTTTAGTTTTCAACCGCTTAAGCTTGTTGATTTATGAGATAGTGTAACACAAAACGGGGAGATTTACTAGCTGAACTGTTTTCTACGTCGCCCCACAATTATTTTCACCCAAACCTTGAATTTTCTCCCCAAATAGGTTAATATAATAAATATCTACGAGTAAGGACGTGACAAGATGACGGATTTAGGAAATACACAATACTTTAAAGTGGAAGCAGAACCCGAAACAGGGGTAAAAGTAGTATTATCAACTGTTTACGAGGCACTAACAGAAAAAGGCTACAATCCTGTAAATCAAATCGTAGGCTACATTATGTCTGGTGACCCAACTTATATTACCAGCCATAAAAATGCCAGAAGCCTCATTATGAAAGTAGAACGGGATGAACTGGTAGAGGAGATGCTGAAGATTTACATTAAGACCAACAAATGGGAATAGTGACATCTTATGGCAGCAGGAAGGTAAGCTATATGCGCATTATGGGCTTGGACTTTGGTGCAAAAACAGTAGGGGTGGCAGTTAGCGATCCTTTGCTTGTTACGGCTCAAAGCTTAGAAACGATTACGAGAAAGTCGGAAAATAAATTAAGACAAACATTGGCTCGGATTGAAGAGCTGATTCAGGAGTATCAGGTAGATAAAATTGTTCTGGGGCTTCCCAAAAACATGAATGGAACTGAAGGGGAACGTGTAGAGAAAACAAAAGAGTTTCAGGATATGCTTTTTCGGAGGACGGGAATTTCGGTTGAGCTGTGGGATGAAAGGCTGACGACTATAGCGGCAGACCGGATTATGATGGAAAGCGGCGTACGCAGAGAGCACAGGAAGGAGCACGTTGATGCGGTGGCGGCTTCCTTTATTCTGCAAGGGTATTTGGATTACTTAAAGAAGGATCAGGAGAAAGAAATTGGAAAAAATTGAATTTACACCGGAGCTGAATGAAGAACCGGTAGAATTTTTCATTGTAGAGCAGACAATGATAGCAGGTGTCACTTATCTGCTTGTTACGGATCAGGAAGAAGGCGATGCTCAGGCGCTGATTCTAAAGGACGTATCCGGAGACGGAGAAGAAAAGAGCACGTATGCCATTGTTTCGGAAGAAAAGGAGCTTCAGGCAGTGGCAGGCATATTTGAAAATATGCTGGACGATATTAAATTTGAAAAAGACGAATAGCTGTCAGACAGGTGTGGAAATGGATAGGAAGGGCCTTAGCAAAGAAGAGGTTGCGGCAATTTTAAAAGAAAAAGGATTAAAAGTAACGATACAGAGAGTGCTGGTGTTGAAAACACTATCTGCCTGCGAGGATCAGCATCTGACTGCAGAAGAGATTTATGAGCTTGTAAAAGTAGAATACCCGGAAATCGGGCTTGCTACTGTTTATAGAACAATACAGTTGTTGTTAGAACTTCACCTTATTGATCGGATTAATTTGGATGATGGGTTTGCCCGTTATGAAATCGGCACATTTAACAAGGGAAAAACCAAACATCATCATCATCATTTGATATGCTTAAAGTGCGGAAAGGTAGCTTCTTTTGAGGATGACCTGTTAGAGGGTCTGGAACAGAAGATACAGGAAAGCACTGGCTTTGTTGTGTCCGATCATGAAGTAAAGCTCTACGGCTGCTGCAAAGAATGTGGAGGAAATTTACTTGAAAAATGTAGTACAACAAAATAGTTCCAAGCTGAAGATTATACCACTAGGTGGTTTGGAGCAAATCGGAATGAACATTACAGCCTTTGAATACGAGGACTGTATTATTGTGGTGGACTGCGGTCTGTCCTTTCCGGCAGATGACATGCTGGGAATTGATCTTGTAATCCCGGATATTACCTATCTGAAAGAAAATGCGGAAAAGGTAAAGGGATTTATGATTACCCATGGACATGAAGACCATATTGGAGCGCTTCCTTATGTGCTGAAGGAGCTTTCTGTGCCTATTTATGCTACCAAGCTGACTATGGGCATTATTGAAAATAAGTTAAAGGAGCATGGGCTGGAACGTGCCACAAAGAGAAAAGTAGTAAAATTCGGACAGCATATCAATCTTGGAAAATTCCGGATTGAATTTATTAAGACAAACCATAGTATTGTGGATGCGGCTGCACTTGCTATTTATTCTCCGGCAGGAATCGTAGTCCATACAGGAGATTTTAAGGTGGATTACACCCCTGTATTCGGGGATGCCATTGACTTGCAGAGATTTGGCGAATTAGGGAAAAAAGGGGTACTTGCCCTAATGTGCGATAGTACCAATGCGGAACGTCCCGGCTTTACCCAGTCGGAAAAAACCGTAGGAGTTACCTTCGACCATATCTTTATGGATCACACAAATACAAGGATTATCATTGCAACCTTTGCTTCTAATGTGGACAGGGTACAGCAGATTATCAATTCTGCTTATAAATACGGCAGGAAGGTAGTAGTGGAAGGAAGGAGCATGGTAAATATTATCGATACCGCTTCTAATCTGGGCTATTTAAGGATACCGGATAATACGCTGATTGATATAGAGCAGTTAAAAGACTATCCGGATGAAAAAACAGTATTGATTACAACGGGAAGTCAGGGAGAAAGCATGGCGGCCCTTAGCAGGATGGCAAGCGGTATGCACAAAAAGGTATCTATTGGTCCTCTTGATACAGTTATTTTTTCATCTAACCCCATTCCGGGAAATGAAAAGGCAGTGTCAAAGGTTATCAATGAACTTTATGCCAAGGGTGCAGATGTAATCTTTCAGGATGCCCACGTGTCGGGACATGCCTGCAGAGAGGAAATTAAGCTGATTTATACACTGGTTCAGCCTAAATATGCTATTCCGGTTCATGGCGAGTACCGCCATTTAAAGGCACAGGCTGCTTTGGCAAGGGAGCTTGGGATGGATAAGGAAAATATTTTCATCCTGTCCTCCGGAGATGTGCTGGAGTTAGACGGAAACGGAGCGGAAGTAACGGGGAGCGTGCCGGTGGGAGATATTTATGTGGATGGTCTTGGCGTAGGCGATGTAGGAAATGTTGTTATCCGGGATAGACAACATCTGGCAGAAGATGGTATTCTAATCGTAGTGATTGCTTTGGATTCCTATAACAGCATTGTAGTGTCCGGACCGGAAATAGTCTCAAGAGGCTTTGTTTATGTAAGAGAAGCGGACGAGCTGCTGGAAGAAGCAAGAACCATTATATCAGAAGCTTTGGATGAATGTATGGACAAAAAGATTACGGACTGGGGCAAGATCAAGTCCATGATTAAGGATGAGGCAGGGGAATTCCTCTGGAGAAAAACCAAAAGAAGACCTATGATCCTGCCTATTATTATTGAGGTATAAGGCAATGACACAATATGATCAGGAGCTGGAGACTTTTATAAAAGCAGTAAAAAATACAGACGCATTTATCGAGTACGAAAAGCAGAAGGAGCGGATAAAGGCATATCCGGACCTGAAAGCAAGGCTTGACGAATTTAGGGAACGGAATTATCGGCTGCAAACTTCGGAAAATACAAACGAGCTGTTTGAAGAGATTGATAAGTTTACGATAGAATATGAAGCATTCCGGGAGATTCCCATGGTTCATGATTTCTTACAAAAGGAGCTTGCGTATTGCAGAATGATCCAGCAGATTAATGACAGGCTGTTAAAGGCTTTTGCTGTTGATTTTGAGTAGTGGCTTAATATTTTGGAAAGAGGTGAGAAAATGAGTGCAAAGCAGGTAGCAGGTGCTTTTTTTGGAATTGTATTTAAAATAGTCATATGGGCAATTATCATCATGTTAGTGTATAAATATGCTATTTATGGCTATTCCTTCGGCTTTCAAGTATTTTCTGACCGGCCAGTGGCAACTACTGCAACAGGAGTAACGGTGAATGTGCCAATCGTAGAAGGCAAATCCAATATGGAAATTGCCCGCTTGTTAAAAGAAAAGGGGCTGATTGCGGATGCCAATGTATTTTATGTGCAGCTAATGCTTTCTGATTATAAGGATAAATTAAGACCGGGGATTTATGATTTCAGCACGACCATGACTGCTGAGGAAATGATAAAGCTTATGGCAGAGGACCCGGATGAGACAGAGGAAGAATAAAGTGATAGTTGAGGAACGTTTTGCAGCTTAT
Organism: Robinsoniella sp.; assembly: GCA_023664735.1. Classification (GTDB taxonomy): domain Bacteria; phylum Bacillota; class Clostridia; order Lachnospirales; family Lachnospiraceae; genus RGIG3040. Next base: position 1,976 of record JAMPFB010000052.1, on the reverse strand, counting down.
ATCAATTCGCTGGAGAATGGAAATAAAAAGTATTTAGATGAATTGGAGGCTTATGCAAGAAAAACGGATGTGCCGATTATCCGTAAGGAAATGCAGAGCCTCCTGAAAACCTTATTGGTCATGAATAAACCGAAGCAGATTCTGGAGGTTGGAACTGCTATCGGTTTTTCTGCGTTACTAATGGCAGAAGCAGCGCCAAAAGCACACATTACCACGATAGAAAAATACGAAAAAAGGATTCCGTTAGCAAAGGATAACTTTAAAAAATTCGGAAAAGAAGGACAGATTACCCTGTTGGAAGGGGATGCCGCCCAAATATTGAAAGAGCTTACGGGCACATATGATTTCATTTTTATGGATGCGGCAAAAGGACAGTACATCCACTTTTTTCCGGAGGTACTGCGGCTTTTGAACAGAGGAGGCGTATTGTTGTCCGACAATATCCTGCAGGACGGGGACATCATTCAGTCAAGGTTTGCCGTAACCAAAAGAAACCGCACCATTCATGCAAGGATGCGGGAGTATTTGTATACCCTAAAGCATCATGAGCAGTTGGAAACAGCCATTCTGCCATTAGGGGACGGAGTGGCAATGTCCGTAAAAAAATAAGCCGCCAAAAGGAAGGAAATGAACAAAAGTATGAAAAAACCAGAATTACTGATTCCGGCAAGCAGTCTGGAAGTATTAAAAACAGCCGTGATTTTTGGGGCGGATGCAGTTTATATTGGAGGAGAGGCATTTGGCTTAAGGGCAAAGGCAAAAAATTTTTCAACCGGGGAAATGGCGGAGGGTATTGCCTTTGCCCATGAACACGGAGTAAAGGTTTATGTAACTGCCAACATACTGGCTCATAATCGTGATCTGGAAGGAGCTAGAGAGTACTTTAAAGAATTAAAAAACCTGAAGCCGGACGGACTTATCATAGCAGATCCGGGCATGGTAACTCTTGCAAAGGAAGAATGCAGGGAAATCCCAATCCATATCAGCACGCAGGCCAATAATACAAACTACCTGACCTATCTTTTTTGGTACCAGCAGGGAATCAAACGGGTAGTATCCGCAAGAGAGCTGTCCCTTGCAGAAATAAAAGAAATCAGACAACACATTCCGGATGATATGGAAATCGAAAGCTTTGTACATGGCGCCATGTGCATTTCTTATTCCGGAAGATGCCTGTTAAGCAGCTATTTCACAGGCAGGGACGCCAATCAGGGTGCCTGTACCCATCCTTGCCGCTGGAAATATGCCATTATGGAAGAACAGCGGCCCGGCGAATACCTTCCGGTTTATGAAAACGAAAGGGGTACTTATATTTTTAACTCAAAAGACCTATGCATGATTGAACACATACCGGAAATGATTGAGGCGGGAATCGACAGCCTGAAAATAGAAGGCAGGATGAAAACAGCCCTATACGTGGCAACAGTAGCAAGAACCTACCGAAAGGCAATTGATGATTTCTTTCAAAGCAAAGAAACCTACGAAGGCAACATGGATTGGTACAAGGAGGAAATTTCCAAATGCACCTACCGCCAGTTCACAACCGGTTTTTACTTTGGAAAGCCCGATGAAAACACCCAGATTTACGATAACAACACTTATGTAAACGAGTACATCTATCTGGGAATCACAGAAAATGTGGATAAGGAACAGCTTTCTTTTGAATTGCCGGACAATACAGTAAAAATCAGCCAGCGCAACAAGTTTTCCGTAGGGCAGGAAATAGAAATCATGAAGCCGGATGGCGCCAATGTTCCCGTTACCGTACTTTCCATGCGGGATGAGGAAGGGACAGAAATAGAGAGCTGCCCACATCCTAAGCAAACCATATATGTTACACTTAGTCAAAAAGCGGAGCCGTATGATATTTTACGTATTGCCAACCGGTAAATTAAATATCAGCTTTTCTAGTAAAGATGGATAAGCGGACGCAACAGAGGGATGAGAGTGGATTGGCTTTTCGTGTTTTTGATGGC
>JAMPFB010000051.1 GCA_023664735.1 Robinsoniella sp. | reverse complement strand
AGTGGCAAAAATGATGGATACAAAATAGTCTGCAAGTTGTAGACTATTTTGTACCCGTCTTTCTTTTGCTAATACCAGCACAATAGAAGAGACATCAGTTATATCGTTAAATATATGTGGAAATTATGAATTGGCTGGAAATGCCCTGTGATGTGACGGTATATATTAAATTAAAAACCTCGGAATCTTTTTCTGGGGTTTTATATGTTATGTGGGATATTCATTCGAGAATTTTTTCGATTTTATGTAAAAATAACAAGATATGATTGCTATTATGTCGATAATTTAATATAATAAATGGTAATGAAAAGAAAGTGCCTATAAAACAGCTGGAAAGAAGTGGTAATCAGATGGAACTTATTGATAATGTGAATAAGACTTTAAAAAGCGATTTAATCATAGAAATGAAAAAAGGCAGTAAAGTGTCTATTGCAGCTGCGTGTTTTTCCATATATGCATTTGCAGAGCTTAAGAAACAGTTGAAAAATCTGGATGAATTGAGGTTTATATTTACATCACCTACCTTTGTGAAGGAGAAAGCAAAGAAGGAGAAAAGAGAATTTTACATACCAAGACAACAGCGGGAGCATGCCTTATTTGGTTCAGAATTTGAAGTAAAGCTTCGTAATGAAATGACACAGAAAGCAATTGCAAAAGAGTGTGCTGACTGGATAAAGAAGAAGGCTGTCTTTAAGTCTAATATTACAAATGAAAATATGATGGGATTCATGAATGTAAATGATAAAAGTTATATGCCGCTCAATGGCTTTACTACGGTTGACTTAGGCTGTGAGCGAGGAAACAATGCTTATTATATGGTTCAAAAGTCAGAGGCACCCATGAGTCAGGCATATTTGACATTGTTTGAGCAAATATGGAATGATGATAATAAGCTACAGGAAGTGACAGATGATGTTATCGAAAGTATTACTACTGTATATAATGAAAATTCTCCGGACTATATTTATTTTGTTACTCTATATAACATTTTCAATGAATTTTTGGAAGATGTATCAGAAGATGTCCTTCCCAATGAAGCTACGGGGTTTAAGGAAAGTAAGATTTGGGGAATGTTATATCATTTCCAGAAGGATGCTGCTTTGGCAATTATCAATAAGCTGGAAAAGTATAACGGATGTATTCTTGCAGATTCCGTAGGTCTCGGTAAGACTTTTACCGCATTATCAGTCATTAAATATTATGAAAACCGTAATAAGTCCGTTCTAGTGCTTTGTCCCAAGAAATTGGCAAATAACTGGAATACATATAAGGATAACTATGTGAATAATCCAATAGCGGATGATAGAATGCGATATGATGTTTTGTTCCATACGGATTTAAGCAGAACGAAAGGAACTTCAAATGGATTGGATTTGGATAGGCTTAATTGGCAAAATTATGATCTTGTGGTAATTGATGAATCCCATAACTTTCGCAATGGTGGAAAAGTATCTGGTGAAGATGAGAAAGAAAACCGATACTTAAAACTTTTGAATAAAGTGATAAGACCAGGTGTAAAGACTAAAGTGCTGATGCTGTCGGCTACACCTGTAAATAACAGATTTGTTGACCTTAAGAATCAGATTGCTCTTGCATATGAAGGAGAGAGCCAGTTGTTGGATGAAAAGCTTAATACCAAAAAAGGTATTGATGATATTTTTAAACAAGCACAAGCTGTATTCAATATGTGGAGCAAGATGAAGCCGGAAGACCGTACTACGGGTAGATTGCTCCGTATGTTGGATTTTGATTTTTTTGAGGTCTTGGATAGTGTAACCATAGCCCGTTCTAGAAAACATATACAAAAGTATTATGATACCTCTGATATTGGTACATTTCCAAAAAGAAATGTGCCAATATCCAAGAGACCTGGGCTTACAGATTTAAATACTGCGATTAATTACAATGAAATATTTGAGCAGTTGAATTTATTGCAGTTATGCATTTATACTCCCACGGACTTCATTTTGCCCAGCAGAATGGAGAAATATATTGAAAAATATGATTCTGGCAAAGATAAGGGAAGATTAACACAGTCTGGACGCGAACAGGGTATTAGAAGACTTATGTCAATTAACCTGATGAAGCGAATGGAAAGTTCTGTGTACTCTTTTCGCCTGACGATGGAAAGAATGAAAGCTCTAATTAGTGGGACAATTCGGGATATTGAAGATTTTGAGAAAGGATTATTACGCAATAGCCTTGAACTTGATGATTTATCCAATATCAGGGAATTTGATGAAGATGACCAGAATGATGATATTTTTATCATTGGGCATAAGGTTAAAATTGACCTTGCAGATATGGATTACAAGTCATGGAAGAGGGAATTGGAAAAGGATAACGAGATATTAGAACTTTTACTTTGTATGATTGCGGATATCACACCAGATCATGATAGCAAATTGCAGGAACTCTTTAAGGTTATTGACAATAAAATAGAACATCCTATTAATACTGATAATAAGAAAATTATTATATTTACAGCTTTTGCTGATACAGCTGACTATTTATACAATACAATTAGTACTTATGCGAAAAAGAAATTCGGATTAAATACAGCAATTATAACAGGCGCAGTGGAAGGAAAGACCACAATTAAAGGGCTGCGGGCAGATTTGAATACAGTACTCACTTGTTTTTCTCCAGTATCGAAGGGAAAAGATTTGCTGTTACCAAATCAGCAGGCAGATATTGATATTCTGATTGCAACAGATTGTATTTCGGAAGGGCAGAATTTACAGGATTGTGATTATTTGATAAATTATGACATACATTGGAATCCGGTACGCATTATACAAAGGTTTGGGCGTATAGACCGTATCGGCAGTAAAAATGAGTGTATTCAACTGGTTAATTTTTGGCCAGATATTACTTTGGATGAATATATCAATCTGAAGGTTAGAGTTGAGACTAAAATGAAAATTGTGGATATGACTGCTACTGGTGATGACAATATATTAAGTCCTGAGGAAAAGGGAGAGCTTGAGTACCGAAAACAACAACTTCAAAGATTACAGGAGGAGGTTGTGGATATTGAGGAAATGTCTTCTGGTATTTCTATCATGGATTTGGGATTAAACGAATTTAGATTGGACTTGTTGGAGTATGTTAAAATGCATCCAGAGATAGAACGTGCGCCTCATGGAATGAATGCGGTGGCAGCAGCCATGGATGGGTTGCCTCCCGGAGTAATTTATGTTCTTCGTAATATAAGGAATGAGGTTAATATCAATAGCCAGAACAGATTGCACCCATTTTACATGGTATATATGTCAGATGATGGTGAGGTAGTTATAGACCACTTATCACCTAAGGAGATGTTGGATTCCTTCAGGCTGCTTTGTAAGGGAAAAAAAGAGGCTGATAAGGTATTGTGTAGGGCATTTAATGAAGAAACAGAGAATGGAAAAAAGATGAAGAAATATTCGGAACTTTTAAATGCAGCTATCGCTTCTATAATTGAATTAAAGGATGAAAGCGATATGGACAGCTTCTTAAGCGGTAAGCATATGAGTTTTTTGTCTGAGACTGTAGGAGGATTAGATGATTTTGAGCTAATCAGCTTTCTTGTTATTAGATAAAGCAGGAGGTAGCAATGTGTTTGATTTACCAAAATCAACGGAAATACGAAAGTATGTACATAAAAAAATAATTTACAACAAATTTGCAGCAGAACTTAGTGGTAGGAAAAAAAGTAATTTTGATGCCGATATCAGTAGGGTTCTTATTACGAATGAGATTTCACCTGTATCTGTAAATATTAAAGAAGGTCAGCAAGTAAAATCAATTTTTGTATTGCAAGTTGAACTTAAGAAGAAAGAGTATAATGAAAGAAACATAGTGCTTATATCCAAACTGTTTGGACAGCATCTGCTAATTGTGTTGAAATATGTGGATGAAATGCAGTTGGCTGTCTATCAAACCAGATTACTGCATTCTGAATGGATGTTAGTTGATAATGTGCATATAAATTTATCTGGACTGGATTTGGATGCAGTATGGGAAGGTGTGGTTACACAAGTATCTGGAATCGTAGTATCTAATGATAATAGCCTAAATGAGCAGATTGCGCTTGAACAGGAAAAGGATAGGTTGCGGAAGCAGATAGTAGACTTGGAAAAGAAAGCTCGTAAAGAAATACAATCAAAGAAAAAGTTTGAGATGTTTCAGAGGTTAAAGGAGTACCAGAAGAAGTTGGAGGGGATGAAGTGAGCATTTATAAAAAAAGTTTCATTATAACAGCAAGTTTTTCGGTGGTTTCCATTGTGATAGCAATAATATTGAATTACGGAGTGGGGGAAGAATTTTGGTGTAATGTATGCCTAGGTATTTTTGGAAGCTCTTTGTTGACAGCGGTTACTTCAATTGTTGGATATTTTGTAGAACGGAGAAGTGTAACAGAAGGGTTTTATGTAGAAACATTAAAATTACTTCGTCAATTGAACAAGTATCAATATGACTTTACTTTGGATGATAAAATTGATTTTTTCTTGCTTTTATCAGATTATGATATAACCACATGGGATATGTATATTAGGAAAATGGATTTCTTTAACAATACACAGCGAAAATATGTACATGGGGCAATATATAATCCATTGTTTGAAGTTAGGAAAACAGCCTCTTCTCATGCGTGGCATTTTAGAAGGCGCAAAAATGGAACAGGCAGGAATGAAGCAGTAATGCAGACTTTTGTTAATGAAATAGAACCATATATTTTAAAAATTACCAAATATAAAGTTCCAGCGGAAGATGGTAAGGAGTTTATAGGAACTAATATTAAAAATAAGATCGTTGAAGAAATATTGGCTGAGTTGGATGGACAGTATTATGTAATGATGTATGGAAAAAAGAAAGCAAATAGTATGAAGGAGAAACAGAATGGATAAATTAGATATGCATACAAAGAATATTGCAGATGAGAATTATGCAATACTATCGAAGTTGTTTCCAAATGCATTGACAGAAAAAATAACAGGTTATGATGAGAAAGGAAATGCTGTTGTTGAAAGGGCTATTGATGTAGATGTGCTTAGGCAAGAAATATCCTGTAGTGTAGTTGAGGGTAGGGAAGAGAGATATCAATTTACGTGGCCGGATAAAAAGAAAGCAATGCTGTTGGCGAATGCACCGATTTCAGCAACGCTTAGACCGTGTAGGGAGGAAAGTGTAGATTTTGATAATACAGAAAATTTGTATATTGAAGGGGATAATTTAGATGTGTTGAAGTTATTGCAAGAAACTTATCTTGGGAAAATTAAAATGATATATATTGATCCGCCATATAATACGGGCAATGATTTTGTATATGAGGATGATTTTATTGAAAATATCAGCGAGTATCTTTATAACAGTGGTCAGTTCGATGATGAAGGAAATCAATTGGTAAGAAATTTAGATAGTAATGGACGTTTTCATACGGATTGGTTAAATATGATGTATTCACGAATTAAATTAGCTAAGAATTTACTAGCAGAAGATGGTGTTTTGTTTATATCAATGGATGATGGTGAGATTGCTAATTTAAGAAAACTTTGCGATGATATTTTTGGAGAGGTAGGTTTTGTTGCAAACTTAGTGTGGCAGAAAAAATTTTCTCGCTCAAATGATGCAACATATTTTTCAACTATGCATGATCATATATTATGCTATTGTAAAAATAATATTAATCAGTCAGATAATGGTTGGAAAATTGGATTATTGCCAAGAGGAGATAAAATGCCATCTGGTTATGCGAATCCTGATAATGACCCAAGGGGTCCGTGGACTTCTGTAATTCTTTCGGCAAAATCAGGTAGTGAAAGTTTATTGTATGAAATAGAAACGCCAAGTGGAAGGAAAGTTTATCCACCAAGTGGAAGATTTTGGAGTTGTAGTAAAGAAACCTTTCAGAAATGGAAAGCAGATAATAGAATATGGTTTGGTCAAGATGGTAATGGAACACCTCGTAAGAAGACTTTTTTATCTGAAGTGCAAGCAGGGTTGAGACCCAATACTTTGTTTTTACAAGAAGAAGCCGGAAATAACCAAGAAGCAAAGCAAGAGACGAAGGAATTATTTGAGGGAAAGGGGGTTTTTGATGGACCAAAGCCAGTACGGCTATTAAAAATATTATCTACAATAGCAAATTTAGATGATGATTCAATAGTATTAGACTTTTTTTCGGGTTCGGCAACAATGGCTCATGCAATAATGGAATTAAATGCAGAAGAAAAATCTAATCGTAAGTTTATTTTGGTTCAATTACCGGAAAAGACGAATGAAAAAAGCGAGGCATCTAAAGAAGGTTTTAAAAATATTTGTGAAATTGGAAAGCAGCGTATATATACTGCTGGAATAGAAATACAAAGAAATACGACTACGAAAATTGATATAGGTTTTCGAGTACTTAAGTTAGATTCCTCTAATATGAAAGACATCTACTACAATCCAGCAGAACTACAACAGGAATCAATATTTACCTCCATTGACAACATCAAAGAAGACCGAACCCCAGAAGACCTTTTATTTCAAGTAATGCTTGATTTAGGGGTTCTATTATCCAGCAAAATCGAAGAAAAAGAGATTGCCGGTAAAAAGGTATTCAATGTTGCAGATGGCTTTCTGATTGCATGTTTTGATAAAGAGATTACAGAAGAAACAGTGAAGGCGGTGGCAATGGAAAAACCATATTATGCTGTATTTAGAGATTACTGCATGGCAAATGACAGTGTAGCAACGAACTTTGAACAGATATTTGCGACATATAGTCCTGATACGGTAAGGAAGGTGTTATAATGAGTAAGATATATGAAGCCTCTGAACTGGGAGATATGTTGATTTATCAGAATGAAAAAGGCGATACCAAAATAGATGTTTTTTTTCAGGAAAATGATGTTTGGATGAATCAGGCATCTATTGCCAAGTTATATAATACAACACCGCAGAACATAACTATACATATTAAAAAAATATATGCGGATGGCGAATTAGAAGAGAGGGCAACTTGTAAGCAATACTTACAAGTTCAAACTGAGGGAACAAGGGAAATAAAAAGAAATAAAAAGTATTATAATTTTCGCATGATTCTGGCAATTGGTTACAGGGTTCGCTCGAATGTGGGCACTCATTTTAGGAATTGGGTTTCAGGAGTATTAGAAGAATATACAAAAAAAGGATTTGTCATGAATGATGAGCGTTTAAAAAATCCAAAACAGTTTGGTGTGGATTATTTTGACGAATTATTGGAAAGAATCCGTGACATTCGGGCTTCTGAAAAGAGATTTTATCAGAAAATATGTGAAATATATAAAACGTCTATTGATTATAGTAGTAGCGATGAAGAAGCAAAATTGTTTTTGAAGACGGTTCAGAACAAAATCCATTATGGAGTCCATGGTCATGCTGCTGCAGAAGTAATTATGAAGCGGGCAGATGCAACCAAGGACAACATGGGCTTAACCACCTTTGAAGGCGCTAAGGTTCGTAAAAAAGATGTTGATATAGCCAAGAACTATTTGAATGAGGAGGAGATGTCGGAGCTTAACAGAGTTGTTACCATGTATCTTGATTTTGCAGAAGATCAGGCAAGACGGCATATTCCTATGTATATGAAAGACTGGGAAGAAAAATTAAACAATTTCCTAAATATGACTGGGAGAGAGGTTCTTTCAGGGGCAGGGCATGTATCGGCAGAACAGGCTAAGAAATATGCCTATAAGCAGTATGAAATTTATAATGAGCAGCGAATACATATACAAGAAGATGACACAATTGATGAGTTAGTGCAGAATGCGAAGGATATAAAATCAGGAAAGAAATAGGGGGTGTATGTATTGAAATTCAACTTTAAGATTCAGCAGTATCAAACAGATGCTGTAGAAAGCGTGGTTCGTGTATTTAAAGGACAACCTTATTCTGCCCCGATAAATTATCGTAGGGATATTGGGAATATTAAGCAAGTAAAACAATATTCTCAGATTTCTTTTATTACGGATGAAGAGCAACAGGCTTTGGATTTTACAGATGACTTTGATGATACCGGCTTTAAGAATGAAATGATTAGACTTAGTTCCAGCGCATTGCTCTCTAATGTTAAAGAAGTACAGCAAGAAAATAACCTTATGATTTCTGATATATTGGTAGATAATCTTGGAGCATGTTCCTTGGATGTGGAGATGGAGACTGGTACTGGTAAGACTTATGTATATATTAAGACCATGTATGAATTGAATAAGCATTATGGATGGACAAAATTTATTGTAGTTGTTCCATCTATTGCTATCAGGGAAGGAGTAAAGAAATCCTTTGAAATAACGCAGGATCATTTTATGGAGCAGTATGGTAAGAAGGTCAGGTTTTTTGTATATAACAGCAGTAATTTGAATCAATTGGATTCCTTTTCCAGCAATTCAGGAATTAATGTGATGATTATAAATATGCAGGCTTTTAACACTTCCATGAAGGAGGGCGGAAAAAGTAAGGAAGCACGTATTATTTATGATAAGAGGGACGAGTTCCGCAGCAGAAGGCCAATTGATGTAATCAAGGCTAACAATCCTATTATTATCTTGGATGAACCGCAGAAAATGGGAGGAGATGCTACACAAAAGGCACTTAAGAAATTCAATCCGTTGTTCTGCCTAAATTATTCAGCAACCCATAAAGAGCACCATAATCTTGTATATGCTTTGGATGCTGTAGATGCATATAATCAAAGGCTGGTTAAGAAAATAGAAGTGAAGGGGTTTCAGGTTAAAAACTTCCGTGGTACAGATAAGTACCTTTATTTAGAAGAGATTATTATATCCCCAAAGCATCCGCCAAGGGCGAGAATTGAATTTGAAATTGCTTATCATAAATCTATAAATAGAGAATCTAAAATATTAAGTGTAGATGACAATTTGTATGAACGGTCTAAAAATATGGAACAATATAAAGGTTATCGTATTTCTGAAATAGACCCAATTGCCGGAACGGTTACCTTTACCAATGGTGAAGTAATTCACTCTGGAGAAATAGTAGGTGATATATCCGAGAAGGATATGAGAAGAATTCAAATCAGGGAAACCATTAAGTCCCATCTGGAAAAAGAAGAAGAGTTATTTAATAAGGGAATCAAAACCTTATCATTATTTTTTATTGATGAGGTTGCAAAATATCGCCAGTATGATGAGGACGGAGAAGAAATACTTGGTGAGTATGGAAGAATGTTTGAGCAGGAATATAAGGATGTAGTCAATGATTATATTACTGTAAGTGACACTCCTTATCAGAGATATCTGAAAAGGATAGAAGCATATGCTACCCATATGGGATATTTCAGCATTGATAAGAAAGGGCATGCTATAAACAGTGCTATTAAGAGAGGGATGGATTTCTCAGATGATATTTCTGCGTATGACTTGATTTTAAAGAATAAGGAACGTTTGCTTAGTTTTGATGAACCTGCGAGATTTATATTTTCGCATTCAGCATTAAGGGAAGGATGGGATAATCCAAATGTATTCCAAATTTGTACCTTAAAACATAGCGACAGTACTACCATGAAACGTCAGGAAGTAGGGCGAGGTCTAAGGCTTTGTGTAAATCAGGATGGATTTCGCATGGATGAACAGAGTCTTGGAAGAACAATGGTTCATAAGGTCAATAAGTTGACTGTTATTGCCAGTGAAAGCTATAAGGAATTTGTTACGGATCTCCAAAAACAGATTAAAGGCGCTTTATATGAAAGGCCAAGGCAGGCATCGAGGGATTACTTTGTGGGCAAGACGGTTCAGGTGGATGGTCGCACTGAAAAGATTACTGAGCAACAGGCAACGATGATTTATCAGTACCTGATTAAAAATGATTATGTGACTTCGGATGGCGAAGACCATATTACGGAACAGTATCATATTGATTTAGAAAATAACAATCTTGCAGCATTACCAGAGCGGTTGCATGCATATGAAGAAGGGATTCAGAAACTGATACAGAGCGTATTTGATGAAAAGATTTTAGACGATATGTTATCTGACAAGAATAAAACAACAATCAAGGAAAATGGCTTGAATGATAACTTCTATAAAAAAGAGTTTCAGACATTATGGGGGTATATTAACCATAAATATGCATATACAGTATCATTTGATAGTCAGGAATTGATTAAGAAATCTATAAATGCCATAGATAATGAACTTTATGTATCCATGCTCCAGTACACAGCTTCCGTATCGGAACAAAAAGATACTATGTCGATAGAAGCGATTAAATCTGGCGATTCATTTAAAGGAGCAAAGTCTAATACAAATGTACTTAGGCATTTAGAAACAAGCCAGATAAAGTATGATCTGATTGGCAAAATTACAGAAGGAACTGCTCTCACAAGAAAGACGGTTGCAGCGATTCTTCAAGGTATTCGTCACGATAAGTTTTTGATGTACAAAAATAATCCGGAGGAATTTATTGTAAAGGTTACCCGTCTGATAAAGGAACAGAAGGCTACCATGATAGTGGAGCATATATCATATGACCAATTAGAAGAAACGTATGACAGCACTATTTTTACTCCTAAAAGCTCAGCTGATTTTGATAAGGCATTTAAAGCAGAAAAACATATACAGGATTATGTGTTTACAGATGGTTTGGCAGAAAAAAGTGTAGAACGTCGATTTGCAGAAGAGTTAGACGGTGCGGATGAAGTTTGCGTATATGCAAAGTTACCAAGGGGATTTGCGATACCTACACCTGTGGGAGATTATAGTCCGGACTGGGCAATTGCATTTTATGTAGGAACTGTAAAGCACATTTTTTTCATTGCTGAGACAAAAGGCACTTTGGAGAGCCTGCAGCTTAGACCCATTGAGAAGGCAAAAATTTCATGTGCAAGAAAGCTGTTTAATGAAATATCTACGGATAATGTTGTATATCATGATGTGGATAGTTATCAGAGCTTGTTAAATATCATGCCAACAATAGAGAAAAAGATATAATTTGCAGGAAAATTCCGGATTGACAGTTTTCTCTCTAAGGGATAAGATAAGCATGTGAAATGTTAACCAAAAAATGAAAAAGGTTGACTGATTTAAAATGTGATTATCAGAACAAAATCCCAATCACAAAGGAGAGGAAAGCAATGAGCCTTGTATCAGACTTGAAAGAAAAAATATATTCCGGCGAAGAAATCATGCGGGAAGATGCAATAAAACTATTGAGCGAACCTTTAGAAGAATTAGCCGCTGCAGCAGACGAAATACGCTCCAGATTTTGCGGCAATGCCTTTGACATGTGCACTATCATCAACGGAAAATGTGGAAAGTGTTCCGAAGACTGTAAATACTGCGCCCAAAGCGCCCACTATCATACAGCCTGTGAAGAGACTTATCCGTTATTGCCTACGGAGAAGCTGTTGGAGCAGGCAAAGCACAACGAGGAGCAGGGAGTGCTGCGTTATTCTATCGTAACTTCGGGAAAGCGTCTATCGGATAAGGAAATTGACCGAGTGTGTGAAAGCATTGATGAAATAAAAAGAAAGACCAATATTCAAATATGTGTTTCCTTTGGTCTGTTGAATGAAGAACAATTTAGAAAAATCAAGGCAGCCGGAGCCTCTCGTGTCCACTGTAATATGGAGGCTTCCCGAAGCTTTTTTCCACAAGTGTGCACCACCCATACTTATGAAGAAAAGGTGGAAACCATAAAGGCAGCAAAACGTGCCGGCTTATCCGTCTGCTCCGGAGGAATCATGGGGCTTGGGGAAACTATGGAAGACCGTATTGACATGGCTATTGACATAAGGGAACTGGGAGTAAAGTCCATTCCAGTCAACCTGCTGAATCCCATTCCCGGAACCCCTTACGAGAAGAACCGGGTTTTGACTAGCGATGAGCTTTGCAGAATCGTAGCCATTTACCGCTTTCTTATTCCAGACGGCTTTATCCGCCTTGCCGGTGGAAGGGGAATTGTGGGGGACCGAGGAAAAAAGTGTTTTCAAAGCGGAGCTAATGCAGCTATTTCCGGGGATATGCTCACTACGGCAGGCATTACAGTGGAAACGGATATGAAATTATTGAAGGATTTAAATTTTGAAGTTAGACTTGGTGCCAGATGAAATTATTGGAAAATATTAAGAATAGTTTGGAAGAAAAAGATGAAAAAAGGAGGTAATTCTATGAAAAAGAAACTGTTTACTTTACTCCCTCTGTTATTCATACTCATATGGATAACCCCAAAAACAGCCCATGCTCAGGACAATCTATTCACTTATGAGCTAAAAGAGGACAATACCGCAAAGATAACAGGAAGCACAGCAACAGGAAACGTAACGATACCTGCAGAAATAGAAGGGCATACGGTTACAGAAATAGGCGGTCGGATATTTTATGCAAAATCGGGAATCTACACGATTTCCATACCTGCCACAGTAACAACGATTGGGGAATGGGATTATGCATTTTCCTACTGCTACAGCTTGACCGCTATTACAGTAGACGCAGCTAACCCGGCATTTTGTTCTCAGGATGGCGTGCTGTATACAAAGGATAAAAGTGTACTATACAATTTTCCCTGTGGGAAAAGCACAGCATCTTACCATGTTCCGGAAACGGTAGATCATATCTGCTGTACTGCATTTGCATCTGCAAGATATTTAAATAAGCTGTATCTGGATGGAAAAGATACTTATTGGGCAGGTTATACCTTTTACAATACTGGACAGATGACTGTTTACTATATTCCGGGAGGAAGAAGCGAGCTATACGCAAAAAATCATGCGGAAAACGGAAGAAGCAATGAAAGCGATTCCCTATATCCCAAATACTGTCCGGTTTCAGAAGGTGAAAATGAAGAAGGCGGAAAAGAAGAAACTGGAAAAGACGATGGCGCTACGGGAAATGGTGGAAATACTACCGGAAATGGCGGTTCAACTGGAGCTGGAAGCGGTACGGGCAATGTTCAGCCTCCTGCCAATGAAAAAATCAAAGTAGGAAAAACCAACTTGAAAACCCTTAAAAACCAGGTGGGAAGAAAAGTCAAAATTTCCTATAAAAAAGTAACTGGCGCAAAGGGATATGAAATCCTCTATTCCACCAGCAAGAAATTTACGAAAAAAACAACCCACAAAGTAAATACCAAAAAGACCACTTGCACCATCAAAAAATTAAAAAAAGGAAAAACCTACTATTTTAAAGTCAGGGCATATAAGCTTGACAAGCAGAATCAGAAAGTATACGGTTCATACAGCAAGGCAAAAAACCTCAGGATAAAAAAATAGGAATGTAACATCTGAATTTTAGCCGGCATAGTATAAAATAAAACAGGAAATATACTATGAAGGATCACAAAATCTTACCGTTTTATATGTCGTATCCTTTACCCATTGCCTTTGAAGATGACCGGGATATGGTAAAGGATTTAGAATATTTACAGCAAATGTACCCCATGGGCGCCAAAAAGCTGTTAGCAGAAGTGAACAAGGCCCTTTCCATTTTGGATTATGAAGGAAGCATGATTTATGACCAGTATCCGGATCGTTTTATGTTATATAAAATGGGAAAGGATATTTTGGAGGGGCTTCGGAAGAATCCCACAGCAAATAAAGAGGATGAGCAGCTTGCCAAATTATTGGAATGGGATGGCATAGATGAATTGATTCTGGTTATCCTATTCTTTGAATTGCTAAAGAGAAGACATCAGAATAATGGAGGATATTTAAAGTTTTAATCCGTTAAGGAAAATTTTAGTTGTGGTTTTGCCCCAAAGGAATTAAAATATAGTCATGGCATTCATGGCTATATTTTTTGTGTGGAAAGACTGCCTGTAAGGAGCGGATATGGAAAAAGTAATTTCTTTCTTAGAAGAACATATAAATGAAAGTCTTATACAGGTCATTTTAAGCAATTCCCGGAATAAGGATGCGATTACCAAGATGAAGCTCCATCCGGTTATCATAAAGGAAGAATTGTTGTTTCAGATAGAAAGATATATAGGTACAAGGGTGTTTCATGAGAACGTACAGAAGGAAGCAGCAGTGCAAGCCATAGCAGAGGCATTGGAAAAGGATTTTGGACAGCTTGAGTTAGAAAGTGCTAACTTAAGAGGGACAGTGCTTGTAGGAAAAAGAGGAACCGTCTCCTTAAAGATAAAGAAAAAGAACGAGCCTGAGGGAAAAAAGGAAGTGCCAAAGCACAACCGCCAGAAGCAGTATATTCTGCAGGAGGGAATCCCGGTACCTTTCCTGATTGATTTAGGCGTGCAGACAAGGGAAGGAAAGATTATCCATGCAAAATACGACAAATTCAGGCAAATTAACCGTTTCTTAGAATTTGTCCGGGACGTGCTTCCGGTTTTGCCAAAGGACAGGAAGCTTTCCATTTTGGATTTTGGCTGCGGAAAGTCCTACCTGACCTTTGCATTATATTACTATTTAAAAATATTGAATCATTATGAGCTTGACGTGGTGGGGCTTGATTTAAAGGAAGACGTAATAGCGGACTGCAATAAGCTGAAGGATAAATACGGCTATCATGACCTGCTGTTCTTAAAGGGCGATATTAGGGAATATGATGAAAAGGAGCAGGTAGATATGGTAGTGACCCTCCATGCCTGTGACACTGCCACAGATTATGCCTTATACAAGGCTGTTACATGGAATGCAAGGGTAATTTTATCCGTTCCCTGCTGTCAGCATGAATTAAACAGGCAGATAGACAGCAGGCTTTTACAGCCCGTGTTGAAATATGGACTGCTCAAGGAAAGAATATCGGCGCTTTTAACTGATGGCATAAGGGCGAATTTACTGGAAAAGGCAGGCTATGAAACACAAATTTTAGAATTTATCGATATGGAGCATACTCCTAAAAATATCTTAATCAGAGCCATCAAAAAGGAGGGCTTTCAAAGAAGACGGCAAAATGAGCTTGAGGAGCTTACAAAAGAGCTTCGGGGAGAGCTTACTTTGGAGAGACTATTAAAAGAAAAAGAAGGATTTTAATATAGATGAGAAAAGAAATTATTAAAATGATTGTATGTGCGGTAGTATTTTTTACGTCCGTTATAGTAATTGGCGCAATTATGAATCAGGGCAACAGTGACATGACTACCGAAATGGAAGCTGCAACCTTTCCCATGGTTTCTTTTGATGCAGCGGGAACAGAAGTGAATCTGCTTCATGGCTACAGCGAGGAAATGGAAATCAACTATTTGCGGGATAATATTATTTGCCTTGGAGCGGAAAGAACTCTTTCCCTGATTGTGGATAAGTTTGGAGCAGGTATACAGAGCATGTCCTTTGAAGTACGTTCCCTTGATGGAGAACGTCTGGTAGAGAGCACCGATATTTACAACTACAGTGAGGATGAGGAACGGATAACAGCCTCCCTGCAAATAAAGGATTTGATTGATGACCATATGGAATACAAGCTGGTAGTACTGCTTCAGATGGAAAACGGCAAGGTGTTAAGATATTATACAAGAATCATTGAGGCGGAGGATTACCATCAGGCGGAATTGATTGCTTTTGCAAAAGATTTTCACCAGAGAACCTTTAACAAAGAAGCCGCCAAGGAAATCACCATGTATCTGGAATCCAATGAAGAAGGGGATAATACCACATTCAGCAAGGTAAATATCCATAGCAGCTTTTCGCAAATTACGTGGGGAGAGCTTAAGGTGGAAAAAGAAGGAAAGCTTCAGGCTTCCATAAAAGAAATGGATGCCCAGACTGCCAAAATACAGCTTTCCTATCAAGTATCCATAGGAAACGGCAAAAAAAAGACATTTTTTAACGTAAAGGAATTTTATCGTTTGCGATATGGTACAGAAAGAATTTACCTGTTGGATTTTGAACGCACCATGGAACAGATTTTTGATAAGGACAACGGAGTATTTTCTTCCAATAAGATCAGCCTTGGAATTACAGACGGAAACGTGGAGCTGGTAGAAAGCGAAGGCGGAAATATTCTTGCCTTTATTCAGGAGGGAATGCTTTACAGCTATAATATAACAGAAAATAAGCTGGCGCTTCTTTTCAGCTTTTATGATAAGGAAAACTGGGATGAAAGAACCCTTTATGATGCTCATGATATCAACATTCTTACCATGGATGAAACTGGAAACATCTATTTTGTAGTGTCAGGCTATATGAACCGGGGTAAGCATGAAGGCAGGGTAGGCATACAGATTTATTACTTTAACAGTACGATGAATACCATTGAAGAAGCGATATTCATCCCTTATACGAAATCCTACGGCTTATTGAGGCAGGATTTGAAAAACCTTGCGTATATCAACCAGACCAATCACTTTTACTTTATTATGGGGGGAACCTTATACGATGTAAATCTGCTGGATAAGACTTATGAAACCGTAAGGGAAAATTTGTCTGCTGAAAGCTATCAGGTCTCTGCTTCCGGCAGAATGGCCGCATGGGAGGCAAAGGGGGATTCCCTTGGAACGGAAACATTGGTTTTAATGGATTTTAATACAGGAAAACAGACAACGGTAGAAGGAGGAAACGGTTGTTATGTGAGGCCTTTGGGATTTATGGGGGAAGATTTGATTTACGGAACCGCCTATAAATCAGATGTAACAAAGGACAGCTCTGGCAGTATTTTATTTCCCATGTATATGGTAAATATTTTAAATGGCACCGAGACCATAGCCGACACCTATCAAAAGGAAGGCATTTATATTGTAGGTGCAGAGATCTATGAAAATCAGATTAACCTGAAAAGAATGAGAAAGGGAGAAGGGGAATCGACATTCCATGACACCTCTGACGACCAGATTATGAATACGGAAATCGAGCAGACCGGGGAAAATATGCTGGAAACCGTACCTACTGCCGAATATGAAAAGATTGTCCAGATTGCATTAAAAGGAACGATTGAAGCGAAATCCATCAAATATCTTACACCCAAGGAGGTTATGTACGAAGGCGGCAGAGAGTTAGCAATTGCTAATGAAAGCGAAATAGAAAGCTATTACGTATATGGAAAAACAGATATTGAAGCTATATTTGAAGATTTGGCAAAAGCAATCAGTCTTGCAGACCAGACCTCCGGCGCAGTAACCAATCATAAAGGGGAGTATGTGTGGAGAAAGGGCAGCCGCAGCGCCAAAAACCAAATCATGAAAATTGAAAGCGCATCCGTAACGGAAGAAAAGGCAAGTCTTGCCGTCTGTCTGGATACGATGCTTAAATGCGAAGGCATTATGAAAAATACCGAATATTTATTGAGTCAGGGAGAAACCATACGTTCCATACTAGCAGACAATCTGCCGGATGCACAGATTCTTGACTTGTCAGGCTGTAGTCTGGACTCTGTTCTTTACTATGTCAATCAGGACATTCCTGTGCTGGCGCTTTTGAATGATGGAAATGCGGTTCTGCTGGTGGGCTTTAATGAATTAAATACCGTAATTATGGACCCTGTTACCGGAACTATTTATAAAAAAGGAATGAATGACTCCAAGGAATGGTTTGAAGAAAACGGAAATCATTTTATTACTTATATAAAATAAAAAATGGGAAAAAATAAAGTAACAGTTCAGCCCGCAGATGCCAGAGCAAGAGCAGGTTTCACACAGAGAATGTTTTCTGCGTCGCCACGCTTTCGCTCTATAAAAACGCAACAGTGCTAAGCTCGAAAAAACCTCGCTAAGCGCTGGCGTTTTTATAAGGGCTCCTTCAGAAAACATTCTCTGTGTGAAACCGGCTCTTGCACTGACATCTGTGGGCTGAACTGTTATAAAATAAAAGAAAACAGAGAGGGAAAAAGATGGATGAGAGAATAAAGACATTGGCAAAAAACCTAGTGCAATATTCCTGCAATGTAAAAAAGGGGGATAACGTATACATCCACTATACAGGAGCTGCTACGGAACAGTTGGCAATGCAGATTGTGAAAGAAGTATATTTGGCAGGAGGAAATCCCTTTCCCCATTACACCAATCAGAGAGTGCAGCGGGAAATGCTTTTATCCTGCAAGGAAGAGCAGTTAAAGCTGATGGCTGAGCTGGATGCTAAGGAAATGAGCCGGATGGACTGTTACATTGGCATAAGGGGCGCTGAAAATGTGGCTGAGCTTTCCGATGTGCCGGCAGAAAAAATGGAGCTGTACGATAAGCTCTACATGGACCCGGTTCACCATAAAATCCGTGTGCCAAAAACTAGGTGGGTTGTCCTCCGCTACCCAAATGAAGCAATGGCTCAGCTGGCAGGCACTAGCATGGAAAATTTTGAAGATTTTTATTTTAACGTATGCAATCTGGATTATGGCAAAATGGGCAAGGCAATGAAAGCGCTGGTGGCCTATATGAATCGGACTGACAAAGTGAGGATTTTAGGGCCGGGCACCGATTTGACCTTTTCCATAAAAGATATTCCGGCAATACCCTGCAGTGGCGACATGAATATTCCCGATGGTGAAGTGTTTACTGCACCGGTAAAAAATTCAGTTAATGGTACAATTTCCTACAATGCCCCATCTCTTTATCAGGGCGTTACCTATGAAAATGTAAAGTTTACCTTCCAAGACGGCAAAATCATAGAAGCAACAGCTAACGATACGGAAAAGCTCAATAAGCTTTTAGATTCTGATGAAGGCGCCAGATATATTGGAGAATTTGCAATTGGAGTCAATCCGTATATTCTAAAACCCATGAAGGACATCCTATTTGATGAAAAAATATGCGGCTCCATCCACTTTACTCCCGGCAACTGCTACGAAGAAGCCCCAAATGGCAACCAATCAGTCATTCACTGGGATTTAGTACTTATCCAGCGAAAGGAATATGGTGGCGGTGAAATTTATTTTGATGACACCTTGATTAGAAAAGATGGAATTTTTGTGGTGCCGGAATTGGAGGGGCTGAATCCGGAAAATTTGAAGTAGATTGCTTAAAGTGCAAATCATGGAATTGGCGTAACAGTTCAGCCCACAGGTGCAGAGGAAGGACCACACGGAGTATGTTTTCTACGTCGCCACGCTCTTGCTCTATAAAAACGCAACAGTGCTAAGCTCGAAAATACCTCGCTAAGCGCTGGC
>JAMPFB010000050.1 GCA_023664735.1 Robinsoniella sp. | reverse complement strand
CGGAGGCGTCCGTCTGGCTGGTGATCCTTCCCCTTGCGTCATAGGCGGTTTTTACTTCCGAGCCGTCCGGCAGGATGATGCTGCAGCGGTTGCCTAGGCTGTCGTATTCGTACTTCGTGGTGTTGCCAAGGGCGTCCGTCATGGCGGTCAGGTTCCCTGCCCCGTCGTATGCATAGAGGATGGATGAGCCGTCGCTGGAAAGGATCTTCGTGTTCCTTCCAAGGCTGTCGTATTCGTATTCCGTGACGGCTCCGGTTGGTCTTTTCACTTTGGTGAGCCGGTATGCCCCGTCATAGGCGTAGGTGGTCTCATTGCCTAGCTGGTCCGTAGTCTTTACTAGGTTTCCTGCTTTGTCATAGGCATGGCGGGTGGTCTTTCCAAGGCGGTCCTTGCTGGTCAGCAGGTTCCCTTCCTCGTCATAGGTGAAGCTTTCCGAGGTGCCGTCGTCATAATGGATGGCGGAAAGCTCCCCGGTGGCGGTATGGGTGTAGGTGGTGGTCCTTCCTTGGGAGTCGGTGGAGCTGCACAGCCTTCCGCATGGGTCGTATTCCGTCTTCGTGATCCTTCCCTCTCCGTCCTGAGTCTGGACGAGGTTCCCGGAGGCGTCGTAGATATAGCTAGTCTCTGACTGCACCACTCCTTCTGCCGTAGTCTTTGTGGTAATCGCCTTGGCGCATTTCCCAGCTTCGTTGTAAAGGTAGGTGGTCTCGTTTCCGTTGCCGTCCCTTGTCTTTACTACGTTTCCTTCTTTGTCATAGGTATAGGCGGTCACGGTGCCGATGGCATCGGATATGCCCGCAAGCTTTCCTTCGGATGTGTAAGCGTAGTCCGTCCGGTTGCCGCCGTTGTCGGTGGTTTGGGAAAGCTGCCCCTTTTCATTATAGGCAAGGAGCAGACGGGCATCGTCCGAGTTCTGCAGGCTGGTTATCTGGTTCCTTGTGTTGTACTGGCTGGTGGTGGTGTTGCCTTCTGCATCCGTCACGGTGGTTATGTTCCCTTCCCCATCATAAGCATAGGAAGTGGTATTCCCGTTCCCGTCCGTTTCCGTCAGCAGGTTCCCGTAGCCGTCATAGGTATTGTAGGTGGCATTGCCAAGGGGATCCACGGTCTTTAGGATATTTCCATTCTCATCATAGGTATAGACGGTGGTGTTTCCCCGCCTGTCCTGCACCGCCTGCGTCCTTCCTTCCACGTCATAGGCGTATTCCATCCGGTTTCCTTCTGCATCAATGGTGGCTGTGAGCCTGCCGGTTTCGTCGTATTCGTTTCGTGCCGCTGCCACTCCCATGGGGTCAATAATGGAAATCAGGTTGTGTTCTTCGTCATAGGTAAACCGGACACTGTTTCCTGCTTCGTTGGTAAAGGATATCAGGTCTCTGTTCCCATCGTAGCCGTAGCTTACCGTCTTCCCATTTCCATCCGTGGCTTTGGTGATGAGCCCTTCATCGTTCCGGGTCAGGGTAATCCCCTTGTTCCCCTCTCCATGGTAACCATCTTCGTCCACGGTGATTACGTTTCCAAGGGTGTCTTCGATTTTATAGACTCCTTTTTCTGCGGTCAGGTAGACTTTGGTCTTGTCCTTTGTGGTAAGCACGTATTGTATTTCATCAAACTTGCTTTCGTCTTCCCAGAGCAGCATCCCGCCTTCTAACCCGGCGGAGTTGTCCCCTGCTAACTCAAGGGTCACACCCTGACTGGTCTGGCAGGTGAAGCCTACTTTCACCATGCGGATAGGCACTAAGGCGCTGCTGCTTGGGGACAGGGTCAGCTTGAACCGGTCACTGGTGCCGTCCCCATAGTTGACGGTGATGTCATGGCTTGCCGTCTCCCGAATGTAGTAGCTGGTGGAAAAGCCCATGCCGGATATTACCTGTTCGTATCCTCTGGAAATATCGCTGTTTTCCTTAAGGGTCATCCCCGTAAGCCCCATGGTCCAGCCATAACCGAAGTCGCCACAGGCCTTGTTGTTGGAATTGTAGAACCTCTGCAGGTTCAAGGAGCCAAAGGGCAGCTTTGCCACAAGGTCCGTGAAGCCTATGTTCATGTTTCCGATTTTCAGCTTGGAATCCACCGTGAAGCCAAGGCTTGCCATCTTCCGGTTCCCTGCTTTGTCCTCTGCCCGAATGACTACTTTGTATGTACCGTTTGCAAGGGCGGCAGGGTCGATGGCTGCAATGATGCCCTCTTTTATTTCTTCCGTTCCGGTGCCAATAAGGATTCCTTCCTCTTCTCCTTCCGGGATGATGGTTACTGTATATTCTTTTAAAGCAGTCTCGTCATAGATGCTTCCTGTCAGGCTTGCAGCTTCTGTAAGGATATAGTTTTCATCCTCTATGTCCATCTCGATGACTGGTGGAATTTTATCTGCGGAATTTCCTGAGACGGTATTATCGGAAACGGTATTATCAGAGACAGAACCGTTATCGTCGTCTTTTCCTCCTTTCGTATAGGTAAACAGCATACTTGCCATTCCAAGAACTGTTCCCTTGTCATCATATGCGGTAAGGGTAACTTTATACTGGCCGCTTTCAAACTCCGAGGAATACATGGTTCCTATGATTCCGTTGTCGTCACATTCCCTTACGTTTACTCTCTTTCCAGTCTCCACGCCCTCGCAGGTAAGGGTCGTATGTTCATAACCTGCCCTGTCCCCCTTGATGTAGACAAGGGATCTGTCTTCACTAAAGCTGATGGCGGAAATGGACGGAAAAGCCCCTTTGTTGGAGTCCGGCGTTTTTTCTACGGTAATGTCTTTATTTTCTTCCCTGACGGAAAGCCGGAAGCTCATGGTTGCGTATGCTTCGCACCCGTATTGGTTTTTCAGCCTGCCTGTAGCTTCAAAATCCCCCTGTCCCATTTGGTCTGCATCTGCAGTCATGGTAAAGCTGCCATTTTCCATTTGCAGAGTAAAGGGGATGTCTGCATTGGTCTTAGTATGTTTCAGTCCGAAAATCTTTTCCGTGATTTCATCTGTGGATTCGTAGGTTCCCTGTATACGGACGTAAGTTGCTTTTTCGGCAGTCTGTGTCTCTCCATTTTGAACCTCTCCTGCTGACTCAATTATGAGCTCTGTGTCATTACCTGATACGACTCCCTTACTTCCGGCTTCAGCTTGATTTTCTTCCGCCTCCACAAGCTCCACGCTGTTAAATTGCAGCATGACAAAAGAAGTATGGTCCGTAGTCGTTTCATCTTCTTTAGAATCTGTACTCTTTTTTATAAGCTCTGCTTTTATGGCTGCATCCGTAGTAATTCCGCTTGCATCCTTTCCTTTGGCGCAGAAGGTATAAATACCGCTTTCCATCTGGCACAAGGGAAGTCTGAACAGTATATCTTCCTCCGACATGATATTTCCATCATAGTAGCCTTCGTCTTCTATCTCTTCATCTTCCAATACCTTTATAAGTCCAGTGTATTTTCCTTTATCCTGCACCTCTTCGTTTCCGGTTATGGGAATTTCCCTGCCCCCTTCGGAATCCCGATAAGAATATACTGTCTCTGTCAACTCATTAATTTGATTTATTTTGCCGTGGACATATACATATTCTTCATCAGCAGTAACATTTGTCAGCTTAATAAGTGGGTATGCGTTTATAATACGTACACTAGAAGATGCCTTATTATCCCATTCATCCTTTGCGGTTACCGTAATCGTATAAGCTCCGTTTGGAAGCTCTGAAAAGTCAATTGCCCCAAGCTTTTGGGAAGTCTTATTTTCTGTATCCGTATATGTCATGCTTCCTTTTTTACCGGAACCATTATCATAGGAAATAGAATATTCCGCTATCTGGGTATCGTCATAAATGCTGCCAATAATATCAATAGGACCTGCTATCCTTTCTCCGGCAGCCGGCGACTCTATGGTAACCTTTGGCGCTGTCACATCCGGAACGGGAACGTCATCCGTATAGATGATTTCCACATAAGGGTAGGAAGCAATACCATCCCTGTCCGTGACAGTTGTTTTCAATAAATAGGTTTCTCCTCTTGTAAGAACAGAGGGCAAGGCTCCATTCTGCCATTGGCCTCCCATCTTCTTCCACTGCTGAGTAATTTCTTTTATATAATTTTCCTTGCCAAACGCCCTTTTTTCCATGCTTGTAGAGGCATTTATCCGGATCACACTTTTCTTGTCAAAGGAAAGAGACGTGGTGGTTTTGCAGGTTGGTCTTTTGTATACATGAAAATTTGAAACAATCGGATATTCTCCCTGATATCTTCCGACATTTCCATTCTTATATTTTGGCGCCACCTGAAAATATATATTGTATGCTCCAGCTCCTTCTGGAGTAAATGCTTCCAGATAGGTTTTCGTCTGGGGCTTTCCCGTCAGGGCATTTTCATACTCCACCACCAGTCTTACAGAATAGTTGTGGTTTTCTGAAAACTCTATATATTTTCCGGCATAGTCTACACCCATGCCGCAGAACATGCCTGTGAGCACATCTCTTTTCAACAGATGGATTTTCTCTTTTACTGTATCTGATAAAGATTCTTTATTGTCGGCACAAATGATGACAGCATTTGACTGGATAATATTTTTTTCCATGACAGGATCATCCAAAAGGCTCTTTTCATACTCCCTGTCGGGAATGATAATGAATCTAATGGATTCTGCTTCTTGGAAGCTTATGCTGTCGTCGGTGCCTTTTCTTATGGAAATGGTACATTTCTCCAATGCACAGATTTTTTTGATTTCATCCAGTTGCGCCGTACAGGTTTCTTCCGTACCGCCAAGGGTAAGTATTTCTACCTGATTTTGAACTTTTAGGCTGCTATCCCCTTCTGACATGCTCCATGCCTGCGCATCTATAACAGCCGCCTTTGGAATGGAATCTATTCCATATTCATCCGTAGCAACTGCCTTTAACAAATAGACGCAGCCTATATCCGGCTTCCTTGGCAGCTCCCCATAGTTCCACTCGCTATCGCCAACTTTTCTCCATGCCAAGGAAACCTTGGAAATGCCTCTATTTTCCAAAGCTTCTTTACCGGGAACATATGCATCATATGCTATGTCAAATGCTCCTGCTGTTCCTTCCACTTCTCTTACGGAAAGGTCTTTTAACACCGGTCTTTCCCAGCAGACAAGTCCTTTTGCCAGTGAATACGATTCTGACCATGCCCTGTAATCTGAAAATCTTTCATCTCCCGAAGCAGGATCGTCCTGAACTTTTACGTCTATATGGTAAATGCCATTTTCTGAAACAGTATATATATTTTCAGTTCTTCCTTCTGCACCTTCCTTTTGGGAAATAATTGTTTTTTCATTGGCACTCTCATTGAAAATAGTAATTTCCTCTTCCCTGCAAGGGTCATTTTCTTCATCCAGATAGTGGGTTTCAAAGAAAAGCCTTTGTCCCGGAAATACATGGTTTGTATATGCAAGCTGTTTTTTTCTTTCTTTGGCAAGAATTTTATCGGTAAGCGACTCTGATATGGAAAACACTTCCGCTCCTGTTTCCACAAATGCCTTTTCTATATTTGCCCACTCTGACAAATCAAATTCCTCACTGCCAACATCCAAAACAATATAATCTGCTTCTTCCTGAAGGAACTGCTGAAGTTCATATATATTTGGAGCAGTATCTAGCTTTACCGTAATCTGTTCGCTTACATTATCAGAATTATCCACAGCACAAACATGGGCATAGCATTCCTTTCCGATATACTTGGAAGGAATATCCACATATGCCTGTTCATCCACTGCTTTTACAAAATTTTTTATTTCACCTGTTAAGATGCTCTTTTCGTAAAGCTCCGGAAGCTTTGAAGGGTCGTCATTTACTAAAACCACGAACCCCTTTAATCCGGTTTTCATCTCCTCTCTTATTTCATTGGAGGTTACTATTTCACTATATTCATCTCTCGGTACTGTTTGTACAAAGTACCGGTAAATAGTTCCTTTGTCCTTTCCTTCTATGCGGAGTGCCATTTTATCAAATGCGGTACTGGTAAAATAGGTATCTACATTTGTGATTTCCGGCGCCTCCATGTCATATGCCGTCGGATCCTTTGTATGGTCGTCAACGCTGTATTGCTTTAAATAGCATAAGGTATTTGCAAGGATTTTTTTCTCGTCATCACTGGATGAGCTGAAATGCCCGGTTTGTATCATTGCTACGGAGTTTTTACTTAAAAGATAAAAGTTATCATCCGTTACCGGGTTCTGTCCATGGTAGCGCATCCATATGGTAGTATTCTTTCCGAAATCCCCTTCCACATACTGGCCGGATGAGTGGGAATAGGGTACTTCCAAGGTTCCCGTCAATTTCCATGGATAGCTGGTAAGGGTTCCTTCCTTTACAATATCTACCTGATTTCCTCCTGCATTCAATGCGCCATGAGGATGGAAAGTCATTCCCATCAGCTCGCCAAACTTTGCCAGCCATGGATGTCTTTGGGCTGCATTCTGTACTACTGAATCATGTCCAAAGAGAACCCCTCTCCCCGATTGGACAAATTTTAAAGCAGCATAATAGGACTGTTCATTTAAATCCCTGCCACCATTACAATCGCCACTGCCAAACATAATCACATCATATTTATAATTTCCATCATTATCCAGAAGGAACTTGTCAGGTTCTTCGTTGAACTCATTAAAGCTTGCAGAATCAATGTCCAACAGTCCTTTTCCAGCTTCTTCTTTTGTATTTTTAAGAAACTCGTTCATCCAAAGATATAAAAGTTTTCTGCCAGGGTACACATTCAATATTTTTATATGGCTTTCCCCATCCCATGTAGAAATACTGGTATATGCCTCCTCTCCCAGCTTTCGGAACAAACGGTAGCCAGCCAGATTCCGGATAGACGTATTGCTTTTCCAGCTTAGAAAAACTGTTTCTTCTTCTCCTTCTATTATTTGTGAAGACAACAAAATACCATTTGCAGACAGGGAACGACTACTAACGGCTTCTTCTGCTTGTGAACCCGCTTTTATCCCTCTTTCCGTTTTCTGTTCCTCTCCTGTATAATGCTTCTCTAAAAGGGCTGCAACCTGCTGCCCTTTTAAGTGAAAGCTTTTATATGTAACATCATACCCTTCTTCGGTAAGCTTCCCGATTGCCTCCTCTATCCGGGGCTCCTCCCCTTCTTTGAGAACTTTATCCGTAATGCCCATAATGGTCACTTTCTTTTCCAAAAGAGCATTTCCACTTACCGCCGGTGCTTTATTAGATACTTTAAAGTCAATTTCCGTTTGCGCTGTCAGGGCATTTTCTGTCTGCTCCGTCACTACCAGCCTTGCCTTGTATTTTCCTATCGCATCTGTCTGAATGTTGTAAATACCGTTACAGCCAATGACTTCCGGACAGGCTTCTTCATATATGCCATCTCGATCACGGTCATACGTAACGAAAAGCTGGCTTTGAATTACATCCCCATCCGGCGAATGGGAATCGTCCGTAAGGGTAATCGTGCATATGCCGCTTTCTTTTCTGTAATAGGTTCCTCCTCCTTCTAGCAGAACTATAGGGGGCTGATCTATTTTTTCCGATTCTTCTATATCATCTGAATCATCTTTTCCATCAGGCTCTGGCTCTTCTTCCTTATCTGGTTCTTCCTCAGGCTCCGGAGTCTTTTCCTTATCCGGTTCTTCCTCAGGCTCCGGAATCTCTTCCTTATCCGGTTTTTCCTCAGGCTCCGGAATCTTTTCCTTATCTGGTTTTTCCTTAGGCTCTAGATCTTTTATTTTATCTGCCGCTTCTGTCAAGGAAGATAAGGTTTTTTCTATATTCCAATTATTCGGGTCCATGCTTTCATTTTTGGCAGAAGACCCGTTAGTTTTTTTCTCCGTCATCCCGCCTTTTGAAAGCAGGCTATCCCTATCATCATCTACAGGCTGATCCCGATTTGCGTCTTTGTCTGAATCCCGATTTTTTTCCGGATATGTTTTTTTATCTGAATTTAAAATGTACATGGAAGCAGACTGTCGTCTGCCGGGGGCATAAACCGTTTCGGGAATCATTCCCACCAATAAAGCTACTATAAGAACTGCGGAAATAAGTCTGTTAAATTTCTTTTGTTTTTTCATGGAAATTCCTTTCTTTTGTATCCTTAATACGTATTACGAAGTATATTCCTAGATTACCACAGTAACTAAATTTAGTCAACTTTCTTTTTTTGTAAATACTGAAAAAAAGGGAACAAATTCTATTCTTTTACTCAAAATAATACCCAAACTCCCCAACCATTTTCCCTCTATCCTCACCCAAATCCTGCTGCTCCGTCTCCTCCCCCTTGTCTCCCTTCGCCGGAACAAAGTTTGGAAAACCAAACATTGCCGCCACCATTTCTTCCCGATAATAATAATTTCCCGGCACTCCTACCAGAAATCGTTCCCCCTCCTTACGGATAAGCAAATGTCTGTAATTAAAGTAGCCGTGAAGCAAAAAGCTATTATGCTCTAATGGCTCTAAATCCTTTGACAGCTCTCCAAGCTCACTAATGCGGGACATATAATATTCATTTTCCCTGCCTGCCATTTTCATTGTTTTGTAACCGGATGAATCGGAATGTTTTTCTTCTTTTCCTGCTGCTACATCCTTCTGGTTTTTTTCTTCCTCATGCCGTCCTTCCTTTTCCTTGTGGTTTCTCATTGGAACATATTCGATTTCATCGCTGCTTATCTGCTGCATTCGGATTGTATGCTTTTCCTCATATAAAGCAGTCAGCTCCTCTCTTGTGTCTAACTGCTTCTTTCGTTCACACACTTTTCTTCCCTCTCCCATGGACAGCTCTATTTCCACGTCATCATACGGCTGGTTCCATGAAAATTCAAACCTCTTTTGCCAGTCCGTCTTTTCAATTTCCATCCACCTGCTATAAAAAACGTTTCCCCTTCTGGAAACCGTAAACTTGCATTCTATCGGATAGAGACATGGTATTTTTTTTATATAAATATCCGCTTTTCCAATGTTCCCCCGGAAAAAAAGCTTGACGCTTCCTACATTTTCTCTATTATTTCCTCCATCCTGATAATCCAGATACCGGATATCCCTGTAAAAATCCAAAAATACCCCTCCTTGTCCATTCATACTACTAATATATGTATGCACAAAAAGGGGCGAATATGCTTTGTTTTTGGGGGGCATGGGAGACGGCAGCGCATAAGGGCTTTGAAGGACGGACGTGGGAGACGGCAGCGCATAGAATAGTCTCCCACTGTGTATCGGTAAGCTCTATGTAAGGAAACTCTTTTCTAGTACAGCCTGCCACAAAACAGCAACAGAGGGATGAGAGTGGATTGGCTTCCTTGTTTTTGATGGCGCTTTTCCTTAACAGCCTTTTCGACACCTAGGGGAAAATTGCCATGGACGGCAATTTTAGTCATATTGCGCCATGGAGGGCGCTATATGACGACCCGTTCGGTATCAGCAGCCTTCCAAGGCTGTTTAGGAAAAGCGCCATCAAAAACAGGAAAGCCAATTCACTCTCATCCCGCTGTTGCGTCCTCCCAGCCACTACCTCCCCAAAATTATTCCAAACCATTCCATCCATTTTAGTGAATTATCGAAGCGCAGAACAATTATGTTTTTCCACAATCAAAAACTTATCTTCTCCGGAAAAGCCGTCCTCCGCATAATCCCCCACATCTTATCAATATAAGAAAGGGTGTAATACTGCTCATAATGATGATAATAGAAAGCGCCTTTTGGAGTCATCTGATAAATTCCATTTTGCTCCGTTAAAAAGCCTGCCTGCTTTGCCAGCCAAAGTTCAAATCCATACATTTTTTTCAAAGGCACTCCAAAAAACTTCTGAAAATCCGCTGCAGACACCCTTGTAGTATATGCTGTCCAGAAAAGATAATATACCATGCGCTGCCTTTTGGAAAAACGCAGGGTCAGTGACGTGGGAAGTCTGCCGTCTTCTATGCGCTTTTGGTATTGTTCCATGGAAAAGGTATTGATTTTGAACTGGTCTTTTAACAGGGTGGTTGCAGAACAGCCAAACCCTAAAAAATTATCTCTTGTCATGGAGGAATACTTTGCTGCCTTATCCTTTGAAAATGTCCAGATGGAATCCCTGTAATATCCTTTTTTGTCACAGTAAGCCGTAATCTGGTCAAGAAGCCTGTGCTTTTTCCTTTTGTCCATGGCAGGAATCCTGCTGTCTGTAAAGGTAAAATCAATAAAAGGATAAATGGCAATATGGTTAGCGCCATTTTCAAAAGCTGTTTCTATGTCCCGCCGCAAATCCTGAAACTGCTGTCCGGGCAGGGCAAAAATAAAATCCATGGAAACAGTCTGGAATTGCGCCTGCTTTAATGCCTCAAACATCCTGCCGTAATCCATCTTTCCTCTTCCAAGGATCTTTAAAAATTTATCCTGAAAGGATTGTATTCCTATGCTGATTTTCGTAATGCCCAGTTCCTTTAGCTTCAAAAGCGCTTCCGGCACAACGTCCGCCGGATGAAGCTCAAGCCCAATCCCATCTGTAATGACAAAATGACAGTTTATGGCATGAATGATTTCGCCAAGCCGTTCGATGGCAAGGGCGGGGGTTCCGCCGCCAAAGTACAGGCTGGACACTTGCTTTTTCCCTACCATATGCTTTCCCACCATATGGATTTCTTTTATCAAGCTGTCCACATAACGGTCTAAAGCCTCTTTTTCATAGGATATTTTACAATATGGACAAAAAGAACAAATGCTTCTGCAAAAAGGAATATGAATGTAAAGCCCTAAGTTTTCCGCATTCTCAAAGGGCAATTGTTTATCATACGCTTTTGTAAAGACAAAGGGCTTCCATGTACGGGTCAGCCACATTCTTGTCATAGTTGTCAAAATACTCATGTAAGCTTCCTCTTTAAATGTACTTTAGATAGGTTTTCAGCATTTCAAATATAATCCTTACATTGCCACGAAAGAGAAGAGTATATTCGGCAACAAAAAAATAACCGCACTTCTCACATAAGCCCGGAACATCAATGCACCGCCCACAAATGCTCAGCTTCCCCTCTTCCATTACCACGCACTGATAACAGGGAGTAGGAAAGCTGTTATTAATCAGATAGGGAAAAGCGCTTCGCAGGTTAAATACCGGACAGCCCTCATCTATCATTTTGGATATCATATGGCAGCACTTTCGTTTTTCCTTCTTGGACAATGCCAAGTCTGCTGTTTCTGGATATGGGGTATGGAAATTAAAGGATACTGCACGAATATTCTTTTTCTCCTTTGCCGTATGGCACACATGGGCGATTGCCGCCTTGTTTATTTGGTTTACTGCCATATACAGACAGATGTTATCCGATGTGGCATTTTCAATGTTTTCCATGATGGTCCGGTATGTATTGCCACGGATTGCATTATGGCGTTTTTCATCCCCATCAAGGCTTAAAAGTATCAGATCAGCCTCAGGCAAATCAATGGGAAAGGTTCCATTCGTAACCACGTTCACAATCAGAAATCCCATTTTCTTTGCTTCCCTCACCAGATGGCGCAGCGTTTTCTTCCCATCCCTCCAGAGAAACGTCTCGCCGCCGCAGAAAAAAAGTATGCGGATGCCCATTTGATAAAGCTGCTTCATTTCCCTCTTTATTTGCGCATAAGGATAGACTCTTGCCTTTAAATTATTTACGGAACAGTGTTTGCAGGACAGGTTGCATTTATCTGTCAATATAATCGTTCCTAATATGGGCTTTTTCTGCTTAAACAGGATAGTCCGTATTCCAAAGGATGCAAAATGAAAAAAAGATGAGGCTTTCATAATATTGTCTTATTCCTCCCGCTTAAGCAGTCTGCTCATTTCATCAACCATTTCATTGATTGCACTTGCCTGTGCTGCCACCTGAGTAGTGTCATTTGCATTGCTTTCAGCCATAGCATTGATGGAATTAAACTGTTCATTTTCATTTCTAATGCTTTCGGCAATCGTCTGATTGATGGTTACCGTCCTTTCTATTACTTCAGCCTGCTTGTTATAAGTTTCTCCCATTGTGCTGATTGCGCTAACTGAAACATTGAGCAATGCTGTCATGTCTTTCATGCTTTGGAACACATTGGCAAAATAGGAATTTTGTGTGCCGAGTTTTACAGAATTCTCCTCTATTTGAACGGTTATCTCCTTTACATTTCCCTGCACCCGCTCAATAACCGACTCAACTACTTTCAGGGATTCCTGTGTGCTGTTTGCAAGATTGCCAACTTCTGTTGCAACTACAGCAAATCCTCTTCCTGCATCACCTGCTCTTGCTGCTTCAATGGAAGCATTTAATGCCAGTAGATTCGTAGAGGAAGAAATATCGCTTATTAAGGATAAGGTAACGCCTATTTCCTGTACCGCATCAGACAGCTTTTGTGCAATGTCCGTAGTAAGCTTCATTGATTCAGATACTTCGCCATTAATTTTATGTAGGTCATTTAATAATTTTTCATTTTCCATGGATTTATTAAGTAAATCTCTGGATGTGGTCTCAACCTTTTCTACATTATCTGCAACAACATTTTCCCATTCTCTTAATTCACCAAGATTGCTCATGCTCTCATCTGTTTTTGAACTGAGAGTATTGCTGTTTTCTACTAGCTGTTCACTGGTTGCCGCCAGTTCTTCTGCCGCTGCACTTTCATTTTCAGAAGCTTGTGAAAGGGAGGCTCCAACATCATACAATCTATCCGACAGGGTTTGTACTGAATCCAAGACATTTTCTACTTCTTTTCCCTTTTCTTCCACTACTGTAAATAATGTGGTGGTACGGTAAGTGATAAAGCTACAAGCCGCAAACAATATCACATAAACAATCGTGGTAAAAATCCATCCAATTAGATTATGGAGCTTCAAAAAGCCTGCCGGAAATGCTATCATCATTCCTGCATTTACCACAATGGTAACAATCATGCTTACCCTAAGCAGCTTCTGTTCATAATAGGAAACCAACAATAATGTTGCTACAAAATAGTAATGCGTCAGACAGATATAGCTCTCACTATCACTTGTATTACAA
The DNA here is from genome assembly GCA_023664735.1 of Robinsoniella sp. Classification (GTDB taxonomy): domain Bacteria; phylum Bacillota; class Clostridia; order Lachnospirales; family Lachnospiraceae; genus RGIG3040. Next base: position 6,756 of record JAMPFB010000050.1, on the reverse strand, counting down.
ACTGCTGCAGTAATAGCGCCAATTACAGGCGGAATACAAGCATACACATACTTGGCCTTACTTCCTAATTGCTTCTCAAAAACCTTTGTTAATACCGCACATACTCCGGATAAAGGAAAAATACACTCCCTTATTCCACCATTTAGGAAAATCATAACAAATCCCCAACCTGCAATTGCAACTCCGAGAATGTAAATAAACATAATATTATTTACAAGCTTTTCCTCATTTTTCATTGACTGTAACTGCATACCCCATTTTCCTCCTTAAAGCAAATTATTATTGAAAAATCCAAAATATCACTAACATATCTGAATTTTCTCAATCGTTCCCCAAAAGCAAAAATGCCTTTTGCCACATAAATATGACAAAAGACACCGATTACTTACTAAAATCATAGTAGAGCATTTTATTTAAGCATATCAAAAAACAATTTAGGCTGTGCTCAAGTCTATCTCTAATATTCAAAATTGTTAGTTCTCTTGCAAAAAACTTATATGATATTATATCAATTTTACGCAATGTTGTCAATATAAGTAATGTTTTTTCAATTACCCTTTACAATTGCTTTTGGTAACAATTCAGCCTGTTTTTTGAAGGTAGTGGCTAAGAGGACGTGGAAGCTTGCTACAAAGCATCCCTATCAATAATTCTTTTCCTGCACCTCAAAATAACTCTGTGGATGGTTGCAGACCGGGCAGACCTCAGGCGCTTTTGTGCCCACTACCACATGTCCACAGTTTCTGCACTCCCATACCTTTACTTCACTCTTCTCAAAAACTGCTGCCGTTTCCACATTTTTCAATAACGCACGATATCTTTCCTCATGCTGTTTTTCAATTTCCCCTACTGCCCGAAATTTCTCTGCAAGCTCCGGGAAGCCTTCTTCCTCTGCTGTTTTTGCAAATCCTTCATACATATCCGTCCATTCAAAATTCTCACCTTCTGCAGCCGCCGCCAGATTCTCCGCTGTGCTGCCTATTCCCTTAAGCTCCTTAAACCACATTTTTGCATGTTCCTTTTCATTATCCGCAGTTTTTAGAAATAGGGAAGAAATCTGTTCATATCCCTCTTTTTTGGCTACGGAAGCAAAATAGGTATATTTATTTCTTGCCTGTGACTCTCCTGCAAATGCTGCCTCCAGATTTTTTTCTGTTTTTGTTCCTGCATACTTACTCATACGTGCCTTCTCCTTTTTTCATTAAGATTCATTTGAAATTGGTTTAAAATCACTTGCCGGATGCTTGCAAAGCGGACAGATAAAATCTTCCGGCAAGGTATCTCCTTCGTAAATATATCCGCATACCGTACAGATAAATCCTTTTTTCTTTTCTTCCACTTTCGGTACGGTTTTAATATGTTTTTGATAATAGCTGTAGGTTACAGATTCCTGTTCAGATAAAACCCCCGCATCCGTCACATCTGCCAGAAACAGCGTATGGGTTCCCAAATCTATAGCCGACACTACCTTTGCGGAAAGATATGCGTTACATTCCTCTGCAATATAAATAATCCCATTTTCTGCTCTTTGAAAGGTAATCCCCTCCAGCTTATCCACATCTGCCCCGCTTTGAAAGCCCCAATGCTTATATGTCTCAAATTTAGAGTCTGTTGAAAGTATGGACACATTAAAGGTTCCAGTTCTTTGAATCATATCGTGGGTATAGTTTTTCTTATTTACAGCTACAGTAATTCTGTTTGGTTCTGTGGTAACCTGCGTCACGGTGTTTACAATACAGCCATTGTCTTTGTTTCCTTCTCTTGCAGTCAGAATAAAGAGACCGTATGTGAGATGATACATTGCTTTCTTGTCCATTTTTATGCCTCCATGTTTTTAGATATTTTCAACTTTTTATATTTAAAATTATTTTAATTTTATTTTTTGTTTCCGCTTTTGTCAAGTAGGTGGGAATGCAAACTTGCATTGATAGCGCTGTATTGGGATTGTAGTAGCACTATGCGGCAAAATTTCTGAAATTTTTTCAGGATTTTTCCTTTTGGTATATTTCAAAAATTTTTTAGAATGGTAGTATAAAGAAACCCCTGGGGGATTGGGATTTTCATACAAGCCATCCTTTCTTATTTCTTCTTAAATTGGTTAAAGAATTTTTCTATTATAGCATTTTCTCTATTCTTAACAAATCGAGACATCCAAACAAAATCTATATTCCCCTCTTCTGTTACAGGAAGATGAATCCTCATTTTTAAGAATGTCTTATCAACATCTCGTACTAACCCAGATAACAATTTTTCTGATAAACCATTCAACACAGTTTCTAAATACAAGCCAGCATACTTATCAATTTCAAACTTACAAGATATCACTCTCATAAACTGTCCACCATACCATGCACGTTCACGATAGAAAAATGCCATCTGAAGTAATCCTAAACTATAAGTACCTGCTCTATTTAATCCTGTAGAATCAATAAATCCTGTCTTTTCACAAATTCCCCTATTAGTTACAGTCCTTGTTATATAATCATATATATCCGAACTACTTGTAGAAATTTTTAATTCCTCTTTGTTATAACTAGATGCTGTCTTATCAATACTGAACACTTCCGAAACAGAAAATTCCTTCATTTTTTTCTCCTCTAAAAATTTCAAAGAATTTTCTGTATATGGTGCATTTATCTGTTCCAAAATCCAATTCTCAATATCCCAAGACAAATGTCTGTCTATCGAATTTAAATAAGAAATTTTCTCCGGTTTATCACTAATTTCAATATGTTTTTCAAAATTCCAATCATTACCATGTTCACTTATTGTATCTTCACAATAAGCTTTTTTTAAATCCCAGAGTTCCGAATGAAACTCTGGATTTTTTGTTGCATTAAATCCCAACTTATAGAGTAAATAGATATCTTGGTATCTTTCTGTAGGATAATCAACTTCTTTTATGCATCTTTCTGTTCGTTTATATCCATCATTTCTAAAATCAATAAATTTGACAATATCATACTCAAACTTATGTGGTGTACCTGCCTTAAAGATGTATATACTAGTTTGTACTGTTGCATTTGGTTCAAACAAATCCATAGGCATCTTTATACTTGCAACCATTGTATGTTTTCCCAAAATTGATTTTGTAATTCCAACTGCCTTTCCTGCCCCAACGGAATCTTGAATGATCACAGCACCATATCCATCTTTCTTCATATGATCAAGACCAAACTCAAAAAATGGCAATCCATTTCCCGTATACGAAAAAGGTGGATTTAATAACAATACATCTGCTCCAAAATCCTCAAAAATCGCTTCCGGAGTTGTAAAAGTATCTGTCTTTTTTATTTGTGTACTACCATCTCCACGCAGAATCATATTCGATGCAGCAAGCGTATACATTTTCGCATCAATCTCTATTCCTAATAATTGTTCTTCCTTAATCGAAACTATTGCCTCTTTAGCAGCTTTAGTATTTTTGCCAAATGTTCTATTCGCATCACATATCATCTGATCCATAGCCGCAACGAGAAACGCAGCCGAGCCCGTTGCTATGTCCATAACCCACGATTTTCTATTAACATCCAATAATTTCGCCATCATTGTTGTAATATATGGTGGTGTTAGTACTTTTCCTAATGATGCACCATCACTTAATGCATACTTCAAAAAGGTAGAATACATTTCAGCCATAATATCCAGTGCACCACCAGTTAAATTAATTGCAGTATATACATTATAATATAAATATGTGAATATCTGTTTAGTTACTGATGCTTGACCATTTATCATCCCTTCTACTGCTTTATCCAAATCTGTCGGGACGTCTCTTGCTGCATCTAAAGATATAGACATCTTAAACGAATCAAGCATAATATTTTTTTTATCAGTTGGAAGATTCTTTCTATCAAGGTACTCCTTCAGATGATTAATAATTATTACACCGTCTCTCTTTTGTTCAGTTTTTATACCCTTTAACTCATCTGGCACAAGTCCACTATCAAGCAAAGAAAAATCATCATCTAATATGTCTTGCATAGACAATAACATCCCAGACACATAAACTACTCTTTGATCAACACCTATATTTTGGTTGTTCATCATTTTATTTAAAACTTTTGCATGTTTTATAAGTTCTTCACGAGTTTTAATTAATATTCTATGTTTTTCATCCTCAGTAACTACTGCATTATCGTAAAATTCATTAAAGCTTTCTTCACTTTCCAAAAAATCAAGTGAACTATAATCTTTCATAAACTTAGGTTCAATATTCAGGGAAAAAACATAGTAAGTAGATATTTTTATGCTATCTTCACTTTCTCCTGAAATGCCAATAGCTATTACTTCATCATACTTTTTGCTTTCAATCATATTTCTAGCATAATAAACAGCACCATTAACTGCATAATTACTGACTGATTTTCCGTCCATTTTGATTCCAGTCTTCGTAGCTGTAACATGAAATTTATGATAAAGCTTATTTTCAATTACAACAGGAATTTTATACTTTTCAATATGAAAATCCGGCTGTCCAAAATTCTTCTTATTTTTTGTTTTAGCTGCACCTTTCAGTGCCTCTTTCATATAGCTTGACATTGCCGACTTTTCATTATAATCGACACCTTTATTCAATTTTAAGGAATCAAACGTTTTCTTCACAGCATCATCCACATCTGCTTCTAATGTATACAATATTTTTCCCATAATTATCTCCTAAATGTTTTTATTTTTTTCCTAGCTAACAATCTATATCCTGCTTTTTTATCCTCCAAGATCTTCCTCCCTTTTCTTCACATAACAATATCATAAAACAAAAGAATTTTCTACGCTTTTACGAAATCAAGCGAACTTTGGCATACCGCTCCAAAGAACACGTGTTCTATTTCATTATACCACATGCTTTTTATTTTGCAATCCTTTTCTACCTCAAAAGAAAGAAACATGCCACATTGCACCCGCCATACCTACATTTCCATGTTGACGGTCACCGGAGTTGATGACAAGGTCATCAAAAAATTGTCGCCATGAAGGACAGAGTGTGACGTAGATTGTATATACCACTTTGAGATTGAGGAACTACTTGAGACAATCAACCGGATTTGATGAGGTGAGTCATGAATAGAGCGGAATACAAATAAGTTTTATAAAGAGCATTATGAGAGAATCAGCCTTGTTGTTCCTAGAGTCATGAAAGACATCGTCAAATGCCTTGTAGCCGACAGGGGAATGTCGGTCAATTCCTACATTCAAAATTTGATTCGACAAGACCAATGCGGAATGTTGGACACAATGCAAATTGCGGAAAAGAATCGTGAAATGATTTCCGACATAACTGGAAATATGCACGACGGATATAACATCATATTCACGGACGGTCATATGTGTCATTGCCGGACGAAAAAGGATGTCTGGACATGCATTATTGAGTATTGTACCAAAAAAAGGCGGTTGAACCACCTTTTTTATTTCAAATCGTGTGTCTTGTGCGAGACAACATTTCATTTGTTAGTTTCCGTTAAAAATTTGTGTGATTTTGAGGCGTTTCGTGATGTTTTGGAAATATAAGGAAATCCCCGAAAATAAAACATTTTCGGGGATTCTTGTCTCTTTTGATTTTTCGCTTGAATTATCTCTTCGAGAACTGTGGTGCACGTCTAGCTGCCTTAAGACCGTATTTCTTTCTTTCTTTCATACGTGGATCTCTTGTCAGATAGCCTGCTTTCTTTAATACTGGTCTGTAATCTCCATCAACCTGAAGCAATGCTCTTGCAATGCCGTGTCTGATGGCGCCTGCCTGTCCTGTATATCCGCCACCATGTACGTTTACTAAAATATCAAACTTGTCTACTGTTTCTGTAGCTACAAGAGGCTGACGAACAATAACCTTTAATGTTTCTAATCCAAAATATTCATCAAGTGTTCTTTTATTTACAACAATGTCGCCCTTGCCAGGTACTAAATATACTCTTGCGATAGATTTTTTTCTTCTTCCAGTTCCGTGGAATTTTGCTGCTGCTTTAGCCATTTTAATTCTCTCCTTTCAGTTCCTTTAATTAAAATGTTAATACTTCAGGCTTCTGAGCTTCATGCTTGTGCTCTGGTCCTGCGTATACGTGAAGTTTCTTAAACATTTGTCTTCCTAAAGGTCCTTTTGGAAGCATACCTTTTACAGCAAGTTCGATAACCTGTTCCGGTTTCTTTGCCAATTTCTCTTTTAATGTAGTCTCTTTCATTCCGCCTACATAATCAGAGTGATGATAATAAATCTTCTGATCCAGTTTCTTGCCTGTTACCTGAATCTTTTCTGCATTGATTACGATGACATTGTCGCCTGTATCAATGTGAGGTGTAAAGATTGGTTTGTTCTTACCTCTTAAAACTTTAGCAACCTCGGAAGCTAAACGACCAAGTGTCTGGCCTTCAGCATCTACTACATACCATTTTCTATCAATTGTAGCTGGACTAGCCATAAATGTTTTCATCCTGTTACCTCCAAAAATCAAGTCCAATGACTTCTTCTAATTGTTATCCCTTCTCCGGGGCTAATCGGAATCAAAAGGGTTGTTGCTTTGGAACCCAATTACCGCTTTACCGGGGCTTTGGCTTAACGTTCTCTCGGGTCGCCACTGTGAAATATTATATTATACGCATCCCCGTGTGTCAACCATTTTTCTGCCATTTTTTATATGCATCAGCCATTTTTTATACGCATTTTTATACGAAATGTAACAGTTCAGCCCACAGGCACAGAGTGTGTTTCCCATAGAGCATGTTTTCTAAAGGAGCCCTTATAAAAACGCCAGCGCTTAG
>JAMPFB010000004.1 GCA_023664735.1 Robinsoniella sp. | reverse complement strand
CACGAAAAGCCAATCCACTCTCCTCCCTCTGTTGCGTCCGTTTAGCCACTACCTTTCCAAAAACAGCCCAAACTGTTACTAAAGACACAAACAATATCAGCCGAAACATTGCGAAAACCACCATTTTTTGTTATACTGACAAGCAGTAAAATGAAATAGAAAATGATTTGCATAGCAAGCAAATACAATAGAAGGGCAGAACAAAGAACAGGAGAAGGAATATGGCTGGTATCGATCAAAGTAAAATAAGGAATTTCTGCATAGTGGCTCATATTGACCACGGCAAATCCACATTGGCGGACAGGATCATAGAAAAGACCGGACTGCTTACAAGCAGGGAAATGCAGGCGCAGGTTTTGGATAATATGGAGCTTGAGAGGGAGAGAGGCATTACCATTAAGGCCCAGACCGTTCGCATTGTATACAAGGCAAAGGATGGGGAGGAGTATATTTTTAATTTGATTGACACTCCGGGGCATGTGGATTTCAACTATGAAGTAAGCCGCAGTCTTGCTGCCTGTGATGGCGCTATTTTAGTTGTGGATGCTGCGCAGGGAATTGAGGCGCAGACCTTGGCAAACGTATACCTTGCTTTGGATCATGATCTGGATGTATTTCCCGTTATCAATAAGATTGACCTGCCAAGTGCAGAGCCGGAACGGGTAAAGGAAGAAATTGAAGATGTAATAGGAATTGAAGCTCATGATGCGCCTTTGATTTCTGCGAAAAACGGAATTGGGATTGAGGATGTGTTAGAACAAATCGTGGCAAAAATCCCGGCTCCTAAGGGAGATCCCAGTGCCCCCCTTAAGGCGCTTATTTTTGATTCTCTTTATGATTCTTATAAGGGAGTCATTATATTTTGCCGTATAAAAGAAGGAACCGTAAAGAAGGGCACTCCGATTTTAATGATGGCAACCGGCGCTAAGGCAGAAGTGGTAGAGGTAGGATATTTCGGGGCAGGTCAGTTTATAGAATGTGAAGAGCTTTCCGCCGGGATGGTAGGATATATTACCGCATCCATTAAAAATGTAAAGGATACGGCAGTAGGCGACACGGTAACCAATGCCAAGGAGCCATGTAAGGAGCCCCTTCCCGGCTATAAAAAGGTTCAGTCCATGGTATATTGCGGCATGTATCCGGCAGATGGAGCCAAATATCCGGATTTGCGTGATGCTTTGGAAAAGCTTCAGCTAAATGATGCGTCCCTGCATTATGAGCCGGAAACCTCCATCGCCTTGGGGTTTGGGTTCCGGTGTGGATTTTTAGGACTGCTTCATTTGGAAATTATACAGGAGCGTTTGGAAAGAGAATATAATCTGGATTTGGTTACTACAGCTCCCGGAGTTATTTACAAGGTACACAAAAGCAATGGGGAAGTGATTGAACTGACGAACCCAAGCAACCTGCCAGACCCTTCGGAAATCGAATATATGGAAGAGCCGATTGTCAGTGCAGAAATCATGGTAACCTCCGAATTTATCGGTGCCATTATGGAGCTTTGTCAGGAGCGGCGGGGCGTTTATCTTGGAATGGAATACATGGAAGAAACAAGAGCGCTTCTTCGCTATGAATTGCCGTTAAATGAAATTATTTATGACTTTTTTGATGCCCTGAAATCCCGTTCTAGAGGATATGCTTCCTTTGATTATGAATTAAAGGGCTACGAGCAGTCCGAGCTGGTAAAGCTGGACATGCTTATCAATAAAGAAGAAGTGGATGCCCTGTCCTTTATCGTCCATAAAGACAGCGCATATGACAGGGGAAGGAAAATGTGTGAGAAATTAAAAGAGGAAATTCCAAGGCATCTGTTTGAAATCCCCATTCAGGCAGCAGTAGGCGGCAAAGTCATTGCAAGGGAAACCGTCAAGGCAATGCGTAAGGATGTGCTGGCAAAATGCTACGGGGGAGATATTACCCGTAAGAAAAAGCTTTTGGAAAAGCAAAAGGAAGGAAAGAAGCGTATGCGCCAGATAGGAAATGTGGAAATTCCCCAGCAGGCATTTATGAGCGTGCTGAAGCTGGATGATAAATAGTGGCGTAGGGTAGATGTTTGAAAGGAGCTGGTTGTATGGTGATGAGCAGTATAGAAATAAAAGTTCCAACTGGTGCAAGGCAATATGTCATGGAGGATACGACAGAAAAAATGCGTAATGCCTTGCTGCTGTATCCGAGTATAGTCAATGATACGATTTCCTATGGTAAAGCAGCCGAACTGCTTGGGATGAATAAAATGGAGCTGATACAGTTGTATGGAAGTTTGGGAATCCCTTATTTGGATATGTCGGATGCTGAATTTGAAGAGGAATTACAGACTGTGAAAAGATTAGCAGGTAAAAGGGTATGATAGTTATTTCAGATACAACTCCGATTCTCTCATTGCTGAAAGCAAAGCAATTAGAATTGCTAAGGCAATTGTATGGTTCTGTGATTGTGCCAGAGGCAGTATACGAGGAATTGACAATGAATTCTGCCTTTGTCAATGAGAGGGCAATTATTATGGAATGTTCGTTTATTGTGGTGGAAAAAGTTCATAATCAGGAATCTGTGCGATTACTTCGAGATGTAACCGGATTAGATGCAGGAGAAAGTGAAGCTTTAATACTGTACAAGGAGAAAAAGGCGGATATTTTATTAATGGATGAACACAAAGGAAGAAGTGTTGCAAAGAAGATGTCGGTGGAGCATATTGGAACGGTAGGTATATTGATGTCTGCTTATGATAGCAATGCTATTTCTGCTCATGAAGTGGAATACTGCTTAGAAGTTTTTCTTGATAAGGACATACGACTAAGCAGAAGATTATGTAATAAGGTTCTAAATTATGTTGGACTTAATGAAAAATTTTAATTGGAAATGATATAAAATATTTATCAATTTATACTCTTTAGTAGAAAGAAAAAGTAATAGATGAAAAAAGAAAACCACAAAAATATTTTTTTAAGCCTCTACATCCATATCCCCTTTTGCATCAAAAAGTGCCGCTATTGTGACTTTTTATCGGCGCCAGCCGGGGAAGAGACGCAAAAAGAGTATGTCCATGCTTTATTGAAGGAAATAGAATATTGGGGAAAAGCGCTTTCAGGAGTCCGGATAAAATCTGTTTATATTGGTGGCGGAACTCCGTCTGTGCTGTCAGGCGAGCTGATAAGTATTGTGTTATGTAAACTGAAAGAAGCATTTCCGGATATCATAAAAATGACAAAAAAAACAGAGCAGAAAAAAAGCACTCATAAAGAGACAGCCGCAGAACCAGAAATTTCCATAGAAGTCAATCCCGGCACCGTAACGGAAGAAAAGCTGAAAGCATACAAGGATGCAGGAATCAACCGCATAAGCATAGGGCTTCAGTCGGCTGCCGCAGAAGAATTAAAGCTGTTAGGCAGAATCCATACTTATGAGGATTTTCTGGAAACCTATCATATGGCAAGGGACAGGGGCTTTGATAACCTGAATATAGATTTGATCAGCGCCCTGCCCGGACAGAAGCTGGAAAACTGGCAGGGCACCTTGGAAAAAGTGCTGGAATTGAAACCGGAGCACATTTCTGCTTATAGCCTGATGATTGAGGAAGGCACTCCTTTTTATGAAACCTATTCTGGACATCAGGAGCTGCTGCCGGATGAAGAGACGGATCGTGCCATGTATGCTCTTACAAAGCATATGCTTAAGCAGGCAGGATATGAACGCTACGAAATATCCAATTACAGCAGAACAAAAAGAGAATGTCTGCACAATATGGTATATTGGCAGAGAGGGAATTATCTTGGGCTTGGTATCGGTAGCGCTTCCATGATAGAAAATATTCGCTTTCGGAATACTTCCTCACTGGAAGATTATGTAAACTATTGGGCGGCAGATAATGTAGGAGAGCGGAGTATAAGCCCTATTCAGGAAAAATACGAAAATCAAAGAAAGCCTTTTAAAATTCCTAGTATCTGCCAAGAGATACAATGTCTTACTGTACAAGCGCAGATGGAGGAGTTTATGTTTCTGGGGCTTCGTATGATAAAAGGAGTGTCCATAAAAGAGTTTGAAGCTGTTTTTGGAGTGAGTATTTTTCAGGTGTATGGAAGGCAGATTGAGAAATATAAAGAGCAGCAGGTACTTACTGTGTCAGACCGGATTGCACTTACGGACAGAGGGCTGGACGTAAGCAATTTGATTTTGGCGGATTTTTTGATAAATTAGAATATAATAAGTGTTATGAGATTTTAAAACAGATAAAAGGAGCACATCATGAAGAAAATGCTCATGCTTGGTGGAAGCCATGCAGAAATTCCTATGATCAGGGCGGCGCAGCACATGGGATATTATGTGATTACAACAGGCAATCAGACAGACGGACTTGGGCATAAATATGCAGATCAGTACATTAACTGTGATTTTAGCAATAAAGAAGCCATTCTTGCATTGGCGAAAAAAGAGCAGGTGGAGGCTGTTTGTTCCGGCTGCAATGATTTTGCCTGCCTGTCAGCGGCATATACCTGCGAAATCTTGGGGCTTGGCGGGCATGATTCTTATGAGGCCGCTCTTAGCATTCATCATAAGGACAGGTATAGGGCGCTGGCGCAAAAGCTGGGAATTTTGTCGCCAAAGGCACAAAAATGCCGGACGGTAGAGGAATTGAAGATGGTTTGCAGGGGAATGCAGTTCCCTATTATGGTAAAGCCTGTTGATTTAACCGGCGGCAAGGGCATGAGGCGTTGTGAAAATGAAGAGCAGGCAGAAAAGGCGTTTTTACAGGCAATGGCTGCAACAAGGGAAAGCTATATTATTCTGGAAGAGTTTGTTACAGGAACGAATCATGGTTTTTCGGCATATATACAAGGCGGTAAAGTAACCTTTTATTTTGTAGATAATGAACAGTATTACCACAATCCATATCTTGTTTCAGGAGCCAGTGCGCCGGGGGATGTGCCAAAGCAGGCAATAAGCCAGTTGTGTAAGGATAGTGAAAAGCTGGCAGGGGCTTTAAGGCTGGTGGATGGAATCCTCCACATTCAGTTTATCTTAAAAGAAGATAATGTTCCGGTTATCATAGAGGTATGCAGAAGGGCTCCGGGCGATTTGTATATCCGCTTGGTAGAGCTGGCAGGAGGTCTGGACTATCCAGCATATATTGTAGCGGCTGAAGCAGGGATAAAAATGCCTTTGCCTGATTGTAGGCAGATGAGTGGCTTCTATGTGAGACATTGTATTATGGCAGATGGGACAGGAAAAATAGAAAGAATATGGATTGCAGATGAAATAAAACCTTATATTGCGGAGCAATTCCTGTGGGGGAAAAAAGACGATAAGGTGGAAGACATTATGAAATATAAGGCTGGAATCGTTTTTCTGCATTTTAAAAAAGAGAAGGAATACCGACATTATGTAAACAGGCTTACGGAGTTGATGAAGGTATGTATACAGAAGGAGAGATAAAGGAGGGAAAGGGATGTATCGTATTGGATTTATTGGAGGAGGAGTAAATTCGGCAATTGGGCGAAGTCATTTTATTGCTTCCCAGATGGATGGGAAATTTAAATTGGAGGCAGGCGCTTTCAGCCGTAATCCGGCAATCAACCAGAAAACCGGAAAAGAGTTTCAGGTGGATGGAAGCAGGGTATACGATGATTATCGCCAAATGCTTCAAAAGGAAAGAGAAAAACTGGACGTGATTGCCATTCTGACCCCTACCGATACCCATGAAGAGATGGCAGAGGCATGTCTGAGGGCAGGGGTTCCGGTAATCTGTGAAAAGTCCCTGTGCACTTCTTATGAGTCTGCCTGTAAGATAAAAAGCTGCATGGAAGAAACGAAGGGTTTTTTATGTGTAACTTATAATTATACTGGCTATCCCATGGTTCGGGTGTTAAGAGAAAAAATTCTTTCAGGGGAGTTTGGAAAGATTACGAATATTATTGTGGAGATGCCTCAAGAGGGCTTTACCAGATATACGTCAGAGCATAAAGAGCCAACACCCCAAAGCTGGCGGATGAAAGATTATGAGATTCCGACGATTTCTTTAGATTTAGGAACTCACCTGCACAATATGATAGCCTTTTTAACAGGAGAGCATCCAAGGGAGATTGTGGCAAGGGAAAGCAGTTTTGGATTTTTTCCACAGGTCATTGATGATGTGTTGTGCATGATTAATTATACGAACAATATTGCTGCTCAGATGTGGTTCAGCAAGGCGGCTCTTGGAAATCGAAACGGGCTTAAGATCCGGGTGTTCGGAACACAGGCCGGTGGCGAATGGTTTCAAGCGGAGCCGGAGATTTTGAAGCTTTATGATAAAAACGGACAGATTTTCCTTTTAGATCGGAGCAACGACAGGGCAGAAGGAGAACAGGTACGTTATAATCGTTTTAAAGTAGGGCATCCAAGTGGGTTTATTGAGGCTTATGCCAATTATTATTGGGATATTTCAGATGCCTTGACGGATTATTTTGCAAAAGGAAAAGAAGCTTCTCATTATTTGATGAATATTGACACATCCATTGAAGGATTGAAATTGTTTGAGGCAGCTCACCAGTCGGCAAAATGCCATCAATGGATAAGGCTTTCAGAATAGTAAAGGGGAATAATGATGAGTATGCATAAGGGATTAATCAGTTTTGTGATTCCATGCTATTGTGCGGAATGGACGATTGAAGCGGTTGTAGAAGAGGTAATAGGAAAGGTTGGCGGGCAGACTCGATATGACTATGAGATTATATTGGTAAATGACTGCTCAAGGGATAAGACTTCGGAGATAATAAAAAAGCTTGCTAATGAGAATCATCGGATTGCAGCAGTTGATTTTTCCAAAAATTTTGGACAGCATTCTGCTTTGATGGCAGGGTTTCAAAAGGTGCAGGGAGAATATATAGTATGCTTGGATGATGATGGGCAAATGCCGATAGAATCTGTATTTGATTTGATTAAAGAATTGGAGAAGGGCGCTGATGTAGCTTTCGGGCAGTATGAAGAAGTGCAGCAGAGCTGGGCAAGGAATTTAGGAAGTAAGGTGAATGCATGGATGACGGAGCTTTTATTAGAAAAGCCAAGGCAGCTGTTTATGTCCAGCTTTTGGGCGGGAAAACGTTTTGTGATTGACGAAGTGCTGCGGTATGATGCGGCATATCCCTATATTGGCGGGCTGCTTTTGCGCATCACCAGAAATATGGTAAGTGTGCCGGTAAAACAGAGAGAGCGGGCAGCAGGGAAATCGGGATATACTTTTTTTAAGCTGTTAAACTTGTGGATGAACGGCTTTACGGCATTTTCAGTAAAGCCGTTACGGTTTGCCACTCTTTGCGGCATAATAAGTGCGGCAGCAGGATTTATTTATGGCATTGTAATGATTATTAGAAAGCTTTTGAATCCGGATATTTTATTAGGGTATGCTTCCTTGATAACGGTTATTTTATTTATTGGCGGCATGATTATGTTCCTTTTAGGGCTATTAGGGGAATATATCGGGCGTATTTACATCTGTTTAAATAAAGCGCCTCAATATGTAATAAGAGAAGTCGTAGACTGCAGAGAAGCATGGGAGAAAGAAGGACAGAATGAAAAACAGGATTAATATAAAACAAGAAGATTTGAGAATACAGAAATTAAAGCAGATAGAGCAGGAATTGGAAGAAAATCCGAAAGGTATGCTATATATATGGGGCTGCGCCCGGACCGCCTTTGCAGTAACTGATTTTTGTAATAGAAACAGCAAAGTTTCCATACAGGGATATATTGTAGATGATGCATATTTTAAGGAGCAGGAATTTTGCGAAAAGAAAGTATATAAAGCTTCAGAGTGGAAAGCAATAGCAAAGCCCGGAGATTATGTCATTATGGGCTTTACGGGACAGGATAGGGCGAAGCGAGTGATACAGGAGCTTCCCGAAGGAATTACAGGCATTTATTTTTATTTCCCATATAGCGCTAATGTGGATGGTACATATATGAACTATCAGTTCTACTCCGGGCATGAAAAAAGATTCTTGAAGGTGTATGAAATGCTTGAAGATGATATATCAAGAGATACTATGGAAGCATTTATAAATGGGTGTATTACCGGGGATATACAAAAACTAGAGGCACTAAGGGTGCAGGGACAGTATTTCAATGAATTAACGCAAAAATGCAAGGTTGGGAGCTTTATTGATTGTGGGGCATATATTGGAGATACGATTGAAGCGGCAGTGAAATTTTATCGGGACAGGATTCAAAAAATCATAGCCTTTGAACCGGACAGCAGCAATGTCAGCCAGCTGCGTCAAAGAGTATCAGCGTGCGGCATGACGGAAGAAACGCTGCAGCTTGTCACAAAGGGCACATGGTCAAAGGAAGCAGTTCTTCATTTTTCCTCTTCAAATTCCAGTTCCAGCATTAGTGAGGAGGGAAGTTTGGAGATTCAGGTCGATTCCATCGACCATGCTTTGGAAAAGATAACGGGTTTAGTAAACTATATAAAGATGGATGTGGAGGGAAGCGAAAAAGAGACATTGCTCGGAGCGGTCAATACGATTGAAAGGCATCATCCCATTCTTGCGGTTTGCGTTTACCATAAGGCAGAGGATTTATTTGTGCTTTTTGAAACTGTAAAGGAATTGATTAAGGAAAACGAATATCAATTTTATTTAAGATATTATGGACCAGACTTAAGGGAGCTGGTTTTGTATGGGATTCCAAAAGAATGAAAGGATAAGAGACATGAGCAAAAGATACTTGGCGCTTCAC
This sequence comes from Robinsoniella sp., assembly GCA_023664735.1. Classification (GTDB taxonomy): domain Bacteria; phylum Bacillota; class Clostridia; order Lachnospirales; family Lachnospiraceae; genus RGIG3040. The sequence goes on along the minus strand of JAMPFB010000004.1, from coordinate 71,161 downwards.
TTTATTTTGATGTTTTATGCTATAGGAGGGATTTTCAGTAAACGGGCCGCAGGCTTTCCGTTCCTGTCCTTGGAATATCTTGAAAATTATATGATAGTATTGGCAATTTTGGCAGTCTATGCCGTTTTCTGGCAGAAGATATTAAAGAAGCTTCCGTTGACGGTAGCTATGGCAAATAAGTCCGTTACTGTTATATGGGGGATTGTTTTCGGTTATTTATGTTTTAAAGAAAAAATAACTATTTTCAATTTGATAGGGGCAGGAATTATTATTTTAGGTATATGTATCGTAGTAAAAGCGGATAAGGAGCAGGAAACATGTATATAATGATTTTTCTAGCGTCTGTTTTTATAGCCTCTATTTCACAGGTGTTGTTAAAGAAAAGCGCTATGAAGCAGTACGATTACAAATTTGGAGATTATTTAAACCTTTATGTCATCTGCGGTTATGGCTTGCTTTTTCTATCTATGTTTTTGACGATTCTGGCTTATCGGGGAGTGGACTTAAAAACAGGACCGGTCATAGAAGCTACAAGCTATATTTATGTGGCGGTATTAAGCGCAATTTTTTTAAAAGAAAGAATAACGAAAAAAAAGACAATTGGATTGCTTGTAATTGTGATTGGAATTTTGGTATCCAATTTGTGAAAGGAAACGATATGATATGATTGGTTTTAATGTGGCTCCTTTTGTAGGCAAGGAACTGGAATATATGAAACAGGCTGTGGACCATCACAAAATCTGCGGTGACGGGGAATTTACACAGAAGTGCCGTAAGTGGCTGGAAGAACAGACAAAGACCAGTGCGGCATTGCTTACCACCTCCTGCACCCATGCCATAGAAATGGCAGCGCTGCTTTGTGACATCCAGCCGGGAGATGAGGTCATTATGCCTTCCTATACCTTTGTTTCCACAGCGGATGCTTTTGTGCTGCGGGGGGCAAAAGTTGTTTTTGTGGATATCAGGCCGGATACGATGAATATCAATGAAAAGCTGATTGAAGCAGCCATTACGGAGAAAACAAAAGCCATCGTTCCGGTTCATTATGCAGGCGTTTCCTGTGAAATGGATGAAATTTTAGAGCTTGCAAGGCTGCACAATCTTTATGTGGTGGAGGATGCGGCACAAGGAGTCATGTCAACTTACAAGGGGCGGGCACTGGGAACTATGGGAGAATTTGGATGTCTTAGTTTTCATGAGACGAAAAATTTTTCCATGGGAGAAGGCGGCGCTCTTTTGATTAGGGAACAGCAATTTATTGAAAGAGCTGAAATATTACGGGAAAAAGGTACAAACCGCAGTAAATTTCATCGAGGGGAAGTGGACAAATACTCATGGTGCGATATGGGGTCTTCCTATTTGCCAAGTGACTTGAATGCAGCTTATTTATGGGCACAGCTCGAGGTGGCAGATGAAATTACGAAAAATCGCATGGACACATGGAATATGTACGATAATGCTTTTAGGGAATGGGGAAGATTTGATGTTCCTGTGGTTCCTGAGGAATGCGGGCATAATGCCCATATGTATTACATTAAGGTAAAAGATTTAGAGCAGCGAAACCGGCTCATTGCCTATCTCTTGGAAAAGGAAATTAAATCAGTATTTCATTATGTTCCGCTGCACTCTTCACAGGCAGGCAGAAAATACGGCAGATTTTGTGGGGAGGATATTTATACCACAAAGGAGAGCGAAAGGCTGCTCCGACTCCCACTGTATTATGGGATAAAGCCGGAGCAGATTGAATATGTGATTAAGAAAGTGAAAAAGTTTTTCGGCGCCTAAGTGCATATGCCGTTATATAGATGATTAGCGTAAGGCCAAAGAAACCGTATGAAATACCCTTGCTGACTTTCATGCCATAAGGAATATATTTTAATTCCAAGGTATGTTTTCCGGCAGGGGTTTTTACCATTATAAAGGTATCATAAGGATTTTCGATGGCAATTTCCCTTCCATCCACATATGCGTGCCAGTTTCGGTCATATGCAAGGCTTAACATGGTATAACCGTCTTTTTCATAATCAGTGGCGCCGATAATGCTGTTTTGGCTGATTTTAATGTCTTTCAATTGATTTTTGCCTGCCTGTTCATAGAAATCCATCAGCACGGCATCATCCATGACGATAAAATTATAATCTTCCCTGACTTCGGTAATACCATCCGGAAAAGGAATATTCTTGTATGTATCGGTACCGGCGGCGCTTTTTCCAAGGCATACAAACTCCCCTGCGCAAAAATAGGCAAAGCCATCCATATTTGGCGTATAATTCAGGTGAATGCGTAAGTCCTGTATGGACCTAAAACTATAGGTTGCCCTTGCTTCTGCCCTGCGCATCTCGGCTTCTTCAAGAGAAAGCCTGTTGTTGGCAGCATCCGTAAAATAAAATTGATTTTCACCAGCGCCGGCTTCGTTATATGAAAGATATCCCAGTGTGTAAAGCTTCTTGGGAGAATTTGTATAAAGAGAAACAAAATCATTAAAAAATTCCGGTGAAAAATCAAAAGAATCTATTCTGGCAGCTTCGTTTGGAGCATAGATGCCAAGCGAAAGTGCATTTGGATTTTCAAATACATAATATGCATCCAATGGCCCAAGGTAACGATAATACTCCAAGTCCTCTATGATGCCTGTTGCATAGGTAGGCAGGAATAAATAACGGTTATTGCATAAGGACATGGAAAATGGGGTGGAAGCATAGTTGGTACAAATAAGATTGCCGCCTGAGTAAAAACCAAGCATTGTATTTAAATTATTTTGTTGTAAAGTTACAAAGGAGTTGAACAGGCTGTTGGAACCGGCATGATACATCTGTCCGGTATTGGCTAAAGTGGTAACCGGGAAGGCAGCACGGAAATATCCATATTCATCATCCAGCTCCTTATTGATATAATTTCCAATCGTTACATAATCTCCATAAAGTAAAAGATTATCAGATGAAAAGCCATGTGCAGTGTAGAGCATATTAAGGCTTAACTCAAAAAGGAACAGTATGACAAGTGATTTTGAGTAGACCACATATTTTTTACGGGCAAAGAGAAGGTTCAGCAGGGCATAGGCTGTTAATAAGATACAAGTAGTGATTAAGGAAATATTTGCAACGCCGCTGCTGAAAAAATGGCATATCAGGAAAAAACCTGCCAATATTATTGTAAAGGAACAATATTGACGCACAGATAATTTTCTAAGCTGGCAAATGCCATCATAAGAAAGCTCGGCTAAAAGAAATAATAATAAAAATGCAAAACGGTTTGGAACCTTTGTCTGATAATGCAGACCATTCCAAAGGTAGGAAAGAACCTGCTCATTAAAGCTTACATATAGCAGCAGGATAGGGATAAGTTTTCTGGCCTTTTCCCTAAGGGAAATGTGTTTGGCAAAAAAGTAGATGCAAACCAGAAGAAGGGTCAGGATGCCGCAATAAATATTCAGAACCCCATCATCTGCGGTAACTGAAAGGGTGGAGGGGAATATCATATGTTTTTTCCATTGTTCCAAAAAGCTGGTGTGCAGCCCGATAGAAGGGAAAATGGAATCACTTTCCTGATATGCAAGGCTTTGAGATGAAAACAGGGTATTGGATATAACAAAAAAGCTGTTTCCGGCAGCAAGGATAGAACAGAAAGCAAAGCGGATTCCTTTTTTTATAAAATCCTTTGCGTTTTCAAAATGGCAGGTAAAGAAATAAATTACTAAAAAGATACAAATATAAAGGGCAAGATAAAGATTTGTAAAAATGCAATAAGTTAAGAGCAGCACATAAGGAAGAGACTGCTTTTTATACATGAGATAATCCATTGCCGTAATCAACAGTGGTAAAGCAAACAGCGTTAAAAACCATCCTGTATAATTGTGCATGGCAAGCATGTAAGAATTCAGGGCATAAATCATGGCAGGAATAAGCAATCTGTAATCCTCTTTCCTTGCCCGGCGGCCATGCAGCCTGTGAGTCATGTAAAAAACCATGGAAAAGCCGCACAGACCAAGACAAATGGCTTCCCCAAACAATAAAAGAGGGGCGATTTGTCCCGGTGAGAATAGGCGGTAATAGGAAAATAAAGAAGCAAGCGGGTTGGTGGCATAGATGCTGCTGCCATATCCGCCAGTCATGCTCAAATGTGCATTTCCTTCCTTTAAATTATAATATAAATCCATATTGCTGGGCAGTGTCAGTGAGACACCATCCTCAGTATAGAAAGAATAATTTCCAAATGGCGTACAATTAGTTATAATCATGGCAGATATAAACAGGCATACCGGTATAAAAAAGGAAAGATAATAAATCCGGTTGTGTTTTATCCATCCTGCCAGCTTTAAGGGAAGCCGCCAATGAGACAGCTTCTTTTTGTAGGACAATAATACCTGATATACCTTTTGCTTGTCGCTGTTAAAGAATAAGGTCAGCATGATAAGCAGACTGACGCAGCTTATTCCAAATCCAACATAAGCAGAGCGGATAAGGGAGGCCTGGGATTGGGCGTCTTGCTCATTGGCACATTGCTCAAGAAGAGCTGGTAGTTGTTCCAGTGCACAATCATTTGTTTTATAAATCAACAGTTCAAAGTTGTACCCGATATTCTGATTTGAAAAAAAGTATAAAAAGCCGTTTGAAAAATCGGACTGCTCCACAGGGTTCATATGAAAGAAACTGCCGGAATAGCTGCAAAAGGCATAAATATCACCGGGTTCTGTAGTTTTTGCCTGTAAATGAAAGGGGATGTAATAGTCTGATGAAATTGCCTGTTGTCCGGGTAAAAAATAATATAAGCTGTCAGCGAGCTGTACAATAGTATAGGAATCGCTTTCTTCAAAAGAAACCGAGGCATCAGCCGGCAGAAATAAATCCTCCTTGCAGCCAATTTTGTGGCAGAGCCCGTTAAGCCGCTCTAATTGGTTCGGGAGCTTTTTGCCGCAGTATTTCTCTATTTCAGAAGCATCCAAAGAAACGTTTGCCTGTAAGTCATTAACCAGATTTATAAGTGTCTGGTCTGCAGTATGTGTGGAGACAAATTGCCTATAATCCTCTGCGGCATTCTGAGTCAACTCAGTTGTTTTATTGGAATCAGATGTTTCTGTTTCCGTATTTGTAGGATTGTCCCAAATGCAGGAAGAGGCAGTATTTCTTCCGGAAGCAAGAAAATCCAGATTAGGGCTGATTAATGTATTGGCAAAAAATTCTATAAATATAAGAAGAAATAGAAACATTTGCGGATATTTCCTGTTGCGTTTACTTTTGAATAGGAACAGTAAGGTTAACATAAATGCGAAAAGCAATGCCAGGGATGGAATGAGCATTGGGCTGAAATTATGAGAAGAAAAAAGCCAGCAGACTGCCAAAACTAAAGAGGCGATGGCGGAAGCGCAGCCTAATTGGAAAAATGAAATGTCTTTAAAATGTGAAATCGCTTCTGCGGCAAGCTTCAGGCACCAGAAAACCAAAAGGAAGCTGTGCACAAGAGAATAGCCGTCAGGCTCTGCAAAAAAACGAGAGACATAAGTAACTGTTGAAAATTCCAAAGAAGCAGCTAATAGCAGCGCCATAATGCCGTAGCTTAACCGTTTATGGCTGGAAATGGTTTTGCAAAAGAAAAATAAAAGGAATAACAGGAGGAAAAAGAAACCAAAGTATAAGTCGATGCCATATGGAGTGGAATAGGCAATTGACGGTGCGCTTCCGGGCAGGAAACGGGATAAGAACACCGGTATCGAATAGCTTTGGAAAAAGCCGGAATACTGGAAGGAATCCTTCAGGTCATGAAAATAAGGGATTATCCGTAATGCGCCAAGGGATAAAGAAAGCAAAAGGCAGCTTAAGCGGTGCAGGATGTTCCCAAGGGAAGCAGTATAAGCCTGTCCGGCTTCTAAAAAAGTCAGAAGAAAAAACAAGAGAAAAATGGGTGCCACGCAGGCTGGATTTATGATAAAAGCCAGCGCTGCCATACAGAGAAAAGGAAAATATTTCTTTCCGGATATCATTTGCTCAAAGGATAAAAATACAAGGGGAAAAATTGCATAAAGGCACAAAGCAGAAACAGAGCTTTCCTGTAAAATTCCATAAGAACAGAGTCCATAAGCAAAAGAAACCATAAGCTGCCAGCAGAGCCCTATACGGGAAGCAGCGGCAGTATGCCTGATATAAAAAAAGAAGCATACGCTGGCAAGCCCGTTCCAAAGTATTTGCGAAGGGGAGAGGACTCCGATAAGAGGAGTGCCGTAACCGGATTGGAACAGGATATGTACCAGAAATAATAAAAGTGCCGGAATAAAAAAGGCAGCTATATAGGGATAAATGCTTTTGAAAATAGCTTTGTTTGTTTTTTTCATAAAAAATAGAGCTCCTTTCGGCTTGAAAAGTAATATAATAAGAAATAATTTTCCTAAACTTTTAGAATTATAACATTTTTCTTATCTTCTATCAAGGAGCAAACAAATTAGTAACTGTTTAGTAAATTTCACTATTTCGACTTGCTTTTTAGTAGTCGAGTTTGTATAATAAAAACAGAGTGTACCGTGAGCCAAACCCTACGCATATACTATAGTAAAATGTTTTTTGGGGGCTTTTCTTGCAAACCTTTCAAAAACCTCTGTCAGAGACAGAAGAAGCTTACTATATAAGGCTGCTTAGAGAAGGCGATGAGGCACAGGCAAAGGAAGCGCGGGGGATACTGATTGAGCGGAACCTAAGGCTGGTTGCCCATATTGCAAAAAAGTACCAAAATGTAGAAGAAGAGCAAGAGGACCTTATATCAATAGGTACCATTGGACTGATTAAAGCCGTGAGCACCTTTGATGAGACGAAGGGGAGCAGGCTGGCAACCTATGCCGCAAGGTGCATTGACAATGAACTGCTTATGCTGCTTAGGGCAAAAAAGAAAACCTCAAAGGAAGTTTCCCTGTATGAACCTCTTGGAACAGACAAAGAAGGCAATGAAATAAATTTACTGGATATTACAGTTTCGGAGCAGCTGGATGTAGTGGAGCAGATGGCTACAAGAGAAGACATTGCAAAGCTCATGACGCTTGTGGATAAAGTGCTAAAGGGAAGAGAAAAAGACATCATCCTGATGCGCTACGGACTTATAACAGACCGGGAAATTACCCAGCGGGAGATTGGCAAGGCGCTTGGCATATCCAGAAGCTATGTGTCAAGGATTGAGAAAAAGGCGCTTTGCAAGCTTAGGCAGGCATTTGAACAGTTGAGTTAAGACAAAATACAGGGGGAAGAACCATGAAGTTTGTAAAAACAGAAGCTCTGAAGGTGGGAATGCGATTGGCAAGACCTATATACAATCGGGATGGAGTATTACTTTATGAAAGGAATTCCAAATTGACATCTCAGGGAATCCAAAGCATAAGGAACTTTGCTCTGATTGGGATATTCGTGTTGGAGCCGGCAGAACCGGTACCGCCCATGACGGAAGAGGATATTGCCTTTGAACGCTACCAGACTATGGCAGTCTTTGCACTAAAAGAAGAGCTGGCAATGATTTTGCAGACAAAGAAAGCACCAAAGATACAAGTCATTGCTTCTAATGTCATCAAAAATTACGGACGTCTCGACCATAAGATTAATTTCATACAAAACCTTAGAAGCAGGGAGGATTTCATATACAAGCATTCTGTGAACGTGGCTATGCTGTGTGCCATGATTGCGCGAAATATGAATGCAAAGCCGGAGGAGCAGCTTGAAACAGTTCTGGCAGCTCTCGTCCATGATATTGGAAGGCTGACCATTTCCGACGGACTTGGGGAAAAAGAAAAGCTGACTGAGCAGGAAAAAGTAATCCTGCAGGGGGCGGAGGCAAAAGGGCATGAAGTGATAGATTTGGTATTTTCCTCCAACCCGAATATAAAGCGCATCTGCGCACAGAGCCAGAAAGCATTATCTGATTTTTATTCCGGTACATACAATGGGACAAAGCTTGTAAAAGGAGCCAAAATCCTTATGGTGGCAGAATTGTTTGACTCTATGACTGCCATGAGCATAAACGGAACACCGGAATCAGAAGTAGCGGCCATACGGCTTTTGCTAGAGAGAAAGGATGCCTTTGATGAAAAAGCGGTAGGGGCATTGATTAAATCCATCAATCTGTTGCGTCCGGGACTTGCTGTTGAATTAAATACAGGTGAAAAAGGAATTGTCATTACAGCCAATGATGAGGACATCCTGTATCCGGTTGTGCTGAGCTTTCAGGACAATCAGGTTTTGGATTTAAGCGACAGGAATACTTACGGGGACTTAGAAATTAAAGATATTATGAAGACATTGGACAATCGTCATGTTATGGACATAGAGTTTTTAAGAGAAAACGGATACATGGTACAAGAACCGGAATATGCCAAGGTGCCAGACGAGGAGCCGGAAGAAGCATATGTTCCGGGAAGGGATTTTTAATTACATAATACAGGAATATTATTCTAAAGCTATAATAGGATAAAATAAGGGATAGAAAGGACAAGAAAACATGTTGCCAACAATGCCAGAAATTTTACAGGTAGCACACGATGCAAATGCTTCGGATGTGCACCTTACCACAGGACTTCCTCCCATCATGCGCGTTTATGGAAGGCTGCAGAAAATGAATTTTCCAGAGCTTACGCCGGAGGATACCCAGAGCCTTGCCATGCAGGTCATGACACCGGGGCAGAGAGAAAAATTTGAAGAAGAGGGAGAATACGATATGTCCGTAGCCGTACAGGGACTTGGACGGTATCGTCTGAATGTGTTCAGACAGCGGGGAGCGGTAGCTATGGCTCTTCGTACTATCAGTATTGATATTCCCAGCTCGGAAAGTCTGGGCGTGCCGCCCTCTGTAGTGGCGATGCAGCACAAAAAGAGGGGGCTCGTGCTTGTAACAGGACCTACCGGTAGTGGTAAGTCCACTACGCTTGCCTCCATATTAGACAAGATTAATACCAACAGGGATGCCCATATTATTACCTTGGAAGACCCTATCGAATATATGCACCGCCACAAGAAGTCCATGGTTAACCAAAGAGAAGTGGGAATGGATACCGGAAGCTTTGCTAATGCACTAAGGGCTGCCCTCCGTGAAGACCCGGATGTTATTTTAGTAGGTGAGATGCGTGATTTTGAAACAATTGGAATTGCCATTACTGCAGCAGAAACCGGACATCTTGTTTTTTCCACCTTACATACCGTAGATGCGGCAAGTACCATTGACCGTATCATAGACGTATTCCCGCCACACCAGCAGCAGCAGATCCGGGTGCAGCTTTCAAACGTGCTTGAGGCTATTGTGGCACAGACATTGATTCCTACCATAGATGGAAATGGACGTGTAGCTGCCTTTGAGGTGCTCATTGCAAACCATGCGGTTCGGAATCTGGTTCGTGAAGGGAAAACCCATCAGGTTTCATCCATTTTACAGACCAATAAGCAGGCAGGAATGCAAACGATGGATGATGCTTTGCTGGCGCTTTATATGCAAAGGAAGATTTCTAAGGATGACTGCATTAAATATGCCCATGATTCCGGTGTTATGAGGACAAAAGTATAATAATTCCTATTATCTAAAAACATCTAAACGATTCCTTCCCTGTAACAGAAGACAGGGAAGGAATTAAAATCTGTCGTTTCAGACAGGATTTCCAATAAAACACAAAAATATAATAACAATTTCTTAAGTAAAGGAGAAAATCTATGTTTTGCAAAGTCATGTCAGGTGCCTTGCAGGGGATAGAATGCTACCTTGTTACAGTAGAGGTAGACATTTCTACAGGACTTCCCTGCATGGAATTAGTGGGCTTTTTAAGCTCAGAAGTCAGAGAAGCAAAGGAACGGGTGCGTGTGTCAATGCATAACTGCGGTGTTTCCATACCGGGACAAAGGGTAACGGTAAATCTTTCTCCTGCCAATGTGCGTAAGGCAGGAAGCTCCTTTGATTTACCTATTGCAGTAGGCATTCTTGGAGCCATGGGGAAAGTGGAGGAGGTCTGGCAAAAGCATGTTCTCTTTGTAGGAGAGCTTGGGTTAGATGGAAGCATCCGAGGCGTGAAAGGAATACTCCCCATTGTATTGGAAGCAAGAAAAAGAGGAATGAAGGCATGTGTAGTGCCAAAAGAAAACGAAAAGGAAGGAAATCTGGTGGGAGATATTGCCATATTTGGAGTAAGCCATCTAAAAGAAACAACAGAGCTGGTTTCCCAAAAAGAAATCCCTATGCTTCTTAGAAATGACCCACAGATACCGCTAATCCAAAAAGAAGAGCCGGATTTTTCCGAGGTGGAAGGGCAGGAGGCTGTAAAGAGGGCTGCCCTGATTGCGGCAGCAGGCTTTCATCATTTTCTTATGCTGGGGACGCCCGGAGCGGGGAAAACCATGATTGCCAAAAGGATTCCGGGTATACTGCCAAAGCTGTCCGAAGAAGAATGTGTGGAAGTATCCAAGGTTTACAGCATATCGGGCTTGTTAAAAGAGGGACAAATGATGAGGCGGCCTCCTTACGTTGCACCTCATCATTCCGCTACGCAGCAGGCATTGACCGGAGGAGGCAGGATGCCGGTGCCGGGAGCAATTAGCTTGGCTCATAAAGGCGTGCTTTTTTTAGATGAAATGGCAGAATTTAAAAGAGAGGCCTTAGATAGCATGAGGCAGCCGTTGGAAGAAAAAAGGATACAAATAACAAGAAATACCGGAACCTTCACTTATCCGGCGGACTTTATGCTGGTGGGTGCCATGAACTTATGCCCTTGCGGATATTTTCCGGATATGGGGAAATGTCACTGCAGCCTAAAGGAGAGAAAAAGATACAGGAACAGAGTATCAGGACCGATTTTGGACAGAATGGATATCTGTATGGTTGTGGAACCTGTTAAAATAGAAATATTTTCCGGAAAGAAAGCTGGAAAAGCCATTACCAGCAAGGTCATGGCGGATATGGTAAAGGAAGCCAGAAGCCTGCAGGAAGAAAGATACCGTGGGACGGATATACATCATAACGGGCACCTTAGAGGGCATAGCATAAAGGAATACTGTCAACTGGACAGAGCTACGGAAAGAATGCTGGAGGAAATATTTCAAAAGAGAAGCATGACGCCAAGAGCCTATTTTGGAATACTTAAAATTTCCAGAACAATAGCCGATTTGGAAAAAAGCAGTAAAATACAAAAGGAACATGTCATGGAGGCATTGAGCTATTCGGTTGACTTAGAGTCCCTAAACGGGGAATTTTCATAAAGCTGCAAAAAGAAAGAACGGAGGAAAAAGGAATATGGAAGCTTACAAAGAGGAATTGCCATATGCTTACTGGCTTCATAATATAAAAGGAGTGGGCAACAAAGGAATCCGCAAGCTGCTTGCGAAAGGTTCAAAACCAAGTCGGCTTTATTTCATGGAAAAGAAGCAGATGCTTCAACTTTATGTGGAAACAGAAAGCATATTTAAGGAAGAGACTGTATATCATATTATAAGGACAAGGGAAGAATGGGATATCAAAAAAGAATATGATAAAATGAAAAGAAAGGGAATTGATTTTTATCCCGCATTTCATCCATTATATCCCAATAGTCTGAGAGAGATTCCGGATGCGCCATGGGCTTTGTATGTAATAGGGCGGCTTCCAAAGCAGGACAGGCCTGTGGTGGCGGTCATAGGGGCAAGAGAATGCTCTGCTTATGGAGCGCATGTGGCAAAGGAATTAGGAAAAGCCCTTGCTGGAAGAGGAATACAGGTAGTCAGCGGAATGGCAAGAGGGATAGACAGCATTGCCCAACAGTCCGCTTTAAAAGAGGGGGAGGCTTATGGAGTGCTTGGAAGCGGAGTGGATATATGTTATCCCTTAGGCAGCAGGAACGTTTATGAAAACATGAAACGAAAGGGAGGCATTATTTCTGAATATCCTCCGGGAACAGAACCAAAAGCATGTAATTTTCCGGCAAGGAACCGGATTATCAGCGGTTTGTCTAGGGCAGTAGTCGTGGTAGAAGCAAAAGAAAAAAGCGGCACGCTGATTACTGTAGACATGGCATTGGAGCAGGGAAGAGACGTATACGTAGTTCCGGGAAGGGTAACGGATTCCTTAAGCGCCGGATGCAACCGGCTGATAAAGCAGGGTGCAGATGTGCTCTGTTCCGTGGAAGAATTTATAAAGGAAGTATGTGGGAAAGCTATATACCCTATAGGGGATGGAGCTTTTGGAGAAAAGGAAGAGGCCTGTAAAGTACAATTGGGGGCATTAGAGCAAATGATTTTGGAAAGCCTAGACTATTATCCAAAAACGGTTCAGGCAATCCATGACGACATAAAAAAAGAAGCAAAAAACGGAAAGCCACCCGAATTAAAAAAACTCATGGAAATTTTGATAAAGCTTGAAAAAGAAGGTTTCATTCAGGTAAGAGGAGGGTATTATGCCCTAAAATCTTAATAATCTCTTAAATTTTGGTAATATCAACTAAATATTTGAAAAAAATTTAGTCATTTTTGATAGAGCTAAAGTGTTAAAAGGGTTTGACGAAAGAATATAAAAATGATAAAATGGATTACATAAAAATAGATAGATAACAAAATGTGCCTAAAATCTATTCTGAAAATGTGAGGGAAGTATCATGGGATTTTCAAGCAGAAGAAAGCTACGTATTGGAGATATTCTGATCAATGAAGGCCTTCTGACAGAAGAAACATTAGGAAAAGCATTGGAGATGCAAAAAGAAAAAAAGAAACGTCTGGGTGAGATTTTAGTAGACGAAGGCTTTGTTTCTGACGAGGCTATGGCGGATGCTTTATGTAGCCAGCTCCATATGGACAGGGCGGATTTAGGAAATACCACCATTACAGATGATATTCTTTCTCTCTTTGAGGTAGACATATTAAAGAAGTATACAGTGATTCCGGTGGAATATGGCCGGAACAATATCAATATGATTCGTGTGGCAATGGCAGATCCTATGGATATGCTTGCTATTGATGATTTGTCCATGATTTCCAATCGCGCCATTGAGCCGATAGTTGCCACCCCAAGGGAAATCATGCTTGCCATTGACAAATATTATGGAAATGCAGAAGCATTAAAAGCGGCAAGCGACTACGAGCAGGAACGAAGCGACCTGTTTGCAGAAGATGAAATGGAAAAGATGATGAACGATGATGTGAATAACTCGCCTATCGTTCAGCTTGTAAATGGTATGTTAGAGCAGGCAGTCCGGCAAAGGGCATCTGATATCCATATCGAGGCCCTTGAGAAGAAGGTTCGCGTCCGGTACCGGATCGATGGTTCCTTATATGAAAGGATTACTTACAATATCAAGCTGCTTCCGGCTATTGTAGCAAGGCTAAAGATTACCGGAGGCATGGATATTTCCGAGAAGAGAAAGCCACAGGATGGACGTATTACCACCTTTGTAGATGGCAGGGAGTATGATATCCGTGTATCTATTTTGCCTACTGTATTTGGAGAAAAAGTGGTAATGCGTATTACCAACAAGAACGCACTGACAAAAGACAAATCGGAATTGGGATTTCCGGCAAATGAACTAGAACGATTTGACCGTATTTTACAAAACCCACACGGCATTATTCTAGTAACAGGACCTACCGGTAGTGGTAAATCCACAACCTTATATACTGCTTTAAGCGAATTAAATACAGAACATGTTAATATCATTACAGTAGAAGACCCGGTGGAAGCAAATGTTGCAGGCATCAATCAGGTACAGACCAATGTAAAAGCAGGACTTACCTTTGCCAGCGCCCTTCGTTCCATACTTCGTCAGGACCCGGATATTATCATGATTGGAGAAATTCGTGACGGTGAGACAGCTCAAATTGCAGTACAGGCTTCTATTACAGGCCACTTGGTAGTAAGCACGCTCCATACCAACTCAGCGGCTTCTACTGTTACCCGTTTGGCGGATATGGGTATCCCACCTTATATGATAGCGGATTCTACGGTAGGTATTATTGCACAGCGTCTTGTAAGAAGGCTGTGCCCCAAGTGTAAAAGGGCAAGACTGGCAAATCAGGAAGAACTAGAGCTGCTTTTATTGGAAGGACATGAAGTTACCATATACGAGCCTGTAGGCTGTCCGGCATGTGACAACAATGGCTACAGAGGACGTATTGGTGTATATGAAATCATGGAAGTGACTCAGGAGGTAAAAAAGATTATTGCCAGAGGCGGTGATGCTGAGCAGATTAAACAGGCGGCATTGATAGATGGTATGCATACCCTGCGTATGGCTGCCACGGATTATGTGTTACAGGGAATTACATCGGTTGCGGAGATGATAAAGGTTTCCTTCGAGATGTAGTTGAAAAAAAGAAAACATATTTTAGGAGGGAAACGATTTGGCTACATATTCTTATATTGCCATAGACAAGGCAGGAAAACAGGTAAAAAGTTCTATTGAAGCGGATACATTAGAAAAAGCCAGAAGCATTATTAAAAACGATGGGCTGACGCCTATGGAGCTGAAGGAACAGGGGCTTTTGGATAAGGATGTCAATTTAGCGATTTTCAAGAAAAAGGTGAAGACAAGGGATTTGAGCCTTTTCTGCAGGCAGTTTGTCAGCATGCACAGGGCAGGTGTAACGATTTTGGAATCTTTGCGGATGCTTACGGAACAGACGGAAAACGATACGTTGAGGGAAGCGGTTCAGGAGACTTATCTGGGTGTTCAGAAAGGTGAGTCTTTAGCAAAATCCATGGCAAAGTCACCAAAAGTATTTCCAGGGCTGCTGATTCATATGGTAACTGCAGGTGAAGCTTCCGGTAGTCTGGACATTGCCTTTGAACGTATGGCGGAGCAGTTTGAAAAATCTGCAAAGCTGCAGTCCATGATAAAAAAGGCTATGATTTACCCAATCGTAGTAGCTATTGTAGCGGTAGTGGTTGTTATCGTCATGCTGACTTTCGTGGTTCCTAATTTCATAGGAATGTTTGCAGATATGGACATTGACATGCCGGGCATCACCTTGGCGGTTATTGCTGCCAGTGATTTCATGAAGGCAAGATGGTATATAGTAGTCATGGCTATCATAGCAATCGTAGCTTTTGTTATGTGGTTTAAAAGGCAGCCTTTTGGCGAAGCGCTGATATCCAAGGCTGCTATAAAGATTCCACTGTTTGGTGATATTACAGTTAAGTCCAGCTCGGCGAAGCTGGCAAGGACATTGTCCACTATGCTGGCTGCCGGCATACCTATGCCGGAAGCTGTGGAAATAACAGCCGGCACCATCAACAACTTATTCTATAAAGAAGCATTGATGAATGCCAAGACAGACGTTATGCAGGGTGTTCCGCTGTCACAGCCCCTTGAGCGCTGCGGACTGTTTCCGCCTATGGTATATCATATGACCCGTATCGGTGAGGAAACAGGTAATGTAGAGGATATGCTTGATAAGATGGCTGATTATTATGAAGAGGAAGTGGAGACTGCAACCCAGTCTTTGATGGCTGCTTTGGAGCCGGCGCTGATTATTGTTATGGCAGGCGTCTGCGGCGTTATTATTGGTGCGGTTATGGCGCCGATGGCAGCTATGTATGAAGGTCTTGATAATTTGTAAGAGGGAAAGGCTATGGAAGGAAGTAGGAATAAAGGATTTTCTTTAATAGAATTGATTATCGTGGTTGCCATTATGGCAGTCCTGATAGGGGTGCTGGCTCCCCAGTATATTAAATACGTGGAAAAGTCCAGAGTCTCAGTAGATGAGGATACGGCGGACACATTGCTTGGCGTGGGATATTTGATTGCATCAGATGAAAGTTATTTTTCAGATGTGAATATAGGGGATCAAATTATTTTTTCCAGAAGCGGGATTGATTTGCAGCCTGCAAATGACCCGAATCTGACCAACGCATTGAATGAATTTATTGCCGGCTGGAGCAGCAAGCAGGTAAAATCAAAAACATATCATAATCAAAAGTATGTAGTTGAATTTGAAGATGCTGCTACCGCCAGTGGTACTTTTATGGTAACCGGAAGCTGGCAGCCTAATCCATGAATTAGACACTTTGCATAGGGGAAGAGTGTTTAAGATAAAAACAAAAAATAAAATGTTAAAAGGAGAGAGTTTAGTATGAAAAAGACAAACAACAAAGGTTTCTCGTTAGTAGAACTTATCATCGTTATTGCTATTATGGCAATCTTAATTGGTGTATTAGCGCCACAGTACATTAAGTACGTAGAAAAATCAAGAGTTTCTTCTGATAAGGATATGATTGATTCCTTAACGAAGGCAGCACAGACTGCTACTACTGATGATGATTATTATGATGATCTTAATGATGGTGACAACATTGTAATCACCAGTACTGGTGTCACTGTCACCGGTGGTACTGCTACCACTGGTTTAAATGCTGCTATTTCTGAATTTTATGGCAGTGTAGCAAATAATAAGTTTAAATCTAAGGTATTTAACTCTGTAACGGTTACAATTAAAATTTCAGAAGATACAACTAATCATAACCTTAAAGTTGTAGTAGATGCCAATGGTACTACTTACGACCCAACAAGCTACTAAGATTATATAAGATTCAAACAAAAAGTATGAATAGTAATATTTTGCATTTGAGGAGACATCGCCCCTATGACCATCGAGCTATATAATCTCATATTTTACATATGGATCTTCCTGTTTGGGATTGTGATTGGCAGTTTTTTAAATGTCTGTATTTTACGCATCCCAAACAGGGAGAGTATAGCCAAGAACAGGAGCCACTGTATGCAATGTGGTTATCAGCTGAAGTGGTATGATTTGATTCCACTGTTCAGCTACCTGTTTCTCGGTGGTAGATGTCGCCAATGCAAAAAGCATATTTCCCTTCAATACCCTATTATTGAAGGAGTAAATGGTTTGTTATATGTATTGATTTTTGTGGTAAAAGGCTGGAATCTGGATGCGGTTATCTATTGCTTTCTGGCATCAGCGCTTCTTACATTAAGCGTAATAGATTTTCGGACTTATGAAATCCCCTTTGGTATCAATGTATTTATTTTTATATTAGGTATACTTCATTTGCTGCTGCATATTTCAGATTGGAAACAGTATTTGATTGGTCTTGTTCTTGTAAGCGGAATATTTGAAATTATTTTTTTAGCATCAAAGGGCAGGGCAATAGGCGGTGGCGATGTGAAGCTTATGGCGGCGGCTGGTCTGCTGATTGGCTGGAAGCTGTCATATCTGGCAATGATAGCAGGATGTGTAATTGGCTCTGTTATACATCTGATTCGCATGAAAGTAACAAAAGAAGGGCATAAACTGGCTATGGGGCCTTATCTGGCAATCGGCATTTTGTTGTCGGTGCTGTGGGGCGAATCGTTTTTAAGTTGGTATTTTGGTCTGTTTTAGCGGTTAACGGACTTGATAGGATACATAAGGAATTAGAAGCATAAAGCAGTATGAAAATGCAAGGAAAAAAGAAAAATAAAAAAATGGGGGAGCTGTCCTGCATTTTTTCAGGGAGGTAAATCATGGCAAAAGCACAGAGAGTACTAAGTATTGAGGTTGGCTATTCCTTAACAAAAGTATGCGAAATGGACTATCGGTCCAAACATCCAAAGGTATATGGTGTTTTCAGTATGAAAACGCCCCAGGGAGTATTGGATGACGGTTATGTCCGCCCCAGCGGGGAATTTTCATCAGAATTAAGGTCCTATTTAGAGGCAAATGGAATGCATGCGAAAAAAGTTATTTTTTCCGTTTCTTCCACGAAAATTGCCAATAGGGAAGCGATGATCCCGGCAGTAAAAGAAAATAAAGTAAGGGATATGGTGTTAAGCAATGTTACGGATTACTTCCCGGTAGATCCATCCATGTATCAGTTTGCTCACAATATCATGAATACAGTAACGGATAATGCGGGCAATAAGCAGTATCATTTGATGTTGATGGCAGTTCCCGGAGATATTTTTGAAGGCTATGTAGAACTGGCAAAAGCCTTAGGGCTGGAACTGGATTCTATTGAATACAGCGGTAACTCTATATTTCAGGTTTTAAAGTCGAAATTTGCTACAGGCACAAATTTGGTAGTAAAGATAGATGAAAGAAATTCCCTGATTACCGTTATTAGGAACGGGGTTATTTCCATGCAGCGTTCAGGTATCTATGGTGCAGATCAAATCGTGGAAACTCTGATGGAGACAGATGCTTATGGGGAAAAGCTTACTTATGAAGCTGCTGTCAAAACATTAAGAAGAAATAATCTCGTAATGCGGGCGGATGAAGAGGAAATCCTTCTGCAAAGGGAGAAAGAAACAGAAGAGCTTTTCAGAGAACAGGAGGAGGCTGCGGAAAGAGCTTCCTCAGCAGGAGATACAGTTGGCGCAGCAGCAGCAAAGGTTGCCTCCAAGCAGGCAGATGCCAATCTGAAGATGCTTCGTCTGCGTAAGGATATAACATATTCTTACAATCAGCTAATCAGCTCCATTGTACGTGTTATTGACTATTATAATTCCAAGAACAGGGAAGCGGCTATTGACAGAATCGTTATCACCGGTATTGCCGCAGACTTTTGGGGCTTTTCCAACCTGCTTGCCGCAGAGCTGGGCAGAGATGTAGAGGTCTTAAGGGATTTAGCAGGAACGAATATCAATCAGGGTCTTCATTTGCAGGATATCTCCCTTGGTGATTACATTTCGGTTATTGGCGCCGGACTCAGTGTTTCCGGCTTCTCATTAAATGCCGTTACGGTTTCTAAAGATAAAAAGGGCACCAAAGGGGCAACCGGAAAGAAGAGCAAGGTTGGGGTTATTATATTGGGCATTGGAGCGGTCATAGCAGTAGGGCTTGCGGCATGGGCGGCAGTTCCGTATTTTGATGCAAAAACGGAAAATGATGCATTGCTTCTCAGAAAGCAGCAGCTGCAGGAAATTCAGCCGATTTATGATACTTATGTGCAGGTTGAGGCGGATTATCAATATTTAACGTCTGTATATGCCCAGACAGAAAATTATAATTCAGAGCTGCATCAGGTGCTTGCTGATTTGGAAACCTTAATGCCTACCAAAATCAGCATTGACAGCTTAAACATTACATCCACGGATGTGTCCATTAGCGCTACCTATCCTAATAAACGTTCGGTGGCAAAAGCAATTATCCAGCTTCGGAGCATTGATTATTTCTCAGATGTATCCTGTACCAGCGTTGCTACCAAGCAGGAAACTCTGGAAAACAGCAATCAGGTAAATACTGAAGTGACGGCTACGATTATGTGCACATATGGAGTGAATCCAAAGCTCTTAGAGAGCGAAACAGATGTGGAAGAAGCATTGGATGCTATGGAAACGGTTGAATAGGGGGTAGAGGCATGAAGCTTAAAATAGGAGAAAGAGAAAAAAATATAATACTTGGCTTAATAGGAATTGCTATTCCACTGTTAGTTTACTTCTTTGTATTTGTAAGCCTGAATGAGCAGACGGATGTACTGGTGGCAGAGAATCAGTCTCTGGCTCAGGAAGTGGCATATTTACAGGAACTGATGGATAATAAAGAGTTTTATCTTGCAGAGACGGACAGGATGAATGCGGAAATGGAAGAAATCAAGGCACAGTTCCCTTCTGAACTGCATCCGGAAGATGAAATCTATTACGCATACAACATGGAAAATAAATATGATGTTTTAGCAACGGCAATCGACATGCCGGTTGCAGAGGCTGTTGCAATTGCGCAGCCGGTGACAGCAGAGGCGCAGCCGGAAGTGGTAGATGATGGAACAGGGGAAGCAGCAGAAGGAACGGAAAATGCAGGAGCGGCTCAGGCAGAGCAGGCGGCTCCGGTTGCTTCAGCAGCAACTACGATTGCTTTATATAGGGCGCCAATTACATTTAATTTTAAACTGACCTATACGGCAGCTAAGGAGTGGATTAAAGAAATTTTAACTGACAGGGAAAATAAAAAATCCATTGATAACGTTACTTTAAGCTATGATGAAAGCACAGGAAACCTTACAGGCTCCATTATAGTGAATATGTTCAGCCTTACCGGAACGGATAGAATTTATGAAGCGCCGAGCATTCAGGGAATTGGCATAGGTACGGATAATCTGTTTAAATCATCCGAAACATTAAATGTAGGCAGGGAGAACAATACCTTTGATGCCAATGCAGAAAGCACAGAGACGGAAAATAACGACCAGTCAGAGGATGAGCAGTAAAAAAGAGCAGTAAAACAATAAAGGCAGTAAGGAAATGGAGGAAATGTAATGAAAATGCAAAGGAATGATAAGGGATTTACTTTGGTAGAGCTTTTAATAGCCGTATCGATTCTGGCAATTGCGGTTGTTCCCATGCTGGCGAATTTTGTTACTTCCTCCAAAGTAAATTCCAAAGCCAAGGTTACCATGAATGGTACGATTGTGGCTCAGAATATTATGGAAGGCATTAGCGCCTATGGTGTGGAAAATACGATAATACAGCTGGAGCATGTGTGGGATGCTGGTTGGGACAGCGCCCATCCCACAGAGACTCCCACCAATACAGATCCTGAAAATGGGCTGAAATTTATGCCAAGCAGCATGGCTGTGGAAAACTGGGGACGCTGTGTCATTGAATGTGAGCCTGGGACTCATACCAATACTTTAGGGGAAACAGTAAAAATACCAAAGTATGTAGATGCTGATGATGATAAATATCAGGATGACTATAGCAATCTGTCCATTGACCATGGAAGGCTTCTTGCCATTTCCGGCTATGAAGAGGGAGTTTATGACTGCAGTTATAATACGGGGGGGAATAATTTGGAATCCCGTAACCCTCGCAGCAGTTATAGCATGAAGTATGCTTATAAGGCAAAATGGGGCGATACGGAAGAGGTTTATTTTGGTAAGCCATATTTAAAGGATGACAAATTAAATGAAGATGATGATTTACATGCGTATGCATTCTGGCTTAGGAATGTACAATATGGTTCTAAAAAATATGATGTGATTTTGAGCATGGATGCCAATTACTATCGTGATTATGTGGACACCGGGCTTGTTGATACGACAGAAGTCCTGCCGAATTATAATGATGATGGAAGCCAAATCAGAAGTGAAAGTGCGGGCGGCGCTTATTCCGGTAAGAGGGCTTATAATGATACCATGTTGTCCAGAATAAACACCAACATTGGTACGAATGCAGCTGTGGACGATACGACTTCGGATCGTTATTTTTCGGAAGACAGTGGCGACTTAGGCGAGGCAGTAACCCAGTATTTGCTCAGATGTAAAGGCGGTGTTACCAGCGAGCAGATTTTAAAGGATCTTAAGAGGGAGATGTATATTAACATTAGGCAGGAGGCAAATCCGGTAAATCCCAGCAATCCTTATAGGATTATAACAGTGCAGTATAAGTATGAATTGATGAATGCTTCCCTTTTAAATTCAGGCGCAAGTGCAGTATTTGAAGAGATGGAAACGGAAGTGTTCCGAAGCGCTGCCAACCGTCCAAGAAATTTTTATTTCTATTATTTTCCTAATTATGATGCTTCCAGTGGAACGGCCGCTGGAAGAGGGGATGTTATTCATATTGTGAATACTGCAGGCAATGTAGATACAAATACAAGTGCTATTTTGGGAACAGAGATGAATTTCTTCCTGATTCGGCAGGTGGGCAATTCGGTAGTGGATCTTGCCAGCAAAGAGGCAAATTATAAAATGACGCTTCAGCTGGATGAAAATTTAAAAGAAAACAGGCTTGAAAATGTACATACACATATATATAGCAATATAGGATATAATTTAGAAACGGATGCGCGTTTTGATGGGGATTATCTATATCCAAACAGCAAGGTAAGCTGTTATGTGAATGGCGCTTTAGTATCTGAGGGTGATGTAAAACAGAGGTTAAGATTTGGAGCCTTGGATGGCATCAACACGATTACAGGCTCCAATGATGAAGATTATATATATGAAGTGACAGTACAGGTTTTCAAAGCAGGCGAGAACTTTAATAAGGATGCAAGAATTGCAAAGTTTACAGGCGGCAGCAATTAAAGAAAGGAATGTTTTCTATGTTTCACAAAATTTCAGGGGTATTAGAAGCAATTAGAAAGAAACGGTATCAGAACGAAGGCTCTTCCTTAATAATGGTTATTATTATGGTTTCCTTTGTAGGAGTGCTGGTATCCATCAGCGTATATGCGTCTTATTACAACTTCTATATGAAATACAACGATAGAAGTGCAAAGAATAGTTTTTACACGGTGGAGACTGCCCTGGATGAAATTAATGTAGGACTGCAGAGAGAAATTTCCCTTTCGATGGCAGAATGCTACACGGCAGTCAGTAGGCAATCCAATCTTTCTGTGCAGCAAAAGGAAGATGAATTCAAAACGAGCTTTTATAAATCATTATGGGAGAAGCTTCGATATAAACAGCCCGGCAGTTCTGGTACAAATTCACAGTTATACAGGGTGGATAAGCTGACTCTCTATTTGGATAAAACAAGATATGATTCCTCTAAGGATGTTGGGGCTTTGGTTCTTACGAAGCAGGATGGCTCAGATCCGGATCTTATACCAGCGCTGAACACAAGAATCGGCAATACTGAAGTTGCATATCAACCTGGCAATGGTGATATGCTGATTTTGAAAAACGTATCCTTGCAATATCGGGATTTGAGAGGATATGTGTCCATGCTTACCACAGATATCGTAATCAAGATACCGACAGTAAGCTTTGTATCTACTAAACAAATGCCTGATATTGAAAATTACTGCCTGATTGCCAATGAGCTGCTGGAGGTAAAGAATGGGAATACTCAGACCACCATCAATGGAAGCGTGTATGGCGGCGGCAAGATTGGCACGATTATAGATAATAGGCGGAGTCTGCGTGTAGGAGATGAAACAACGGGGCAGGAACGTAAATATATAGCAAAGCAGGTTACAGTTGGAAAAGATGGCGCCGGTTCGGGCCTTACTACCTTGCCGGGGACCCAGCTTTGGACAGAAGCGATTGATGTGTTCAGCGCCAATAATGTTTCCCTGCAGGACAAAACATATGTCAAGGACGATTTGACGATAGAAGGAAGAAATTCCCGGATTACTCTGGGTGGGGAGTACTATGGTTATGGAAGCGGCAGCGTTCAGGCAGAGGACAGTAGCTCCATATTGATTAATGGGGCAAATACAACGCTGGATATGTCGCAGCTTAATAACCTGATGCTGATGGGTCATGCTTTCGTAGGAGCAAGGCATTATGATGCAAATGTTGCTTCCGGGTCTGATTATGTGGATACTATCAATCCCAGTCCGGATCCTTCCGATCCCTATTTAAATAGCAGTGATTTTATGTTAGGCCAGTCTGTTGCAGTAAAAGGCGATCAGATGATGTATATGGTGCCTGAGGAATGCATGGGATATGAAGGAAATGTACAGGTATTGCCAAAGAACCCAATGACTATAGCGGAGCATACTATGCTTACCACCACTGTGCAGACGGATGCTTCGGGCGCTACGATAACGGATGCGGCAGGAAATGCGCTTTTAAAATATTCGGTAGTGCGTCTGGATAAGGTGTTTGAAAAGCTTGGAAAATCAGTTAATGCATATGGTGCATCATACCGTCCGGTTTACCGGCGGGTGGATGGCACTGTTATGGTATATTATTACTTATATTTTAATTCAGAATCCATGGCAAATGAGTTTTTCAGTGACTATTATGCTGCGGATAAAGAGGCTTTGGATGCATATATCAAAAAATATGTGGCAGAATTCAGCTGGAATGAAGCCTTGGGTACAAGGAATGCAAGCGGCGTAGTAAATTCTCCTTTACATATTGCGGGAAATCTGGTTTATTTTGATAATAATGGTACTGGCAATGCAGTTTTGAAGAGAGACACGAAAACGGAAGACTTAAATAACATAGCAAGCTTAAATTCCAGCATAGATGTAATTAAAGACAGCCATCAGGCTTTATTTGCAAAGCTGCTTTTAAATATAGAAAATGTAGCGAGCTCAGAACTGACTAATCCGGTGGATGGTTCCCTGCGCACGGCATATGAAAATATTGTTTTAGGCGACGATGCATTTGGAGACGATGTGGCATCAGGCACTGAGCAGTTTGGCGATATTGTTCCGGCAGGGACAACTATGATATGTACGAACAGCGGAACAGGCGTAGACCCGGCAGACGAAGTCAATGCAATGATAGTGAATAATTATAATGGCAGTCCTTTTGAAATTACAGATTCCAATGCCGACAAGCTTTACTTTGTTGTTGCCAGCGGAGATGTAAGAGTTACGGCAAGGGAATTTAAAGGCGTAATCCTTGCAAGAGGAACAATTACCGTTGAACCAAGCTGTGACAGCTTTATTGCAGTTCCGGATAAGGTAAAAGCGGCAATGAGCTGCAGGGATCAAAACGATCTTGTGAACGGACATTTTGCAGCAGATATTCTGATTGACGGCGCTTCTTATTTAAATTATACAGCGGCAAATGATACGAATACGACACCGTCTAACGAGTATGGATATATGGAGCTTGCGGATTTGATTTACTACGAAAACTGGAATAAAAAGTAGGTGATGGTATGAAAGAGAATAAGGGGTTTTCTTTAATCGAGCTAATTGTAATAATGGCAGTAATGGGAATAGTGATTACTTTTGGCGTTATTAAAAGCGATGTGCTCTTTAGCTACAGGGCGCAGGAGGCCTATAAAAAGGTGGTCAATACCCTTACAACAGAAAAAGTACAGGTGCTTGCCCATTCAAAGCTTACCAAAACCGTTTCCGTAAAGGATACTTTTGGGGGAGTGAATACGGATATACAAAATGACGGGGTATATATTGAATTTTATAAGTATGATAATTCTATTTATGCCAAGACTTATGTGATGGGTGTAGCAAAAGAAGAGAAAGGAAACAAGATAGCCGGAAGAGGCGTTACCATGATCTGCAAGGGGGCAGGTCTTACAGATGAGGAATTGGTCGGAGGAGAAGGCAATGGCATTATGTTTTCCTATGACCGTTCTACGGGAGCCTTTCTTCCTTATAAGGACGGAAAATACATAGAAGAAATCTATATATTAGGCGGAAGCAGGCAATATGAGCTTAAGTTGATGAAGAAAACAGGTAAGGTTGTGCGAAAAGGGCGGTAAGCAGGTGAATAGTATGAAGAATGTTCAAAGAAAATTATTACAGGAGAATAGCGGATTTTCATTAGTTGAACTGCTTGTTGCGGTTATGATTGTGTCCATTGTGGGCGCATCGTTGGTGGCATTTGTCCAGCAGAGCTCTAATACCTACAATCATAGCAGTGCGGAAACGGATGTTCAGGAGGCGGCGCAGTTTACAGCCAATGCGATTACCGACAGGGTTATTGACTGTGAGACGCAGCTGAAGTTTTATGATGGTTCCATAGATGTTACAACCGGGCTTCCTGTTTCGTTTAATGTAAGCTATTATCCTACATATTCCAGTGATCCTGCTGATTTGATTGTATTAAATAATGCTAAAATATTGCAGCTTATCAATAATAGCAGCCAGACAAAGTCGATTATCTTTTTTGATCAGGCTAGAAATGTGATTTATTTTAATGAAACCACATGGGACAGCGCAAGTGATGATTGGAACGGCTTTGATCCAGAGGATGCGGAAATGCTGGCGGATAACGTACAGGATTTTACTGTAAATACTGATAAGCTTACAAGCGACAAGATATTGGAATTTGATTTGACTTATGCTTTAAGGAACAGGGACTATACGGGAAATTATCAGGTGCACATGCGCAATAAGGATGTAGAGGAGGGAAGCGATGCAACTCCCGAAAGACCGGCGGCGGATAGCATTGTTTCTCTTAAGAATGACCCTGCCACCATTAGGATGGAGGTAAAGGCAAATCAGCCATTAGATATAAAGTGGACTGATCCTGACAGCAATCCTTATATTTATGCAAAAGTAGTGAGCACAGGCAGCGCTGATACAGCGGTGGATTGGTCGCTTTCCTCTGACCCTGATGCGACAGGCGTAGATATAGTCCCAGATCCGGCAGATCCAAACCGGATTTCGCTAAGGCAGCATACTATAACGCCTATTCCGGATCCTACTGTAAAATCCTTTCGGGTAATTTCTACTTCCAGAGAGGATCCTACAAAAATAGGCTATACAACGATTAAGGTAGTAAAAGCATTGGGAGTATGGGTAAATCCCTATACGCCGCTGCGTAATAATGATATGGGGCAGCCTGTATCCACAAAGAATGCTACCATCACTTTCAACGCAAATGTGGATGGTTGGAACTTAGAGGGAAATGAGCAGGTTACATGGAAAATATACAAGGATATAAAAGACGGCTCTGGCAATTTTGCAGGAAACTGGCAGGAGGCCAACAGCATTACGGAAGCTGCTATGAATGGCAATACGGTGCTTTTAAGAAACAATATAAATTCCGCCTATCGCTTTAAAGTAGAAGCGACCTCTGTTTTTGATAATACAGTGAAGGGTGAATATGTCTTTTACATAGCGGATTCGATATTGACATCGGATATCCAGTTCTTAAGAGGCGTCAATATGGATTTGAAGTCCTATTATATGGTAAATCCTACGGAGATTGCAGGAGATGTTACTTCTGTAATCAGCATTGACAAGATTGAAGTAACGAATGTGCCGGATTATACGGGAAATTTCAGCGACTTCGTTTACTTTGATAACAATTATGTCTTATATGTGGATTATGATGCTTATCATGATGGAGATTTTACAAGAAAAGCCCGTTTTTATCAGGGACTGCAAATTGGACTTAAGGTTGACTTTACTACACCTACAGGCACTGACAGCAGAACCACTACGATTACGCTTCCGGCGGTGCAGGTGCTAAAGGTTGGACCTACTGATAATGTGCTTGTCATCAGGAAAGGAACTACTTCGGATATTACGCTTTCCACTTTAGGCTTTAATATTACAAAGTCTTCCCAGATGAGTATGTTTATGGATGGCACTCAGGTAGGCGGCAGTAGCAGCGGAGCCAACAAATACCTGTCCTGCAGGATGGTGACTACAGAAAATGGCAAGAGCCTGCTTGGAACAAGGGATAAAGGAGTGACGGAGGCTAAGTTCAGGCTGACGGCAGCAAGTAACACAAGGGAGTATCCGGAGGCGCCAATTACCTTGACGCTTGCACTGGATGATTATTATGTAATCTCAAATAAGGCTGCGGATTCTTATGTACAATATACGGTGTATGTGGCAAATGTGGAAGGAGTTACTGCTTATATTCCTGAGCAGGGACGAGACGGTCTTGGTAAGAAATATCAAACCAGGACAGTTTCCACACCTACAGGAAACCTGAATATAAAACTAAGGGTAAGAAACGGTAATCTTGAAATGGAATATAACGGACTGGGTTATGTATATGATTCCACATATCATTACTGGAGAAGGAACAATAGATAGCAAATAGCAGAAAATAGCAATAACTAATAGGAACAGGTGAATGCAAATGCAATGGAGAGAGAATATGGAAAAAGGAAAAAAGAAGCTGATTATTAGAATATTGAGTACCGCAGCTGTATTGGCTGTTGCCATTGCCATTTGCACCTTTGTGGCAAAAAAGGCTACTGCACAGGTAGAGGCAAGTACGAAGGTTTTGCAGAAGGTGTCAGATAAATACAAAAGCGGTGATACTTTCAGGATTTTGGAGGTGGTGCCGGAGCATACCCTTCATGAGAATGAGGAAATCGGATATTTTATGGAGGATGGAAGCGGCAATCGGGATTTTATGGAGGTTTCCAAAGCAAAATCCATCGGAAGCTTTTTAGCAGCGGAAGGTGTTTCCAATTTGCTGATGATGCGTGACTATGGTCTGATTAAGGATTATGGCGCTGATTATGGAAATAGCGCCGGGCATGTATCTGACAATCCGGTTTATTCTGATGCTGCAACCTTTGCCAGCTATGCCATGACGGGATATGTAGAGGCAGGCAGGCAGCTGGTATATGGTGTATATGAAAATGATTCCAGCATGTCAGGGGATTATATGCTGCAGGATGGCTATTTCATTGATGTGTCCGGAACAATCAATGCCATGACAGGCGTTGTCAGCGGAAATAATCCCCCGGTAAGCAATAATAGCATCGGCGGTGGGGCATTGACCAGAGCTCTTTCTGTCATCTCCAATACGGAAGGGGTAACGGAGGAAACACCCGGTCAGGATGTGCCGGTAGTGAACGAACAGGAGGAAGTGACTGTTACGGTCGAGGATGAAGAGGAAGAGCCTGCAGAGGAAAAGGAAGGGCAGGGCAATGAAACCCCTAAGGAAGAATCTCCGCAGAATCCGGCAGAATCCGGAGAAACAGAGAATTCGACCGATGGGAATATGCTTCAGGATATAGAGGGAGGCTCCTGGGTCGCTCCTTCGCAGGAAGGCTATGGAGAGCGATATTTTCAGGGCGTGGGAGCTTATGATGGAAGCTATGCGCCGGTAGAAGAAGGCGACCGGTTTAACAAGGCTTTGCCGGAAGGCATTACTTATGTGGGGAACGGCACAGGAAATGTGAAGTTTTCTGAAAGCTCTGCTGGAAAATATTTTGGCTATACGACGAAGAATGTTTATTATAATAATAATTCAAATAATTACTTCCATAATGGCAGCTGGTTTAAGGAGCTGGTATTTGGGGATAAGAATATCAATATTAATATAATTATAGAGACAAAGACTCCGGATGAAATCAGTAACGACATGAAAGATTATGATTTGATCTATGTTTCAGGAAGCAATGAAACCTATCTGAATAATGGGAAGGATTTTTCCGACTCTCAGGTAATGGAGCTGTACAATGCAGTAATCAGCACGGATTATAAGGCAGTGATTATGGACTATGCCCTGATTGATACAGGCTTGATTGCAGATAAGGCAGCGGTAGGAAGCCTGTCCAATATGGAAAAGCTGGCTCTGCTTTTATGGCAGGAGAACCAGACGGCTGTTTTGACGGACACAATATCCGGAAATGAGGCGTCCGGCGAGGCAAATAATGGGTTTGATGTTGACATTGCAAGCAATGGGGAGTTAAGCATTCTCTCTTATGGAAGCGTAAGCAATATAACATGGCATTATCTTGCCAGTCAGGAGTTTTTTAAGCGTAGCAGCAACTTTGTGGCAGGGAGCGTATACGTATATGAGCATAGACTTAGCTATTTCGATGTTCCAAAGGCACAGGTGGATGCATATGACTTCTTTGGAAACGGTGACTTCAATTCCAAATATACGGAAACGGTAATAGCGGCAGGACTTTCCAGAGTGGAATATATGGTAAGAGCCAATAATGCCAGCAATCCTACGGAGCCCATGAATGAGCGTATAACGCCTGCTGTCGTGGTTCAATATATTCTGACATATGATGGCACGGCTTCCGAGCTGGTAAAAAATGACCTTCGGGTATTGGAAATTGAGCCATGCAGGGACTTTTCCTATAATATTGGCTGGGGTACCCAGAGCTATACGGATGTGAAGAATAGTGGAAATCGGTATGCAAATGAGTGCTGTGCAAACAGGGAGGAGTTTGTTAAGACCTATTTAGGTGCGCCTTTCGTTAAGGATAATGGCGATATAGAGGGACAAAATATTGACCGGGTAATGTTTACGAGCATGACGATTGAAGAGTTTATCTGTATCAATGGTAACGTTAGTGAGGATTATGACATTATTTATATCGGCTCAAACCATTCTCGAAATCCTGCTTATGACACATATGATAGGGGTACTACAGGAAATTATAAGACTGTCAAAGCAAAGGATGATGTGGGCAAAAGTGCTGATACACCGGAGTATATTACCGATTTCAGGGATAATCTGATGGATGGCATGGTATATTTTAATATTGGGGACATTACTTATTATAGCGAGGCGCTGCCTTCTGGTTGGGGTGGACAGAAGCTATGGGGATATTTTGAAGGTAACCGTGAAAGGCAGACAAGTGGAGAAACACGTTTTTCAGCGAGAGATTTGACTGTTTATAAAAAGAAAGAATTGCTGGATTTCCTAGAGAATGGCTATCCGATTATTGTTGCAGGCGATATGTTAAAGACGGATGATAGCGATAATCGCATAATCAATCCAACCATAAACACTGGCAGCTCTCTGACGGATACAGGTATCACTGGGATTGACCATGGAAGGATTGATAACTGTTCTGAGATGTATGAGCTCTTCCAGATAGCAACAGGGAATAGTGGGAATTTGGAGAGCATAGGAAGTTATAGCAGTAGTGGGTATGATAATTTCATTTCGGAAGCAGATGCCTTGGAGGCAGCTGGAAATCCGGTTACCGCAGCGAACTTTAAAGAAAAGATGGCTCATGCGGTTAATGCGGCAAAGCTGTCTATGAATGTTACAGCAAGGCCTACGGAGTATGAATATGTGGAACTGACGAATGGTGCGCTTACATCCCCAAAGTACCTTGCAGCAAGCTCAGATGGCAAATATTATTTAGAATTTGAATTTACCTTGCAGAACTTTTCTATAAATAGCACAGATTCGGATTTATATACGCCTAAGCTATATGTGGATGTTAATGCAGACGGTAAGTTTTCTGAAACAGAAGAGCTGGAAGGGGCAGTTGTTACCAATGCACTGACAAATGAGGAGGTAGTACATACCACTGACATCCGGGGGAGTTCTTATAAGCTGTCTACGAATGTATTGTATCGGTTAAGGCGTGAGGTGCCGGATGGCTTTCAGGGAGTTCTTCCATGGTGCTTGAAGGTGCAAAAGAGTCTTACCCCCAATGTTTCCGCCAGTGAAACAGGATATTCTGCCATAAGAGGAGCATCGGCAGCTACTATCAAAATACTGCAGATTACTTTGAATGGCAACGAGGGAGGCGAGGGAGACAATGGAAGTACATTGTCCTTACAGTATAAGCATGGTTTGTATGGTGCGTATATCAACCAGTTGGAATCTTTAGGCATGTTTAAGCTGGATATAACCACAATAAATCAGACGCAATATGTTAACAACTTGTATCCTAGGAAAGATGCCAATGGGACCACAATAGAAGAGGTGCGCTATTATGAGGCATTGGAGGATTTTGATATGCTTGTGTTAGGATTTGGAGATAACTACAAGGACACACAAGGAAATGATTTTATAGCTCAAACAGCAACGGATGCTATTGCTAATTATGTTGCAAGCGGAAGACCGGTATTGCTTGCCCATGACTTTTTGGAGCATTATCCCTCTTATAAAGTTGTAAAAACATTGCGGGATAAGCTTGGGATGGATCGATATGGTCTTACTTCAGGAGAACTTGGAAACTATTTGAAACAAGGAACAAGCTATTCAAAATCGCATTCAGGCAATGCGGCTGCAATTGCAGCGATTGAAGGCTCTGGAAGGCGTGTTGCGTACCAGCCGGGCAGCAATAAGAGGACGTTGCTAGGCGAGACACAGGGTTTAACCAATTACTTTTTGATGAAATTTTATAAGGATAAGAGTGGTAATACAAACAAGAGAGCTACAGGCAATGATTATTTTCCACTGTTGTCCCCGGATATGTATGATTGGGGACATCCACCAGCAGCAAATAGCAATCAGGATTATCTTGTTGTTATTGATAAGGTAAATGATGGACAGATTACAAATTATCCTTACAAGCTGCCGGATTCATTTGCGGTAAATAGAACCCATGGGCAGTACTTCCAGCCGAATATGGAGGCGGATCAGGATCAGGATGGAACGGCGGATATTACCATTTGGTACACGCTGGCTTATGGACATGGAGACAATATAGCTGATGAAACTAATAACACAAAGCTTGCTGATGGCGTATACAATATATCGCCAAAGGATGGAGTCAACAATTATTATATTTTTAACAGTGGTAATGTTACTTATACCGGAAGCGGTCATAGCAATCTAGTAAGTCCGCAAAATAAATACGAAGCACAATTGTTCATCAATACATTGGTTGCTGCATATCGGGCGGGAATCAAAAAGCCTGCCGTAAGCATCTATGATGGAAGTGATTTGAACAGTTCTGCTATCAGCAATGTGGTAGTACCATATGACGAAAATGTTGGTTATAATGCCAGCGATACGAATAAGGCAGAATCTTCTATTCTGATAGATAAAGCGGACAATACAAAATACCAGTACCCATTTGTATCGGTATCGGATGCAAATGCAACCAAAGTATGGTTCTGCGTATCAGATCCGAATCTGGTAAAAGGTTCAAAGAAAATCCAGCTTAAATTCTGGAGGGAAGTGTCTGATGGCACGGCTGGTTCACAGACTATCACACTGGATAATGGTCAGGCTGTTACGGTGGTAGAATTGAGGATGCCATTTTATCCGGCTGACTTTGCTCAGGGTCAATCTTATGCTTATGGTACCGATGCTACAGCCGGTGTTATGTATGGCTTGAAGCTTCCTATGGATTTACTGAAAACAAACGTTGACTTTAAGCTTTATGTGGAAGCAGAGACTACGATTGAAAGCGTATCTATAACCGGTGATGTAAATGCTAGCACGTCCGGTAAGTCTTATGCAGTTTTAGGTGTTACAAAGATGGATTTATTGAAACTAGATTAAAAGGCAGGTCCCTTAGGGACCTGTTTTTTTGTAACAGTTCAGGCAGCCTTTCCGAAAAAAAGCTCTTTACACATCAATTTTTTTGGTGTATAGTTTGAGACGATTACTTGAAATGGAAGAGAATAGGGGAAGCATTATGGCAAAATATTTAGTAATTGTGGAATCACCTGCAAAGGTAAAGACCATTAAGAAGTTTTTAGGAACAAATTATGAAGTGCTTGCCAGCAACGGACATGTGCGGGATTTGCCCAAAAGCCGGATGGGTATTGATGTGGAAAATGATTATGAGCCAAAGTATATCACCATACGGGGAAAAGGGGATATCCTTGCTTCTTTAAGAAAGGAAGTAAAAAAGGCGGAAAAGATTTATCTGGCAACGGACCCGGACCGGGAAGGAGAAGCAATATCATGGCATTTGTTAAAAGCGCTGAAGTTAGAAGATAAAAAGGTCTACCGGATTACCTTTAATGAAATCACTAAAAATGCGGTAAAGGAATCCTTAAAGCATGCAAGGGAAATCAATATGGACTTGGTAGATGCCCAGCAGGCAAGAAGAGTGCTTGACCGAATGGTGGGCTATCGGATTTCCCCTCTTTTATGGGCAAAGGTAAAAAGAGGGCTTAGCGCAGGGCGTGTCCAGTCCGTGGCTCTCCGGATTATCTGCGACCGGGAAGAGGAAATCAATGCTTTTATTCCGGAAGAGTATTGGACATTAGATGCCAATTTGAAGATACCCGGAGAAAAAAAGCCGTTACAGGCAAAATTTTACGGCACAAAGGAAGAAAAGCTGTCCATTTCCTCCAAAGGGGAGTTGGATCAGGTTTTAGAGAAGCTGAAAGGAGCCGAGTTTCAGGTTCATTCCGTAAAGAAAGGGGAAAGGAGCAAAAAAGCGCCAATGCCCTTTACTACTTCTACCTTGCAGCAGGAGGCAAGCAAGGCATTGAATTTTTCCACCTCAAAGACTATGAGGCTTGCCCAGCAATTGTACGAAGGAGTGGAAATCAAAGGAAGCGGCACGGTAGGCCTGATTACCTATCTCCGTACAGATTCTACAAGGGTTTCCCAAGAAGCAAAGCAGAATGCAAAAGAATATATTGCGAAGGCATATGGCGGCCAATATGCAGAGGAAGCGGAAAACAGCAAGAAATCCCAAGGGAAAATACAGGATGCCCACGAGGCAATCCGCCCTACAGATATTTCCCGGACTCCATTGGAAATCAAGGACTCCTTAAGCCGGGATTTATTCCGGTTATATCAGTTGATTTGGAAACGGTTTACTGCAAGCTGCATGAAGCCTGCCCTTTATGAGACTACCTCCGTAAAAATAGATGCAGGGGATTATCGTTTTACCGTAGCTGCTTCCAAAATCGTATTTGATGGATTTATGAGCGTATATACGGAAGCGGATGAGGAGAAAAAGGAAGGCAGCTTACTTGCAAAATCATTAGATACAGATACAAAGCTTCAATTGGAGGGCTTTGAGCCAAGACAGCATTTCACCCAGCCGCCTGCCCACTATACGGAGGCTTCCCTTGTGCGTACATTAGAAGAGCTTGGCATCGGACGCCCAAGCACCTATGCCCCCACCATCGGCACTATTTTAGGAAGGCGTTACATTATAAAGGAAGAGAAAAATTTATATGTTACCGAGCTTGGGGAAGCGGTAAACTCCATTATGAAGGATGCCTTTGGCAGCATCGTGGACGTAAACTTCACAGCAAATATGGAGTCCCTTTTAGATAAGGTAGAAGAAGGAACTATAAACTGGAAGGTCATTGTGGCGAATTTCTACCCAGATTTGGACGAGGCGGTCAATTTAGCAGAAAAAGAACTGGAATCCATAAAAATCGAAGACGAAGTATCCGACCAAGTCTGCGACCTTTGTGGCAGACAAATGGTAATCAAGTACGGTCCCCACGGCAAATTCCTTGCCTGCCCCGGTTTCCCGGACTGCAGGAACACCAAGCCCTACCTAGAAAAAATCGGAGTCCCCTGTCCCAAGTGCGGCGGAGAAGTAGTTTTAAAAAAGACCAAAAAAGGAAGAAGATATTTCGGCTGCGAAAACAACCCAGACTGCGATTTCATGGTATGGCAAAAACCCAGCAGGGAAATGTGCCCCAAATGCGGCTCCGTCCTTTTAGAAAAAGGAAATAAGCTGGTCTGCTCAGGTGAGGGGTGCGGGTATGTGGAAGCGGCAAAGAAAGAAGAAAAGGAGCTGCAATTGTAAACGTGTGGGGAGGTGTTGGAGGAGGGACGTGAGAGCTGGCGCAGCATAGGATAGTCTTCTGGGCACGCTCTCGCTCTGCAAAGACGCAGCGGTACTAACGCACCAAAGTACGGTGCGTAAGGACCGGCGCCTTTACCAAGGCCCAGAAGACTATCCTATGCTGCACCGGCTCTCACTGTGTATCGGCACCCCTATTGGGAAAGCATATCCAGCAGCCACATTTGGAAGGCGAATCTGAAAGCATATCCAGCAGCCATACTTGGAAAGCGAATTGGAAAGTATATCCAGCAGCCATACTTGGAAAGCGAATCGGAAAGCATATCCAGCAACCACATTCGGAAAGCGAATCCGGAAAGCATACACCCAGAAATCACACCCAAAAAGCATCCGACACCCAGTGGGAGCAGGGCTCTTAGATAGAAGTCTTAAGGGCCTTATGAAAACGCCGGTCCTTACGCACCGTACTTTGGTGCGTTAGTACCGCTGCGTTTTCATAGAGCGAGAGCGCGCCCATAAGACTTCTATCTAAG
Source organism: Robinsoniella sp. (assembly GCA_023664735.1). GTDB lineage: Bacteria > Bacillota > Clostridia > Lachnospirales > Lachnospiraceae > RGIG3040. The sequence continues at coordinate 35,938 of JAMPFB010000004.1, read as the reverse complement.
AGCCCTGCTCCCACGTCCCGATTTTCCAACCCCCCCGATTTTCCAACCCAAGTTTCCCCCCCTGCTTTCCCCACCCACCAATCTTATCCAATTATCTGAAAATTCTTGCAGTTCCCAAGAAATTGTGGTAACATATCAATAGCAATAACAATAGCAATGACGTGGCATATAACTTATTCTATTGAGTATGGGATTACGGAGGAAGCGATGAGCAGTGTACAGTTATTGGATAAAACGAGAAAGATTGGAAAGCTGCTGCACAATAATAGCTCCAGTAAGGTGGTCTTTACCGATATATGTACAGTATTAAAGGAGATATTAGAATCCAATGTACTTGTAATCAGTAAGAAGGGCAAGGTTTTGGGACTGGCCAATTATGGAAGCGTGGAAGTGATTACGGAGCTTTTAAAGGGGCAAGTGGGAGATTTCATAGACAGTGCTTTAAATGAAAGGTTTCTATCTGTGCTTTCCACAAAAGAAAACGTCAATCTGGAGACTCTTGGCTTTGAGACCACGGATACCAAACGTTTTCAGGGCGTCATTACTCCTATTGACATTGCGGGAGAAAGGCTTGGAACTTTATTTATTTATAATGAAGAGGAAACCTACGACATAGACGATATTATTTTATGTGAGTACGGGGCGACGGTAGTCAGCTTGGAGATGCTCCGGGCGGTCAATGAAGAAAATGCAGAGGAAAGCAGGAAGCAGGCAGTAGTAAAATCCGCCATCCATACCTTATCCTTATCAGAAATGGAAGCAATCGTACATATATTTGACGAGCTGAATGGGATGGAAGGGATATTGGTGGCAAGCAAGATTGCGGACCGGGTAGGGATTACCCGTTCGGTCATTGTAAATGCCCTTAGGAAGTTTGAAAGTGCAGGAGTGATAGAATCTAGGTCTTCCGGCATGAAGGGCACCTACATCAAGGTTATAAACGATGCCATCTATGAGGAATTAGATGACTTGAGAAAACAAATATAAGCTGCAATAGCAGGAAGGCAAAAGGAGTTGCCGGAAAGTTTTACTAAAAGGATTTATAAAATAATAAATCCTTTTTTGGTTTCTGTTTTTTTTTGAAAATGCCTTGCGTTTTTCTTAAAATATTTTATAATAGTATGGGATGAAAATTTGTGCCCCCTTTTAGAAAGGAGAAAAGTATGATCAACACAAGCGTATACAATTATATCAATGTATTGGATAAGGCAGCGGATGCTTCATGGCTGAGAAATGAGGCTATTTCTAATAATATTGCCAATAAAGACACACCGGGCTATAAGCGTCAGGATGTTGATTTTGAAAGCCAGCTCACCAAGGCTCTTGGGAGCAGCAGATATGAAACAATGGATGCGAAAGTAGCCGGTGTAAGGACAAGCGAGCTTTTTCCCACCACTTATACAGACTATGCCGGATATTCCTACCGGTTAGACGGCAATAATGTGGACCCAGAGTCGGAAAATGTAGCGCTTGCCAACAACCAGATAAAATATCGGGCATTGGTAGATGCCTACAATCAAGAATTTGCCAACTTAAAGGCAGTTATGAAATAGGAGGGATGAATTATGAGTATGTTTACTGCTTTTGACATCAATGCATCAGGACTTACAGCACAAAGATACCGTATGGACGTGATTTCGGAAAACGTAGCAAATGCCAATACGACCAGAACCTCCGATGGAACGCCATACCGTAGGAAGACAGTGGTATTTCAGGAGCGGGATTCACAGACGCCTTTTTCCAGAGTGTTAAACAGTGCGACAGACCGTTATGCGGGCAAGGGGGTAAAGGTAGTGGGCACTTATGAGGACCACACTACAGATTTGATAAAAGCATATGACCCTGCGCACCCGGATGCGGACGAGGACGGCTATGTATTATATCCCAATGTAAATATCATTACAGAAATGACGAATTTAATTGATGCCAGCCGGGCATATGAGGCAAATGCCACAGCTTTTGACGCAAGCAAGAGCATGGCTGTCAAAGGTCTGGAAATGGCAAACTAAAATAAAAAGTAAAGAGGAAATGAAATGGACATTACAGCTTTAAACAATGTAAATTCAGGCATTATCAAAGAGGCAGTCAAAACAAGCCCTTTATTATCCAATATGAAAATCCATGGCGGACAGGAAACAGACAAGGATGTGTTTGAATCCTTTTTGAATGCAGCAGTAGAAGGAATCAATACGACCAACGGCTATTTATCCGATGCAGAAAATGAAGAGATAAAGCTTGCCCTTGGCGAAACGGAAAATCCCCACGATTTGGCAATTGCATTGCAAAAGGCATCGACTGCACTTACATACACCATAGCGGTAAGAGACAAGTTTATGGAAGCCTATAAAGAAATCATGCAGATTCAGATTTAAAGTAAGGTACTAAGGAGCAACTTGTTATGGCAGACAGATTTAAAAAAATTCCAGAAAAGTTATTAGAATGGTGGAATAAATTCAACCCAAAACAGAAGACGATTGTTGTTTGCGCATTTGCCGGCATTGTTTTAATGTTTTCTGTTTTGAGCTATGCATTGACTAGACCACAGTATATTCCTCTGGTGACTTGCGAAAGCCAAAAGGAAGCGGCTGCGATTGTAGACCTTTTGGAAGCAGAGAATCTAAAGTTCCAGACAAGTACGGATGGTCTCAGGATATCCATATTGAAGAGTCAGGAAAGCGATGCCAACCTTCTTTTAGGCTCTAACAACATTCCTTCCGATACATACAGCACCATAAAGGATGTGACATCCGGTGGCTTTTCCACCACGGAAGCAGATAAGCAGAAATTATATAAAGTATGGCTGCAGGAGGATATGGAGGCAACCCTTCAGAGAAGCGAAGCGGTAAAATGGGCAAAGGTGGATTTGACTATACCGGAGCAGGACGGCACATTGATTGCTCAGGAGAAAGAGTCCTTTGCTGCAATTACATTAGAAATCGAAGGGGGAATGGAGCTTACCCCGGAAAATGCAGCAGCGCTGGCTAGGTATGCAGCTACGGCGCTTGGCAATACAAGCACGGATAATATTACGATTATTGATACGGAAAACAACCTGCTTTTTGCCGGCGAAGATAATAGCAGTACGGCAGGAAATGCCAGCACCCAGCTAGACGCCAAATCAAAGGCGGAGGCAATCGTGAAAAGCGAAGTGCGTTCTGTTTTGATTGGCACCACACTTTATGACAATGTGGAAGTGACTAGTAATTTAAAGCTTGATTTTTCCACAAAGGAAAAGACCGACCACACTTATACGGCGCCGGAAGGCTCGGAAGGAGGTCTTTTAAGTGAGGAACGAGTATATGACAGTGAAAGTCAGGGCATTACCGGAGGAGAGCCGGGCACAGGCAGCAACAATGAAGATGGAGCAAGCTATGTGCTGAGCGATTATGCGGATTCTTCTTCTACTGTTTCGGAAAGGGAAAGCAAGTATCTGCAGGATGAAAGCGTAGAGTCTGAGGTAAAGCCACCGGGAGATGTGATTTATGAGGAGTCTTCTGTAGGTATTGCAGCTACGAAGCTTCATGTTTACAAAGAAGAGGATGTTGAGAGACAGGGCCTCTTAGAAGGAATTACTTGGGATGAATTTAAGGTTACCAATGGCGATGTAGTCAAGCTGGAAGTAGATGATGAGATTTATGCACTGGTAGCAAAGGCTACCGGCATTTCCGAAGAAAATATTCAAATCGTGGCACAGGAAAAGCCTATCTTCATTGATAAAGAAGGACTTTCCATAGGCGCATGGGATGTAGTGCAGATTGTACTTATCGTTTTGATTCTGGCATTGCTTGCTTTTGTTGTCCTAAGGAGCATGAGAGGGGCAAGAGAAGAGCAGGTGGAAGAAGAGCTTTCTGTGGAATCACTGTTGCAGTCTACCCCGGCGGTAGAGTTAGAAGATATTGAATTAGAAGAAAAATCAGAGACAAGAAAGCTGATAGAAAAATTTGTGGACGAAAATCCGGAAGCAGTTGCCAGCTTGCTTAGGAACTGGCTTACGGAGGAATGGGGGTAATACCAATGGCTCGAGGAGAATCTGGCATATCAGGACTTCAAAAGGCTGCAATTTTATTGATAGCCCTTGGACCGGAGAAATCTTCGCTTGTGTTTAAGCATTTAAAAGAAGAAGAAATAGAAGAATTGACTTTGGAAATTGCCAATACAAGGAGCATTACGCCCCAAGTAAAGGAAGAGGTAATCAATGAGTTTTACGAAGTCTGTCTGGCACAGCAGTATATTGCCGAAGGCGGTATTGGCTATGCCAAGGAGCTTTTGGAAAAGGCTCTTGGTTCAGACAAGGCAGTAGAGGTAATCGGAAAGCTGACGGCTTCCTTACAGGTTAAGCCTTTTGAATTTGTAAGAAAGGCAGAGGCGGGGCAGATTTTGAACTTTATTCAGGATGAACATCCACAGACCATTGCCCTTATTCTATCCTATCTGCCTTCTGGACAGGCGGCAAGCATTATTTCCTCCCTTCCGCCGGACAGGCAGGCGGATGTAGCAAAGCGTATGGCAATGATGGACCGTACAAGTCCGGATGTAATCAAAGAGGTAGAAAAGATATTAGAGTCAAAGCTGTCTTCGCTGGTAAATCAGGATTACACCATTATCGGCGGTGTAGATGCAGTAGTGGATATTCTGAATACTGTGGACAGAGGGACAGAAAAGCATATTATGGAAACCTTGGAAATCGAAGAGCCGGAGCTGGCAGACGAAATCCGAAAGAAGATGTTTGTATTCGAGGATATTCTGCTGCTTGATGACAGGGCAATTCAGAGAGTCCTCAGGGATGTGGATAACAATGATCTGGCAATTGCGCTGAAGGGCTCCAATGAACAGGTTCAGACTGCAATCTTTAACAATCTGTCCAAACGTCTTGCTACGATGATTAAAGAGGATATGGAATTTATGGGTCCTGTCCGTATGAAGGATGTAGAAGAAGCACAGCAGAAGATTGTTAATATTATCAGGAAACTGGAGGATTCAGGTGAAATCGTAATATCCAGAGGCGGAGGTGACGAAATCGTTGTCTAGTCCGAATTTATATAAGTCTTATATTACATTTCAGACAGAAGAAGCTGTAGTAATCGATTCCAATGCAGTCTTTGAAAAGCGATTAAAGGAGTTTCAGAATGCTGCAAAGGAGGCTCCTAAGGAACCGATGAAAGAATTTGTGCCCGTAGAAAAGGCAAACACTCTGGAAGCAGCAAATGTGGCAAGGCTGCTAGGCGAAGAGATAGATATGGATGAGGAAGGGTTTTCCCAAGGGATAGAAGCACAGCCGGTTATGGAAGAATATACAGGACCTGCACCGGAAGAACTGGTAGAAAATGCCAAAAGGGAAGCAGAAGAGATATTACAGAATGCACAGGCAGAGGCAGAGGCTCTTAAGCTTAGGGCAAGGGAAGAGGGCTTTTCCGAAGGCCAGCAGGCAGGCTATAGAGAGGCCATGGAGCTGGCTCAGTCAGAAATCTCCCAAAAGGAACAGGAGCTGTCTGAGAAAGAGGAGCTTTTAGAAAGAAGCTATCAGGAGAAAATAAAAGAACTGGAGCCGGAATTTGTGGATACATTGACTGGCATCTATGAGCATATTTTTAAAGTGAATTTAAAGCAGGAAAAGGGAATGATCGTGCATCTTTTGGAAGTGAACATGAGCAGAATGGGTGCAGGACGGAATTTTATTATCCATGTGTCAAAAGATGATTTTGAGGCGGTCAGCGCCAAAAAGGACGAAATCAGACAGTTTGCGGCAGGCAGCGATGTGACTCTTGAAGTAATTGAGGATATGACTCTGGCACAGGCTGAATGCATGATAGAAACCGAGGGAGGTATTTTTGACTGCAGTCTAGGTGTTCAATTAGAAGAATTATCAAAGCAGCTGCAGCTTTTGTCTTATGAAAGGAATTGATATGGAAGGGCTGTGGGTTGATTTTCAAAAATATGAGAAATTAAAAAAAGACACCTTTTTCAAAAAAATGGGAAAAGTAGTCAATGTAGTGGGACTGACGATTGAATCAGCAGGTCCGGAAGCCAAGCTTGGGGATATCTGCCGCATTTATTTAGTGGGCAGGACGGGGAAATACATACTTGCCGAGGTAGTAGGCTTTCAGAATGGGAGAACGCTGCTTATGCCTTATGAGGTAACAGATGGCATTGGCGGCGGCTGTATTGTTGAAAATCAAGGTTATCCTTTGACGGTACAGGTGGGTCAGGAGCTGCTTGGAAAAACATTGGATGGTCTTGGAAGACCTATACATGGAGAGGAGCTTTCCTTAAAAACCACATATCCGGTAGAAGCGCTTCCGCCAGACCCTTTAAAAAGAGAGATTATTGATACGGTGCTGCCTCTTGGAGTGAAGGCAGTAGACGGATTGATTACGGTAGGAAAAGGACAGAGGATTGGGATTTTTGCTGGTTCCGGCGTGGGGAAATCCACTCTTATGGGAATGTTTGCCAGAAACACAAGGGCGGACATTAACGTAATTGCCCTAATTGGAGAGCGGGGCAGAGAAGTAAGAGAGTTTATTGAAAGAGATTTAGGTGAAGAAGGCATGAGAAGGTCGGTGGTAGTAGTTGCAACCTCCGACAAGCCTGCTCTTGAACGAAATAAAGCGGCAAAGACTGCTACAGCGATAGCGGAATATTTCAGGGATCAGGGAAAGGATGTTCTGCTTATGATGGATTCCCTAACGCGTTTTTCCATGGCACAGCGGGAAATTGGATTAGCAAGCGGGGAGCCCCCTGTTACAAGAGGCTATCCCCCCAGCGTGTATTCGGAGATGCCAAAGCTGTTAGAGAGGGCGGGAAGGGCACAAAATGGTTCCATTACAGGCTTATATACGGTTTTAGTAGATGGGGATGATTTTAACGAACCAATTACCGATACAGCCCGAAGCATTTTAGATGGTCACATTATGTTAAACCGAAAGCTTGCCCATAAAAACCATTATCCTGCCATTGATATTCTCCAAAGCATATCTAGGTGTATGAGCCAGATTTGTGACAGGGAGCACAAGCAGGCGGCTGGAAAGCTGAAAAATGTAATGGCGACTTATACAGAGGCAGAGGATTTAATCAATATTGGAGCCTATAAGCAGGGAAGCAATCCGGCAATTGATTTTGCCATAGAAAAAATAGAACAGGTAAATGAGTTTTTAATGCAGGAAACCGATGAGAAAATTGCTTTTGAAGACGAAATAAAGATGCTTTCAGAGTTGTTTGAAGCATAGAGGGCTGAAGTGTTTTGAGTGTATTTAAGTATCGTATGCAAAATATTCTGAATATAAAGAATAAGCTGGAGGAGCAGGCAAAAAATGAATTTGCCATGGCAAACCGCAGGGTGTTAGAGGAGCAGGCAAAGCTGTCGGCTCTGCATAACAGGAAAGCTGCTCTGGAACGGAAGGCAAAGGCTTTGCTGGAAGCGGATGTTCTGGACATTCAGGAAATCACATTAAATAAAGCAGGCATCCAAAAAGCGGAAGGCAGGATAAAGGAGCAGAATAAGGTTCTTTTTCTTGCAGAAAAGCTTTTGGAGGAAAAACGGGTGGAGCTTATGGAGGTCCGCACAGAACGCAGGGCCCATGAGATACTCAGGGAAAATGCCTTTGCAGAATTTCTTTTAGAAGAGAAGGCAGCGGAAAGCAAGGAAATTGATCAGCTTACCAGCTATACTTACGGACAGAAGCTGGCGGAAAATAAATAGCAGGTGACAGGAAATGGCAAGAGAAGCATTAGAACAAAATATTTCAAAAGATCCTGAAGCGGATAAAAGAAAACTAAAAGAAGAAAAGAAACGGTTTAAAGAAGAACAGAAGAAACAGCGGAAGGAAGCTAAAGAGCGGGCAAAGGAATTTGCCATGCAGGAGGCGGCTTTAGATGAGGATTCAGAGGGCAGTACCATTTCTGTAGTATTGGTAACAACTGTTATTATTGCTGTCTGGCTGGTTATCCTTTGCCTTTTGATTAAGCTGGATGTAGGCGGCTTTGGAAGCAATGTACTTACTCCTATTTTAAAGGATGTGCCTGTTGTGAACAAAATACTGCCCGGCTCGAAAGAAACCGAAACGGCAGATGAGGGAGAATACGGCGGCTATACAAGTCTGAAGGAAGCTGTGGAGCAGATACAGATTTTGGAAATGCAGCTAGAAAAGGAACAGGATGGAAGCGCTTCCGATGCAGAAGAGGTTGCGGCTCTTAAGGCAGAGATTGAAAGATTAAAGACCTTTGAAAACAGTCAGGTAGAGTTTCAGCGAATTAAGACGGAATTTTATGAAGAAGTGGTTTACTCGGAGAAAGGACCGGGAGCTGATGAATATCGGAAGTATTATGAGGAAATGGACCCTGCCACAGCAGAGTATTTATACAAGGAAGTAGTGAAACAGGCGGAAGTAGACAGTCAGGTAAAGGACTATGCAAAGGCGTATTCAGAGATGAAGCCTAAAGAGGCAGCAGCGATTTTTGAAGCTATGACAGATAATCTCGAATTGGCGGCAAAAATCTTAAATGCCATGGATGCCAGCTCAAGAGGGAAAATATTAGGAGTTATGGATGAAAAGGTGGCAGCAAGGCTGACGAAGATTATGGATCCTCAAAGTTAAGAATCAGTTTTTTTATGCCGATAATATAAGTGATAATTTTTTGGAGAATTCCAATTAATTATAAAAAAGAACATTGAAAAATAAAAGAAAGGAGGAACTTGGATGACAGGAATACCTGCAACAAACATGACGGCATTTTCGTTGAATCTGCCAGCTGGAAAAGCTCAGGCAAGCTCAGCTAAAAATATGGAGCAAAGCTTTGCGGATATTATGAATGGAAGTGGAAGCCAGACGGAAGCTGCGGCAGATGGCGGAAAAATAAAAGCCTCACCCAATGCTTCAGAAAGTGGAAAGCAGCCCTTTGAAAAGAATGGAAGCAGCAGGCCGGAACGGATATCCGATGAGAAGGCTGAAACTGGAAAATCTTCGGAAAAGCTTTCCCTAGAAGAATCCGGACAGATAGAGAAAACGGCAGAAGACCTAAAGGAAGAAATTGCCGATGCCATGGACATAACGGTAGAGGAACTGGAAACAGCCATGGAAGCGCTGGGATTATCTTTGGGAGATCTTTTGAATCCCATAAATCTGGCAAAGCTTACAGCAGAAATAGTAGAAGAAATGGATGGTCTCACTCTTGTGACGGATGAAGCAGTGTTTGAAGGGCTTAAGGAGCTTTCCGGACAGGTAACGGCAACTGTGGAGGAGCTTGCCAGTGAGCTTGGCATGAAGCCGGAAGAGATTGTTTCCATGCTGGAAGAAGCTGCAAAGGCTCCGGAAGGAAACGAGCAGCCTGAAAAGGCTTTGGTTTCCGGTGAAGAGGAAGCGCTTATGCAGGCGGAAGATTTGGCAGGAGAAGAAGCAGACAAGGAAGCGGTGAAAGCTTTCCAGCCGACGGAAAATGTACAGGATGAAGTTCCAGCAGCAAAAGAGAGCAGGGAATATGCAACGATTGCAAAGGAGACATCTGCCAATGGGACATCTGTGAAAGAGACGGCGTCAGCAGGACAACAGACGGCGCAGGAAGGTCTTAAGGACGACAGCAGGCAGTCTAAGAGCCGGAACGGTTTAGGACAGGAAACGGCCGCTTCAATTCAGCAGCCGGCAGCATTTGCCGAAGGAAAGGCAGCAGTCCCTGTAAAAATGGAAGCGCCATTGCCTACCGTAGATCCCCAGAGTATTTTAAATCAGATCGGGGAAGCGGTAAGAGTAACGGGCGGAGAAGATTTTACAAGCATGGAAATGCAGCTCCATCCGGAAAGCCTTGGCACCCTGCACTTACAGGTACGGGCAAAGGAAGGCATTATAACCGCACAGTTTACCACGGAAAGTGAAGCAGTAAAGCAAGTGCTGGAAGCCCAAGTAATCCAGCTTAGAGAAAAGCTGGAAAATCAAGGAGTCAAGGTGGAAGCAGTGGAAGTGCTGGTAGCAAGCCATGAATTTGAAAGAAATCTGGAAAAAGGCGGCAGTCAGGAAAAGAATGCTTACGAAGCGAAAAAAGTAACAAGAAGAAAGATCAACCTGAATGTACCGGAAGGAGAAGAAACAGAGCTGACAGAGGAAGAACAGGATGCAGTGGAAATCCAGAAGGACATGATGGAGCGAAATGGCAACACATTGGATTATATGGTATAAGAAAGGAGGAAGCATATGGCAAACATAGCGCCGTTTGTAGACGGAAAATTAGATTTGGGAACATCCTGGCAGGAGGCCCAGAAAGAAGAAAAAAAATCCAACAGCCTTGACAAAAATGCATTTTTACAGTTATTGGTAGCACAGATGAAATATCAGGATCCTTTGGAGCCTACATCCAATACGGAATATATTTCCCAGCTTGCCACATTCTCAGAGCTTGAGGAAATGCAGAACTTAAATGCAAACAACGAGCTGCAGAGGGCATCTTCCCTTGTAGGAAAAGAGGTTACAGTAAAAACGGTCAGCGATACCGGAAAGGTAACCTATGACACGGGTAAGGTAAATTATGTAGCTTATGAAAACGGTAAGGCAATCCTTGGCGTAAATGGAGAGGAGTATCCTTTGGATCAGGTGGATACAGTGGCAGATTCGGATTATCTGGAAGCTTTCAATATGGCAACCGCATTATTGTATGCTGTTTCAAGGCTGCCAAGCATGTTGAATTTAAACATTACCAATAAGGATGCGGTATTATCCATCCAGCAGGTATACGAATCCATGAACGAGTATCAGAAATCCTTTATCAGCGAGGAAGACCAGAAGATGATTGAGGAGTATATCGAAAAGATGAAGACGCTCATTCAGATTGAAGAGGATAACAAGCCAAGCACTGAGGGTTCAGAAGGTACGGACGCAGAATAAACAATCAGGGCATATTACGATAAGCCCAATGCTCATGGAGGAGGAAGGAAGATGAACCCTATATCCAATCAGTTTCTTTCTATCCAGCAGATACAAAATGAGTATCAGAGCCAGAACGTAAAATCCAGCCAGCCAAAGAAGGAAGAGAACCTTAGCTTTTCTGAAATCTTAGCGGCGAAATCCAATGAACTGGAAGAAGCCGGGGAATTGAAATTTTCCAAGCATGCGGCAAACCGCCTGCAGAAAAGGAATATTGATTTGACGGACGGACAGCTTAAGCGTTTGGCGGAAGGTACAAGTAGGGCAGGAGAGAAAGGCATAAAAGAATCCCTTGTACTGGTAGATGATCTGGCGTTTATTGTGAATATCAGCAATCATACAGTCATTACTGCCATGAATCAGGGAGAAACAGATAATCACATTTTCACGAACATAGATGGCGCCGTAATTATGTAAGCCGGACCGATAAGGAGGCTTTTGTTCCTGAATGATAGAAGGGGCATGCGGCAATAAAAAATAGGAGGTCGTTTCATTATGATGAGATCATTGTATTCTGGTGTAGCAGGTCTTAAGACACACCAGATCAAGATGGACGTTATTGGTAATAACATAGCAAATGTCAACACAGTAGGATATAAATCCCAATCCATAAATTTTGCAGAGCTGATGTATCAGACCAGCCAGAGCGCATCAGGCCCAAACGCCACTACCGGAACAGCCGGAACCAATGCAAAGCAGATTGGCCTTGGTGTAAAAAGTGCGGCAATCAGTACCGCAATTGCGCAGGCGGGTTCCAGCCAGACAACCGGCAATCCTTTTGACCTTCAATTGAAGGGGGATGCGTTCTTTGTTGTAAGCGATGGTTCCAACCGCTTCTTTACAAGAGATGGCTCCTTTAATGTGGATGCAGCTGGTAATCTTGCCATGAGCTCTAATGGCTACAATGTAATGGGCTGGCAGGTAGATGAAACAACAGGGCAGATTAAGAAGGATACAGTAAGTCCTTTAAAGGTTTTAAATCCGGAGAATATGACATATCCACCGGAAGCTACTACGAAGGCACTTGTATCTGGCATTATTGATGCCAATGATCCGGATGTTACTTCAGAAACCGGAAAGATTATGAATCTGGGATTTTTTGACAATGCAGGATATGCTTATACAGCAAAAATATCCATGAAGGCTACCGGAAGGAATGGAGAATACAGTGTGGAGATAGCAGATATACTGGATTCTAATGGAAAATCCGTTCTATCCCAATTCCCGAACATGGCATTTGGAAGCTCTGTAAAGGTGCCAGGGGCCCAGACATTAAATGTGGCACAGGGCTATACGGTCAATGCCACCAGTGTTACTTATGAAGGCGTTACCTATACGTTTGCGGATTTATTTACGGATGATGCACAGGGGACGGCAGCAGAAAAGCAGAAGATACTGGCAAATGCTTACGGCTTCAGCACCTATGAGGAGTTTTCCAAGCTGTATGGAAGCGTAAGCGGCGCAGATACAGATACATTGGCAACCATGCTGGCAGCAGGCTCCATTGATACGAACATTATGGATGCAACAGGCGCCTTGACAGTAGCTGGTAAGGTTATTCAGGGTGGCATTGTAAAATATAACGATTCCACGAAACTGATAGAATCCGTAAACGGATTAACCAATAATTTTACTTTGGATTTGAATTTTGGCGCAGAGGTTTCCATACCAAACGGGCCATTTAATACCATAAACATTGACTTCTCCCCATCCAATAACTATAATTCCAATGGCACCAGTACCATTGGCGCAGATGCAGGAGATAAAGACGGAAGGGGAGCAGGACGCAAGGTTGGAAAAATGTCCGGAGTGTCCATAGAAGGCAATGGCATGATATATGCCCATTATGACAACGGACAGACAAAGCTGCTAGGACAGATTGCAGTAGCAGAGTTCCCAAATGCAGCAGGACTGGAAAAGCAGGGTGACAACCTGTATGCCGCTACCTTAAATTCAGGTGAATTTGATGGAATAGGCGTGGATGTTACAGCAAGCGGCGGTTATATCTCTACCGGCGTGCTGGAAATGAGCAACGTGGATCTTTCATCGGAATTTACCGAAATGATTACCACTCAGAGAGGTTTTCAGGCAAACTCCAGAATTATTACCGTATCAGACACCTTGCTAGAAGAGCTGGTAAACCTGAAACGTTAATAAAAGGTTAAGGTAAATCATATGAAAAAAGCAGCAGGCGGAAACGGATAAAACTGTTTCTGCCTTGTTGCGGTAACGATTAGTAAATTTTAGGAAAATATTCTGTTATCCGTGAAAAAACATTTGGAGAATGATGAAAAATGATTGAAGTCACAAAGCTGAATGGACAGAAAGTGTTGATAAATCCTGACTTGATGGAGACTGTGGAGGAAACTCCCGATACAGTCATTTCTTTTACGACCGGGAAAAAAATAATTGTAAAAGAAAGTAGACAAGAAGTAAAAAATTTAGTAAAATCGTATAGAAAGGATATTTTTGCAAGCTAACGCAAGAGTAGGAAGGTGGACATTTTGGATTTAGCATCGATTATTGGTTTAATTGCCTGTTTGGCCTTAGTTATCTTTGGTATTGTCTCAGGCGAGGCAGGGGTGGCGGCACTGGCAAACTTTTTGCATGCCCCCTCGGCGCTGATTACCTTTGGTGGTTCTTTTGCCTGTATTCTGGCTTCTAACAGCATAGCGGATTTTGTAGGTGGTTTAAAGAGCATGGGGCTTATTTTCAAGACGCCTGCCATGGACACACCTGAAATCATAAAAAAAATTATTGAGCTATCCAATGTTGCAAGAAAAGAAGGACTTCTTTCCTTGGAAGAAGCAGCAGGAGATTTGGATGATGACTTTTTAAAAAAGGGCATATTGCTTATTGTGGATGGTACCGACCCGGAGCTGGTAAGGGCGATTATGGAAACGGAGCTTACCAGTGTGGAAGGAAGGCATAAGGCAAAAATTGGCTTTTGGCAGGACGTTGCTTCCATGGGTCCTGCATGGGGTATGATTGGAACGCTGATTGGTCTGATTAATATGTTGAAAAAACTGGATGACCCTTCTTCCATCGGACCCAACATGGCGGTTGCATTGATTACTACTTTATATGGTTCCCTGTTAGCCAACTGGATATGCACGCCGGTTGCAAGTAAATTAAAAACAAATAATGACGCAGAAATCATGATAAAGGAAATCATGATAGAAGGTCTCTTATCCATTCAGGCAGGAGAGAATCCTCGTGTCATTGAGGAAAAACTGAAATCTTTCTTAGCGCCAAAGGATAGGGAAACCCCATCTGATGAAGAAGGTGGAGGTGAAGCAAATGGCTAGAAAAAAGCAGGAGGAAGCTCCAGCGCCGGGTTCGCCGGCATGGATGGCTACCTTCAGTGATTTGATGAACCTTTTGCTTTGCTTTTTCATATTGCTTTTTTCCATGTCAACTATTGAGCAGGATAAGCTGGAAGCAGTTGCACAGTCCTTTAATCAGACTTTTAGTCTTTTTTCAGGGGGCGCCAGCGCCATTGGCGATGGAGTGCTTATAAGTAATGGTGTCAGTCAGCTGAACGAGCTGGATGAATACATAAACAGCACCGGAAAAGCAGCTGACGTGGAAGATGAAAATAAAGAAGCTTTAGAGGAGTTTGAAGCAAAGCAGCAGCAGGAAGCGGAAGAACTAGCGGAAAAAATAGAAGAAGCAGTAAATGAGTCGGACATGGCCAATGAGATAGACATCAATTTTACTTCCCAGTATGTGTCCCTGACTTTAAACGGTGCACTGCTGTTTGACTCCGGAAGCGATCAGTTAAAGGAGGAAGCGCTACCTGTTTTGGATAAAGTGGGACAGATTTTGGTCAGATACGGGGAAAGCATTATTGAAATCGAAGGGCATACGGATAATGTGCCTATTCATAACAGCCGGTTTGGCGACAATAATGAATTGTCCAGCTTCCGTGCTTTGACTGTTTTCAATTATTTCGTGGAGAACACCAATCTGGATCCGGCACTTTTAAAGCATTCCGGCAGAGGGGAATATGTTCCTGTAGCTGACAATGCTGTTCCGGAAGGAAGAGCGAGGAACCGAAGAGTTGAAATTAAAATATATCATGCATTGAGCACTTACTAATTTTGCAAGAGGAGAAGGAATATGAAAAAGAATCTGATATCCATACTGATTTTGGCGCTTTTGGTAGTAAATGTGGTATTGACGGCCATTACCATGTTCAGCGTGACAAGTACCAACAAAAAAACAGCGGCAGTGGTAAATGACATTGCCTCAATCCTGCATTTGGAGCTGACAAGCGGAAATGGGGAAAATGGGGAAAATGCGCAGCCGGAGGTTTCCATGAAGGATACGGTGCCTTATGCCATCGAGGATGACCTGACGATTATGTTAAAGCCGGGAGAAGATGAAAAGGATCATGCGGTACAGGTGTCCGTGAGCCTTGCCATGAATTCCAAGGATAAGGGCTATAAGACCTATGGGGAGAAAATGGATGAAAATGTAAGCCTGATAAAAGCGGAAATCAATGATGTATTTTCCGCATATACTTTAGAAGAGGCAAGAGGAAATGAGGATGCCATCAGGGATGAAATTCTCAAGAGGATTCAAACCATGTTTGAATCGGAATTTGTTTATAAAGTTACCTTTAGTTCTATCGTTTACCAGTAGGTCATATTGCAAATTAGAAAATATGGGAGGTGAGTTCAAGTGGGAGAAGTATTATCTCAAAGTGAGATAGATAGCTTGCTTCAGGCACTCAGTACCGGTGAATTAGATGTAGAGGAAATGAAGGAAAATAACGATAGACAGGTAAAGAATTATGATTTTAAGCGTCCTGCCAAGTTTTCAAAAGAGCATCTTAGGACATTGGAAATTATTTTTGAGCATTATGGACGGTTATTATCCACTAACCTACCGGTTTATCTTAGAAAAAATGTACAAGTCAGCGTAGCCAGCTCGGAAGCCATGATTTTTTCAGAATTTACCAATTCCCTTGGAACTCCGGTTATTTTGGGAATCGTGAATTTCGCCCCGCTGCCAGGAAGCATTATTATTGAACTGGCATCGAATTTGGGATTTGCCATATTAGACAGAATGCTTGGCGGCGCCGGAATCCCTTTGGAAAAGAGCAGGGAATTTTCGGAAATAGAATTATCCATTCTGGATAAGGTCATGGTAGCATGCATGGAGCTTTTAAGGGAGCCATGGAAGAATGTAGTGAAGGTGGAGCCTTTCATGGAGCGGATTGAAACCAATCCTCAGTTTGCGCAGGTAATTGCCCCGAGCGACATGATAGCCATTGTTACCTTAAATGTTAAGATTGGCGATATCGAAGGATTTATGAATGTCTGTATTCCGTATTTTACGGTGGAAGATATTATGGATAAGCTGAATACCAAGTACTGGTTCTCTACTATGCAGGAAATGGAAGATGAAAGCTATGGGGAACATATTGCTACGCTGATAAAGAAGGTGGATGTGCCTGTTAAGGCGGTTCTTGGAAAGAGTGCAGTTTCTGTCATGGATTTCGTGAACCTGCAGCTAGGGGACATTATCCGGTTGGATACAAGGATTGACAGCGAATTAGATGTATACGTTGGAAATATAAAGAAATTTACAGCCTTGCCCGGCTCCAATAAAGATGTTTATGCGGTAAAGGTTGCATCAGTAATAAGAGAGGAGGAATAAGCAAATGGAAGGTATGTTGTCCCAGGATGAGATTAATGCGCTTTTAAATGGCATTTCTCCAAGTGATGACCAAAGTGATGGCGCAGATGAAGTTGCGGATGCAGTAACGGAGACTTTAACGGATGATGAAAAAGATGCCATTGGCGAAATTGCTAACATCAGCATGGGAACATCGGCTACAACACTTTTTTCCTTGGTAAACAGAAAAGTAAATATTACAACTCCTGTTGTTGAGATGTGTAGATGGAAGCATGTAATCGAGGAATACGAAAAGCCATGTGTTTTTATTCAAATTAAATATACGATAGGGTTGGATGGAGCCAATATTTTAGTATTAAAGGAGCATGATGTTAAGGTCATTACAGACCTTATGATGGGCGGTGATGGAACCAATACGGATGGTGAATTAGGAGAGCTTCATTTAAGCGCCATTTCCGAGGCTATGAATCAGATGATGGGTTCTTCCGCTACATCCCTTTCTTCCATGTTGGGAAAGATGATTGATATCAGCCCGCCGGAGGCAAGTCTGGTGGATTTAATGGAGTTTAAGGAGGGCGGTGAGATTGCTCCCTTTTTGGAAGGGGATTTTGTAAGGGTTTCCTTCCGTTTGCAGATTGATGAGCTGGTGGATAGCACTATCATACAGCTTTATCCTACAGAGTTTGCAAAAAGCCTGTATGAAACCTTTATCGGTAATCAGAATGCAAGCGGACAAAGCGCTCCGGAACCAGCACCAGCACCAGCGCCGGCACCGGCGCCTGAGATGCCCACGCAGCAGCAAATGGGAATGCCTCAAATGCAGCAGCCGATGATGCAGCAGCCGATGCAGCAAATGGGAATGCCCCAGATGCAGCAGCCAATGCAGGGAATGGGAATGCCTCAGATGATGCCCCAGATGAATATTCAGCCAGTGCAGTTCCAGTCCTTCAGTAATGATATGGGCGCCATGGCAAGTCAGGAAAATATTGGGCTGATTATGGATGTTCCCCTGGAAGTCACAGTAGAGCTGGGCAGGACGAGAAAATCCATAGCGGATATTCTGGATTTTGCACCGGGTACGATTATAGAGCTTGACAAAATTGCCGGAGAACCCATTGATGTTTTGGTAAATGGCAAGTTTGTGGCAAAAGGTGAAGTAGTAGTAATTGAAGAAAGCTTCGGTATCAGAGTAACAGAAATCATAAAATAAAACGGAAACAGAGGAGTCAAAGGATATGGCAAAGAATATTTTAATCGTGGATGATGCAGCATTTATGAGAATGATGATTAAGGACATTTTAACCAAAAATGGCTATAATGTTGCAGGTGAAGCTGAAAATGGCGCAAAGGCAGTGGAAAAGTACAATGAACTGAAACCGGATCTGGTGCTTATGGATATTACCATGCCGGAGATGGACGGGATTCAGGCGCTTAAGAAAATCAAACAGTCTGACGGAGGCGCTATGGTCATCATGTGTTCCGCAATGGGACAGCAGGCTATGGTTATTGAATCCATTCAGGCAGGCGCAAAGGATTTTATTGTAAAGCCTTTCCAGGCAGACCGTGTATTAGAAGCTGTAAAGAAAGTAGTTGGATAGCATGATACTGGCAGTTTCCAGTGGGCTAAATTCCATAGTGCAGTTTTTCACAGTTTTATTTGTTTTTCTGTTTGTTTGTGGAATTACCTGGTTTACTACCAGATATATTGCCAGGCTTCAGCAGGGAAATGTGGCTTCCGGAAATATGGAGCTGATAGAAGCTTTCCGGATTGCCCAGGGAAAGTATATTCAGATTGTAAAGGTAGGGGAAAAGTATCTGGCGCTTGCCATATGTAAAGATACGGTTACCCTTTTGACAGAGCTTCGTGAGGATGAAGTAAAGCTGCCGGAAAAGAAAGAATTTGTTTCTTTTAAGGAGCTTATGGAAAAAGCAATAAAAAGGACGGATAAAGATGAATAAAACAAAAAGAGTCCTTTTGGCTTTCCTGATTGTAATATTTGTCTTTATATCACCTGTGACGGTTCACGCTTCCATGGTAGGCGGGGCTGCTACAGGTGACAGTGAAAGCAGGACGTACATGCGCGAGCCGGGAAGCGCCCAGTCAGCAGAAGAACTGAAAGAATTAAATATTGGGAACAACTTAACCGTTACTTATAATGATGGGAATGGCACTATAGCAGGCTCACTTCGGATTTTACTGATTTTAACCGGCATTGCATTAGCACCAATTCTCATTATTTTGTTAACTTCCTTTACCCGTATATTGATTGTCCTTCATTTTACCAGGACAGCGCTGAATACGCAGACAGCGCCTCCTAATCAGGTATTGATTGGTATTGCATTGTTTTTGACTTATTTTATTATGAGTCCGATTATTACCCAGATCAATGAAACGGCAATCAAGCCCTTTGAGGCAGGAGAGATTACACAGGAAGAGGCATTGGAGATTGGCATGGAGCCTTTGCGGGAATTTATGTTTAAACAGACCCAGAAAAAAGATGCCATGATGTTTACGGATATTGCCGGAAAGGAATGGACGGGAGAGCTGGCGGATATTGATAATTCCGTATTGATACCAAGCTTTATCGTCAGCGAGCTCAGGACGGCATTTATTATTGGATTTGTCATATATATACCTTTTATTGTAATAGATATGGTGGTAGCCTCAGCCCTTATGAGCATGGGTATGATGATGCTCCCGCCAACGACTATATCCATGCCCTTTAAGATACTTCTTTTTGTGTTGGCGGATGGATGGAATCTGGTAATCGTAAATCTGGTGAAGACTTTTTATTAGCTGAGGTGAAGATATGTCAATAAATGATGTAGTTGAAATTGCCAACCGTGCTCTGTGGACTATCATAAAGGTTTCCGCACCGGTGCTTTTAATATCCCTGATTGTAGGTCTGATCATTAGTATTTTCCAGACAGCAACCTCCATTCAGGAACAGACGCTGACCTTTGTGCCTAAGATTCTGGCTGTATTTTTAGCGCTTATGCTGTTAGGGCACTGGATGTTAAATGAGATGGCGGGATTTATGGCGGAGCTGTGGTCTGACTTTTCCAGATATATTTAGGTGTTCCTATGATAGAATATTCTTTTTCTATAGTTGAACTGCAATATTTCCTGCTTGTGTTTGCCAGAGTGAGCTGCTTTATTTTTATAGCTCCTTTCTTTAGTATGACGAATACGCCCAGACAGGTACGGGTGGGGCTTTCTGTTTTTGTGTCCTATCTGATTTATCAAGCATTGGCGCCTCATGAGCCTATCGTGTACGACACGTTGTTAGAATATGCAGCAATTGTCATAAAGGAAGGGCTTACCGGACTGTTAGTAGGCTATGGCGCAAATATCTGTAACACGATTATTGTATTTGCAGGAAGAATCATAGATATGGACATTGGACTTGCCATGGCGAACCAGTTAGACCCTACTACAAGGGAAAATGCCAGTATTACCGGTGTATTTTACCAGTATGTAGTCATGTTGCTGCTTTTAGTCAGTGGCATGCATAGATATATTCTGCGGGCATTGGTAGAGACCTATACGCTGATTCCCATAAACGGGGCAGTGTTTGACAGAGACAGGCTGCTTGGCTCCATGCTTGCCTTTTTATCAGATTATATAAGCATTGGTTTTCGTATCTGCCTTCCTGTATTTTGTGTAATCCTGATTTTAAATGTGGTTCTTGGCATTTTAGCCAAGGTTTCGCCACAGATGAATATGTTTGCAGTGGGCATACAGATAAAGTTGTTAGTAGGGTTAGGAGTCATGTTCCTGACAGTTGGCATGCTGCCATATGTTTCTGATTTCATTTTTACGGAAATGAAGACCATGATGGTATCTTTTGTGGAGGCAATGATGTAAATGATGGAACTTAGACTTCAGTTTTTTGCAAAGGACGGGCCTGGTGGCGAAAAGACGGAAGAGCCTACCGCCAAAAGGCTTGAAGATGCCAGAAAGGAAGGGCAGGTTGCAAAGAGCAGGGAGGTAACCAATGCATTAAGCCTGATCGCATTGTTTCTTATACTAAAAGTGTTTGTGGGCTTTATAGGCAATGCGTTTCTGGAATTGTTCAACGGAATTTATGGTAAGATTCCGGAAGTCTTTATAATGTGGAATGGAACGGTTCCGGCAGGAGATTTGACTGTTTTGTTAAGAAACAGCATGCTCAGCATTTTAATCTTGCTGGCGCCCTTTTTTCTAATAGGTTTCCTTGTTGCCTTTCTAGGTGATTATGCACAGGTAAAGTGGAAGTTTACCACGAAGCCGCTGCAGCCCAAGCTCAACAAGATGAATCCAGTCAGCGGCATGAAAAAGATTATTTCATTAAACTCCCTTATGGAGCTTATAAAGGCGCTTTTGAAGATTGTGCTTATTTCTTATGTAGTCTATACTACGATTAAGGATCAATACAATGTGATTTATCTGTTGTTTCAAATGCAGCTTTGGCAGGGAGTGCTGTTAGCTGGCACCATGGCAATTGATCTGGGACTGAAATGCTCCTTTGTATACATGATTATTGCTGCAATTGATTTTATATATCAGAAGCGGAAATTCCGCAAGGATCAGATGATGACCAAACAGGAAATCAAGGAAGAGTTCAAGCAGTCTGAAGGGGATCCGCAGATAAAGGGAAAAATCAGGCAGAAGATGCGGGAAGCTTCCCAAAGGCGCATGATGCAGGATCTGCCAAAGGCAGACGTAGTCATTACGAACCCTACCCATTTAGCGGTTGCCATACAGTATGACAAGGAAGTGGCTGAAGCGCCAATCGTGCTTGCAAAGGGGCAGGATTATATGGCACAGAAGATTAAGGAAGCTGCAAAAGAGCATAAAATAGAAATTATAGAAAATAAGCCTTTGGCAAGGATGCTTTACCATAATGTGGAAATTGGACAGCAGATTCCGCCAGAGCTGTATCAGGCGGTGGCAGAGGTGCTTGCCATGGTTTATCATGCGCAGGGCAGGATATAAAGTTTTTTGAGGATAGAAAGAATAGTGATTTTGGGAAAGGAGGAGTTGGTTAAATGAAAAAAGCGGACTTAGGCGTGGCATTATATATACTTACGGCATTTGTAATGTTTATCGTAACGATTCCTTCTATTTTTCTGGATGTGCTTCTGGCAATCAATATTGCAACAGCCTTTATAGTCATGTTTAGCTGTATGTTTGCCAAGGAAGCGCTGGATATGTCTTATTTCCCGACGATTCTTTTGTTTACCACCATTTTCAGGATTGCTTTGAATGTATCTTCCACAAAGCTGATTTTGTTTCAAGGCGAGCCGGGAAATGTAGTTACCACCTTTGGACAATTCGTAGGCGGCGGCGATTTGATTATCGGCGTTATTGTTTTTGTTATTTTAATCTTGATACAGTTTATGGTTATCAATAAAGGTTCGGAAAGAGTAGCGGAAGTAACTGCAAGGTTTACTTTGGATGCCATGCCCGGTAAGCAGATGGCAATTGATGCGGATTTAAATACAGGCGCGATTACCGATCAGGAAGCAAAAATACGAAGGGATAAGATTCAGCAGGAGGCAAGCTTTTTCGGAAGCATGGATGGTGCGGTAAAGTATGTAAAGGGCGATGCCATGGCAGGCCTTTTGATTACCGTAATCAATATTGTAGGCGGCATAGCCATGGGCGTGCTGCGTCAGGGCATGGATATTGGAGATGCTTTGAACAAATATACGATTCTGACTATTGGTGACGGTTTGGTAAGCCAGATTCCCTCCCTGCTTATTTCCTTATCCACTGGTATTCTTGTAACAAAAGGAAGCAAGGATGCGGATTTTGGAAGCGTTTTGTTAAAGCAGCTCTTTGGAGTGCCAAAGGTGCTTTATATGACTGGAGGAGTCATTGCTTTTTTAGGTGTCGTGACTCCTTTGAATCCGGTTATTTTTGTTACCTTGGGAATGGTATTCATTATTGCTGGAAGAATGGTTGCCGGCACCATAGAAACAGCCAAGATTGAGCAGGAAGTGGATGCGGATGAAGTGGCGGCAGAGGAAATCAGGCAGCCTGAAAACGTTACCTCTTTATTGCAGGTGGATCCTATTGAGCTGGAATTTGGCTATGGAATCATTCCGCTTGCAGATGTGAATCAGGGCGGTGACCTGTTAGATCGTGTAGTTATGATTAGGCGGCAGATTGCTTTGGAGCTTGGTACTGTAGTGCCTATTATCCGTCTTCGTGATAATATACAATTAAACCCAAACCAGTATATTATTAAGATAAAAGGGATTCAAGTCAGCGAAGGGGAGATTTTGTTTGACCATTATATGGCAATGAATCCGGGATATGTGGAAGAGGAGATTACAGGCATTCCTACCTTCGAGCCTTCCTTCCATCTTCCGGCTATCTGGATTACGGAAAATCAGAGGGAGAGAGCGGAAAGCATGGGATATACGGTAGTAGACCCGCCTTCCATCATTGCTACCCATTTGACGGAAATTATCAGACAGCATATTTCCGAGCTGCTTACAAGACAGGATGTTTCTCATTTGGTAGAGAATCTGAAGGAAAGCAATCCTTCCCTTGTGGAAGAGCTGGTGCCGAAGCTTTTAGGGCTTGGGGAAATCCAGAAGGTATTGCAGAACTTGCTAAAGGAGGGCATTTCCATAAGAGATTTGCTTTCCATTTTTGAAACGCTGGCGGACTATGCGGCAACTACGAGAGACACGGACATTTTAACGGAATATGTAAGGCAGGGATTGAAAAGGGCAATATCCGCCAGATTCTTTCCTGCTAACGAGACGACCAGCGTGGTAACTCTGGACCCGAAAATCGAGCAGGAGATCATGGCAGCTGTAAAACAGACAGAGCAGGGGGCTTATTTGAATTTAGAGCCGGAAAAGACAAAGGCAATCATGCATTCCATAGAAACGGAAGTGGGCAAGCTGGAAAGTCTTGGCAAAGCGCCTATTATAATTACATCACCTATTGTACGTATGTACTTTAAACGGTTGACGGAAGATTATTACAGAGATTTAATCGTAGTATCCTATAATGAAATAGAATCTAACATTGAATTACAATCTGTAGGGATGGTGACAGCATAATGATCATTAAGAAATTTTTAGGAAAAACCGAAGAGGAAGCAGTAGAAAATGCCAAAAAGGAATTGGGAACGGGCATTGTGATCATGAATGTAAAAAATGTAAAGAAGAAAGGCTTTTTCTCCCTGTTTCAAAGAGAGAAGGTGGAAGTGACGGTTGCTTTGGAGGAAGAAGGGGAAAAGCCAAAGGTCCAGCCAAAGCAGCAGCCGGTGCAGGAAGCGGTGGCAAAGCAGGCACCAAAGCCGGCACAGGCAGCGCCGGCAGAGGGAGCTATAAAGGAAGACAGCGCCGCCATTGAAGAAAAGCTGGATTCCCTTCAGAGCCTATTGGAAAAGCAGCTGTTGAATGCGGCAATCATAGATGAAAAGGAAAAAAAAGAAAAGGAAGATGGGGAAGAGGAAGAAGACAGCAAGGAAGTGGATGAAATGACACGTTTCTTAAAGCTGCTTTATAATACGATGATTGAAAATGAAGTGGATGAAATCTATGCTAATCAGATTGTGGATGATTTTGGAAAGGTTCAGTCCTCCAATCAAACCATAGACTTTGTTCTTTCTAACATTTATCAGAAAATGATACTGCGCTTTGGGGAGTCGAAGGGAATTGAGCCGCCGGGCAAGAAGCCAAAGCTTGTGTTCTTCATAGGACCTACCGGCGTGGGTAAAACCACTACCATTGCAAAGCTGGCATCCCAATTTCAGGTAGAGAAGGAAAATAAGGTTGCCCTTCTGACTGCAGACACCTATCGGATAGCAGCAGCGGAACAACTTCGCACTTATGCGAATATATTAGAAGCACCCTTCCGTATTATTTATACAGAGGAAGAAATCAAGGCGGCATGTGAAGAATTTTCCGGTTATGATTATATTCTGGTGGATACGGCAGGACATTCCCATCAAAATGAAAGCCAGAGGGAAAACCTGAAAAAGCTTTTGGATGCCATGGATGATAAGGTGGAAAAGGAAGTATATCTTGTATTAAGCGCAACCACAAAATACAGAGATTTGCTGAATATTGCAGATACATACGCAAAGATGACTGATTATAAAATTATTTTCACGAAACTGGACGAAACAGAAACATTTGGAAATTTACTGAATTTAAAGCTGCATACGGGGGTAGAATTATCATACGTAACATGCGGGCAGAACGTACCGGATGATATTGCAGATTTCAATCCTCAAAAGACGGTAAAGCGGTTGCTTGAGGGAAGGCAATAGCAGGATACCAGCGTACATTGGAGGAAGGATAATGGACCAGGCGGAAAAACTCCGAAATATTATAAAAGCAAACCAGACGAAACAAAGGCCCCTTGCCAGAGTGATTGCTGTTACAAGCGGAAAGGGCGGGGTGGGGAAATCCAATACCGCCATCAATCTTGCTGTGCAGTTTAAAAGGATGGGACAGAGAGTCATTATTTTGGATGCGGATTTTGGCCTTGCCAATATTGAAATCATGTTTGGCGCTGTACCAAAGCATAATTTGTCGGATTTAATATATCAGGGAAAAAGCATAAAGGATGTAATCACATGGGGACCGGGAGAAATCGGATTTATTTCAGGTGGCTCCGGAATTGCTGGATTGTCCAACTTGAGCCGGGATTATCTTATGTATATTATCCAGAATCTGGCGGAGCTGGATTCCATGGCGGATATTATCCTGATTGATACCGGGGCAGGGATATCAGATGCGGTTCTGGAATTTTTAGTGGCAAGCGGGGAAATCCTTTTAGTGACCACGCCGGAGCCCACGTCCATTACGGATGCCTATTCCCTGCTTAAGTCCTTAAACGGGCATAAACGGTTTTCTTTGAAAAATTCCCAGATTAAAGTAATTGCCAACCGGGTAGCCACGAAAGAAGAGGGCAGGGAGCTTTTTAAAAAGTTAGATACGGTAGTGAGCAGATACTTAAAGCTGCCAATTGAATATTTGGGCAGCGTGCCGCAGGATGTGCAGCTCTCTAAGGCAGTCATGCAGCAGGAGCCGGTCTGTCTTGCAAGTCCATCTGCAAAAGCTGCAAAGGCATTTGTGGAAATTGCGGATCTTTTAATGAATGGACAGGGAAGCGATACGGTTCAAAAAAGAGGAATGACAGCATTCTTTTCCCATATTTTATCAGGAAAGAAATAATATATATAAAGGAGGTTACCTATGCTATCAAAGTATATATTGCCGGGAGAAAAGGTAGAATTACAGGCAGTGGAAGGAGCTATTTTAGGAGAAAGCTCCGATGAAAAAATACATGTGTCCAAGGTTTATGATGTGCTTTCGGATGAGAGGCTTGAGATTTGTATGCCAATGGAGCAGACAAAGCTGATTCTTTTGCCGGTTGACGGGGTATATGAAATTTGCTTTTATACGAAAACAGGTATTTATCAAAGCCTTGCAAGAGTGGTAGACCGTTATAAGGTCAATGGCGTATATTTATTGTTGTTTGAACTTACTACAAATTTACGGAAACATCAGCGAAGGGAATATTACCGCTTTAACTGTGTGCTGAATATGAAGAGCAGGGAGCTTAGCCCGGACGAAAAGCTTGCCTATGAGGAAAACAAGACTATTTTCTTGGAGGAAAGCCTTCCGCTGCGTCAAAGCATTATCGTTGATATTAGCGGCGGCGGCATTCGTTTTGTGGCAAACCACCAATACGAAAAGGATACGATTATCTACCTGACTTATGCCCTTAGTATGCAGGGAATGGATAAGAAATATGAGCTTACAGGAAAGATATTAAGCTCCAGAGAGCTGGAAAACAGGAAGGGTCAGTATGAGCACAGAGTGCAATATGTGAATATAACCAATGGCCAGCGGGAAGAGATCATTCGATTTATTTTTGAAGAAGAACGTAAAAACAGGCAGAAATTGCAAGGATAGTGATATTATGAAAAAAATACTGGTCGTTGATGACTCTGCACTTATGAGAAGGGTTGTTTGTGATATAATAAATGCAGATGGAAGATTCCATGTGGAGGACACAGCAATAGATGGCGAAGAAGCTCTGATGCTTCTGCAGAAAAAGGCATATGACGGAGTGGTTCTTGACGTGAATATGCCTAAGATGTCAGGAATTGAGCTTTTAAGGGAATTGAACAGACAAAAGATTTCTGCCAGAGTTGTTATGAACAGTACCACTACAAGAGAAGGAGCACAGGTTACACTGGAAGCTTTAGAGCTGGGCGCCATTGATTTTGTGCATAAGCCCCTGAGCATTTTAGATGCCAAGGCAGATAAATTCAAGCGGCGGTTCCTGAATATATTGTGGGAAGCCACAACCGCAAATCTTCCTTCCAAAGCTAGAAAAGAAAGTAACGGGGAGCCGGAGCTGCGCAGGTTTACGCAGATAGAAGAGAAGCCGGTAGTGCTTCGCAAGTCTTTACCGGTAACCGGCAAAAAGCTTGTAGCCATTGCCTGTTCCACAGGAGGACCAAAGGCTTTGCAGCAGGTCGTTCCAAAGCTTCCGGAAAATCTGGATGCACCTGTTCTGATTGTACAGCACATGCCTTCCGGCTTTACGGAATCTTTAGCAGAACGGTTGAACGGGCTGAGCCAGCTATCCGTTAAGGAAGCGGCAGTAGGAGATAAGCTTGAAAAGGGGCATGTTTATATTGCAAAGGGAGGCACTCATTTAAAAGTGATAAAGCAGCGCGGAGAGCATCGGATTGAATTTGGGGATGAAGCGCCAAGGGAAGGCGTAAAGCCCTGTGCCAATTACATGTATGAATCCCTTATGGATTCAGACTTTGATCAGATCGTATGCGTTGTAATGACAGGAATGGGCGCCGATGGAACAGAAGGGATTATGAATCTGAGCCAGAAAAAGCAGATTCATGTAATCGCTCAGGAGCAGAGTACATGTGCCGTTTACGGGATGCCAAGGGCAGTCAGCATGACAGGACTGGTAAACCAAATAGCAGCCTTAGAAGACATAGCACAACAAATCACAAGGAACGTGGGGGTAAGATGAAATGGATGTTAGCCAATATTTAGAAATATTTTTAGATGAATCCAAAGAGCATTTGCAGACTTTAAGCGACCAGCTCATGATTTTGGAGCAGGAGCCTGAAAACATGGATACGATTAACGAGATTTTTAGGGCTGCCCATTCCTTAAAGGGTATGGCCGGGACCATGGGATATAAGCGGATGCAGGCTTTGACCCATGAGATGGAAAATGTATTTTCCGAAGTCAGGAACAATACGATTAAGGTTCAGGACAACATGGTGGATATTTTGTTCCAGTGTCTGGACGCATTGGAAGAATATGTGGATAATATTCAAAATACCACAGAGGAAGGAACCAATGATAATGACCATCTGGTAAAGTCCTTAAAGGGAATTTTGAATGGAAACGCAGGCGGCGGTGCTTCGGCAAAGGGAGCTGCGCCTGCTAAGGCGCCTGTAGAAGAAGGCGATAAGGAAAAATGGAAAACGATTAAGATTGGAAGTGCGGAGCAGACCGTTATCAAGGCGGCAACAGCTCAGGAGAAAAACATACTAGGCATTACGGTGTACGTACAGGAAAGCTGTATTTTGAAGGCTGCAAGAGCATTTCTAGTCTTTAAGGCATTAGAGGAGCTGGGCGAAATCATCGTATCTGTTCCAGCAGCGCAGGATATAGAGGACGAAAAGTTTGAATATGATTTTAGTATGCTTTTTGTAACGGACAGCAGCGCAGAGCAAGTAGCAGATGCGATAAAGAATGTATCCGAAATTAAAGATGCGTTTGTGGCGCCTTTTGAATATGAGCTTACAGATGTAGCAGAAGACAGCCAGACAGGGGTGCAGGCAGCAGAAAAAAAGGAAACAAAGGAAAAGAGCAGCGAAACAGCAGTGGCATCGCCAAAACAGGAGAACAAAAAACCTGCTGCTTCCAAGCCGGTAGTAAACCGTACAGTACGTGTGGATATTGAAAAGCTTGATGTGCTTATGAATCTGGTCAGCGAGCTGATTATCGCCAAGAACTCTTTAGTAGCGGCATCCAATACGGAAGGTACCAGAACAGCAGCCAGCGAGCACATTGAGTATCTGGAAAGCGTTACTACGAACCTTCATGAGTCAGTTATGAAGGTAAGGATGGTTCCTATAGAGTCAGTTGTAGTAAAATTCCCGAAAATGATTCGTGACCTGTCTAAAAAGCTGAATAAGAAAATGCAGCTATTTATGAGCGGTGAGGAAACGGAGCTGGATCGTACCGTGGTAGATGAAATCGGCGACCCGTTGATGCATCTTTTAAGAAATTCCGCAGACCACGGACTAGAATCGGCAGAAACCCGTATCCAGAGAGGAAAACCGGAAGTAGGCTCCATCTATCTGGATGCTTATCAGGATGGTAACAATGTAGTCATCGAGGTACGGGATGATGGTAACGGCATTGATGTGGAGGCGGTAAAGGAAAAGGCTCTTTCAAAAGGCACAATTACTCCGGAACAGGCAGAGAATATGAGCGATAAGGACATTATCGATCTTCTGTTCAAACCAAGCTTTTCCACGGCAAAGCAGGTATCCGATATATCCGGCAGAGGCGTAGGCCTTGATGTGGTAAAATCCAAGATTGAAAGTCTAAGCGGCGAAGTAGAGGTTAAGACAAAGCTAGGAGAAGGCACTACCTTTATTATCCGGCTTCCTCTTACACTTGCAATTATTCAGGCACTTATGGTGGAAGTGGGACATGAGAAATATGCTATTTCCCTAGGGACTATCCAGATAATTGAAGATATCGCACCGGAAGAGATTAAGTTCGTGCAGGCAAAGGAAGTCATCAATTTAAGAGGCTCGGTAATTCCGTTAATCCGTCTAAACGAAGTGCTGGATGTGGAGTCAAGCAAATCGCCGGATGAAAGCTTAACCGTAGTCATCGTAAAGAAGGGCGACAAGCTTGCCGGCCTTGTGGTGGATGAATTGATGGGACAGCAGGAAATCGTTATTAAATCCTTAAACAAGTATATCAATAAGTGTAAGATTATCAGCGGTGCAACTGTACTGGGCAACGGAGAAATCGCACTTATTCTGGATACAAACGCACTTATTTAGGAAAGGTCAGGTGAAATGGGATGGAAGAATTAAAAGCTGCTTATGAGACCACACAGTTTATTGTGGTAAAATTAAATGATGAGCAATATGGAATAGATATTAAATACATAGATAATATTATAAGAATGCAGCAGATTTACCGGGTTCCTAAGGTGCAGCAGTCTATAAAGGGCGTCATCAACTTAAGAGGAGAAGTTATTCCGGTAGTGAGTGTCAGGGCAAAAATGGGCTTTGAGCAGGTAGAAGAAACAAAGGCTACCCGTATTATCATAGTAAAAATTGACAGCAATGACGCAGTTGGGCTGATCGTGGATGAGGTAAAAGAAGTAGTTACTTTAGATGCCTCCCAGATAGAAAAGGTATCCTATGATGCCAAGGAGGAAAGACCCAATTTTGTCCCGGCTGTAGGAAAGGATAAGGGAGAACTGATTTCCCTGTTGGATCTGCATACATTGTTTGCTGAAAAAGAGAGCAACTGAAAAGCAGTGGGGTGATTGTATGGCAAAGATGAATTTTGATGATGTTTCCCAAGAATACTTTGATGTATTAAAGGAACTGGGGAATATTGGGGCGGGTAATGCTACTACGGCATTGGCGCAAATGCTTCAGTGTAAGGTGGATATGAAGGTTCCCCAAGTAAGACTCCTTGATTTCTCGCAGGTGGGAGAGGCAATGGGAGGCGAAGAGCAGATTATGGCAGGGGTCTATCTGCTAGTGGAAGGGGATATTACCGGAAGCATGATGTTTTTATGTGAAGAAAAGGTGGCGCATCATCTGGTGGAAAAATTGATGGGAGTGGAGGGCAACGGAACGGGCACTTTCACTGAAATCGAGCTTTCCGCCTTAAAAGAAATCGGTAATATCATTACAGGGGCATATTTAAATTCCCTGTCAAGCCTTACGAAAATGAAGATTATTCCTTCTGTACCGGATTTGAGCATTGATATGGCAGCGGCGATTTTAAGTGTACCGGCAATTGAATTTGGTGCAATGGGAGATAAGATTCTGCTGATTCAGACGCAGTTTACAGATGAAATCAATCTGGACGGATTTTTTATCTTGATGCCGGATTTAGATTCTTATGATAGATTATTAGGATCATTAGGGTTATGATGGACGGTAGGGAAAAGAAATGAGTGAACTAATTAAGGTTGGAATGGCTGATTTGAAAGTATGTATAAGTCCTGACAGCGTTACTACGTTAGGACTGGGGTCTTGTGTAGGAATTGCAATAAGGGACCCGATTACTAAAGTAGGAGGGCTGGCTCATATCATGCTTCCAGACAGCACACAGATTAGAAATAATACAAATATACCCAAATTTGCAGATACTGGTATTGAGGAGCTGGTAAGGCAGATGGCATTAAGGGGAGCAAGCCCTTACAGGATGGTTGCTAAAATTGCAGGCGGGGCACAGATGTTTGCAGTTGGGGGAAAAGGCGATTTAGTCAGGGTTGGAGAACGAAATGTAGAGGCAACCAAAAAGAAATTAAGAGAATTACATATTCCTATTTTAGCAGAGGATACGGGATTAAACTATGGAAGAACCGTAGTATTCTTTCCAGAAAACGGGGATTTTCTCATTAAAGCAGTGGGAAAAGGGGAAGTGATCATATAATGAATACAAAAAATATACCCGCTATCATATCGTTAAGCGCAGGTGCGGTTACCAGTATTATCACGTATGTTTTGGGATATGAAGTGAAAGCAATGCTAGGAATCCTTTTAGCAGTATTACTCCTTTTTTATGTGGCAGGACTAATTGTAAAGTCTATTTTGGATAAATTTCAAGATGAGATTAAGCAAAAAGAGGAAGAGGAAGAGAGGCTGCGGAAAGAAGAGGAAGAACGGGAAGGCGCTGTTATTGAAAAAGAAGCGGCTAAAGAGCAAAAGGAGCCTTCTGACACCCCGCTTTCTGAAACCGAATAGAATCAAGGGAGAGGCTTATGGACGAGGCAGGCAAAAAAAAGCTTTGGGCGGATTATGAAAAGGATAAATCGCCTGAGCTCAGGGAAAAAATCATATTGGAATATGCGCCCCTTGTGAAAGTAGTGGCAGGACGGTTGAGTATGTACTTAGGCTATAATGTGGAATATGATGATTTGGTTAGCTATGGCATATTTGGACTGATTGATGCCATTGATAAGTATGATTATGCAAAAGAGGTAAAATTTGAAACTTATGCAAGCCTGCGTATTAGGGGAGCTATTTTGGATCAAATCCGTAAAATGGACTGGATTCCAAGAACCATCAGGCAGAAGCAGAAAAAAATAGATGGAGTCATTAAGCAGATAGAGGCTTTAAAGGGAAGAAGCGCTACGGATGAGGAAATAGCAGAAGGGCTTGGAATTTCAGAAGATGAGCTGACGGAATGGCAGTCTCAGATGAAGATAACAGGGCTTGTTTCCTTAAATGAATATTTGGAACAGGGTAGTGAGGTGCCAAATGAAAAAGGAAAGGTATCAAGCCAGTTCCATTCTCCGGAGGATGTTACCTTACAGCAGGAGCTGAAAAAGACACTGATGGAATCTTTGGAAATTTTAACAGAAAAAGAAAAGAAGGTTATTCTGCTTTATTATTATGAGGATCTTACATTAAAAGAAATCAGCAGCATATTAGAGGTTTCTGAATCACGTATCTCCCAGCTTCACACGAAGGCTCTTCATAAAATGAAAGCAAAATTAGGCGATTATATAGGCATACTAACAAATAGATAGTGAGAAGAAAATGGAGGCGGCAGATGAACGGATGTTTTCAAATAATGATAAAGGAACAGGAAACTGCACTGAAGCTTGTACCCCCTACAAACAATGGAGAGCCTATTTCTGTGGGTGAATTGTTGGAATATCTGCATGCCAGTAAAATTGAGAATGTTGATATAAAGCGGCTGAATGCAGTGGTTAGTACATTAAAGGAGCCTCAGGTAGTTTCTTTGGTTTCCCAGAAAATTTCCCCGGTAAATGAGACTTTGGTGGTTCGCATAAGTCAGGATAATATGGAGGCAGTTGCCAGATTTTATCCTCCAAGTACCGGAGGAGCAAGGATGGATAAGGACGATATCGTCAGTTGCCTGAAATTAAAGAATATCCAATATGGCATTGATGATAATAAGATAGAGGAATTCCTAAAGCGCAGGCAGTATTGTACAGATATTGTACTGGCAGAAGGAAAGCCGCCTGTACATGGGACGGATGGCAGAATCGAATATTTTTTTAATACGGATTTGAATACAAGGCCAAAGAGGAACGAGGATGGCTCTGTAGATTTTTTCCATTTGAATACCATCAACCATTGCAAGGAAGGCGAGCTTTTGGCAAGGATGATTCCGGCAGATCCGGGAGAAAGCGGAATGAATCTGTTAGGGGAAGCCATTAAGCCGAGGGATGTAAAGAAGGCGGCTTTAAAGTATGGAAAAAATATTACTATTTCAGAGGATAAGACTGAGATTTATTCCAAGGTAAATGGTCATGTTTCTTTAGTGGAAGATAAGGTATTCGTGTCGGATGTGTTTGAAGTGGAGAATGTAGGACCTGCAACCGGAAATATAGAATCAGAAGGCAGCGTGCAGGTCAATGGAAATGTACAGACTGGTTTCTCCATACGGGCAAAGGGCAATGTGCACGTACAGGGAGTGGTAGAAGGCGCCAACATTGTTGCAGGCGGCGATATTATTATTGACCGGGGCATGAACGGCATGGGCAGGGGCAGGCTTAACTCAGGCGGCTGCATCATTACTAAGTTTTTAGAAAATGCCGTGGCTTATTCAGAAGATTATGTAGAAGCCAATTCGATACTTCATAGTACGGTAACGGCAAAGACAGAAGTGAACGTAGATGGAAAAAAAGGCTTTATTATGGGGGGCTTTGTAAGGGCTACCAATAAAATAACTTGTCGTACGCTGGGCTCTACCATGGGCGCCGATACGAATGTGGAGGTAGGGGTAGATCCGGAAATGAAAATCCAGCATCAAAAGCTGCAGGATGAAATGCTGGCAATACAGAAAATCGTGCAAAAGAACCGCCCCATACTTGCAAATGCGACTCAAAAGATGAAAAAGGGTGAAAAACTGGATGAAGCCCAGATGAAGTATATACAGTCATTGGCATTGGAGACGCAAAAGAAGCAGAAAAAATATGCAGAATTGCAGGCAGAATATGCAGGACTGGAATCCATTTTAGAGCGAAAGGAAGATGCATGTGTTTGCGTAAGGGATTCAGCTTATGCAGGTGTGAAGATTACCATATCGGAAGCAACGCTGGTCGTAAAGAATACATTACAGTACTGCAGGCTTGTAAATGATCAGGGAGAGGTTCGTGTAACGGCTTTATAGAAAGAGGTGAGGGTTATGGCAATTACTCCCATTATGTTCAATGCAACGGTGCAGAGAACCCAGGATTTTACTACCATGAAGCAAAATGAGGATAACAAGGGCGCCGTTGATCAGAGCAATTTTCAAATGAAGATGGAAAAGGAATTCAAGCTCCAGCTCAGCAATGTGCGGACGGCGGACAATGCAGAGAAAAAAGGAGACAATTCTGATGCAAAGGAAAAAGGGAATGGTTCCTATGCTGGAGACGGAGGAAGAAGAAGGCCGGGACAGAAAGAAATCAACCAGAAGGATAAGGTGCTTAAAAAAGACGGAGGTCATTTTGACATGAGCATCTAATGGTATCAGACAGCAAGGAGAAGGAGTATATGACAACAATAGAAATTGTATTGTGTCTGGCAGGCATTGTATTATGTATCGTTAGTTTTTTGTTGCCGGACAGACAAAAAGAAGCAAGCGGGCCGGATAAGAAGTTTATGGAAGAAGTGGCGAAGGCTTTAGTGGAAGAAGAAATATCCAAAGCAAAGGAAAAGCTTGAGGAAATGCAGGAAGAGACTGTTTCCTATGGAATGGAAAAAACAGAGCGTTCGCTGGAAAAGATTACCAATGAAAAGATAAATGCGGTTTCCGAATATGCAGAAACAGTTATTGACGATATAAACAAGAACCATAAAGAGGTAATGTTTCTTTATGATATGCTGAACAGCAAGCATGAGAATCTGAAGGAAACAGTTGTGGAAGTAAGCCAGACTGCAAAGGAAGCCGAAAAAACTGTTCAGGTTTTGGAGGATACGGCAAAAAAAGTGGAAACCACTCTGCAGGCCAAGGAGGAAACGGGTGAGGAGGAACAGGAAGAATTTACACCTCTTGATGTGATTCATTTTTCCAGTCTGTCACCTGTAAAGGAACGGAAGCAAAAACCTCCTAAAAGGGATGTGGAAGAAAAGGAGTCCAAAATTTCCATTCAATTTGAAGGCAGTGACAGTAAGAACAGCAATGAAAGAATATTGGAGCTTCATGATATGGGGAAATCCAATATGGCAATTGCAAAAGAGCTGGGACTTGGCGTGGGTGAAGTGAATTTAGTAATTGATTTATATAAGGGGATATGACCATGAAACTAAAATACTACTTGAGAGGGTTGGGAACAGGAATTGTAGTAACCGCCTTGGTTTTAGGCATATCCCTGTCCCATGGAAAAGGAAGAGTGTCCGATGAAGAGATAAAAAAGCGGGCAAAAGAGCTTGGCATGGTAGAAGGCTTTGAAAGTTTGGAGGAAGCCTCCAAGGAAAAGGATATAAAGAAAGCAGAAGAAGAGGAAAACGGAGTCAGCAGCAACAAAGTGACAGAAGGGCAGACAGCTTCAGAGGAGCAGAATGCTGCAGAAACAGACCAAGCAAAAGCGGATATCGGTAAATTAGATGAAAAAGAAGACTCCAAGCCTGACTCGGAGAAAAGCGGTTTTGGAAGCAGTATTAAAAAGGAAGAAAGTCCGGAAGTGGATCAGGCAGAGAAAGCAGATAATCAACCAAAAGACCAGAAGCAGCAACAGACGGAAACGCCAAAAAATGACTCAAAAGAAGAGCAGGAAGAAACTTCTGTGGCTGAAGGAAAAAAGAGCATTATTTTGGAGGTTCGTTCCGGAGATGGTTCCTTAAGTGTGGCAAGAAGGGCGGTAGAAGCTGGACTTGTAACAGATGCTGCGGAATTTGACCGTTTTCTGTGCCAAGGTGGATATGATAAAAGAATATGCACAGGAAAGCATCAGATTCCGGAAGGGGCTTCTATGGAGGAAATTGCAAAGCTGCTAATTAGGAAGCCGTAAAGTCACCTGATTTTGGTGACAGTTCAGCCTGTTTTTTTGAAGGCAGTGGTTAAGTGGACGCAACAGAAGAATTTTTTTGAAGGTAACGGCTAAGCCGGACGCAACAGAGGGAGGAGAGTGGATTGGCTTTCCTGTTTTTGATGGC